>NZ_MTKN01000029.1 GCF_001975825.1 [Flexibacter] sp. ATCC 35208
CCCAATGATTTTATGCCGGTCTTGGCCATCCATTAACCTGTTTTCATTCATTCGCCCCTAAGCTATCAGGTCTGTAAAGGCCTTTTCGTCCATTTACCCTTAAGTTTTTTATCCCTATCCTATACCTACATCCATTGTCCCCAGAGTTCGCTTGTACAGGCCATCCATTGCTTAAGGCCCCATATGGTTTCATTTTCATTCATTCCCCAATTTCCTGCCTGTACAAGCCATTTTTTTACTGACATTTAGTACGTTTGTACCGCAAAAAATCAAGCATTATGGAATATAGAATAGAGAAAGACACGATGGGCGAAGTACAGGTACCAGTAGACGCATATTATGGTGCTCAAACCCAACGTTCTATCGACAATTTCAGGATAGCACAGGATATTAACAGAATGCCTAAAGAAATCATTCAGGCATTTGCTTACCTCAAAAAAGCAGCAGCACTCACCAATCTGGATGCTGGCGTTCTCTCCCAGGAAAAGGCCACGCTGATCGGCAACGCCTGCGATGAAATTCTCGCTGGCAAACTGGACGACCAGTTCCCACTGGTAGTTTGGCAGACAGGTTCAGGTACCCAGTCCAACATGAACGTAAATGAAGTGATCGCTTACCGTGCCCATGTAAACAATGGTGGTAAACTCACTGATAAAGATAAAGCGATACACCCGAATGATGATGTGAACAAATCACAGTCATCCAATGATACTTTCCCAACCGCTATGCACATTGCGGCGTACAAAATGCTGATCGAGGTAACCATCCCAGGGATCAAAAAGCTCCGTGCTACCCTGGCTGAAAAGGCAGAAGCCTTCAAGCACGTGGTGAAAATAGGCCGTACCCACTTTATGGATGCGACCCCGCTCACCCTGGGTCAGGAAATAAGTGGTTATGTATCACAGCTGGACCACGGGCTGAGAGCCATCAACAATACCCTCGCTCACCTGAGCGAACTGGCATTGGGTGGTACTGCCGTAGGTACTGGTATCAATACCCCTAAAGGTTATTCTGAGAATGTAGCGAAACACATCGCGAACCTCACCGGTCTGCCTTTCATCACTGCTGAGAACAAATTTGAAGCCCTGGCAGCACACGATGCAATCGTAGAAGCACATGGCGCCCTCAAAACTGTAGCAGTGAGCCTCATGAAGATCGCAAACGATATTCGTATGCTTAGCTCCGGCCCACGCTCCGGTATAGGTGAACTCCACATTCCTGACAATGAACCAGGTTCTTCTATCATGCCAGGTAAAGTGAACCCTACACAGTGTGAAGCCCTCACGATGATCGCTGCACAGGTAATGGGTAATGACGTAGCAATCAACATTGGTGGTGCTACCGGTCACTTTGAACTGAATGTGTTCAAGCCTGTAATGATCTATAATTTCCTGCACTCTGCACGCCTGATCGGCGATGGTTGTGTAAGCTTCAATGATAAATGTGCGACAGGTCTGGAACCAATCGAAGCAAATATCAAGAAGCATGTGGATAACTCACTGATGCTGGTAACTGCACTGAACACGAAGATCGGTTACTACAAAGCTGCTGAGATTGCGCAGAAAGCACATAAAGAAGGGACTACACTGAAGGAAATGGCGGTGAAACTGGGATATGTAAAACCAGAAGAATTTGATGCGTGGGTAAACCCAATTGATATGGTTGGAGAGATTTAGTAATCTGAGTAAAGAGATCAGATCGTCTGCACAAAGAGATTAAATCATCTGTGTAAAGAGATCTGGTAGTCTGCCCAAAGGGATTAAATAATCTGAGTAAAGAGATCAGATCGTCTGCACAAAGAGATTAAATCATCTGTGTAAAGAGATCTGGTAGTCTGCACAAAGAGATTAAATAATCCCCATAAAGAGATCTGATTATCTCCGCCCAAAACTCAAATAATCTGCATAAAAAAAGGGGTTGTAAATTTTACAACCCCTTTTTCTTATTATGTCTTATAATGAATATTAAATAATATTAATGATGCAATGATGCCATTATAATAGTCCGTAAACTAGTCAGGATAATCAATATTCCCACCATAATCATCAGCGGCTTCCGCTTAATCTTCCTCACCAGCAGCGCTGCAAAAGGAGAAGCAATCACCCCACCAATAATCAGCCCTATAATCACCGGCCAACCGGTAATAGCGCCAAATAACAAAAACGTACTCGCACCAGCCAGAGAAATAAAGAACTCCGCAGCATTTACAGATCCAATCGTATAATGAGCCGAACGGCCTTTGCTCAGCAAGGTTGAAGTCACAACCGGACCCCATCCGCCACCGCCAATGGCATCCATAAACCCACCAAACAATGCCAGCAGCCCCAGTCTCTTCGTTTTGCTCTTTGCCTTCTTTTTCTGAAATGCTTTGCGAAGTACGACAAGACCCAGGATCAACAAATAAGCACTCATGTATGGCTTGATCACATCCCCATCAATCACCTTAGATAATAAAAACGCACCGGTTATGGCACCAATCACACCCGGTATCAAAAGGCCCATAAACAGTTTCTTATTTACATTCCCAAAACGGAAGTGTGAAATACCTGAAGCCCCGGTCGTAAACACCTCTGCCACATGCACACTCGCACTGGCAATAGCCGGAGGAATACCCAGACCCAACAACAAAGAGGTAGATGTAGCACCATAAGCCATACCCAACGCACCATCCACCATCTGAGCAGCCAATCCTACACAGATGTAGAACAACACTTCCCTGGTGAACAAAGACGCCGTAAAGTCGTAGATACGGGTGTGCGTAGCTTCGGAGGTATTAAAATAATATAATATTCCTGCCCCTACCAGTACTGCTAGCCCGATAAGACCGATCAGGAGCCATAAAGCTGGCTTCTTCTGGTTGTCATCATTGACAAGGTCAATAAGGACCTCCTGGCGTTCAGGGCTGGCCACTTGATTCTCTATTTGCTCTATCTCCTCGTTATGCGACATTATTTCTCTAGTTATTTAGTCTATAGATAAGATAGACTAAGGTAGGGTGAATAAACGGTTTATCCAAGCGGGCAACCTTAAAAAGTTATTAGAAAGAGAAAAATAAGGAAAGTTTAATCCTTTCAACTGCCGGCAGGCACCTCTCTAAACCAACAAAGCTCCTGCCGAAGGCAGGAGCTTTGTTGGCTGGGCATTTCATAAGCCCCTTTATTTCTTCGCAAAAGGCAAATCATACGTTATCGCCACATAATACAAACCCTTTATCGTAGGCCCTCCCACATACTGGAAGTAAGCCGTATTGAATATATTCGATCCACCCACCTTCACGGAAGTATGAATCTTGGGCAATCCATAAGTCACCTGCGCATCTACCGTGCTATAAGCCGGCACATCACCATTACCAAACAGATTCTGCCAGTAGAAAGCATCCTGCCAGTGCCATACCACATTGAACCCTACATTCTTAAACACCTGCCTGTTACCAAAACTCACATTCGAAAAGTACTTCGGCGTATTAAAACCAGGAATCAACGCATCATCCTTCGTCTTATCCTGTGTCAGGGTATTATAATTCAGGTTACCACTAAGGGTATATCCCTTCTCAAAATTGTAAGTCACACCCAGTGCAAAACCATAGTTCTGTACGGTAGACTTACTATTTGTCCACACCCTATACCTGTTCTGGTATTGCTTATCATACATCTGATCCAGCACTGACTGGGTCAGGTCATTCACACTACCCGTCTTAGGCACCGCCACTTCCACCTGCCCGATAAAGTGCTTGTAACTGTTGAAATACCCATCTACATCAATAAACACTTTATTATCAAACAACACACTCTTATACCCTGCTTCAAATGAATGGATCTGCTCAGGTACAATCGGGTCCAGGTTCGCTACTTTCAGTACGCCTGCACTTTGCTGCTCTGCCTCTGCCCTTGTCACTGTTGCATCTGCATTGGTGATCTTATTCACCGCTGTTGTATATGCCGTCGCACTGCTGGTCAGGAAGGAATTCTTAAAATATCCCAATCCTTCTTCTATAAATGCCAGACCACCTACACGACGTACCCCACCGTTATTCACGAAAGAATACGCTTCAAACAGCGATGGGAACCTAAACCCATTCTGCCAGCTGGCCCTGAAGTTATGACGCTGATTAGGTGTGGTATATACTGCCGCAATACGAGGGTTGAACTTACCATCGAACTGCTGACTCTTATCATACCTCAAAGATGCTGTCAGTTTCAGCTGATCATGGAAGAAGGTTTTGCTTGCCTGTACAAACCCACCTGCTTTACCATACCAGATGTGTTTACCACCCGGTGTATTACGGTCAGCCAGCGCTTTTGTGAAATCCACAAAGTTGTTGCCATCCGGAATGATCTCGTAAGTACGGTAATCCGCACCTACCAGTACATCCGCAAAGTGTACATATTTACGCAGGTTCCAGGTACCCTCTCCGTGATAGAAATGGCTCATCTGCAACAGGGCAGCACCACCACTCTTGTTAGTAGAATCTTTGGAAGTAGGGTAAATATCCCAGTCGTTGATGCTCTTGATCAACTTCACCTGTTTATCAAAAGCCGCTGTACCCGGTGTCCACCTGCCATTATCAGCTGCAGCACGTGCCGCACGGTGAGCAGCAGCGATATCGCTACCCGCATCCAGTGCGGAGTTCAAAGCCTTGGTATAATCTGACTGCCAAACCTTGTCTGTTTTGAAAGACTTTTCAAGGTTATCCGCCAGCGGGTTCATATTATAAGAGTCACCGGTGTTTTCGAGTGACATATAAGAACGGATAGTGAAATCCTCTCCCTGTAACTCGACTTTATGGTTTTGTACTACCACGTTTTTCAAACCAATACGGTTACCACGCTGGAAGAACCCATCCATCTGACCAATACGGTAGTTGTAAGAAATCTGTAGTTTAGGTCTGATCTTATAATACAACCCTCCATCAAATTTCAGGTTCTTTACGGTGTAATCACCTACCAGGTCTTTTTCCCAATATCCGGTACGGCTTACGTTGTAAGATTTACCATTTTTATCAGTGATCGGGAAAGTACTCTGGTCAGCATATTTATTCCATGCATCGTTAGCTACGTTGTTCGCACCTACGAGCGTAGGGAAGTCAGGATTCGCCTTGGTACCGGGATTGAAGTCATTGTGACTATCCGCATACCAGTCAGTACCCTGCATATAAGAGAAGTTGATTTTGAAGGCAAATTTGTCATTGAAAGCCTGCGCATATCTCACAGAAGTTTCAGTCAATGCCTTTGGAGAACCTCCACTGCCATCGAAGTGGTTAGCACCGATTTTCTGATACACACTGATACCCTGGTATTGGAAAGGGTTCTTGGTAAGCAGGTTAGACATCCCATTGATGGCGTTCATACCATACAAGGCAGAAGAGGCGCCGGGAGTAACTTCAATACTCTGGATATCCAGTTCGGTAGGGCCGATGGCATTACCCAGTGGTACACCAAGGGTAGCGGCCTGGTTATCCACACCATCTACCAGCTGCATAAAGCGGAAGTTGTTCGGCACATTGAAACCACGGGTGTTGAATACCTTAAAGGTCAAACCTGCTGTGGTCATCTGCACCCCTTTCAGGTTCCCGATGGCATCATAGAAAGAGGCAGCCGGTGTTTCTTTCAATGCTTTTACATCCAGTTTTTCAATCGCCACCGGTGACCGCATCAGTTTTTCCTGCTGACGGGAAGCGGATACTACCACTTCGTTCACAAGCAGGTTCTGCGTCACCAGTTGTATCTGTAAACGGCTATCGCTGTTCTTTACATCGAACTCCTGCGGTTGATAGCCGATGAGACGTACAACTAATTTGAACGGGAATTTAGTGTTTGCAGTCAGGTGAAAAGTACCTGTACTGTCTGTAGTGGCGCCGAAGGAGGTACCTTTAATCTGTACAGAAGCTCCTACCAGGGGTTCCTTGCTGTCTCCGGTGATTTTTCCGGAAATGATATAGGAGCCGTTGAGTTGTGCCTGCGCAAACAGCGGCAGGAGAATGGTCAGGAGCCACAGATAGATTATACGTACGGGGCGTCTGGTGTTTTGCATATAATTTATATGTATTAGTAAAAAGACTTTAGTTTAGTGAATGTATAATGAATTACAGGTCAGTTCCTTAGCTTATTCTTCTTTTTTATATCTATTAGTCTATAGAATTTGTGGACAAATGTAATAAGGGGATTCAGCATTTCAAAATTTATTGTTAAAATTTGATGAGAGGAAGGGGTTAAACACAAAAAAAATATGCCCCTGCTATCGCAAAAGGCAAGTCCCTGCTGCCGCAAGGCACATCCCAGCTATCGCAAAGGGTAACCCTGCTATCGCAAAAGACACCTCCTGCTATCGCAAAAGGCACCTCCATGCTACCGCAAGGCATAAAAAAAGCCCCTGCCATAAGACAGGAGCTTTGACTTTATAGTAGTCATTCGATACACTTATTTACTCACCGCTACCTGCTCTCTCTCTCTCTGCTCTCTCTCCTTCTCATGGTGCCTGGCAAAAAACTTTTTCTGGAACACCAGGATCGTGATCACACCTACTGAAATTGCAGCATCCGCCACATTGAAGATAGGTCTGAAAAACACAAAAGACTCACCTGCATTGATCGGGAACCAGGTTGGAAAATGCCCCCTCAGAATCGGGAAATACAGCATATCCACCACATTTCCATGCAGGAAAGTACCATATCCACCACCTGGAGGCAGGAACTGTGCTACATCTGCATAATTGGAAGAAGAGAATATCATTCCGTAAAACAGACTGTCTATCAGGTTACCAGCGGCACCAGCCAGAATCAATGAACCACAAATTAACAAACCTCTACTGTAATCCTGCTTCACCAGTTTCTTCATATATCTGAAACCAATAATTACCGCAAATAAGCGGAACAGCGTGAGGATTATTTTTCCAAAATCACCACCGAACTTCATACCGTAGGCCATTCCATCGTTTTCAATGAAATGAATCCTAAACCAATTAGGGAAGATAATGATCTCATCAGAGAAGTTCATATGGGTTTTGATCCATACTTTTAATGCCTGATCTACTACCAGTACCAGTACTACAATCAATATTACGTGACGATATTTCAAAGGGTATAATTTTTATCAAAATTAATAATAATGTGCAAAATCGGAATTTCCTATCATTCCTGAAAATATACCCGTTTCACCCGCTGCGAAATTCCTGTTAATATTTCATAAGGTATAGTACCTGCCCAGGCGGCTAATTGCTGTACAGGTAAGGATTCGCCAAATACTATTACTTCATCTCCTTCTGCAATATCAGTAATGTGGGTTACATCCAGCATCAGCATATCCATTGCTACCACACCTACTACCGGGGCCAGCTGACCCCTTATCAGCATCTTGCCTACGCCATTGCTGAGGCGGCGGGGATACCCATCTGCATACCCGATTCGCACAGTAGCTGTCACAGCCGGGCTTTTTGCCTTCCACTTTGCACCATAACCCACAAAATCGCCTGTATTCAGGTGTTTTACCTGCGAAACGGTGGTTTTCAGTGTGCTTACCGGTTTCAGTTGTGCCTGCATTTGCTCACTGCTGTCCACGCCATACATCCCGATACCTAACCGCACCATATCCAGTTGTAAATCAGGGTGACGGAGGATGGCCGCACTGTTCGAAATATGTCTGATCACCGCATAGCCGAGTGCCTTTTGCAACTCATAGCTCATTTCATAGAAATGCTTACCCTGTAGTTTGGTCAGCTCGTCCAGTGCCGGATCTTCACTACCTGCCAGATGACTGAAGATAGATTTAACTGTAAGGTAATTATTATCTGTTAGCATAGCAGCCAGCTCGGGAATGTCTTTCCGCTCAAATCCAAGCCTGTGCATGCCTGTATCTAGTTTAATATGTACCGGAAATCCGGTCTTGCCTGCTATCTGAACTTCTTCTTCAAACTGCTGTAACAAATGCGGGGAGTAGATCTCGGGTTCAAGGTTCCACTGCAGGATCGCATCAAATGAACTGGGTTCGGGGTTCATGACCATGATCGGCATGGTTATACCTGTTCGTCTTAATTCAACACCTTCATCAGCATACGCAACGGCGAGGTAATCTACGCCATGGAACTGCAATAGATTTGCAATCTCAAAACTTCCACTACCGTAAGAAAATGCTTTGACCATCGCCATCAGTTTGGTAGCGGGTTTCAGCAATGCCTGGTATTGTTTGATATTATGAGAAACTGAGCTGAGATTGATCTCAAGAATGGTCTGATGTACTTTTTGTTCCAGCAATTTGCCTATCCGCTCAAACTCAAATACACGTGCTCCTTTCAGCAGGATGGTCTCATGCTGAAAATCCTGTTGGTTAAACTGCTGGATAAACTCTTCTGTAGTGAGGAAGAAAGTACTCTTTAATCCCTCTACCTGCTGGAAACACTTCTTTTCACGGAAGATGTTTTTACCAATACCAATTACCTTGTCGATCTTCTTTTGTTGCATCAGGCTGGCTACTTCTTCATAAAGAGAAGCATCGCTCTTGCCGCTTTGCAGAATATCGCTGAGTATCACGGTACGGGTAGGGTGCTGTTGCTGCTGTTGCAGAAAATCCAGCGCTATATTGAGTGAACCTAAATCTGAATTGTAACTGTCATTGATCACCGAGCAGTTGTTAATACCCTGTTTTAGCTCCAGTCGCATGGCGATATTACCCAACTGATCCATACGCTGCTGAATCACTTCCGGAGAGATCTTGAGGTACAGCATCAGTACCCAGCAGTGAATCGCATTCTCAATAGAACCTTCATCTACAAAAGGAATGGTAATATTCAGCGACTCCCCTTTATGCAGGGCCTCGATGTGGGAGTGGGTACCGTTCTTTTCCACATTGATCACTCTAAGGTCAGCATCCGTTTTGCGCGACCAGGTACAAAGTTGTAAGCCCTCCAGGTTTTCCTTCTTGCCCACCAGGTTGTGAAACTGGTTGACACATTCATTCAATGCGAGGTAATCCTTGCAGTAAATGAGCAGTTCGCTCTTGGAAAACAGTACCAGCTTTTCGTTGATCTTTTGGCGGATGTTCAGGAAGCCCTCGTTATGGGCTTCGCCGATATTAGTAAAAATGCCAATGTTAGGACGGATTATCTTTTCCAGGTGCTCCATTTCTCCGGGTTGGGAGATGCCGGCTTCGAAAATGGCCAGCTGGTGCTCAGGTTTCATTTGCCATACAGAAAGGGGAACCCCTATCTGTGAGTTGTAGCTCTTAGGACTACGTATGATGTTGTAATCTTTTTCCAGCAGCTGGTACAACCACTCTTTTACGATGGTTTTACCATTGCTACCAGTTATACCGATCACAGGAATATGAAATTGCTGTCTGTGATACGCTACCAAAGCATGCAGCGCATTCATTGTATCTTTAACCAATATAAAGTTAGCCGTTGGAAACTGGGCAAGGTCCGGTGATTCACTTACAATGAAGTTGCTGACCCCCTTTTCGTACAATTCTTTTATATATTGATGAGCGTTCCTGCGAGGACTTACCAACGGAATGAAGACAGAGGTGGCCGGAAATATCACCTTCCGGCTATCCAACAGAATATGTTCAATCTCCGGGTTACCTGTTTGCTGTAATAGCTCACCTTTCAGCACCTTGCTGATACTTTCTGCGTTATACACTTGTGGTTAAGTTTATTTTGCCGGAACAATGACCAGTGACGGCCTCATTGTTCCACTTCCCTTAATAGAATTAATTAAAACAAAGTTGACGTCTACTTCTAATGTGGGGTCATGGTTGCCGCAATTTTTTGATGAATGAATGGCAAATATATGGGAATAACCGTTAGCACATTGTTATAAATGTGTGCTTTCAGGTGGTAACCACTTAATTAATAATGACCTTATCTTTCGAACTTCCGCTGTCTGATGAACTGGAAAATGACCCTGAACAAAAGGATTAGCAGAACGGGAATAATGACACAAATAGCCTGCCACATAGACTTGTTTTGCTTGATCTTTTCGGCATCTAACAGGCGCAGGGTTAACTCTTTATTGCGCGCTTCCATGATGCCGGCGTTGTTGGTAAGGTATCCCAGCGAGTTGAGCAGGAATTCTTTATTGGCATATACCATCGAGGGGTCGAAGAGGTTAACGCCCATTTGCATAGGACCATTTTTCTGGGAAATGGCATTTGTGATGAGGTCGCCGTCACTAACGACAATCATCTTATTTATAACATCACTATGATCTTTAAATGGTAAACGGGTCACCTGTTGAATCAGCTGTTGCTCGTCTACACTCAGCCTGTTGCGGAACAGGGAGGTAAACTGTCCTTCCAGCAATACTGCCACCGGCAGGTTATGCTGCTGGAACTGGCGTGGATTAGGTTTGGTACGAAGGTCGTTCCAGCTCAGCTGTACGGGAGCACGCTCTGTACGTGAATTGCCGGAAGAAGTCAGCAACACTGTTTTGGAGATATCCCCCCCTTTCACCGTATCGATTGAGCTTGCAAAATGGCTCAGCACCAGGTCCATATTTTTTACAATCGGATGTGCACCGGTTGGTGAAAGCAATGGGAAATAAGGGAAAGGGAGCAGGTCAAACTGTGGTTTATCCCCAACATGTCCCACCACCTGTGGAAGGCGATCACATTGTAAATCCTGGATCAGGTCCTGGTTGATCCTCACGCCATAGCGAAACAGCATGTCTTCCAGGTTCAGTTCACGATCCATGGCTACATAGGTATCATGTTTTTGCAGGCTATCCATACCTACATTCAGTTCATCTACAAACCAGATCACTTTACCACCGTTCATGACGTACTGATCTATCTTCAACTTATCTTCATCCGTAAAGCGGTCAACAGGTTTTGCAAACACGATGGCGGAAAAATCCTGCGGAATGTGAGAAACGTATTGTAAGGTAATCGTGTCGAGCAGGTAGCTGCTTTGCATGCTGGTAAGGGCATCCAGTACTTCGGCACCCAGCAATTCATTGTGGCCGAGCATGTAGCCTACCAGTGGCAGGTGATTTTGTTTGAGCTGATATATAGCGTTGGCAAACTGGAATTCCAGCAGTGCCTCGGAGCTGTTCATGGTTTGCATAGGATCCTGGCCACCCTGGTTCTTCAGGAGATTGATGCCGAGGGTCTTGCTGCCATAGTGAACAAGGGCACCCGGGAAGATCAGTTTCTCAGAGTATCCCTGGTTCGCATCTTCCTGCACCTGCATATTAAAAGGCATGATCCCCTGCTCAGCAAGTGATTGCTGAAAAGCGAGCCTGTCGGAATCATTCATGCCCTGACCGGGATTCAGGAAAGAAAACTGCACCCGGTTACCGCCTACTTCCCTGAATTCTTCCAGGAGTTCCTGGGTAGATTGTGCCAGTTGACGGAAGGAAGCAGGGTAATCACCCTTGAGGAATACCTCGATGGTGACAGTGCTATCCAGCCCTTTGAGCAGCTGGCGGGTGCTGGGAGTAAGGGTAAATCTCTTTTCGGCGGTTAGGTCCCATCTTGTATGAACGTACATGGCCAGGATGTTAACGCCTATCAGTATAGCTATGACGAGTATTGCCCGTTGCAGGTATTTTTTCTTACTGTTAATCACAATCTGATTAATTACTTAGTGTGACAGTCTTATTTTCAATCCCAGATCCTTCTTTGTAATGACAATCTTGTTAGATAGAGCATCAGTGCAATGATACTAAGGAAGTAAACTACATCCCGGCTATCGATTACCCCTCTGCTGATAGAAGAATAATGGAAGCGGATCCCTGCCATTTGCAGGTAGTAGTCCGCCGAACCGGTGAAGGCAGGCAACTTACTCAGTGAGTCGAATCCATAATAGAATATAAAACAGGTGAAAATGGCGGTGAGGAAGGCGACCACAGAGTTGGTGGTCAGAGAGGAAGCCCAGACACCGATGGCGGTGAAAACGGCTCCCAGCAGGAACAGCCCGATATAAGAACCGGTAATGCCACCGTTGTCCAGCACTGTATTAGGAGCGCTGAGCCTGCGGATGGCGATGTAATACACCAAAGTCGGTATCAGGGAAATCAGTACGATCAGTAGGCCAGCGAGGAACTTTCCGTTCACGATCTGCCACCAGGTGAGCGGTTTGGTGCTCAACAGCTCCATGGTGCCGGATTTGAATTCATCGGCAAAAGAACGCATGGTGATAGCAGGAATCAGCAACAGGTAAATAACTGGGGCCAGCTCAAACAGCGGGTCCAGGTTGGCATATCCATAATCCAGCAGACTGGTGTCGGGGAATACGAATAGCAATAGCCCATTTGCCAGCAGGAATAGGATAATAGCGATATACCCTGTGATGCTGCTGAAAAACTGATGGATTTCCTTTCTGAATATTGCTAGCATAGTAATTTGACTGAAAGTACAAATATATATATTATTTAAGGTGCAAGCGTTAGAATATAATTAGTAATAAAAAATGCTTTTGCCTCAGGCAAAAGCATTTTTTGCGCCATGTATATAGCGCTTAAATCAAAATTTTATTGGATAAGAGAGAAAGTTTTTCCAACCGGAGGCGCTCCGGTCGTTTACATAAGCAGGATGATAAAATCAATCAATCCCTTTCGTCGTAATAGTCAGCTGGTTCTTCATATTCTTCTACCGCAGGCTCCATCCCATTCTTAAACCGATAATCATTGATGGCAGCCCTCACCGCATCTTCCGTCAAAATCGCACTATGAATTTTAGAAGGAGGTAAACTCAATGCTTCCACGATCTCCATATGATCTAACCGGAAAGCCTCTTCAATTGTTTTCCCCTTAATCCATTCAGTAGTGATAGAAGAACACGCAATCGCTGACCCACAGCCAAAGGTCTTGAAGCGTGCGTCTCTGATCACGTGTGTGACAGGGTTTACTTCGATTTGAAACCTTACAACATCTACGTATTCCGAGACGTGTACCAACCCGGTACCTACATGCTGGGAATTTTTGTCCAGCGTGCCGGCGTTCCTGGGGTTGTTGTAGTAATCCAGTACTCTTTCAGCGTAAGACATAAGCATAAGTATAAAGCATTCATAATCCAGAGGCATGCCACAGGTCACTGTATTTAGGCCTCTGTCTGGCCGTTTTATAGTTGGTTTATAGCAATCTTACGGCCAGATTTTTCCGTATTGTCATTGATGCGACCATTCGATCGCATTCATGTCCTCTCCCTCCTTGAACATTTCCCACAGGGGGCTGATTTCGCGCAGTCTGTTCACGGTTGCTGTTACAGCATTAATAGTAAAATCTATTTCTTCTTCAGTGGTGAATCTTCCCAATCCAAAGCGCAGGGAAGAATGTGCAAGGTCATCTCCCAATCCCAAAGCTTTCAGCACATAGCTAGGTTCAGGCGATGCTGATGTACAGGCAGACCCGGAAGACAAAGCGACTTCCTTGCCAAAGCCCATCAGCAGGGCTTCTCCTTCTACATATCTGAATGATATGTTACTTACATGTGGCAGGCGGTGTGCGCGGCTACCATTTACATATGTTTCTTCCAGTTGTAATAACGCATTTTCCAGCTTATCGCGCATGGCTCCCAGCCTTTTTCCTTCTTCTTCCATTTCCTGCATGGCCAGTTCGCAGGCTTTGCCAAACCCTGCAATAGCAGGCACATTCAGGGTACCGGAGCGCATCCCACGTTCATGTCCCCCACCGTCCATTTGCGCAGTTACCTTCACTCTGGGTGATTTGCGACGTACATATAATGCACCGATGCCTTTAGGACCATATAATTTATGTGCGCTAAATGCAGCCAGGTCAATACCGTCTTTTGTCACATTCACGGGCACCTTGCCCGCAGCCTGGGTAATGTCGCTCATCATGAGTACGCCATGACGCTTGGCGATGGCACTGATCTCCCGGATAGGATTGATAGACCCAATTTCGTTGTTGGCGTACATTACAGCTACAATAATCGTTTTAGCAGTAATAGCTGATTCAAGTTCTTTCAGGTCGATCATACCTTCCTCATTCACCTTCAGGTAGGTCACAGATGCGCCCAACTTTTCAATGTGTTTGCAGGTATCGAGTACGGCTTTATGTTCTACTTCGGTAGTAATAATATGGTTCCCTTTGTCCGCGTACATTTCAAATACACCTTTCAGGGCCAGGTTATCGGCTTCCGTAGCGCCGGAAGTGAAGATGATTTCTTTCGGATCGGCTCCTATAAGGGCAGCTACCTGTTCCCTGGCCAGATCTATCGCAGCTTCTGCAGCCCAGCCATATGCATGATGACGGCTGCTGGCGTTGCCAAAATGCTGTGTAAAGAACGGAAGCATCGTTTCCAGCACCCTTGGATCCAGGGGCGTAGTAGCATTGTTATCAAGATACACAGGCAGTTGCAACATACACAAAAGTTTATACTACAAATCTAACGAATTGCTATCATCAAGGTACGAATTCGTTGCGAAGGAGATTTAGCCATTTTGTGTTAATTTGCCTAACATGCTGAAAGTCGAACATATAGGTATTGCTGTACAATCGTTACAAAAATCTATTCCCCTGTTTGAGGCGCTGCTCAACACTTCCTGCTACAAACAGGAGCAGGTAGATAGCGAGGCCGTCAGGACCGCTTTCTTTCAAAAAGGCGAAACCAAAGTAGAATTACTCGAACCAACAAACCCCGAAAGTGTGATTGCGCGTTTTTTGGAAAAAAAAGGAGAAGGTATGCACCACATCGCCTTCGATGTAGCGGATATTCATGCAGAAATGGCTCGCCTTGCTGCAGCAGGCTTTACCTTACTAAATCCAATACCAAAGCAGGGCGCGGACAATAAATTAGTTTGTTTTTTACATCCCCGGGATACCAGTGGTGTACTTGTAGAACTGTGTCAGGAAATATTTTAAAAAATTTCCAGTTTTTTAAAATCCACCTTTTATCTGGTTACGTAGATATTTCTCAGACACTGTAGCAGACACGTTAATTTCAAAAAGAAAAACTTTTTTTATTTAAACAATCATCAATAATATTTGTTAGAACTTATAGCTTGGGAATGTTCGGGAAATGTAAATGATCGAGCTTAATATACCTAAGAATTTAAATGCACAACAAAAAGCAACAGACTACCACTAATAATTACCTTAAACATATTGTATCTACCCAATTCATTGGAAAATGAATGTGGGAGGTATATTCAAAATACTCTAAAGTTGGCATAGGTTATGAACACCTGCGGGCTTTTTAGCTTGCAGGTCTCTTTTTTTATAGAAAGATCTATTCCCGCCGGAGCAGGAATAGATAAATAAAGAACTTACTGAATGACCTTTTCCATGCCCATACTTCTCGATCCCTTGATTAATATATACGTATCTGTAAACTCCTGCTGCTTCAGCCATTCCGCTGCTGCTGCTGAGTTTTCCATGAATATGTAAGGATGTTTTACTTTACTGAAATCGCCACCCACTAATACGACTGCATGCCAATGAGTTCGCTGCAATAAATCGACCAGCGCCTGGTGCTCTTCTACACTATCCGCACCCAACTCCATCATACCACCTAACAGCAATACTTTTTGTGCAGCTTCAATACCTGCAAAGTTTTCAATCGCCGCCTTCATACTGGAAGGATTCGCATTGTACGCATCCATAATCACAGTATTACTACCCTGTTTAATCACCTGCGAACGGTTGTTGGAAGGCACATAGCCAGCAATGGCTTCCCGTATTGTTTCTCCCGGAATATTGAAGTATAAACCTACAGCTACAGCAGCCATTACATTCGGAAAATTATAGGCGCCTACCAGTTGTGTGGGGATCAATCCGGTCGCTGTATCGCTTGTTACTTTTACACTCAGCAGTGCAGTGTCGGCAATAGGATCACCTGTGTAAGTAGCACCTTTTTGTCCATAGGTAATGACCTGTGGAATACCCTTACTCATCTCTACAAGATATGGATATTCGTTGCACAGGAACACAGTGCCTTCGTTTGCTCTCAGAAAATCATATAACTCACCTTTTGCACGACGTACGCCTTCCGGACTACCAAACCCTTCCAGGTGGGCCTTTCCGATATTAGTAATAATGCCATGCGTTGGCAATGCAATTTTACAATATGCTTCAATTTCATGTTCATGATTCGCACCCATTTCAATCACTGCAATCTCAGCATCCGCAGGAATACGCAGAATCGTGAGTGGCACACCAATATGATTATTCAGATTCCCAATAGTAGCGGTTGTTTTGAACGCTGCCGCCAGTACCGTGCTTACCAGTTCCTTGGTAGTAGTTTTACCATTCGTACCGGTGATGGCGAGGAAAGGAATATTCAATTGTTTCCGGTGATGTAACGCAAGTTGCTGTAAGGTAGACAGCACATCTGTTGTCAACATCATTTTGTCCGGCTGCGTATTGAATTCAGCTTCATCTATCACGGCGAGTACAGCACCCTTTTCCAATGCCGCAGCTGCGTAGGTATTCCCGTTAAAATTGGGACCTTTCAACGCGAAGAAAATATCGCCCTGTTTGAGCTGGCGTGTATCAGTCTGTATAGATGGATGATTACGGTAAACTTCGTATAACTGCGCTATGTTCATAAAAACAAATGTAACTTAATAAAAATTATTTGCTATATGCCCTGGTGGGGCATTTGTCTGCTATTTGAAAAAATGAAATTACTGTAAATGAATTGCATTTTTTTCGGAAACCTGCCTAAAATCAGGGGCAATCCACAGGCATTATACCGCAAAAATCCCCCCAAAATTCCCGTGAAAAATAAAATATTATTTATAAATATATCTTCTATATTTGTTCCAACATATAACCATATCGACACTCAAATAACCATCACTCAACCATATTAAAAGACCTGGCTGGACAAAACCAGCTATTGTATGACCAAATGAAAAGACCCATGCAAACACTCGCGTTGCCAGTGTTATTACTTAGCCTGCTCGTGTACGGATGTACTGCCGAAAAAGCACCAGCTCCCGACTCAGGAATCACCGTCACTGCATGCGACACCGCAGTCATCACCTCCGCTTACATTCTGACCGCTGTTTCAGATAAATGTACCAGCAGAGGATGTCACAAAGGCACCGGTTCTACTGCATCTACCGATTTCACTACTTATAGTGGTATCAAAGGTTACATCACCAGTAATGAAGCCCTCTGGAAATCACGTGTAACAGGTGCAGATGCCGATATGCCTCCCGGCTCTTCAAAACTGAGTCAGGGCATGAAAGATTCCATCGACTGCTGGATATCGCATGGAATGCCCGAATAAGTTACTATTCAAAAATCCTAAAAAAGTAAAACAATGAAACATTGCATTGTGCTGTTGACAACCATGCTCTTGTTACAGCTTCGCGCCAACTCCCAGGATGTTTATTCCTGCAAGAACACAACCCTGTCTTTCTTTTCCGCTACACCCATGGAAGACATTGATGCTGTAACCAACAAAGCCGTATCTGCTATCAATGAAAAAACAGGCGCTGTGTACTTCAAAGTCGCCATCAATACTTTTAAATTTAAAAAGACACTGATGGAAGAACACTTTAACGAAAACTATCTCGAGAGTGACAAGTATCCAACCGCAGAATTCAAAGGTAAAATTCTGGAAATACCTGACCTGCACAAGGATGGCACCTATCCTGTAACTGTAGAAGGAACAATGAACATGCATGGCGTAGATAAAGTGTATCGCGAAAAAGGCACCATCATCGTCAAAGACGGTAAACCAACCCTCGATGCCAAATTCAATGTCAGGTTGGTAGATCACAAGATCAAAGTACCTACGCTCGTTGTCAAAAACATTGCAGAAGTAATAGAAGTGACTGTAAAAGGAGCCTATTCCCCTGCGTCCTGAACCATTTAAAACAACACAACAACACAACTCTTCTATGAAGCAAATATATCTGTTATTGCTCGGCTGTTGCTACAGCCTGAGCACCTTTGCGCAGGATGATCTGGCAAATATGTTTCAGGATAGCGCTAAGAAGCATGAACCCGTGATTGCGACATTCAAATCAACCCGTATCATTCAGGGCAATTCTATTGAAACCCTCAAAAAACATGAACTGGATTTTCGCGTAGATCACCGCTTTGGTGACATCGGCGGGGAATTCGGTGGTGGCAAAACAGCTTTCGGGCTGGATAACTCTTCTGATATCCGTATCGCATTTGAATATGGTGTTACAGATCGCCTCATGGTAGGTCTGTCCCGCTCCAAAGGCTCTGGTGGCCTTACACAGCTGTATGAAGGCCTGGCCAAGTACCAGCTGATCACACAGACTACTGATGACCATGTACCCGTAACCGTTACCCTATTTGGTAATGCAGTAGCAAGTGGTGCTACATCCAGCACAGTAAAATCGGATGCTGCTTATTTTGATAAATTCAGTGACCGTGTTTCTTATACAGGACAGGTGATCATCGGCCGTAAATTCAATCGTAGCCTGTCATTGGCACTGTTACCAACATTGGTACACCGCAACCGGGTCACGTACATGGACGAGAATGATGTATTTGCAATAGGCGGCGGTGGACGCCTGAAATTCACCAACCGCATGGCATTGCTGGTAGAATATTTCTATCCGTTCCGCAGTCAGGAAACGAAAGATTATTTCAAAAACAGGGGCCGCGAATTGTACAACCCACTCTCAGTAGGATTGGAAATCGAAACTGGCGGACACGTATTCCATATCAATTTCACCAACTCAACTGCTATACTGGAAAATCAGTTTATACCTGAAACCACTACCTCCTGGTTGCAGGGACAGTTCAGATGGGGATTCAATATATCCAGAAGATTTTCACTGTAAAAAATTCATATAACTTCCGGACACAAAATGCTTTTGCCCATGGCAAAAGCATTTTGTGTTTATAAGGGTGAGACGCTGGCTGTGCAAGATTTTTGCGCCTGCGAGGGAGGTATAAAATTGATTCGTATTTTTATAGTGCAATGGAAAAAATTGTCTGCCATATCAAAGAGGATTCCTGGATAGCTCGTCTGGCTGCCCGCCGGATGAACAGCCAGAATATGGCCATGGTGATTGGAAAAACCATCCATCTCCATGGTGTAACCCGCAAGGAATTTTTGCGACACCCATGGTGGGTGCGCCACGAAGTATGCCACATTATGCAATATCAGGAGCTGGGATTGCTCCGTTTTCTCTGGCATTATCTCTGGGAATGTAAAAAAGTGGGGTACTACGCCAACCGTTTTGAGGTGGCGGCCCGGGCCGCAGAGAAGAATACTGCGATCGTAAATCGGGTGGTGTTTAGTTAAGTGGTTGAAATACAGTTGTTTGTTAAATTTGCAAGAAATTGTTAAAGTCCGTATCAGTTTATATTTTTTGATAACACTGGATTTATTTTGCTTATTTTTACGTCAAACGGAGGTGTTCTATGGTAAAAAAAGTAACAGACGGAATCACCATCAGCGTGGAAACATTTTATCAACCGGATTATTCAAATCCGATTGGAAGTGAGTTTATGTTCGCCTACCGTATCACCATTGAAAACAATAATACCTTTCCCATAAAGTTATTGCGCCGTCATTGGTACATCATTGACTCCAACGGTACTCATCGCGAAGTAGAAGGAGAAGGCGTAGTAGGTGTACAGCCGCTACTAGCCCCTACCGAAAGCTACCAGTACGTATCAGGTTCTAACCTGCGTACAGAGATCGGCAAGATGTATGGTACCTACCAGATGGAGAATCAACTCAACAAGAAGCTGTTCGAGGTTAAAATCCCGGAGTTTCAAATGATTGTACCCTTTAAGCTAAATTGATTTACTGATTAACACAGGTCTTATTGATCATGGCAAGCTGTTGCCATGATATCTTTTTTGTTCGAACAGGTCTACCAAAATCAAGATATCATGTCTCGTTCCTTTCTCCTGCTATTGCTGGTGCTTACCCAGTGTAAACAAACTATTGTACATACTACCCTGCCTACACCTGACCCGGATAATGGAGGCCTCTTTTTACCTGATAGTTTTGCTGCCGTTACAGTTACACAAGGCATAGGTCCTGCCCGTCACCTGGCCGTGAATGACAATGGGGATATATATGTGAAACTCGCTTACAATGAACAGCTGGAAGGCCGGGGTGGCACAGTGGCATTGCGTGATAAGGATGGAGATGGGAAAGCGGATGTAGTGGCTTACTTTGGTGATTATCAGGATGAAGGAGGATTGCCTGCAGGCATGTCTATCTATAACGGTTACCTGTATTTCTCGACAGTGAAATATGTATTGCGTACAAAGCTCACTCCCGGCCAACTCATTCCTGAAGGCAAAACTGATACCATCATCACCGATACAGATACCGCACTCTTTAAACACTGGCACAGCGCCAAGCCACTGGTCTTTGATCATGATGGCCATATTTATGTTCCATTCGGAGCACCTACCGATGCTGCACAGGATATCAATACCGCAGGTCCCGGCGGTATGCCGGGTGGCAAAGGATTAGATCCTGCACCAGACCTGCAAGGACATGGTGGTATCTGGCGTTTCGATGCCAATAAAACAGGGCAGACACAAGCTGATGGGGAACTATATGCCACTGGTATTCGTAGTGCCTTAGGACTTGCCTGGAGCCCTTTTGACAATACCCTTTATGTAGCCATGAATGGCATGGACAACTTTCATAACCGCTATCCCGGTGTCTTTTCTGCCTGGCAGGCAGCAGTTTTGCCCTCGGAACCTTTATTGAAAGTAACCCCTCAGTCCAATTTCGGCTGGCCTTATGCCTACTTCGATCATATGCAGGGCAAAAATATACTGGCTCCCGGCTATGGAGGGGATGGAAAGATCACCGCAAGAGCAGATAGTTTTGCGATCCCCATCTTTGGTTTTCCCGGTCACTGGGCGCCAATGGACCTGTTATTTTACGAAGGCGATCAGTTTCCGGAGAGATACAAAAACGGGTGCTTCGTAGCATTCCATGGTTCTACAGACAGGGCACCCTATCCGCAAGCCGGTTACATCGTATGCTTTGTACCTTTTGAAAAAGGTGCCCCTACAGGTAAATGGGAAGTATTTGCAGATGGCTTTACTGACACAGATACCGTATTCAATACCAGCGATGCCCGCTATCGCCCCATGGGCCTCGCTACCGGCCCCGATGGCTCGCTGTACATAGCAGAATCCAACAAAGGGAAGATATGGCGGGTAATGTATACTGGAAGTAAAAAATCATTCAACGCTGCTCAACTTACTGCGATGGAAACCCGAAAATCACGTACTTATATAAAGGTGCCAGATCCTGTACTGGATATGGTGGGCAAGGGTAATGAAATGCATGGCAGAATGTTATACGATTCTTATTGCGCTACCTGCCATCAGCGGGATGGAAAAGGCGATAATAACCGGTATCCACCATTGGCCGGTTCGCAATACCTGGCTGGTGATAAAAAACAATTGATCAATATCGTACTGAATGGATTGAAAGGAAAGATCACGGTGAATGGGAAAACTTTTGATGGGGTGATGCCTGCCCATGCCGCATTTCTGGATGATCAATCGGTGGCATCGATCGTGGCATATATCAAGGATCGGTTCAACAATGAAGAAATAACGGTCACTGCTGATATGGTAAAGAAGGAACGGGTTACTCCTGCGTCTTCGTCACGGTAAAACCTTCTGCAAAGAATTCCTGCGGTGTCATTTCAAGACCATCAATTATCTTGAGTAATGTACTGAGGCGAATATCATCAAACTTGCCTGATTCGTATCTTGACATTCCAACACGGGAGATGTCAATATCATAGGCAAAGGTCTCGTAAGACCTAAATCCTTTGTCTTTTCTAAGAAATTTTATGCGTTTTCCTAATTCTTCGAGGAAAATGTCGTGATCAAAATGACCCAGAACCGCCTTCTTTTTGGGTTCTTTCTTTTCTTTAGCCATGGTGCAATTAACAAACTAAGTTTACTATAATCAACTCAATAATACAAGTGTTATTGTGATATGTATATTATAGTGTACTTTTTTTAATTATTCACCATATATTTGTATCACAAACAAACAGAAGAGACACAAACAACATCATAAAAAGGGGAATAAGCAAAGCATTTTTTGGGGTTAAACTGGTATGCTACAGGCGCTGAAATTTTTATTTCAGCCCTCTTTTTTATCAATGGAATAGCATCGGTATTGGGTTAAAAGGAATTCATTTTTTTCCAATACATAGTAGTTTTTAGCCGGAAGGCTGGACTCTTCCCAATCCGGTATCTATTTTTTACGTTGAGCTAGCAATGCGGTGGAAGCTGATTTTTCAGCACCACCGCTATTTTTTTTCCTGAAAATGGTTTCATTCCCCGTTGAGGAATTCCCTCTTTCATGCATATTTTTTACTTAGGTCTGTATTTGGATTGCTGGAAGATGCCCATGGCA
This sequence comes from [Flexibacter] sp. ATCC 35208, assembly GCF_001975825.1. GTDB lineage: Bacteria > Bacteroidota > Bacteroidia > Chitinophagales > Chitinophagaceae > Chitinophaga. The sequence continues at coordinate 22,305 of NZ_MTKN01000029.1, forward strand.
TCTTTATTATCCATCAGTTGTTGTAAGGTCACGTTTGGATGCGCTTTCATATATGCCTGCACTATTCTCCAGCCTACAAAAGCACCGATCCTGCCAGGAGAGCCTTCCGGCATACCCTGGGTAGAAGGGCCATCGTTCATATAATGCATATTATTCTGCCAGTCAGATTTGTACAGGAGATCCTGCTGTACAAAATACTGCCAGATCATCTGTTCATTGTCAAGGCACCATTTTACCTGTTCACCAGTATAACCCAGTCTTAAACTATCGTCAGTATAAGGCAGCACCTGTTCTGTAAAGTATTGCTGTTTGCCCGCATTCACCAACTGAATCACCAGTTTATCGCCCGGCTGACCACCCGGATATAATTGCTGTGCCAACACCTGGATACAGTTAGGCACTATATTCTCCTGTGAAAACTTTCTCACCATATACCCCGGATAATCCGGCAGTAAACCATAAACAGGAAAATTTGCTCCCAGGTACATATCCAGTCCGATACCTAAAGTAGAATCGACGGTGACCGCACCATAATTGCTGATCATAGAACTGAAAGTCACCACTTTGGTAGGCGGCTGGAAATTGGGGAAGTAATATTTGATGAACTTAAAGCTCTGCGCCAGTTCGTCTTCAATTTTCTTTACATCAGGGAAATGGGCATTGATAGAATCCTGCAAAAGCCGGAAATCCTTATTACCCACCAGCATTTTGGTCTGCAATAACACCAGTCGGCCGGTATCGGAATAAGGACCGAAATTCATGATATGCTCGATATAACTGGGCAAAAATGTAGGATATTTTTGCTCCAGTTGCTGTAAGGAGGAGGTGACATTTGTCGTATCCAACTTGTCCAACGCCTGATCAAAACGGTCAATATGTACACTGATGGCAATTTTACTTACATCTGGCACGTTTTTATGTGTACATGCTGTCAGGCAGAGCAATAAGAGAACATAGGAGATTATCTGCTGACAAATACCGGTTAATTTATTAGTCTTATTTTGCATACTTCTACTTAAACTACTGAGCGGTAAAAATATTATATACCTTGTATTAAAAAAAAGATAAAATTATCATGAGAAAGGCATTATTGGTGATCTTCCTATTAAATATAGCATTGATAAGCAATGCTCAACGTAATTATTCTATAAGGGAGCACCGGGTAAGGCTGGGATTTCGGCTGGATCCAACCGTATCACTGCTGGTTCCACAGGAATCAGGAGTAGATAGAAATGCTGGTCGGTTAGGTATTAGTTTCGGTGTGATGGCCGATTTCCTGTTGGATGAGGCAGGGCATTATGCCTTTGCTACCGGTTTACAGATTACCACTGCGGGTAGCAAACTGAAATATGATGCGGGAAAAGGATTGGATGATTATAAGGCGAACCCTGCTGAATATAATATCAAAGCCACTTATATAGAAGTGCCTTTGGCACTGAAACTCAAGGCGGAAACAGCACCGGGGATGAGTATCTTTGGTCAGTTCGGTACTTATGTGAGTTTTCCGGTAAGAGGTCGTGCAGATGTAGTGAGTCTGACCCAGACGTATGACAAAGTGAATGTACTGAGAGACTTACAACCAGTGAACATTGGCTTACTGGTGGGTGCTGGTGTAGAATATCCATTGGGAGAGAATCTGACCGGATTGGTAGGATTGGATTACAGGAATGGGTTTATCGATGTGACGAGAAATGCTAAGTGGAATGATGGGAAGGTGAATATGAATAGCATAGCGTTGAAATTAGGATTATTCTTTTAGTGGTGATAGGCCGGCCGCAGGCCATTCGCACTGTTTCATAAATAAATTAAACTCCTGTACAGCTCATGCATAGTAATGGGCGCTATCAGGTATCCGAATTAAACGAGCGTGTATCTTTCTTTTGATACACGCTCGTTTTTGTTATAAAATTCAGGAAATTTGTGTCAGTCCAACGCTATTACAGATGAAAATTATTCTGGCTCAACAAAACTATCACATAGGCAATTTCGAATGGAATACCCAGCAGATACTGAATGGGATCAAGACAGCCGAAGCGCAGGGCGCAGACCTCGTAGTCTTCTCTGAACTCTGTGTCAGTGGCTACCCTCCCAGAGATTTTCTGGAATTCGAAGACTTTATTCAACAATGCTATGCTGCTATTGACACCATCAAAGCGCATACTCAAAATATAGCCGTGCTGGTAGGTGGCCCTTGCCGTAACCCGGCAACAGAGGGCAAAGACCTCTTCAACGCGGCCTGGTTCCTGTACGAAGGCGAGGTAAAACAGATCATTCACAAGACCTTGCTGCCCACCTACGACGTATTCGACGAATACCGTTATTTCGAGCCATCCTTCTCCTGGAACGTTATTCCGTTCAAAGGAAAGAAACTCGCTGTCACCATTTGCGAAGATATCTGGAACCTGGGCAACAACCCGCTCTACCGTATCTGTCCTATGGATCAGCTCATGGAGCAACAGCCGGATGTGATGATCAACCTCTCCGCATCTCCGTTTGACTACGATCATGACGAAGATCGCAAAGAGATTATCCGCGCCAATGTACGCAAGTACAAACTGCCCATGTTCTACTGTAACACTGTAGGCTCTCAGACTGAAATCGTATTCGATGGTGGATCCCTCATCTTCGATGCACAGGGAAATATCGCCAAGGAATTCCCCTATTTCACAGAGGCAATCGACGGTTTGGAGCTGGAACCTTTGCAACTGGCTACGACTGCTCATCCCGTAAAACCATATGTGCCTGTAACGGAGTTGTTGTTCGAACACAACATAGATCGCATTTATGAAGCGATCTTACTGGGTATCAAAGATTACTTCCGGAAGATGGGCTTTAAAAAAGCCATCCTGGGTTCTTCCGGTGGCATTGACAGCGCAGTGGTCTTGGCCCTGGCAGTAGAGGCATTAGGTAAGGAAAATGTACGTGCAATCCTGATGCCGTCTCCTTATTCAACAGAGCATTCAGTAGATGATGCCGTGGCTTTATCTAAGAATTTAGATAACCCATACGACATCATTCGCATCAATGATATTTACGAAACCTTCCTGCAAACCCTGAACCCTTACTTCCAAGGGCTGCCATTCAATGTAGCGGAAGAGAACACGCAATCCCGTATTCGTGGAAATCTCCTGATGGGGTTGTCGAATAAATTCGGTTATATCCTGTTGAACACTTCTAATAAGAGTGAGTTATCCACAGGTTATGGCACCCTGTATGGTGATATGGCCGGTGGCCTGTCAGTATTGGGTGATGTATACAAAATGCAGGTGTATGCACTGGCCAGGTACATCAACAGGAATAGCGGGATCATCCCTCAGAATATTATTGACAAAGCCCCTTCAGCAGAGTTGCGTCCAAACCAGAAGGATAGCGATAGTTTGCCTGATTATGCAGTATTGGACAAAATACTCTATCAATACATAGAGCGCAGACAAGGGCCAAAAGAGATCATCGCACAGGGGTTTGATGCTGCACTGGTAGCGCGTACGCTTAAAATGGTGAATAATAATGAGTATAAGAGGAACCAGTTCTGTCCTATTATCAGGGTGTCGTCGAAGGCATTTGGAGTAGGTAGAAGGGTACCGATAGTGGGGAAATACCTGAGTTAGTAGCCTGGCATTTAGGCCGGCCGCAGGCCCCGCAAAGTCAAAAAACCTCTTCTACCGAAGGTGGAAGAGGTTTTTTGATGCTTACTCCGCGGCAAGGCATGAAATATCTTTTATTATCTTTGGCAAAATTTAATTGATCGTACAATGTTACAAGTTCCGTTCATTCGTCAAAACAAAGAACTGGTATTGGAACGTCTGGCTTTGAAAAATTTCAAAGAAACCCAGATCGTTGATGAAGTACTGGCACTGGATGACAAGCGCAAAAAGCTGACGCTGGAATATGATGAAACCCAAGCCCAGGTTAACTCCGCTTCAAAAGAAATCGGTAAACTGATGGCTCAGGGTCAGAAAGATACTGCTGATCTGCGCAAATCGGAAGTAGCATCATTAAAAGAGAAATTACAGCCTATCAATGAAGAACTGATCGCCACTGAAAAGGCCCTGCACGATACATTGGTACAACTCCCTAACCTCCCTGCTGCCATCGTTCCTCCCGGCAAAACCCCGGAAGAAAACCTGGAAACAGGCAAAGGTGGTACCATCCCTTCTCTCTACGAAGGTGCTGTACCTCACTGGGACCTGGTTAAAAAATACGACCTCATCGACTTTGAACTCGGTAATAAGATCACCGGTAGCGGTTTCCCTGTTTACAAAAACAAAGGTGCCCGTTTACAGCGTGCTATGATCCAATATTTCCTGGATTATAACATCAGCAAGGGGTATACCGAATACCAGGTGCCGCATATGGTCAACGAAGCTTCTGCGTATGGTACCGGTCAGTTGCCAGACAAAGAAGGTCAGATGTACCACATTGGCGAAGATGGGTTCTACATGATCCCAACGGCCGAAGTACCGCTTACCAACATCTACCGCGATGAGATCCTGAAAGATACAGATCTGCCTGTGCGCATGACAGGGTATACACCTTGTTTCCGTCGTGAAGCAGGTTCTTATGGTAAAGATGTACGTGGTCTGAACCGCCTGCATCAGTTTGACAAAGTAGAACTGGTACAGCTTGTGCACCCGGAGAAATCTTACGAAGTACTGGATGAAATGGTGGCACATGTAGAAGGGCTGATTCAGTCCCTGAACCTGCCTTACCGCATTCTGCGCCTCTGTGGTGGCGATATGAGCTTTACCTCTGCCCTCACCTACGACTTCGAAGTATATAGCACTGCACAGCAAAAATGGCTGGAAGTAAGCTCTGTATCTAACTTCGAATCTTACCAGACTAACCGCGCAAAGATCCGTTTCAAAGATGGTGGTGGAAAACCTCAGCTGGTTCACTCCCTGAATGGTAGTTCCCTGGCACTGCCACGTATACTGGCTTGTATTCTGGAAAACAACCAGACTGCAGAAGGGATCGTGATTCCGGAAGTGCTGAGATCTTATTTTGGTAGCGACAAGATTGCATAACTAACAGGCCATTGGCCAAAATTCTATATAGAAAAGCTTCTGCCTAAGGCAGAGGCTTTTTTATTTTCAGGCCCCTTTGAATTCTTATTACATTTGTACCTCATATGCAGCATTTCCTTCCCAATGGTCAAATCCTGGAACTCCGCCAGGCCGTACCGGACGATGCGCCGGTGCTCCTATCCTATTTCCGCCAGTTAATCAGCGAAACAGATTTCCTGCTTTATACCCGCGAGGAAGCAGCTTCCTGGAGGGTGGAAGATGAAAGAGATTTTATCCTCTCTTTTTCCAGAGATGCCAAAGACCTGCTGTTATTAGCCTTCGCCGGCAAGCACCCGATAGGTACCCTCTCCATTCGGCAGAACACCTTTTCGAAAGAAGCTCACCTCTGTAATCTGGGTATCGGCGTTCTCCACAGCTACTGGAACATGGGCATAGGAAGGAGAATGATGACTGCTGCCACACGGTGGGCAGAACAACATCCGCAATTGGAAATCATTCAGTTGAGCGTACTCGCAAATAATGAAAGAGCGATTCAGTTATACCGTAACTTTGGCTTTATGGAATATGGTCGCATGCCTAAAGGCGTTCGCCAGCCAGACGGAACTTATGTGGATAATATCCTGATGTCGAAAAGAGTAAAGCCATTGTAACATGCGGTATGACAGACATTTGAAACTGGAAGGATTTGGTCCTGCCAAACAAGCGTTGTTGCACAACGCTGCTATTTTAGTGATCGGTGCAGGTGGATTAGGTGTACCTGTATTGCAATACCTAACGGCCATGGGTGTAGGGAAGATCGGTATTGTAGAACACGATACGATCTCTATTACCAACCTGCAAAGACAGGTTTTATACCACACCGCAGAACAAGGCCAGTCCAAGCTCTTCACGGCTATCAAACGTTTACAGCAACTCAATCCTGAAGTTGAATTCATACCACACGATACCTGGTTGTCACCAGGTAATGCGTTGTCAATTTTTGCATCGTACGATGTGATCATCGACTGCTCTGACAACTTCGGTACACGCTACCTTGTGAACGATGCCTGTGTGCTATTGAACAAACCATTTGTATACGGCGCTATTCATAAATATGAAGGACAGGTAAGTGTATTCAACTATAAAGAAAGCGCTACCTATCGTTGTCTTTTCCCTGAACCACCAGCACCAGGTACGATGCAGAATTGCAGTGATATCGGTGTATTAGGTGTATTACCAGGCATCATCGGTACGTATCAGGCCAATGAAGCCGTCAAGATTATTTGTGGCATAGGAGAACCATTGAGTAACCAGTTACTGACCATCGATACACTCAACAATATTCACCAGGTATTTCAATTCAAACCTGTCAGACAACCTATTACTACACTCATGGAAGAATACGATATCCCCTGCGATACAGGTGGTGTACAACACCTCAGCGTACAGCAATTACACCAATGGCTGGAAGAAGGAAAACAGGTACAACTGATCGATGTAAGAGAACCTGATGAATGGGAAATATGTAAACTGCCGCAAGCAGTTTTTATACCTATGCGTATGGTAGGCGGGGTGCTTCCGCAACTGAGAAAAGATGTTCCTACAGCTGTACTATGCCACCATGGTATGAGAAGTATGATGATTGCACAACAACTGGATGCTGCCGGCTTTCCTAAAGTATATAATGTAACAGGTGGTATACATGCCTGGGCTTACGAAATAGACGACAATATGAACACTTATTAATAAAAAACGAGCCGGTATCTGATTTTGATACCGGCTCGTTTTTTATTTTAAATACTAACCGCTTTTTTTTGAAGGGGCTTTTTATTTGAAAATGGTTTTCATTCCCCGTTGGAGAATACCCTCTTTCATGAAGGTTTTATTTTAAATACTAACTGCCTTTTGTTGTAGAGGCTTTTTGACCACAGGTTTCTTCGATTTCTTTCCCCACCAGATCAGGAATCCCGTTACCGGTAGTGATGCAGCTATCAGCGCGCAGATAAATGCGAGTATCTTGGTCGGCCAGCCAAATAATCCTCCTGTGTGAATAGGATAGACTATTCTTCTTGCCTGCGTACCTTTTGTATCATTTGCAAATAACTTATCACCTACAAATGCACCACTTCCTGCCTGGAAATAAAGTACGTCTACAATGTGCGTGGTGATCCTGTCTGTATTCTCTTTTCCCACACTCACTGCCTGATCTTTCTTTTCCGGGAAACGTATATTTACAATACCATTATAAGTGAGTCGTTGGTTTGTTTCTGTGAATATTTTGTCCAGCCATGCAATGTCATTGGCCTTTTCCGGCTTGCTCACAGGCGCTTCTATCTTTTGTTGTGGCTTGCCATCAAATGCATAGAACAACAGGTTATTCACCCATTTATAACTCCACACCAACCCTGTCAGTGCAGTGATGAAAATAACTATGTGAATATAAAACCCAAATACGGCATGCAGGTCCCAGTTCAATCGCTTGAAGCTGGCATTCCACTTCACTTTCATTCGTTGCTTGCGGGTATTCTTTTTGGGCCACCAGAGGATCAATCCACTGATGATGATCAGTGCAAACATGCTACAGGAAATACCTGTGATCAGTTTACCTGCTTCTCCCATACACAGGTGTCTGTGCAGGTTCTTCACCACCACAAAGAATCGCTTATCCTGCGCACCTGTATAAATAATTTTTCCGCTATAAGGATTTGTTACCACCATCAGCAGCTTCCCTTTCTCTTTCCCCTTTTTCAGGTAAAAAGTGACGGTGCTGTTTGCTTCAGGTTGAATTTCAATATTATTCGGTTTATAATCCGGGTATTTATCGTGTACCATCGCTGCCAGTACGTCCAGCGACATTCTTTCGGCACCTGAGGGGGACTGTACATTAAAAAGAGAGGGTTGAAAAAGGTGTTCCAGTTCGTCTTCAAACACTAACAGGCTGCCACTGAGTGCAACCACAATAACCACCAGCCCTGAGGCAAGCCCCAGCCAGAGATGTAACCAGCCTATTAACTTCTTCATTATCAGATACCTGTGGGGAAAGCGACCATCAGATTGCCCACAAATTACAGCAGGAGAAGACCATTAGTAGCTCAAATCGGGAAAATATCTTTATCTAATTGGGATAATATCTATACCAGTAAGGAATAATACCTTTATCTGTAAGGGATAATATCTTTATCCATAAGGAATAATACCTTTATCTATAAGGGATAATATCTACACCTATAAGGAATAATTCCTTTATCTGTAAGGGATAATATCTTTATCCATAAGGAATAATACCTTTATCTATAAGGGATAATATCTACACCTATAAGGAATAATACCTTTATCTGTAAGGGATAATATCTCTATCTATAAGGGATAAACATCTATACCTGTAAGGCATAACATCCTTACCCTCCAATCACAGACATACTATCCCAATGTTGGTTCTGGCGCTCCGCCTCAAACCCATTCTCTGCTCTGTGCCCAAGTGCATGCCGAATCTCATGTAACATCAATTCACTGCCGGCTCCGCTACGGAGTAAATCTCTTACATTCAGTACATCACCTCCATACAGACAGGTTTTCAACCCACCCGTAGGTGTAATGCGAAGTCGGTTGCAAGTACCACAAAAGGTACGGCTATAAGCAGGGATTACGCCTATTTGCCCTTGATAACCAGGTATTTGGTAGTTAATACTTGTCGCCTGTGGCTGGATTGGCAATTTCTCCAAAGAATAGTATTCCTGCAAAGCATCCAGGATGCGCAGGTAATGCCATTGATTACCTGAAAAAGCATGTCCCTGTCCATTGAATGGCATTTCTTCAATAAACCGCACAGACAGCGGCATTTGTTTCGTCAGTTCTGCAAAGGCTTGTAGCTCATCTGTATTCACCCCATCCATGATCACGACATTCAGTTTTACCTGCATATCATGTTCCAGCAAACTGTTCAACGTCTGCATCACAGCAGGAAACTGATCCCTCCTCGTGATTTGCTGAAAACGGTCTCTTTGCAAAGTATCCAGGCTCAGGTTGATTTTCCGGATGCCTATCTCTTTTAGTTGGGGAATATAAGGTTGGGTCAACACCCCATTGGTCGTAATAGAAATCTCGGGAATGAGTGTTTTTAATGACGCTAACAATGGCAGCAGGTCTTTCCGCAGGAAAGGCTCTCCCCCCGTAATCCGTAACTTATCAATCCCCGCTGCTGCCAATGGACGCATCAGGGTCAGGATCTCCTCATTGGTGAGTAGTTCCCGCCTTTGCAAAAACTGCATCTGCTCCGGCATACAATAGGTACATCGCAGGTTACAGCGATCAGTCACTGCCAGCCTGATGTAATTGATAATACGGTTATGTGCGTCTGTCAACATAATTTAGCAACTCTGCGCAGGATTCTCGAAAGCCTGGCTTTCATCCTCATCTCTTTCGGTCAGACATTTAAAATCTTTTTCTATAAGCAGGTGTAGTACAGAGCCATCAGCATTTGGCAACTCATGCTTAAAACCTACCTGCTCAGTGGTGATCCACCCGGATACCTGTGTTACAGGCAAAAACAATTGCACCCCATTTGCATTCAGGGCAATGGCCGGCGCTTCCCCTTTTGCATGTATAGAAAATTGCAGGGTACCGGCGCCAATCGTAGTGATCTCTTCTACCTGCTGCGTTTCCTGCAGTGTAGCAATATCTTGTTTATCCAACCGGTAGCGGATACTGTTCCCGCGAATTCTTATTTTCATGTATGTAAATTACTACATTATCGTAGCTTTATCTATAACTATGCGTGTGTTATTATTTGGTATTGCAAAAGATATTGCCGGGGCAGGGGCTATCACCACTACAGGCGTTGCTGACGTAGCAACACTGAAAGAATGGTTGTATGCACAATATCCTTCGCTGCGTGAATTACGCTCCTTGATGATAGCTGTGAATAAAGTATATGCAAATGATGAACAACCATTATTACCCGGCGATGAGATTGCTGTAATACCTCCCGTAAGTGGCGGCTGAAAAATGTCAATATGAACTTCCTTGTACACATAGCACCTGATATAAATGTGCAGCAGGCACTGGACTTTGTGGAATCACCGGATTGCGGTGGTGTAGTGCTGTTTGTGGGTAATGTGCGGAATGAAACACAAGGGAAGAAAGTCGTGAAATTATTCTTTGAGTGCTATGAGCCGATGGCTATTTCTGAAATGGAAAAGATTGCACAGTATACTATCTCAGCATTTGGCATTCACCGCATCGCCATCCTCCACATCACAGGTGAAAAAACTCCCGGCGAAACGGTCGTAGTCATTGCTGCTGCGGCTCCTCACAGGGCCGTTGCTTTTGAAGCCTGTCAATACGCCATCGATACATTAAAACAAACAGTACCTATCTGGAAAAAAGAATTCTTCGAAGATGGTGCTATCTGGGTAGCTGCGCATCCATAATAGCGCGCATGGCTTCTTCTCTTTCCGAAGGTGTATTTGCATTAAACTGCTCTATGGCAAATGGATTTTCAATCAATGCGATCTCCGCTTTCAGCAATGTTTTGCGCGGACATCCTTTTTCAAGATCTAACCTTTTTAATCCTGCGGTCTCCCATATCGTCATCAATGGTTCCGGTGATTGTTTGAATGAACTGATAAAGGCAGTTGCTTCTTTACTCATATCTCTTGATGCTATCAGCAATTCTAAACTCTGCGCACTGATCAACGGCAGATCGCACGCCAATACCAACCATGCGCTTTCCGGAAAAGCTGCATGTGCACTCAATATCCCGGTTGCCGGACCAGCATCACCTACACTATCAATAATGACAGGTAGCTCAGTCTCCAACACCTGATCTGCACGACAGGAAAGAAATACTTTCTCCGTCAGTGGCTTCAGCAACTGATACAAATATTGCCATTGCGGCAACCCATGATAATCCAGCTGGCTCTTATCCTGCTGCATGCGCAGGCTTCGCCCGCCACATAATATCAATCCATATAAACCTGACATCAGAAATCTCTTTTACCACCTGTTTTACTGATCAATTTTGTTTGCCTGATCTCCATACCATGAGAGAAAGCTTTGCACATATCATAGATCGTCAATGCTGCAATGCTTGCACCCGTCAGTGCTTCCATCTCCACACCTGTTCTGCCGGTAGTTTTGATCGTACATCTCACCACTGCTTCCTCTCCTTCCAAAGTGATATCTACCTTACAACCTTCGAGCAATAAAGTATGACAAAGAGGTATCAGATCAGGCGTTTTTTTCGCCGCCATAATACCAGCTATGATCGCTGTCTGAAACACTGCACCTTTCTTTGTATGAATATCACTTCCACTGAATTGCTGCCGGATCACCTCTGGCAAAAAGACCCTGCTTTCTGCAACCGCAATTCTTTCCGTCACCATCTTGCCACTTACATCCACCATAGTAGGTTGATCTGCTGCATTCAGATGAGAAAAACCCTGTTTACTTGAATCATTGCTCATAATAGAATAAATTTACAAAGAAACCTGTTAACATATGCTAATGGATGTCATCGCTGCCTATGCTGCCGTCATGGGGATAGCCAGAGACTTCGGAATGGAACAGGTACCATTTACTTCCGCCACAGGAAGGGTACTGCGTGAACCCGTTTTATCTGATCGGGATTTCCCCCCTTATGACCGCGTAATGATGGATGGGATCGCCATCAATTTTGAAGCCTATTCCAAAGGACAAATTGTATTTGGCGTAGAAGACATGCAGGCCGCAGGTATGCCCAGAAAGCAACTCGGTAGCATGGCTGATTGTTTGGAAGTCATGACCGGCGCTATTTTGCCGGAACTGACAGATACTGTGATCCAGTACGAACACCTGGAAGCGTCGGAACACGATGGCTTCCGTCGTTTTACTATCAAAGCGGGTGTAGCACAAGGGCAACACATTCACCGTCAGGGTGCCGATGCTGCTGCTGGTCAGGTATTGATCGCTGCAGGTACCCGTATTACTGCTGCAGAAACAGGTGTACTGGCGTCTGTCGGTAAAACAATGGTAAGTGTGAGCCGCTTACCCAACGTCGCCATTATCACTACCGGTGATGAACTGGTACCTGTATCAGAAACCCCTGATATACACCAGGTACGTACTTCCAACTCTTATACACTTGCTGCTGCACTACATACAGAACTGGGTATCCATGCCACCTGTTATCATGTCAATGACGATATACCCGCTATACAACAATTATTAGGATCATTATTAAATCATGATGTATTGATCTGTACGGGAGCTGTCTCTGCTGGTAAATACGATCACCTGCCACAGGTGTTGGAAGAGCTGGGTATGCAGCAGGTATTTCATAAAGTACAACAGCGCCCCGGCAAACCGTTCCTGTTTGGACACTTTGAAAATGGCCCTGTGGTTTTTGCATTGCCTGGCAATCCGGTATCCGGGTTCATGTGTTGTTATCGTTATGTTTTGCCTTGGTTAAAGGCTTCTTTACAAATTACAGCGGGGCCTGAACCATACGCTGTATTGGGTACAGATGTACATTTCAAGCCACCATTGACCTATTTCATGCCTGTTCGTTTGCACCCCGTAGCGGGTGGCCAGTTCATCGCTTTGCCACCGCCCTATCATGGTTCCGGAGATTTGGCAGCTTTATTGCAGGCAGATGGGTTTCTGGAATTGCCATCAGAAAAAGAAAACTTTGAGAAAGGCAGTAGTTATCCAGTGTGGAGATTCAGATCCTGATCTAAAAATAAAATTATGGTCCCTGGAAAATTGCAGATGCAGCACCTCGCATGGAGGGCTGGCTTTGGAGAACGCTATCCTGTTATAGCTGATTGGACCCACAAGCGCCGTAAACAAATTGTAAGCAAGATCCTTATTGGTCCTGCTAAAGATGAGACGACTCCCATCAAGATCATTGACCAGTCCGACCTGCCTGATTACAGGAAGAAAAAAGATCTGGATGCTGATACCCGCAAGATGGTGCAGCAAATGAATACGCAAGGTATCAAAGACCTGAATGTATCGTGGGTAGATGAGATGGTGCGCAGTACACATCCATTAAGAGAAAAAATGGCCCTCTTCTGGCATGGGCATTTTGCCTGTCGCACACAGAATGTACTGTTCAACCAGCAATTGCTGAATGTGATCAGAGTCAATGCCCTGGGCAACTTTGGAGACTTACTCACCGCTGTCTCCAAAACGCCTGCTATGCTACAGTTCCTGAATAATCAACAAAACAAAAAAGCACATCCCAATGAAAACTTCGCACGTGAAGTGATGGAACTATTCACCATGGGGCGTGGTAACTATACTGAACAGGATGTGAAAGAATCAGCCAGAGCCTTCACGGGATGGGCTTTTGATGATGATGGTAATTTTGTGTTCAGAGAAAAGACGCATGATGAAGGTGTGAAAAATATCCTTGGCAAAGAAGGGAATTTCAATGGTGATGATGTGTTAAAAATTCTCTTAGAGAAAAAAGCGACTGCACAATTCATCACCGCGAAAGTCTATAAATTCTTTGTAGATGAAGAAACACCTGATCCTGAAAAGATCAATACCCTCGCAGATAAATTTTATAATTCTGGTTACGACATCAAAGAACTGATGCGCAACATCTTCATGGCAGACTGGTTTTACGATAGTAAATTGATCGGTAACCATATCAAATCACCCATTGAATTGTTGGTGGGTTTTCGTAGAACGATCCCTGTCGATTTTGACAGAGAAGAAGTGATGATCTCCTTTCAGCAGGTATTGGGTCAGACTTTATTTTACCCGCCAAACGTAGCCGGATGGCCCGGTGGTCGTAACTGGATAGATAGTTCCAGCTTAATGTATCGCATGCAATTACCATCTATGATTCTCTATGAAAAAGATTTCAATATCCAGCCAAAAGAGATCACGCCAGAAATGGGGATGGGAAGTTACAAAGCCACACAGCAGGTAAATGAGGCAGCCAAAAAACAATATGCCCGAAAGATCAAAGGCATTATTCACTGGGATGATTACATGGGAGATTACAAAGATGTAAATCGCGAAGACCTGGCTACCACCATTGCTGATACGCTCTTGCAAAATAGTAAGAACGTAAGCAAAAAAATCCTGGAAAACCACGCAGACGTTACATCCAGAGAACAATTTATAAAGACAGTCACCATCGCTGTGATGAGTACACCCGAATATCAATTGTGTTAAAACTTATTGTATGCTAATATTGAACAGACGTCGTTTTTTACAAGCGGGCTCGTTGGCATCAGCATCTTTGTTCATACCGAAGTTCCTGAAAGCATTGGAAAACTCAACACATGCCATGGTGCCGCCGGGCAATAAGGTACTTGTCATTATCCAGTTGTCAGGTGGTAATGATGGGTTAAATACTGTAATTCCCTATCGCAATGATATCTATTATAAACTCCGGCCCAGCTTAGGTATACAAAGAGAAAAGGCCTTGTCCCTCACAGATGAAACAGGACTGCATCCTGCTATGGTAGGCATGAAAGCACTGTATGATGATGGAGGTATGGGCATCCTGCAAAATGTAGGCTATCCCAATCCGGATCGTTCGCATTTCCGCTCTATGGATATCTGGCAATCTGCCAGCAACGCTGCTGACTACTGGGGCAATGGTTGGGTAGGTCGCTATCTCGATGCACAATGTAGAGATTGTGATAAACCCGTGCAGGCACTGGAAATTGACGATACATTGAGCCTTGCCATGAAAGGCGAATTCCAGAAAGGATTAGCCTTCAATGACCCGGGCAGATTAAGCAGTGGTATCAATGCAGGATTGTACAATGATTTAATGCATCAGCATCGTGATGAAGAACCTAATGTGGATTATCTGTACAAAACACTGGGCGCTACCTTATCATCTGCCAACTACATTCAAAAGCAATTTAAAACATACGAGACCAAAGAAGATTATCCTTCCACCCATTTGGGTAAGAGCCTGCGTACCATTTCAAAGCTGATCATGTCCGACATCAGTACCAAAGTATATTATGTATCTCATGGTAGTTTTGATACACACGTAAATCAACAGGCACAGCAACAGAACCTCTTCAAACAACTGGACGATGCAGTGACAGTATTTACAAGAGACCTGAAGAACAATAACCGTTTTCAGGATGTGGTGGTCATGACCTTCTCTGAATTTGGCCGAAGAGTGGAGCAGAACGCCAGCAATGGTACTGACCATGGCACTGCGAATAACATGTTCCTGATAGGTGGTGGATTAAAGCAACAGGGTTTATTGAACGATGGTCCTGATCTGATGAATCTGAAGGACGGAGACCTGCAGTACAAAGTTGATTTCAAGCGTGTATATGCCACGCTGCTCAACAAATGGTTGGGAGCAGATGACAAGACGATCTTAAAACATAACTACGATCATTTAACTTTTATTTAGAGTGTATCTCTTTTGAATACAACCCTCAGGAACCCTTTTACCAAAGGTTTGGGAGAGATAGTGCCGGTGGTATCTACGAGTTCACCATCAAAGGAACCTTCGATGAGTGTATCTATTACTTTGGTAATATGCAGGTTCAGCGTACCGTAATTGAAATTCGCCTGCAGGTTATAATCGAGACCTGCAAATCCTAGTTGAAAAGCATTGCCATAGATGGTAGAAGAATAGTCACCGGTTTGAATATTTTCGGTTTCAGAAATCAAAGAGAATTGAACCGTTTCATCATGATTGCCGGTAGCGAGAATGTTTAGAACAGGATAATCATTAGTAGCGTCGTTATCTGTAAGATTAGCGGGAGTGAGCACAGCAGTTGGGTCTTCAGCCAGTACGATCAGGCTGTCTACCTGGAAGGATGTAAATTTTCTGATGGGTTCGTTGTCATCGTGCTTGCAGGCGCTAATCAGTAACAGGATTCCGGCTAGAGCAATTAATTGGCGCATGAGATTTTGGGTTTTATATAGCTAACGAAAATGTAAGAGGTTAATTGTCAATTGATAATTAAAAGTAAACAAAAAAGCGTTTTTGACCATCGGCCAAAAACGCTTTTTTCTGAAAATGGTTTTCATCCTCCGTTGGAGAATGTCCTCTTTCATGAATGTTTTTTAAAAGAGGTATTGCTATTAAGCGCCTGCTTCTTTATTTCTTGTAGCGATGCGATACAGCACCCATCCCATGAATGCAAATCCTAATACACCGAGTATATAATACCCTTCTTCGCCCAATGCACCAGAGAGTGCATTTTCCATATTCATCGCATCCAGTGCACCTGCTGTGCTATTGAAGCCCGCCATAATCGCAATGATCACACCAGCTACCGCACCACCAGCTACCAGGCCGGTTGCAAACAGATTACCTTTACCCAGCTCTTCTTCTTCAGCAGAAACCGTCACATTTTTTTTCTTGTTTTTCATATCTACCACACCACGAATAGCGCCACCAATCGCAATTGGTAAAGTCGTAGATAATGGCAGATAAGCACCTACTGCAAATGACAGTGATTTAATACCACACAGCTCCATTACGATAGAGAGGAATACGCCTACCAGTACAAACTGCCAGTCAAGGTTTTTAGAGAGAATACCTTTTGCCAACGTAGCCATCAGTGTACCCTGTGGGGCAGGGAAATAAGTACTGCCAATTGCGTGGTCAGTTACGCCATTCGCAATCATTACAGCAGTAGGTTTATCGAGGAATTTCACTGTCAGACCAATTACGATAGATGATACGATCGCACCAATAAACAGTGACAACTGCTGGTACATAGGAGTAGCACCCACGATATAACCAGACTTCAGATCCTGCGATGTACCACCTGCATTCGCAGCAGCGATACAGATCATACCACCTACTACCAGTGCCATTGGCTCATATACTTTACCGCTCCAACCCACAGCAATAAATACCAGGCAGGTACCCATCAGTGTAGCGATAGTCATACCTGAAATAGGGTTGTTGGAAGAACCAATTAAACCTACTATACGGCTGGATACAGTTACGAAGAATGCACCGAATATTACCACCAGCAAACCTACCAGCAGTTTCTGACCAATAGACTGACCTGGTAACTGGGGCAGGAACGCCATCAGGATGATCAGGCCAATGCTACCAAACAATACCAGTTTTACATTCAGGTCTTTTTCTGTACGTGGTACAGCCACATTTGCAGCACCTGCACCTTCACCTTTCTTCAGGGAGCCAAGGCTACCTTTGAAAGAAGAAATGATGGTAGGAATGGTTTTGATCAGCGTGATGAAACCACCTGCTGCTACGGCACCAGCGCCTATCTGACGTACATAGGCAAAGTAGATAGCGGCAGAGTAATCCGTAAAAGTATGTGTAGCAGGATTCCAGTTACCTTTACCCCCAGGCGTAGCCAGGTTAGCGAGGTAACCCAGTTTTACCAGTTGTGTAGCAATCAGGTCACCAGGCAGTAAACTGGCCAGCAAAGGTATCAATACCAACCAGGACAATACACCACCCGCTACCAGTACACCGGCAATGCGGGGGCCAATGATATAACCAACACCCAGGTATTCAGGGGTGATGTCAGCACTTATTTTAGCAGAAGGGAAGAATTTGTTGACCTGTTTGGTCATATAGGCAGGTGTTTCCGAAATCACGTGAAATACCTTTTGGAACACGGCATATACTACCGCAAAGCCCAGACCATAGAAAGCTGTTTTGGCAAAGTCACCGCCTTTTTCACCGGCTATCAGTACATCGCCACAGGCAGTACCTTCAGGGTAAGGCAGGGTGTCATGTTCTTTTACAATCAGTGACCGGCGCAGGGGAATCATCATCAATGTACCCAGGATACCACCAAAGATGGCAAGGATGAGGATCGTGATGTAATTAAAATACTGATCACCATTGTGGTCAGACAGGAAGAGGAAGCCAGGTAACGTAAATACCACACCCGCAGCAATAGATTCACCTGCTGAACCTGTAGTCTGAATAATGTTGTTTTCCAGAATCGTGGTCTTAAAAAATCTCCGGCCGAGTGTAATGGCAATCACTGCAATCGGGATAGACGCAGAAACCGTTAAACCCGCTTTCAGCGCAAGATACACCGTGGCGGCACCGAATATAATACCAAACATGCAGCCCAATAAAATGGACTTGACTGTAAATTCTTTCATCTTCACCTCGGGTGAGACAAAAGGTTTAAAATTATCTGCCATAGTTGTTGTTGGTGGGTATAGTTAGATTTTGTTTGGGAGGCAATATAAGACATATAGCCCTTTTACCCCTAAAAAAAAATGCTTCTACCGGCCGGCAGAAGCATTTTAAGCATATTTTTTCGAGGGTATTAATAAGATCCGGTTTTCTCTTTTACGACACCTGCAATCCACTTACTGATCATCAGCATGACCACAAATGCAATGGCTGCAGCTACGGTCAGAATCATGAAATATACCTTTTTGTCAGTGAAGTTATCCCAGAAAGTTGCCATCATACCAGCCACTTTACCAGCAATGGAGTTCACCAGGTACCAGCCACCCATCATCAGTGCCGTCAGGCGTGGAGGGGATAACTTGGATACCATAGACAATCCGATCGGACTTACCAATATTTCACCCACGGTGAAGATGGCATAAGTACCTACCAGGAAGGCCATAGAACTCTTATCCACATACACATTCGTCATAGATGCTGCCACGATCATCAGTAAAGACGACAGGCCGGCAATGAAGATACCCATTGCCACTTTCATAGGTGTAGTAGGCTCTTTGCCTCTCTTGGCGAGCCATCCGAACAATCCGAGGACTAACAATGTGAATAATACGATAAACCCTGGGTTGGCAGATTGGAAGATCTCTGTTGAAATCAGTTGCATTTTGCCGCTGGCAGGCCATTTGTCCTTTGGCAGGTTCTGGAAGTAAGGATCTGCACCCTGTACGGTAATGGTATTGCCATGACCATCAGTTATTGCACGGAATTGTGCATCGATCTGGGTGACGGCGTGTGGCTCGGTTGTCACAGTTTGCAGCATACCCATTGGTTTCGCAATCTTTTCGACACCTTCTGACATAGAACGATCAGTATACTGATCTGCCCATATTGTCAAACCGGTGCTGTTCTGGTTGTAGATCACCCAGAACACGATCGCTACTGCAAAGAAGGCCAGCAGCGCACCCAGTCCTCGTTTATCTTCTTTATTCGCAGTAGTATACAGGCGAATGTAGAAAATAACGATAGGTACACAGGCAAACATGAATGCATCGATGGATGGTGTACCAAATAGCGGATGCCCGAGGAATTTGTACATGAAGTAACCCAGGATAGCAGCGATGAAAGCTGGCAGCAATACCAGTCCGAGGATTTTGCTCATCGGCATATCATCTTTCTGTACTGGTTTGCGGATATCTCCTTCAGCAATTACTTTGGATTTGGAGATGAAGATCACCAAACCTACCAGCATACCTACGCCGGCAGCGGTAAAAGCGTGGCCCCAGCCATAGTGGTTACGTAGGTAAGCAGCCACGAAGTTGCAAATAAAGGCACCGATATTTACACCCATGTAAAAGATGTTGTAGGCAATGTCTTTCTTAGGTTTAAGGTCTTCTCTGTTGTAGATGTTCCCGAGAATGGTGCCGATGTTCGGTTTGAAGAAGCCATTTCCGATAATGATCAGGGTCAGGGCAGTATACATGGCTAATTCCCCGGGGAAGGCCAGTGTAAAATAACCGGCGGCAAGCAGGGCACCCCCTAAAATAACCGCTTTACGATAGCCGAGATACCTGTCGGCCATTAACCCCCCTATGAACGGCGAAAGGTAAACCAATGCAATGTACGAACCTACAAGATCAGAAGCGTGGGCAGTATCAAAGCCTTTACCGCCATTAGCGGTTGGATCAATCAGGTATAGGAAGAAGATCCCGATCATCAGGTAATACCCGAAGCGCTCCCACATCTCAGTAAAAAAAAGAACATAAAGGCCTTTGTGATGGCCGCCTTTTTGTTTTGGTGTACTTACAGGCTGCTCAACAGCAGATTGAGTCATAATTGGTTAGTTTTGTTGATAAGATAGTCCTATGAATGTGGCAAGATAAATAAATTAGGCTTTTTGTAGAGAAAAATGGTGCTTTTGGTTAAATTTTGGCCTTTCTTTGCAAAAAATTTGGAAGAACGGGGCTGAAATGGCTGAATTCGCTCAAATTACACACTGATATACAATATGAAGATTTTACTATTAGGAAGTGGTGGCCGGGAACACGCCCTGGCCTGGAAAATGACTCAGAGCACTTTATGTGAGCAGTTGTTCATCGCTCCCGGAAATGCGGGTACTGCCCAATATGGGGAGAATGTTGATTTCGCGGTGTCCGACTTCGATAAAATAAAGGCTTTCTGTCTTAAAAATGCCATTACCCTGGTAGTACCTGGTTCTGAAGAACCACTGGTAAAAGGGATCTACGATTTCTTCCAGCAGGACGAAGCTTTGAAACACATCCCAGTGATGGGACCTTCTGCATATGCCGCTCAACTGGAGGGCAGTAAGGCATTTGCAAAGCAGTTCATGAGCCGTCACAATATTCCAACTGCCGCCTACAGGGAGTTTGACGAGAGTACCTACGAAGAGGGGGTCGCCTATCTGCGTCAGCATGCCACCCCAATTGTACTCAAGGCCGATGGGTTGGCTGCCGGTAAGGGGGTGGTGATCCTCGAAGATCGCGAAGCTGCGGTGACTGAATTCACCCAGATGATCCGTGAGGCGAAGTTTGGTGATGCCAGCAAAAAAGTTGTTGTAGAACAATTCCTTTCTGGCATAGAATTATCTGTATTTGTGCTGACGGATGGAAAAAGCTATCAGCTGCTGCCTTCCGCAAAAGATTATAAACGTATTGGAGAAGGCGATACCGGCCTGAATACTGGTGGTATGGGTGCTGTTTCTCCTGTTCCATTTGCTGACAAAGCATTTATGGACCAGGTGGTAGAACAGGTGATCCAACCTACGGTAGACGGGTTAGCCAAAGAGAACATTGTCTACAACGGCTTTATTTTCTTTGGGTTAATCAAAGTAGATGGAGCGCCATTTGTGATAGAATACAACTGTCGCATGGGTGATCCTGAAACGGAGGTGGTAATGCCTCGCCTGCAAAATGACCTGCTGGAGCTGTTTCAGTCAGTGATAGACGGTAAGCTGTCTGCACAAAAAATTTATGAGGATAGCCGTGTGGCGACCACAGTAATGCTGGTAGCCGGAGGGTATCCGGAAGCGTATGAGAAGGGTAAGGTCATTACCAACATTCCTGCCCCAACGCAGGATCAGCTGGTATTCCAGGCAGGTACAAGGGCTTCTGGCGGTGAGATCCTCACCAATGGCGGTCGTGTACTTACCATCACTTCACTGGCTTCTGATCTGGGTATTGCGTTGTCGCATAGCCGGCAAACAGCAGAATCTATTGATTTTGAAGGCAAATATTACAGGAGGGATATTGGATTCGAGTTCGTGTAAGCCCAGCAAGGGTTGGCCTGTGGCTATGCAGGCACCACTACTGTCGCATAACTCATTCATTAATAGAGAGCAATACCATTTCATAAACGATCATTCGTTTAAGCGTTTTCGAGAGTCATACTTACCGGCTAACAGGTTGTTTTTAACTGTTGCAACTACTAACCGGCTCATCAAATACAATAAATAACATTTTTTAATATTTAGTTGTATTATTGAGAAAACATACAATTTTAAGATTGTATATTCGTTGGAATTATTCATTTTTGCACACAATAATATTTTGACCATATTAAGCAATGGGGTTCTTTAATTTTTTAACACAGGAAATAGCGATTGACTTAGGTACAGCTAATACGCTGATCATTCACAATGACCAGGTGGTAGTGGATGAACCTTCCATTGTTGCTATAGAGCGCGCTAGCGGGAAAATTGTGGCTGTTGGTAAGAAAGCCATGATGATGCACGAGAAGACACATGAGTACCTGCGCACCATTCGTCCCCTGAAAGATGGTGTAATCGCGGACTTCAATGCAGCAGAAGGTATGCTTCGTGAAATGATCAAACTGGTGTATCCAAAGAAGCCTTTGTTCTCTCCCAGCTGGCGTATGGTAATTTGCATTCCATCCAGCATCACAGAAGTAGAAAAACGCGCCGTACGCGACTCTGCCGAGCAGGCGGGCGCTAAGGAAGTGTTCCTGATACATGAACCGATGGCCGCTGCGCTGGGTATCGGTATTGACGTAGAAGAGCCGGTAGGTAACATGATCATCGATATCGGAGGTGGTACCACCGGTATTAGCGTGATTGCCCTCGCTGGTATTGTGTGCGACCAGAGTATCCGTATCGCCGGTGACGAGTTCACTGCCGATATCATGGAAGCCCTGCGCCGCTATCATAGCCTGCTGATTGGTGAAAGAACTGCTGAGCAGATCAAGATCCAGATCGGTTCTGCACTGAAAGAACTGGACAACCCACCAGATGATGTAGCAGTAAATGGACGTGACCTCGTAACCGGTATTCCTAAACAGATCATGGTATCTTACCAGGAAGTAGCCGAAGCGTTGGACAAATCCATTTTCAAGATCGAAGAAGCCATCCTGAAAGCATTGGAAACAACTCCTCCCGAACTGGCTGCAGATATCTACCGCAGAGGATTATACCTGACCGGTGGTGGTGCATTGTTACGCGGCCTCGACAAACGCCTGACCCAGAAGATCAAATTGCCCGTTCACGTGGCAGACGATCCACTGCGCGCCGTGGTAAGAGGTACCGGTATCGCACTGAAACACGTAGGTAAGTATCCGTTCCTAATGCAATAATACAGAGAGGCCTGCAGGGCTATCGGCTTTGCAGGCTTCTTTATAGAAATAAAATCCTGTGCGTAATCTCATCATTTTCTTAAGGCGCTACTTTAATTTTTTTCTGTTCTTGCTGCTGGAAGTGATCTGTTTAGTGCTGGTCTTCCAGAACAACGATTTTCAGAAAACAGCTTACCTCAATTCCGCCAATAACATTAGCGCCAGGTTATACGAACGTTACAACAACGTAGAATACTACTTTCACCTGAAAGCGACAAATGACAGTCTGGTAAAAGAGAATGCCCGTCTGCACAATATGCTGCGCACAAGTTTTGACACTGTTATCCTCGACAATATTGTAAAATCTGATACCATTCGTCAGTATAGTACCGATACCACCCGCAAAGTGATCAGTACCGCTGTACGCCGCTACCTGTACAAAGCTGCCAAGGTAGTCAACAACTCCGTAAATAGTCCTATCAACTATATCACCATTCACCGTGGCAGTGCCGATGGCATCCGTCCTAATATGGGCGTAGTTGGCCCAAGCGGTGTAGTAGGTATCGTACGCAGTGTGAATGAACACTATGCTGTCATCATCTCCCTGCTCTCCAAAGGTCGTAACTTCGGTACCAGTGCCCGCCTGAGCCACAGTAAGGAAATGGGTATGGTACGCTGGCATGGCAGCGAAGCCGGTTATGCCACCATGGAAGACGTGCCTAAAGGTGTACACCTCGTAAAAGGTGATACCGTAGTCACCAGCGGTTACTCCGCCTTCTTCCCTGAAAATATACCGATCGGTTATGTAGAATCAACCGAAGAGGTAGACAAAGCCAGCACTTCTGTCAATGTTAGAATTCGCCTGGCCACCAACTTTTACAACCTGCAATATGTATATGTGATCGACAACCTGCTGCAGGATGAACAAAAATCTTTGGAGGATTCAACTTACAAGCTGATCAAACAATGAGCATACTGTTAAGAAATATAATCCGTTTTGTGCTTTTGCTGTTGCTGCAGGTATTTGTTCTAAACAGAATTTTGCTGCATCAATCGATTAGCTTTAATCTCTACGTGCTTTTCGTACTGCTGTTGCCCTTTAACCTGCCCCGTCCGGCACTCATGTTGCTGGCATTGCTCATGGGCCTCAGCCTCGATATGTTTATGAATACAATGGGTATGCACGCTGCTGCCTGTGTATTCATCGGCTACCTACGACCATTTATTATTAATGTCCTTTCTCCACAAGGTGGTTTCGAAACTACGCAGAAGACCCCTTCTATGACAAGTATGGGAGTGTCCCAGTTTCTGATCTATGCTTCTATTCTGGTATTCCTTCACAATCTGGTCTTCTTCTCACTGGAGGTATTCAATGTTGGCAGCTTTCTGTATCTGCTGTTAAAGATCATCTTTTCTACCGCTGCGAGCATTTTCCTGATCGTGCTGTATGAGTTGTTGTTCTTTTCGAGGAAGTAAAATGTATAGTATCTTTATATAGAAGGATACTTTTATTAATAATGCATCTCCAGGGAAATGTCTGTTTATAACCAACCCAGAAAACGGGTCATACAATTAATTTTCCTTGGCATGATCGTGTTGATCATAACAAGGCTTTTCTTTTTACAGGTTGTCGAGAAGAAATACTCCAAGCTGGCGGATGCGAATGCGGTACTCCGCAAAGTAGTTTACCCCAGCCGTGGTATTATCTTCGATCGCAAAGGTCGGAGTATCCTCAGCAATGATGTTATGTACGACCTGGTCGTAACACCTATCAATGTCAAAAATATTGATACGGCTTACATGTGCCAGATCCTGAATATTACTAATGAAGAATTCAGAAAACGCATCACTGCCTCCATCCTCAAGAATGGTAGCCGCCGTGTATCTGTTTTTGCTCCCCTGCTCGCTCCGGATATGTTCGGTAAGCTGCAGGAAAGCATGTATATGTTCCAGCCCGGATTTGAACTGGTGCCCAGACAGATCCGTTCTTATCCTTTTGCCGCTGCTGCAAATATCTTAGGGTATATTGGTGAAATCTCCCCTCAGATGATGCAACGCCCGCAATACAGCGATTATAACCAGGGTGACTACCTGGGTATGACCGGCCTGGAAAGAACTTACGAAGAAGTGCTGATGGGGCAACGTGGTATCCAATACCTGGTAAAGGATAACCTGAACCGTCCACAGGGTCCTTATGAACATGGGGAGTTCGATACCGCCGCTATTGCAG
Organism: [Flexibacter] sp. ATCC 35208; assembly: GCF_001975825.1. Classification (GTDB taxonomy): domain Bacteria; phylum Bacteroidota; class Bacteroidia; order Chitinophagales; family Chitinophagaceae; genus Chitinophaga. Next base: position 47,233 of record NZ_MTKN01000029.1, read on the forward strand.
GTAAGAACCTCCGCCTCTCTTTAGATGTTGATCTGCAGGTACTCGGTGAGCACCTGATGCGTAATAAAATAGGTAGTGTGGTAGCAATCGATCCACAGACAGGTGGTATCCTCTCTATGGTGAGTGCACCTACCTACGACCCGAATCTGCTGACAGGTTCTTTCAGAGCACGCAACTTTAGCCGTCTCTTTACTGATACGACCAAACCACTCTTTAACCGTGCTATTCAGGCAGGTTATCCACCGGGATCCTCTATGAAACCGCTGACAGCCCTGATCGCACTGGATGAAGGTGTAATTACACCAAGTTATGGTTTCCCCTGCTTTGGTGCATATACCTATTGCGGTCGCCCGATTGCCTGTACCCACCACAACCCGGGGCACGCAGCGAACCTGCGACTGGCTATTGCCAACTCCTGTAATGCTTACTTTGTACACCTTTACAGGCTGGAAGTGGATGCGCCTAAATGGGGTGGTGTAAAAAAAGGACATCAGAAGTGGCATGATTATATCTCCTCCTTCGGTCTCGGTCACAGACTGGGTGTAGATATTCCGAGCGAATCAGGTGGTAAAGCCATCGATACCACAGGTATGAATAAATTGTATCGTGGTCAGTGGAACTCCTGTTCCGAACTATATGTAGGTATGGGGCAGGGCCAGGTAGTCGCTACGCCCATGCAGATGGCGAATGCCATGTGTATCATTGCCAACCATGGTTCTTACTATATACCTCACTTTGTGAGCAGTATAGACAATGACAACACCAATTTGCTGGCTAAATACAAAGAAAAACACGTGGTAGCACACGTATCAGATACATCTTACCGTTCAGTAATCTATGGTATGGAGGATGTGGTGGAAAAAGGTACTGGTATGATTGCCCGTATCGACAACATCATTGTGTGTGGTAAAACAGGTACTGCAGAGAACAATGCTATTGTAAACGGTAAGCTCACCAAACTGAAAAACCACTCTGTGTTCGTAGCTTTTGCGCCGAGAGACAATCCTAAAATTGCGATAGCCGTAATCGTGGAAAATGCAGGCTTTGGTTCCACCTATGCTGCACCTATCGCCAGCTTAATGATTGAGAAATACCTGAATGATACCATATCAATAAAACGCAAACCACAGATGACGAAAACATTGAACGATGCGACCATCGATCCTGTGGTAAGAGAGAAATCCAAGCTGGATTCCCTGAACGGAGCTTCGGCTAAAATGACGACAGAACAAATACTTAAACTCTATTTCCCGAATAACTAATGATAAACCGCCGGCAGCAATTAAAGCTTACAGAAGGTATTGACTGGCCTATAATGGGTCTGTATCTGGCACTGGTGTTCGTTGGCCTGTTATCGATCTTTGCTGCAGAGTACAGAGAGGGCGATAATATCTGGAACGATATCATTCACCTGAATAAAAACTATTCCCGCCAGATTATGTGGCTGGGTGTATCGGCCGTATTGGCTACCATCATCTGGCTCACGGATAGTAAGTTCTTTACAGCTACTGCCAACCTGCTCTATGCAGGTGGTATATTACTATTGCTGTTGGTAATAGCTATCGGTAAGGATGTAAAAGGTTCACACTCATGGCTGGTGATAGGAGGCTTTCAGTTCCAGCCCGCAGAGTTGACGAAACTATGTACCAACCTGGCCTTAGCGAAATACCTCTCTTCATTGGAAACGGATTTTACCAAGCTACGGGCGCGGTTGATTGCCGCTTCATTGGCATTGATTCCCTGCGCCATCATCATCTTGCAGGATGAAACGGGTTTGGCGCTGGTGTATTTCTCTTTCTTCCTGGTGATGTATAGAGAAGGGTTGCCTGCGGTATTGCTGGTAATTGCGTTCTCAGGGATTGTGCTGGTATTGTCGGCCTTATTGGTGGATAAGAACATTCTCTTCTACATATTTACTGGTATTACAGCGCTTGTCATTTATTTCATGCGCAGGGATATCAAAAGACATCGTTCCAAACTGGCGCTGATCGTAGGTATCTATGCTTTCTGTTCGGTGTTTGTGATGTTCATCGTTCCTTTTGCTTTTACCAAGGTGCTGAAAGATTACCAGGTAAAGCGTATCAACGTAATGCTGGGTAAAGAGAACGATCCGAAAGCGACTTACAATACCCGGCAGAGTATGATTGCCATCGGTTCCGGTGGTGTGATCGGTAAGGGGTATCTGAAAGGAACACAAACAAGATATGACTTCGTACCGGAACAGAGTACTGACTTCATCTTCTGTACAGTGGGAGAAGACTTTGGTTTCCTGGGCTCTATCATATTTGTAGGGCTATATGTCGCCCTGCTCTTACGGATTATATTTGTCGCGGAGCGACAGCGATCGACGTTTAGCAGGGTGTATGCATATGGGGTCGCGAGCATCATCTTCTTCCATATGGCCATCAATATATCGATGACGATAGGTCTGGCACCGGTAATTGGTATTCCATTGCCGTTAGTGAGTTATGGTGGTTCGTCGTTGATGACATTTACGATGTTGATATTTATAATGTTGAGACTGGATGCTGACAGGCAGATGGTATTAAGATAATGGCCCGTCCACAAAAAAGAACGCTCCCGCCTATGGCAGGAGCGTTCTTTTTTTATTTTGTACCTTTGCATACGCACTTTGGCACTAGAAACTATGGCACGTATTATTCCATTATCAGAAGGGTCTTTCACTGTAGATGCTACAAAACAGTTCGTACCTTATAATCCATCAGTAGATACCATGCAGCAAAGAACTGGTGGTTCCTTACTGGTAGAAATTCAACCTTTCCTTGTGATCACGAATCAGGATTTCATCCTCTTCGACACAGGACTGGGGCTCCGCAACAAAGATGGGGTACTGCAAATTCATCAGCATCTGATTGATAATGGTGTGAACCCCATGGAAATCACCAAAGTACTGATGAGTCACCTGCACAAAGATCACTCCGGTGGCGTTTCTGCAGAAGATCCCATCACCGGTCAGCGGCAGCTCACATTCCCACATGCTACCTATTATGTAAACAGGCAGGAATTCCAGTATGCGCTTGAGAATGACGGCAAATCATACCTCGGCAGTGATATCTCCCTGCTTCAGAATTATGATAATGTAGTCTTCACAGAAGGTGATGGTACCATCGACGATTATATTAGTTACTGGGTAACCGGCGGTCACTGCCCTTACCACCAGGTATTTCTTATCAACGACGAAGATGGTAAGGTCTTTTTTGGTGGTGACGAAGCGCCTCAAATGTCCTTCATGATCCGTCGCTTTGCAGCAAAGTATGATTACGATGGCAAGCGTGGTTTAGAACTCCGTGAGCAGTTCAAACAGCGGGGCGCAGAAGAGGATTGGACGTTTCTTTATTATCATGATACAAAGACGCCATTTAATAAATTTCCAAATAAGCATAAGTAAAAGGAAAGCCNNGGCTTTCCTTTTACTTATGCCTTGTATAACATCTAGCGTTATCAGTTTCTAAATCTGCGGGGGCCTGGTCCACCCACATTTCTCAATTGTCTTTCTTTCAGCTGCTGCAACAATACTTTCCTGAATTCTCTTTCTGACCTGAACACCGACCCTGCTTTATTTGCTGGCAGTACTTTCTGAAATTCCTTATCGTAATGGTTTTTGATATCCAGCATACGCTGGTCATATTTTAATTCCTGATCCGGCGCACTGTTTCTTGCTTCAGTTTTATTTTCTTTAGCAGGGGTAGCACGGTTATTTCTTTCTGCGATCAGGATCTCTACTTCTTTGGTATACTGGTTATACACCGGCCAGAACTTCTGGGCTTCGTCTGGTGTAAGGTCGAGCTTTTGAGCCAGGTAAGCTATTTCCGCCGCCCGGATCTTGCTATTTATCTCAGCATCGCTGCCGCCACTTTGTGCCATACCCGGTGAGGGTCGACACAGAAGAGAAGTGATAAACAGTAAGCACAGTATGTAAAAATGTTTCATTTAATTTTTAATTGGACTTTCTTCTTTTAAAGAACCGGTGTTTTCCAGATAGCTTTCGATGTCTTCGGTAGACAATCCACCCGGTAATGGTGAATTTTCTGTCGTCGTTTTAGTAGTCGCTGCGGTTGTTACTCCCATGAGGTCTTCTTTATCAAAAGCATCCATGTGATTTTGCAGGTACTCCAAAATTTCCTGATCACTTACATCTGATAAGCTGGCTTCGGCCAGGTTAATAACTGCCTTAGTAGCCGGATGTTGGGTGTTGCGCATATAGAACAAACTGCTGGTACCTACGAGTGCAATCATACAGGCGGCGGCCGCCCATTTGTAGAACTGCATTCTGCGTGGGCGCATGTTCACCACTTTGGCCGGTGCCTGTACAATAGTGCCTACCTGCGTATCCAGCTGGTCAAAGTAACCGGCTGGTACAGAGAAAGGCATTGCTTTTGGCAGGGAAGCCAGTAATGGAGAGATGTCAGCCAGTTCATCTGCTACTTCCTCATTTCTTACCTTTTGCATAACCTGGGCAGATAGCTGCTCAAAGTAATCTGCAGGCATAGAGAAAGGCGTGTGTCTGGTCAGCTCGGCAAAAGGAGATACACTTTCTGCTTCCTGGATCTGCAGGAGTAATTGGGCAGGGAACTGCTCTAAGTACCCTTCAGGCAGGGAGAAAGGCATTGCTTTTGGCAGGGTAGCCATTAATGGAGAGATAGCTGCCAGCTCAGTAGCGGCTTCTTCCATCTGAATTCTTTGCATCACCTGTGAGGATAGTTGCCCGAAGTATCCGTTTGGAGGAGGGGTAAGAGGAGATATCCGGGATATACCGGTCAATTCCGGGGCCAGCTCTTCGTTTACGAGTGCAATTATCCTTTGGTGTAGTTGCTCAAAATATCCTTTTGGTGGAGCAGAGAAAGGTACGTTCCGGGAAATACCCGTTAGCGCCGGTTCCTGCTCTTCATTTACATGTGCAAGAATTTGTTGTGACAGTTGCTCAAAATACCCTGCAGGCGGAGCGGTGAAAGGTAATTCTCTTGAAATACCAACCAGTTCGGGCTCCTGCTCTTCATTTACAATTGCAAGTATCTGTTGGGATAGTTGCTCAAAATACCCGTTAGGCGGAGGGGTAAAAGGTAATTTCCGGGATACACCCGATAATTCCGGCTCCTGGATACGTGTAATGATTGACTGAGGTAACTGACCAAAATAACCGGATGGCACAGTCATCGGGAACGTTTTTGGTGCAGCAGCCAGCATGAGGGAGAGGCTTTGCAGCTCTTCCATCACATCCCCCTGACGCACTTTTCCAAGGATCATTGCTGGCAGGGACTCAAAGTAGCCCACCGGAACCCCTGACAGGGGCGCCTTTTGTGGCCATTGAGCGCCAGGAATAAGCTCCTGAAGTTCGTTCGCAATATCGTTGCCTTTGGGTATCATCTCGGTATTTAGACGGCAAAAGATATGAATAGTTTAAAGACTGAAACGTTTCGTCTTCAAATATTTCAATTTCATCTCATAATTTAAGGATTTCACCCCAAAAATTAGCAAATGTCGCAATATTAGCTGTTCTTGATAAATTCTTCTATTTTTTTTACGGCGTGGTGGTAAGATGCTTTCAGTGCACCTTCTGAGGTATCCAGCACACGGCTCATTTCTTCATAGGGCATTTCGTCATAGTATCGCAGGTTAAATACGATCCTTTGTTTTTCGGGTAATCCCAGAATTGCTCTCTGCAGTTTCCATTCCAATTTATTCGCGTCAAACTGACTATCAGCTTTAAGCGTATTGCTAAGTCCTGTTTCCACGTCGGACAGGGAGACGGAGGTATTTTTCTTTTGTTTTTCCAGGAATGTCAGGCATTCGTTGGTGGCTATCTTATATAACCATGTATATAACTGGGCGTCTTCACGAAAGCCTTCCAGGTTCTTCCAAACTTTTACAAATATGTTTTGCAATACGTCGTTCGCGTCGTCATGATCCAGCACCAACCGCCTTACATGCCAATATAAGCGCTCCTGATATTTCTGAATGATATACGTAAATCCCTTCTCCCTTGTGGCAGGATCTCTGTACAAACTCAGCAATGTCTTATCATCCTGAATGATGGCCATACAAAGGTTAAATGGTTAAAGACTGGAATTTAATTAAAAACCATCTATTAAGACGTTTTTTTTACTGTAAAGTTTAATATTGATAAGAGATAAAAATATAGGCTGACCATGTTATAGTCAGCCTACAGTCCAATAAAAAGTTGATGAATATCTCTTATTTAGCCTTCTTTCTGGCAATTGCTTTTTCAGCAGCAGCCACGATATGATCTGCATCCAGGCCATATTTCTTCAGCAGGTCTAAAGGTTTACCGCTTTCACCGAAGGTGTCTTCAGTACCTACATATTCGATAGGTACGACATGGTTACGTGCAGCTACCTGTGCGATGCTGTCGCCCAGACCACCGAGTACGTTGTGTTCTTCGGCAGTTACCGCACAACCGGTTTTTTTGATAGAAGCCAGTACAGCTGCTTCGTCCAGTGGCTTGATCGTGTGGATATTGATGATTTCCACGCTATAGCCTCTTTCTTCCAGTATCTTACCCGCTTCGATAGAGAGCCATACCATGTGACCACAAGCGAAGAGGGTTACGTCAGTACCTTCGTGCAGGATCTGCGCTTTACCTACTTCAAAAGTCTGATCTTCTGCAGTGAAGTTAGGCCATTTTGGACGGCCGAAACGCAGGTACACAGGACCTTCATATTCTGCAATCGCAATAGTGGCAGCTTTGGTCTGATTGAAATCGCAAGGTACGATCACTGTCATACCAGGCAGCATTTTCATCATTCCTATATCTTCGAGGATCTGGTGAGTAGCACCATCTTCACCCAGGGTTAAACCTGCGTGTGATGCACAGATCTTCACATTTTTGTCAGAATAAGCAACGGACTGACGGATCTGATCGTATACGCGTCCGGTTGAAAAGTTTGCAAACGTGGTAGTATAAGGGATTTTACCGCCAATAGTCATACCAGCAGCGATACCTATCATGTTGGCTTCTGCAATACCGACTTGTACAAAACGATCCGGAAACTCCTTGATAAAGGCGTTCAGTTTCATAGAGCCCAGCAGATCGGCAGTCAGCGCCACTACATTTGGATTTCTACGACCTGCTTCCAGGATTCCTTCTCCAAATCCTGCGCGGGTTTCCTTCTCATTTAATGGTTTTATATCTTTTACCATAGCCTTTGTTATAAGTATTTCGCCTCTAAAGTAATAAAAAAGATGAGCATGTTATAGCTCTGTACTATTTTAAAAAAGTTTCATCCGCCTAAGGCGGATGAAACTTTAATTATTTAAAACCCTGTCTCTCAGCGCTACTTCCCACTGCCATGCAGTCCTCATCATATCCTCAATGCCTGTTTTAGGCTCCCATCCCAGCAGGGACTTAGCTTTTGTATTATTCGCATAAATCGCAATTACATCTCCCGGACGACCTGGGCCCAGTTCGTAATTCAGCTTCACGCCTGAGATCTTTTCAAATGCCTTGATAGCTTCCAGTACGGTTACACCATTACCGGTACCCAGGTTGAAAACCTCGCAATTCGCCTTATTTTTCTTGTCGATCAGGTATTGCAATGCCCTGGTATGAGCGTTTGCGATATCCATTACATATATATAGTCACGGATACAGCTACCATCGCGGGTATCATAATCATGACCAAATACAGTCAGCTTAGGAATTTTGCCAATTGCTGTCTGGGTGATCACAGGCACCAGGTTATCTGGTCTACCCAGTGGCAGTTCACCGATCAGGGCAGAAGGGTGTGCACCAACCGGGTTAAAATAACGGAGCAGGATAGACTGTGTGCTGTTTACACGGCTATAGTCTTCAATAATCTGTTCCCCCATTTGTTTGGTACGTGCATATGGTGATTGTGCTTCTCCCAGCGGGGTTTCTTCTACTACTGGCAGGGCGTTGGTATTACCATACACAGAGCAGGAAGAAGAGAACACCATATTAGGAATGTTGAATTCCTTTACACATTTCAGTACATTAGTCAGTGAAGTGAGGTTGTTGTGGAAATATAACAGGGGCTCTGACACTGATTCTGGTACTGTTTTCAGGGCTGCGAAGTGAATGACACCTATGATGTCACGGTTTTCGTGGAATACGGCGTGGGTATCTTCCAGGTTGCAGAGGTCAACTTTGTAATTGCGGACCTTTTTACCTGTGATTTTTTCTACGCCTTCCAGCAATTGTGTACTACTACGGATATTGCTGTCTACAGAGACTACGTCAAATCCATTATTTATCAGATCTACGATAGTATGAGAGCCAATATAGCCACAACCGCCGGTAACAAGAACCTTCATATGATTTGTTTTTTAGAGTTGGTATCAAAGTAACAAAAAGCGAATTACGAATTTATGTCGTAAATACCATATTCTCAAAATATTGGTCAGCCAGGAACAGCTTATCACAAAAAATCGCTTCTACCCTGGCGGCAAAAGCGATTTTTTGGTGTATGGATCTCAATATTATTGTTTCAGCAATGACTCCAGGTAGTTGCCATAACCGCTCTTCAGCAGTGGAGCCGCCAGTTTGTGTAACTGATCTATGTCAATGAATCCCTGTCTGAAAGCGATTTCTTCGATACAGGCGATCTTGATCCCCTGCCGCTGTTCTATCACCTGTACGAACTGGGAAGCCTGCATCATGGAGTCGAAGGTACCCGTATCCAGCCATGCGGTACCGCGTGGTAAGATAGATACTTTCAGTCTGCCAGCCTCCAGGTAGGCTTTGTTTACATCGGTGATCTCGTATTCACCACGTGCACTTGGTTTCAGGTTAGCAGCAATCTCCACCACAGTATTGTCATAAAAGTACAAACCAGGTACGGCATAGTTGCTCTTGGGCTTAGCAGGTTTCTCTTCGATAGATACCGCCTTCATTTTGCCATCGAACTCCACTACACCATATCTTTCCGGATCTGATACCTGGTAGGCATATACGATACCTCCCTGTGGATTCACATTGTTGGCCAGCTGTGTACCAAGACCTGCGCCATAAAATATATTATCTCCCAATACCAGGGCGACATTGTCATTCCCGATGAAGTCTTTGCCAATCACAAATGCCTGTGCCAGACCATTTGGTTCCGGTTGTTCAGCATAAGAAATATCCAGTCCCAACTGCTTGCCGTCGTTAAAGAGCCGCTTGAAAGCAGGCAGGTCATGAGGCGTTGAAATAATCAGGATCTCTCTGATACCAGCCAACATCAGCGTAGACAGTGGATAGTAGATCATCGGTTTATCATACACCGGCATGATCTGCTTACTGATAGCATAAGTAATGGGGTGTAAACGCGTGCCGGAGCCCCCGGCTAAGATAATACCTTTCATTGTGGTTTATTATATGATAAACAATTATCAATACACCATTACAATAATGGCCTCATTGATGTAATAGGATACTGGGTTTTCCAAAAGCCTTACAAAAATAGGTGGATGGGGGGGAAAAAAAAGCGGCATCGGGAAAAATATCAATAAAAAAAGCCGGCGTGAGTATAACTTCCGTATTACTCACGCCGGCTGGCTATATAGATCCTAAGATCGTTTAAATAAAGAGATTCACGATAAAATACACGGCAGCAGCCAGTAAAGCACTGATCGGAATAGTCAGGATCCATGCCCAAAGCAGGCTCACTGTTACCCCCCAGCGTACTGCTGAAAGACGTTTGGTAGCACCTACCCCGATAATAGAACCGGTAATTGTGTGTGTGGTACTTACAGGAATGGCCAGTGCTTCAGTAAGGTAAAGCGTAATGGCGCCTGCGGTTTCAGCGGCTACACCTTCCAGCGGAGTCACTTTGGTAATGCGGGACCCCATTGTCTTTACAATTTTCCAGCCACCACTCATGGTACCTAAACCAATTGCAGCGAAACACGAGAACGGTACCCAGTTCGGTATATGCATGAGGTCAGGGATAATACCATGTGCTACCAGGGCAGCAGCGATGATACCCATTACCTTTTGAGCATCATTACCACCATGGGCAAGGCTCAGGGCACCAGAAGATACCAGCTGAAGGCGTTTGAACCAGCTTTCTGCCCTATATGGGTTTGCCTTGCGACAAACATTCATAATTATGATCGTGATCACAAAGGCGACGGCCATCCCTATAAAGGGCGCCAGCACAATGAAGTAAATGATAGGCATTACCTTACCATAGTTGATCACGTCAAAGTTACCATGAGCAGCAGCAACGGCAGAGCCAATAAAGCCACCAATCAGGGTATGGGAAGAACTGGATGGAATACCATACCACCAGGTCAGCAGGTTCCATACAATCGCCGCTACCAGTCCGGAGAAGATCACTTTCAGGGTGATAAACTGCTCAAATACTGATTTAGCAATGGTATTACCTACCTTAAATTCCCCGTAAACGTACTTTGAGATAAAAAAAGCAGCAAAGTTGAATATAGCAGCCCACAATACGGCTTGAAACGGAGTCAGCACTTTTGTGGAAACGATTGTAGCTATAGAGTTGGCAGCATCATGAAACCCGTTGATAAAGTCAAAGATGAACGCCAGTATAATAATTGTGACAAGTAAGGCCATTAGAATACAGTTTGCATTGAGCCATTAAGGACCGGGCGACTATGCATATTTAATAATGATAGATTCGATCACGTTGGCGCAGTCTTCGCATTTATCGGTAGCGATTTCCAGTGCCTGATACAATTCACGCATTTTCAGCAGCTCGCCTGCATTGTTGGATTCTTTCTCGAACAGGTCAGCGATGGCCATATCATAGATATCATCAGCATGGTTTTCCAGGCTGTTGATCCTTACACAGGCATCTGTGATATTACGCATGTTAGACATGGTTCTCAGTTCAGGGATCGCCTTGTGCAACTCTACGCAACCCTGGTAGATCAGGTCTGCCAGTTTACGAACGCTATCGCTGATTTCTACCACTTTATACAGATCTAAACGTTTGGCAGAGCCATGAATATAATCTGCTACGTCATCCAGCGTAGATGCCAGGTGGTGAATATCTTCACGGTCAAAAGGGGTGATGAAGTTCTGGCCCAGTTCTACGAATATGCGATGGGTAAAATCGTCGTTCTTATGCTCCAGTCTTTCGATCAGGTGCGTCTTATCCTTTCTTACAGCAGGGTCTGTAGAATTTACCAGTTCTATCAATACTTTTCCCATTTCCACCAGATTGGCAGCTACATCCTCAAATAATGAATAGAATACCCTGTCCTTAGGAATAAACAATTTAACAAAGGAATTAAAGCCTCCCATACGCTATATAGTTTGAATTTGGCGCAAAAATAGCTCTCCGCAACCAATACCTCCAAGAAATAATTTTTCTTAATGATTCCTTAACACTGTATTAATATAAAAGTAATATAGCAATTTTTTCTTTGTATTGTTAAAACCTGCAGTGTACGAGCCTGGTTTTCAAGGATGATTTTATCCGGAAAAGGCCCAGCGCAGGGGCAAAATACACCTACAGCGAGCGAACACTATTTATCACCATTAGAAACAACGAATCCGGCTTTCCGGTTCACCAGCGTAAACAATGTCCGATAAACGCCCACTTGATATAGTCGTTATTTCCGATGTACATCTCGGAATATACGGCTGTCACGCAAAAGAGCTTGTCCAATACCTAGATAGCATCGATCCTAAGATACTGATTCTCAATGGAGATATTATCGACATCTGGCAGTTCAGCAAACGCTACTTCCCAAAAGCGCATACCAAGGTGATCCGCAGAATCCTGAAAATGACAGGAAAGGGAACGGATGTATATTATCTGACCGGCAACCACGACGAAGCCCTCCGCAAATTTGCCGGGTTCGGTTTGGGTAACCTCACTATCGATAATAAACTCATCCTGGACGTAGACGGCAAAAAACACTGGTTCTTTCATGGAGACGTATATGATATAACCATGAAAAACTCCAAGTGGCTTGCAAAACTGGGGGGCAAAGGCTATGACCTGCTCATTATTCTCAACCGCCTGGTGAACAATATCCTGGAAAGCATGGGAAGGGAAAAGATGAGCTTTTCCAAAAAGGTGAAACATGGGGTGAAACAAGCAGTGAAATTCATCTCCGACTTTGAACAGATCGTAGCTGAAATCGCTGTAGACAAAGGATTTGATGTAGTAGCCTGTGGGCATATCCACCAGCCAATCATTAAGGAAATGGTACATAACGGTAAGACGGTAACGTACCTGAACTCCGGCGACTGGGTGGAAAGCCTCACTTCTCTCGAATATGTAAATAAAGAATGGACCCTCTACCAATACCCTGTAACGAAAACAAAAGTAGTACTGCCGGAAGAGGAAGAAGATCAGCAGATATGGGGGGATATTGATTTGTCGAAAGCAGTGACTTTCCCTAATTCATAATATTGGTATTTCTGATTCCTGCTATTTCAGCCGGCCCGCAGGCCTGCCCCAAACCAATCCGTTTCCGCTAAAAGTGGAAATGGATTGGTTTGAAGTGTAAATGCAAGGTTATATATGTTATACTTTAACATATATTTATGATTAGATAACACCCCCTTAATATTCACTTAATACACACGAACTAAGTTTGCAAACAAATTCAGTAAGACTGGAAATAATAATCCAAACGTGAAATGAAAGTATTGAAGTTACATCCTTTAATGACAGTATCCCTTTTGCAGATGCAGTTCCAACGATTACTCTCGTGTAACATTGCAGTATACATGCGGAACTCCCCGGCTAATGCTTTTGATACCTTGCAGGAAGCAGGCTTTCTGGAAAATATGCTCATTGAATACCCCATCGACGAAACCCTGAGCCTTCGTGAATTCGAAGAAGAACTGGAAGACAGATTCAACTTTACCCTCGAACTCTGTAACAAAGACAACAAACCGTTTACAAACAAAAGCATGCACCTGTTTCAACTGATCAAAGGTCTCAGTGATATTGCAAAGACAGGCTTTGCTAACGGTAACGAATATAACATTCAGCTCGAAAGATTAATAAACCAGCATAATAATAGCAGACAAGGACCACAGCCGTTCTCCTGTTAATTATTATATTGCACTATGTAAACCTTATATTCCTATACCTACAACGTACCTACGTAAACTGTTAACATTCTGGTAACGCTCCCTTAACACTGCGGTTATATATCCCCTATACTTTTGCGGTACTATCAATCTATCACGAACGAACATTTCTACTGTGAAGCAACTTTTAGAGTCCGCACTCTTATGTGTCTGTATACTTTTGTGCGCTATATTGCCATCTTTTGCATTCGATAATGGAAGAATCACTGGAAAGGTAACTGACCAGAAAACCGGGGAGCCGTTAATTGGCGTAACCGTATTAATCCAGGGGACTACCCAGGGCACGGTAACTGATGTAACGGGGAACTATACTTTGAATATTGCACCTGGTACCTATACACTCGAGTTCAAATACATGGGGTATCAGACTAAAGCAGTCACTGAAGTGATTGTAAAAGGTAGTAATGCTACCAGTCTGCCCGTGATCATGGACGAACCTACTTCCAAAAACCTGGCAGAAGTAGTGATCAAAGGCTCTTTCAAGCAGGAAACAATCAACGCATTATATACTCAGCAGAAAAATAACGCCGCTGTATCAGATGGTATCTCTGCCGATGTAATTAAGAAATCGCCGGATCGCAGTACTGGCGAAGTACTGAAGCGTGTAAGCGGTACTACTATCCAGGATAATAAGTTCGTAATCGTACGAGGTCTGAGTGATCGTTACAATGTAGCGCTGGTGGACAATGCCAACCTGCCAAGTACAGAACCTAACCGTAAGGCGTTCTCATTCGATATCATTCCTGCGAATATGATCGACAACATTGTTATCACCAAATCCGCTACACCTGAATTGCCTGGTGACTTTGCGGGTGGTGTGATCAATGTACAAACTAAAGAAATTCCTGAACAACAATTCTTCGATATCTCATTAGGAACCGGATTCAATACCGTTTCTACTTTCCAGCCTTTCAAAATGGGTTATAAAACAAGCACTGATATCTTAGGTTTTGATAATGGCGCACGTCAGTTGCCATCAGCTTTTCCATCTACTACAGCAATCGTGAACAACCAGCTGAGTGCTGCACAAACACGCGCTGCAGAGAAGTCGCTGAACAATGATTATCGTGTAAGAGAACGCAATGGCGCACCCGCCATCAACCTGCAGGGTAGCTGGGGAGATCATTGGGATACTAAGAAACATGGTAGCCTGGGTGTGATTGCAGGTGTGACTTATTCACACAATGAAACGGTGGCGAAAGACATGATCAGGCACTATGACAACTTCGATTATACTGACAATGTATATAAATACTCTTCTAACCTGGGTGCTGTAGCAAACGTAGGTTACACTACTGGCAAAAGCAAACTGGTATGGAGAAACATTTACAACAAGATCTTTGATGACAACTTCCTGTATAGAGAAGGTGACAATATCGGTAGCTCTAAGTATATCAACTACTATGCATTTGACCTGATTCAGAAATCACTGTTCAAAACATCCGTAGAAGGTGATCACCAGGTCGGACAGGGACAAAGTAAAGTAAACTGGTTATTGTCTTACAACAAAGTCACCAACAACCAGCCTGACCAGCGTAAAGTATCTTATGGCCGTGCCATTGATGATGCATCTGCTGTAATGGTAGCTGATATCGGATCGGTAGGTAAAGCCAACAGCCGCCTGTTTTCTGATCTGGATGAAAACATCTATATCGCCAGTGCAAACTATTCACATCCTTTCCGCTTCCTTGACAACAAGAGCCTGTTCAAAGCAGGTGTATTAGGGCAGTACCGTTCCAGAGATTTTCATGCCCGCTATATTGGTATGAAACTGGATCCCACTAAAGATGGTGGCGATGTAGTCGCACAACGTCCAATCAGCACCTTGTTTGGTGATGATGTGATCGATCAGGATTTCTATGACCTGAATGATATCACCTCTACAGCAGATGAATACAGGGCGACGACACTGACTACAGCAGGATATGCACAACTCGATAACCGTCTTTCTGATAAGATCCGTATCGTATGGGGTGTGCGTGTAGAGTCCTACACCATGAAGTTGAAATCACCAATCAATAACGCATCTATTAACCTGGACAATAACTGGTTGGATGTATTGCCTTCAGCAAACATTACTTATGCACTGAATGAGCGTTCCAACCTGCGTGGTTCTTATTACAGAACAGTAGCAAGACCAGAGCTGCGTGAGATTGCGCCATTAGCATATTACGACTATGAGATGTCTTCACTCATCAATGGTAATATCAACCTGAAGCGCAGTCAGATTGATAACGCGGACCTGCGTTATGAAATCTTCCCTGCAGCAGGTGAAGTCGTGTCAGGATCTGTGTTCTACAAATACTTCAATAACCCAATAGAAAGCAGGGTAACATCTTCTGGTCTGAGCCAGTATGATGTAACGCCTTATAACTATCCGAATGCATACAATGTAGGTGTGGAAGTAGAAGTGCGAAAGAAACTGGGATTCATAGCACCGCATAGCTTCCTGGACAATGTGACTTTCTATGCGAACGTAGCCTATATCAAATCTGTAGTATCTGACAATACAACTACTACTGCGAAAGACAGACCATTATCCGGTCAATCTAATTACGTAGTAAATACAAGTCTTGGTTATGCACTGCCTAATGATAAGCTGAGCTTTAACCTGCTGTATAACAGAATCGGTCAGCGTCTATACCTGGTAGGTGAAGGTGGTGGCGCAGATGGTTCAGGCAGACTTGGTAACATCTACGAAAGCCCAAGAAACCTGCTGGACTTCCAGGCTAACCTGAATGTGAGCAAGCGTAGTGGGTTCCGTCTGAACATCAAAGACCTGTTAAATGCCCGTTATCAGTTCTACTATGACCAGAATGGTAACAACAAATTCGATAATCCTGTATATCAAAAAGGAAGCATCAACTCCGGCGAAGACTATCTGTTACAGCAGTATCGCCCTGGCACATCATTCACATTGACTTTTACATATCATTTATCAAAGTAGTTTAAATTTTTCTGAACCTAAACTCAATTAGACAATCCATGAAAAGGTATCTTTTAGGCTTGCTGGTACTGGCATCTTTGGGGGCAATGACCTCATGTAGCAAAGATGATGACAACACTACATCTACGACTGATTCTACGTACGTAACTCTCTCCGGAGACATCAAAGCAAATCAAACTTTATCTGCTGACAAAAAATACATGCTGAAGGGGTTTGTATATGTAATGAGCGGTGCAACCCTGACTATCGAACCTGGTACTATCATCGTGGGTGATAAAGCATCCAAAGGTACGCTGGTTGTAACCCGTGGTGGTAAAGTAAATGCAACAGGTACTGCTGCAAAACCAATCATTTTCACCTCTGCACAGGAAGTTGGTGCACGTCAGGATGGTGACTGGGGTGGTATTATCCTGCTGGGTAAAGCTCCAATCAACGCTACTGCTGGCGAAGCTAAGATCGAAGGTGGTCTGACAGCTACTAACGGTGGTGATGAAAAAACTTACATCTATTACGGTGGTACTGACGCTGCTGACAACTCTGGTGTACTGAAATATGTACGTATCGAGTTTGCAGGTGTTGCTTACTCTCCTGATAACGAAATCAACGGTCTGACTATGGGCGGTGTTGGTAGTGGTACTACTATCAGCTATGTACAGGTTTATCGTTCCGGTGATGACTCTTTCGAGTGGTTCGGTGGTACTGTAAATTGTGATCACCTGATTGCAACTTATACCTGGGATGATGATTTCGATACTGACAATGGTTTCTCTGGTCGTGTACAGTTCGGTCTGGCACAGCGTTACAGAACTATTGCTGACCAATCTGGTTCAAACGGTTTTGAGTCTGATAACGATGCGACAGGTTCTTCCAATACACCACAGACGAAAGCAGTTTTCTCTAACATGACTATCGTTGGTCCTGGTTCTACAGGTTCTATTAATGCTAACTATCAGCATGGTGTACAGATCCGTCGTAACTCATCTATGAGCCTGTACAACTCTCTGATCATCGGTTTCCCTTACGGTTTCTACCTGGATGACAGCAAAGTTGTATCTCACAAGACTTCTGCTAACGCTTCTGAAGGTAGCCTGGTATTCTCTCACAACATCATCGCTGGTAGCACTACAGCTGTAACCAAGAGCGAGTGGAGCTCTACCGACAATGCTGCATGGACTGCATGGTGGGCTACTACCAACACAACTGTGTTGACTAACGCTACTGATGTACTGCTGGCAAATCCTTACCTGTTCTCTGCTGGTGTTTCTTCTACTAACGTAGGTACACCTAGCTTCCTGCTGAAGACAGGTTCTCCTGCGCTGACAGGTGCTGATTTCACCAATCTGACTACCGGTTTCACTTCTACTACCTACATTGGTGCATTTGATGGTACTAATGACTGGACTACAGGTTGGACTACTGCAGGCGCAGAGACAACTGTATATTAATATTCTTACATAACAATTTTGAAAAACGCTTTAGCCTTTGGCTAAAGCGTTTTCTTTTTTTAGCAATTTTTTGTGTTTTTCCGCTCCCATGGCTCACCTTCTTGTGAAAATATTAACAGTTATCAGAGATAAAGTTAATATTAGGGTAACACTCCCTTAACATAGACCACCTATTTTTGAACATATTGCGAACTAAGAGAATACCTATAGCGAACGAACTAATTCTTCTTATCCGCACCTGAGTGATGGCTTGCCATACACGCCACTTTTTAAATTATTTTCCACAAATTATCATCGAATACATTTGTAATTCGTTGGTACATAGTGCTACATGCGCTCGTTAACATTAATTTAATATTGTGTTAACACACGCGTAATGTTACGGAGATACGTTTGCGTCAAATTTAACAGACGTGAATAAGATTTACTCTTCACTAATTTTTATCTTTAGCATCCTTGTACTAGCTGCTACTAACGTAGAGGCGCAGATTACTACGTCACAACTTACCGGTAAGGTAGTAAGCGCAAAAGGCGAACCTTTGCCTGGAGTAACAGTGCTTGCTGTAAACACTTCTACCGGTACTAAATATGGTGGACAAACCAACGCCGAAGGCCGTTACCTGATCAACAACCTGAATCCTGGTGGTCCTTATACCATCACCGTTACCTTCATCGGATTTAAGAAGGAAGAAAGAACTGATATCAACTTATCACTGGGTAGTGTAACCTTCAACTTCCTGTTGCAGGATGAATCTACTGCACTGAGCGAAGTAGTTGTAAAAGGCAACAACACTGGTAAACCAGGCGGTTTCCGTGTAGGTCAGAACGCTTTGAAAACATTGCCTTCTCTGAACCGTAGTTTCCAGGACTTCACGCGCGGTACTCCTCAAAGTAATAACAACTCCTTCCTGGGTTCCAACTTCCGTTATAACAACGTAACCCTGGATGGTGCTATCAATAACGACGCTATCGGCTTTAGCCCTTCTCTGGGTGGTCAGACTAACAGCTCCGGACAGCCAGGTAGCTCTACCCGTACGAACCCGGTTTCTCTGGATGCCGTTCAGGACATTCAGGTATACCTGGCTCCTTACGACGTAAAGATTGGTAACTTCCTCGGTGGTAGTATCAATGCCGTAACTCGTAGCGGTACTAACGAAGTACATGCTTCCATTTACGCTTTCGGTCGTAATGCAGCAATGATTGGTAAAAACAACGCAGGTGATGGTTCTAAAGAGCCTTCCAGCTTCCACGAATACCAGACAGGTGTACGTGTTGGTTTCCCAATCATCAAAGACAAATTGTTCTTCTTTACCAACGAAGAGATCACCCGTCGTCAGGATCCTGTGATCCTTGCTGCTGGTTCTTCCGACATGACCTTGCTGACTGCTGATCAGGCTAAACAGATCTCTGATCACATGAGTGCACTGGATGTGGATAAAACTGGTAAATACAACGCAGGTACTTACGGTAACTATAATATCTATTCCAACTCTACTAAGTTCTTTAACCGTTTAGACTGGAATATCAACGACAAACACCAGCTGTCTATCCGTAACAATACCATCTTCTCTGAAGCGACTAACCTGGAGCGTGACCAACAGAACTTCCGTTTCAGCGGTATTGATTACAAACAAACCAACAACCAGACATCAACAGTTGCTGAATTGAAAAGCCATTTCAACAACACGGTGTCAAACAGTTTGATCCTGGGTTATAGCAGTGTTCATGATTACCGTGATCCACTGTCTGATCCTTCACTGCCTCAGATCCAGATCGCGAGCAATGGTGGTACTATCTTCTTAGGTACTGACCGTGAAGCGGCTATCTTCAACATGAAACAAAAGACCTTTGAATTCACCGATAACGTGAACATCTTCAAAGGCAGACATAACATCAATATCGGTACACACAACGAGTTTTACAACATTACTTATGGTTTCGTAAACTCCTGGAATGGCCGTGTTGACTACAGCAGCATTGCTTCTTTCCTGGCTGATCAGCCAAGTCGTGTACGTGGTAACTTCAACTACACTGATAACTCACGTGATTATATCATGTCTCACCCACCAGCAGCGTTCAAGATCAACCTGTACTCTATCTATGCACAGGATGAGATCCAGATCACTGACCGTTTCAAACTGACTCCTGGTGTGCGTTTAGATTATACCAGCCTGCCTAACAAGCAACCGCTGAGCGTGAAAACAACTGGTGCTCCTGTAGATGCAAATTACGGTACTACTTATACGTATACCAAACCAAGCGATATCAAGAACAAGTACCTGAATAACGTACAGATCTCTCCACGCTTAGGTTTCAACTTCGACATCAATGGCGATCAGAGTCTGATCCTGCGTGGTGGTACTGGTATCTTCACCGGTCGTATTCCTTTCGCATGGTTAGGTTACGCTTACTACAACAATGGTGTAACTTATGGCGCGTACGATAAGAAATTCGGTTATACAAGCGCCAGCGATGCTCCTGCTACTGGTTCTAATCCTGTAAAGGTGAACAGCCAGGGTGCTGCACAGTTTGTGACTGCACAGGGTGTAGATGTACATGATGCAACTGGTGCTACACAGGTGGATATGATCGACAACAACTTTAAGATGCCATCTATGTGGAGAAGCAGCTTAGCGTTGGATTATTCTACACAGAACCAATGGCGTTTCACTGTAGAAGGTATTTATACAAAGACTATCAACGATCTGAAATTCCAGCAGGTAAACCTGGTTGATAATCCTTATTATCTGCCTTATGATACTAAACACCAGCAGCCAATCTATACTGGTGCTAAGATCAACTCAAAATATACGAACGCTTATCTGTTATCAAATACTAAGAAGGGTTACCGTTACAGCATTACAGGTCAGGCAAACAAGACATGGAAGTTTGGTCTGAATGCAAGTGTAGCGTATACTTATGGTCAGTCTAAAGATATCACCAATGGTATCCGTAACTCAATGGAGTCTAACTGGCAGCTGAATCAGGCACTGAGTCCTAACAATCCTGGTCTGGCTTATTCTAACTTTGATATCCGTCATCGTATCGTTGCGACAACTACTTACAAAGTTGACTGGACTAAGGAGAATCGTTGGGTAGCAACCTTTGCAGTGTTCTTTAATACATCTTCTGGTGTTCCTTTCTCTTACGGATTTGTGAACAGTACAATTCAGGGTACTCCACAGCAGGTAAGTCTGGTGTATATTCCAAAGGATCAGGCAGAGGCTCGTACTTTCTTCACTGCTGCTAATCAGGATATGGCAGATGCATTCTTTGCTTATGTAGATGGTAATAAGTATCTGAAGACACGTAAGGGTGAGTTTACAGAACGTAATGGTGGTCGTACACCCTGGAATACTTCTGCTGACTTCCGTTTCACACAGGATTTCAATTTCAAGAGTGGTAAGACGCTGCATACAATCACGCTTACTTATGATATCGTGAATGTGACGAATTTGATTAATAAGAATTGGGGTATACAGTACTTCTCTCCGAATACATTCAACTCAACAGCGAGTGTAGGTTTGAAGACTGCGACTGCTGGTTCAGCGACTACAAATCCTGTTTATACATGGACTAATCCAGGAACTCCTTATTCAAAGGATTTCTTTTCGAGCAGACATCAGATGCAGTTAGGTTTGAGGTATAGTTTCTAATTAGATAAAGTATGTAAAAGTCGAAGGGCGTATCTTATGATACGCCCTTTTTTTGTGGAAATCGGCTGATAAAAACAGCCTGTATATATTATGAAAAACACAAAAAAACCGTCCCGGTTTTTAGTTACCCTGGACGGTCTCACCAAATTGGTCGAGTTCGGCTTAAAACTAATGGCTTTATGGAAATTATTTTTCTGAAGCCACCTGCCGGGTGTTCGTAGCACCTGGCTTTTTAGTCTTCACAAATATAAACCATTTTCCTTATTCCGGTATCCTCTCCTCCACCATCATTCCCCCCTCCACATCAAAATAACTACACCTCATCTCCCCTATACTCACCACCCACTTCTCTACCCCACTCTCCGCACACATCCTACAAAACCCCATGTAATCACTCTTCCCCTCCTGATGCTCCTTCAAACCATTCTTAAAACCAGAAATATTACTCACTTTTTCCACTTCCAAAAAATCATACTTTTCCTCAGAAATAACCGTCCCCCCATTCTCACTATAATAACTCGTATGCCCATCTGACACATACGTCTCATACCTCACCACTCCCAGCACTTTCAAATCCCTGATATACTGAGGAAAATCAGCTCCCGATTTCACCTTTGCATGTGCATTTTTAATCTC
The DNA here is from genome assembly GCF_001975825.1 of [Flexibacter] sp. ATCC 35208. Lineage (GTDB taxonomy): Bacteria > Bacteroidota > Bacteroidia > Chitinophagales > Chitinophagaceae > Chitinophaga. The sequence continues at coordinate 68,980 of NZ_MTKN01000029.1, forward strand.
TTGTAATGTAAACATTGCTATAGTAATTTATACAAAGATCCATGACACCTTTGACCTGAACCAAAGATCCCCTGTTCTGAAACCTAATCTTGTAGAAGAAAAAACTGTATACTGCTCAGCCTGCGTATTCTCTGCGATCACATTGTATTTAATATAAGGAGCAAGGGCGGCTGTTGGAGAAACCTTGTCAAATCTCATATATGTCGCTACAACTAATTGTTAATACGTTGGTAATCCTCTGGTAACACTGTCATAATATTAACTACCGACCTTCAGTTTAATAATCTGAACGTAAGCGTAGATTTTCATAAGCTGTTTAACTGACCGTCCCGGGAATTATCCCGGGATGTTTCTTTTAAAAAACCCTGACAAACCGCTTACTGGTATAGCCCTTATTCACCGCCTTTAACCAGTCATCCACACGGATCGTAGAATCACTCGTCTTCTCCACCTCCAGATATTGAGACAAAGAATCCGTACTGATAATGAGCTTTACCTTGCTCCCATCAGCAATCACTTTATAGGTGCCTGTAGTACGCCATGATTTAGTCGAATAGGAGACCTGTCCGTTTGCATCAAAAGAATACGTTGCAGAATCCGCAGCAGCAACCGCCTGCCAGGTTGTATCAGGCTGTTTCATACTGGCGGCCAGTTCCCAGGAACCGGTCACATCGATAGAAGGCGTTGCCTCCGTATCATTTTTTTCACAGCTGCAGAAGAACGTGAGTAGCAGCAGCCACGTAAATATAGATCTCATGCGCACGTATTTGTATGATCAATTAGAACGCGAAATACTATAAGAAGTTACATCGGGTTGGAGACGAAAAAAGGCGGCTGGTCGATTTGGAAATGTTAAAGCCTGATTGACAATCAGTATGTTATGCTCAAAAATGCTTATGTGCTTCAAGGGAGTTACTCCCATGATCTTCAAAAGGGGCTTTATGACATCTCTCTCCGCCGGAAATAATTCCCAACGTCGGTAAGTATACTAAATTCTATATGGATCCTTACAGACCCAGTTTAGCTGCATATTTCTCCGGATTCTTATCGAATACCCTTTTACAGGTTAAAGAGCAAAAATGCACTGTATCATTCTTATAAACGCTAAATTCATGGTACGTAGTATCATAAGGCATGCCACACACCGGATCACCCACTTTTCCTGCGATCGGCTGCAAAGCTGTCGTATCCTCTGCTGGCTGAGTGACAGTGCTCATTGCGGAGTCTGCCTTTGCGGCAGCTTTCTCAGAAGATGGTTGATTGCAGGCAAAAAATACACCTGCTGCTATCGTTGCGAATACTATAGAGATCTTTTTCATCAGGTGTTAGTTTTCTTTGGTGATACGCAACACTAATACGCGAAAGTAAAGTTTGATGATCATGGCCAGCACCAGGCTACCCATGATAGCGGTTGTTATAATCAACCCCTTGGCGGTCAATGCCAGATCAGCAAAAGCCGGGAGGTAAGGTACAGCGAGTACGACCAATGCTAAGATGAAGATGTTGCGTAATTCCGTGCGGTATTGTCTGAAGATGCCTGTCATATGGATCTAATTTACATCTGGTGAAAGGATACCCAAAATTACAAAAAAAAGCTTTTGCCACCGGCAAAAGCTTTTTTGAAATAGAGAAGTTATTAAATTACCAGATTACTACTCTCGCAGTATCTGCCAGTTTCATTTTACCACCAGTACATCCCCACGCATCATTGAATTCTTTCAGATGAGGCAGCGGGCCATCTATGCGGCTGCTAGCCGGTGAGTGTGGATCTGTCTGCACCTGGTTGCGCAGCGCAGCTTCTGTACTGTTGCCATGCCATACCTGTGCCCAACCCAGGAAGAAACGCTGTTGCCAGGTATATCCATCAATCTTTGCAGGTTCCGGTTTACCTTTCAGGGATTTTTCCAGTGCATGGTAAGCCAGTGTCAGACCACCCAAATCTGCGATGTTCTCACCGATTGTCAGTGCTCCATTGATATGGAAGCCAGGCAATACCTCGATACCGTTGAAATAACGGATATAACGGTTAGCCAGTGTCATGAAGTTCTTACGATCTTCAGGCGTCCACCAGTTAGTCAGGTTACCTTCTGCATCGAACTGTGAACCCTGGTCATCAAAGCCATGGGTAAACTCATGCCCGATTACCGCAATGATGCCACCATAGTTGATCGCATCGTCTGCATCTGCATTGAAGAATGGAGGTTGCAGAATACCAGCCGGGAATACGACTTCGTTGTTCAGTGGGTTGTAGTACGCGTTCACGGTCTGTGGTGTCATTTCCCACTCTGACTTATCCACAGGTTTGCCGATCTTTTCGATCTCTTCCTTGTGTTTGTAGTTGGTAGCTGCCACAACATTTTCGATCAGTGTACCTGGTTTCACATCAATGCTGGAATAATCTTTCCACTTATCAGGATAACCGATTTTGTAAGTGAAGGATTTCAGCTTTTTGTGCGCCATTTCTTTGGTAGCAGCACTCATCCATTTCAGGCTGTCCACTCTTTCTCCATATACGGCACGAACGTTTTCGATCATTTCAGATACCTTCTGCTTGGAGCTTTCAGGGAAATACTGTTTTACAAACAGTTTACCCAGTGGGTAGCCCATAGTACCGTCAGTAGCACGGATAGCGCGTTCCAGACGAGGTTTCTGTGCTTTGGTTCCACGCATTACGGTTGCAAAGAAATGGAAGTTTTCCTGGTCGATGGCCTTAGGCAGGTAACCTGCAAAGCGGGACAGGGTCTGCCAGCGTGCATATGTTTTCAGGGTTTCCAGCGGAGTTGCTTTTACCAGTTTAGCTGAATTGGTGACATATGCCTTGTTTTCCAGGATGATGGTATCGACTTTCACCTGTTGTACTTCGGCATAACCATCCCAGCTAAATTCCGGAGCCAGTTTTTTCAGCTCAGAAAAAGCCACCTTATTATAAGTAGCCACCGGGTCACGCAGCTGTACGTTGGTGAGTTGCAGTTTAGCCAGTTTGGTTTCGAAGTCCAGGATCGTCTGACCTGGGTTTGCATCTTTGAAACCTGCCTGAGAGAATTGTTTATCTATATGCTTTACGAATTCATCGCGAACCGCTTTGGTAGCGCTATCTGTTCTTTCATAATAGCTTCTTTCGCCGAGGCTGAGACCGCCCTGGTTCTCGTATACAGCATTCATCTTACTGTTACGTGAGTCAGCGCCGATATAGAAAGTGGCGACTGTGCTGATACCCAGGGTCTGGAGTTCACCAGATACTTTTGCCCAGTCTTCCAGTGACTGGATAGCGTTAATCTTATCCAGGTAAGGCTGTAACGGGGTCATACCCAGTTTTTCGATGGTAGCAGTATCATAGAAGGAGCGGTAGAAATCGGAGATCTGTTGCTCTTCAGTACCTTTTTTCAGGTCTTTTTTAGCGGCCAGGTCCAGGATAATGCCTTTCAATCTTATTTCTTTGTTCTGTTTATCAAGAACATTGAATGCGCCCCAACGGCTTTCTGTAGAAGGAACCGGGTTATTTTTCTTCCAGTTGCCGTTTACAAAGTTGTCGAAATCATCGCAGGGATTCACAGTACTGTCAATGGAACTTACGTCAAACGCGGGAATTTTTAGGGTGTCCTGGTTTGTCCCCGCCTGTTCTGATGTGGTGTTGTTGTTGCAGGCCGTCCATGAGATGGCAGCCAACAACGATAGTTGTAAAGCGTAAATGCTCTTCATAAAATAAACAGGTTTAGTATTTAAAGATAGCTAAATCACGGATTGTGTGAGATACGGATTTTACAGACGGCTGTTTTTATCTTGCTATAAGGGAAGATTTAGGTAGGTTTGTACCTCGAAAAACCGGAGATCAATGACTTTAAAGTTTAAATTATTCAGAGGACTCACTGCTGTTAATATCATGTTCTCGACCTTCTTTCTGATGGGACTTGTGATCACACTGTTCACCACTGGTAGCCTGATGATCCTTTCTGCCGGCATCTTTTTAGGAGCTATTTTAATTCATGCTATATTATCACTCCATCTGCAAAAAGCGCTGTTAGATCGTAATATGGTATTGAAAGAAAGTACGCCGGGTGGTATCCGGATCATTGGTGGCATCAGCATCTTTGTAGGTGGATATATTGCATTGGCAGGCTTATCCCTGTTTCTGCTGCTCAAAACTGGTAACCTGGGCCCGTTGGAAGATGTGATCAAACAACTCCCCACAAGTGAGCAGGGAAAGATGAGAGCCATGCTGAGCCCTATGTCTGTATTTTTTATCCTGATTGGAGTAATAATTGTTACAAATGTATTGCTCTCTTATAACTTCCTGAAGCAGTGGAAGAACAGGCAGGATGAGGAGCCTTTATTTTAACCCGTTAAGATCTTTTATATGGAACCATTAGCAGAGCGGTTACGGCCTCAGACACTGGATGAGCTGGTGGGACAGCAACACCTGACCGGAAAAGACAGCATCTTACGCAAGGCCATACAACAAGGTAAAATTCCCTCCATGATCCTGTGGGGGCCTCCCGGCGTAGGTAAAACGACCATTGCCAATATTATTGCGCATACCATGGAAGTACCCTTTTATACCCTCAGCGCCATTGCTGCTGGTGTAAAGGAAGTGCGCGAAGTGATCGAAATTGCCCGAAAACAAGGATATGCCGTGTTGTTCATAGATGAAATTCATCGCTTCAATAAAAGTCAGCAGGATGCCTTGCTGGGCGCTGTGGAAAAAGGGATCATCACCCTGATCGGTGCAACTACCGAGAATCCCAGTTTTGAAGTAAATGCGGCGTTGCTGAGCAGGAGCCAGGTATATGTGTTGAAACCATTGACTGAGGAAGAATTGTTACAACTCCTGCACCAGGCCATGGAAAAGGATGAGTGGTTAGGCAGCAGACAAATAGAGCTGAAAGAAACACGGGCGATGTTCAACATCTCTGGTGGCGACGCCCGTAAATTGCTGAACTTATTTGAGCTGGTGGTGAACACCCTGCAACATGAATCTCCTATCGTGATCACTGATCAGAAGGTGATGGATATTGCACAACAACGGGTAGCTATCTACGATAAGTCAGGCGAGCAACACTACGATATTATCTCTGCTTTCATTAAATCAATCAGAGGCAGTGATCCGAACGCAGCCGTCTATTATTTGGCAAGGATGATAGAAGGTGGAGAAGATGTGAAGTTCATAGCGAGGAGATTGTTGATATCTGCTGCTGAAGATATTGGAAATGCGAACCCCAATGCATTGCTATTAGCCACCAGTTGTTTTCAGGCAGTGACGATGATCGGGTATCCCGAAGCAAGAATTATATTATCGCAGTGTACCACTTACCTGGCATCTTCTGCGAAGAGCAATGCAGCCTACATGGCGATCAACAACGCCTTGTCTGTAGTGAATAAAACAGGTGATCTGCCGGTGCCGATGAATATCAGAAATGCGCCGACAAAGATGATGAAAGAAATGGGGTATAACAAAGGCTATGAATACTCTCATGATTATGAAGGCAATTTTTCTCCACAGGAGTATCTGCCAGAGCAGATCAAAGGAATGAAGCTATATGATCCGGGGAAGAATGCAAGGGAAGATGAAATGAGGAAGCACCTGAGAGGGTTGTGGAAAGAAAAATATGGATATTAAAAAAGGCGTCCCGGATTCGGGACGCCTTTTTTATAAAAGTGCTATTGTTTTATGTATTTGTAGTAATCTATCGTCCCATTATAGTCGTTATCTGACTCTTTGTAAGACAAAATCATATACTTATCTGTCAGTTCAGCTAAATGATAGCTATCATAACTAATATCTACATTTGAAGAACCGTCATAGATCACCGTAAACTTTTTGGTGGCCGGATCGTATGAAAAACCTCCCTCTTCAGAATCGGCACTATAATTCAAATTATAGACATAATTACTACAGGTTGAGGTATTCATATCCAGGTATCCATAATTATTTGAATAGCTATAGGTAAATGAGTAGTTATCGAAACTGTAAGAAGAGTGGTAAATATTTTTATAATAAGGAATAGTTAAAGTCGATCCAAAAGATAGTTGATCATTATTACAATCAAAGTTCTGGTTATAATTATATAATGTATCCACCTGGTAATCTGTATACTCCCAGCTGCCATTATAATAATAATTATGACCATAGTAGTTCCATGTACCAGTCAGTGAATCGGTCCATTTATCGCTACCTTCAGGCAATACCAGTACTGTTGCAGTAATTGCATCACTTACACGACCCAGGGTATCATACGCTGCATACTTTACATAGAAAGTATCACCATTGATGGTAGCAGGTAATTTGAATACGATGGTAGAATCGATATAACCATCACCAATACCACGGGCATTTGGTGTTTTAGTAGCAGCAGCTCTCGCTTGTTTTGCCGCTTTTCTCAGACCGTATGCCTGTGTATAATCAATTTTGAAATAAGAAGCAGCACCTGCTATCTGTACATAGTAACCTGCTACATTGCCAGATACGTTTGGCGGATAGATGATCAGGTAACGGCTTTTGATCACTGTATACGTTTTATTGTACAGGGAATCCAGTACCGGTGCACTTGCATCAGCTGACGCTGCAGGAAATGTACCTGTTACACTGCTGCCATAAGCTACTTTCAGACCGGCAGTCAGGGTATCTGCATTGACGATGCCACTGGCATAGGTTGTTACTATTGTAGTATCGTGTACAGTATTTGTAATAGTGGTGGTGGTGCCTTCCTTTGTGCAGGCATAGAATGCTACAACACTGGCTAACACACCTGATAATATAATTTTCTTCATAAGTTTAATCTAAATTCAGTTTGGAAAGTGTGTAGTTATTTATTGAATTCGTACATGTACAGGTACTGGTAGTCAGAAGTCTCATTATCATCATATGTCAATACCAGTTTGCTGGCAGTCAATTCAGATACATAATAATAATAGTAGTTGAAATCGATGTTTGAACTGTTGCCACTTTCACTGTTATTGTAGATGAACATCAGGCGATGTTTGGAAGCATCATAAGAAATAGCACCTGTCTCGATACCATTATAATTATTTGCATAAGTATATGCATAGCTGCTACAAGTCGAATTATCAAGGTCCAGGTTTCTGTAACTACCGCTATAAGAGGAGGAATAGGTATACTGACTATTGAACGTGAACGCCCAATGATAAGTCCATGCATAGCTAGTCAGGTAAATATCAGTGGCCTCTTCGGATGCTGTCAGGGTATTATTGTTGCAGGTATAGTACTGCTGGGTATAAGGATACAGCGTATCAACTATCCATTCATTGTCATAGGAACTGGTACCATAATATTTATATCTTGCATAATTCCAGGTGCCAGCCAGTGAATCGTTGAATGTAGTACTACCCTGGGGTAATACGATCACTGTAGCTGTGACAGGTTTACTCACACGGTTCAAGGTATCATACGCTGCATACTTCACATAGAAAGTATCGCCTTTGATGGAGATTGGTAATTTGATTACAATTGAAGAGTCGATATAACCCTCGCCGCTACCACGGACAAATGCAGGCAATTGAGAGGCCTTTTTCGCACCACTTGCTGCCAGCTTTGCACGCATCGCTGCTCTTGCAGCTTTACGTTGTGTATTCGCAGTGGAGTAATTTACTTTGAAATATGAACTGGCTCCTTTGATCTGCACATAATAACCTGCTACATAGCCGGAAAGATTTGGCGGATAGATGGTCAGATATTGTCCTTCTATTACACTGTAAGTTCTTTCGTACATGGTATCCAGTACGGGGGCATCGGCAGATGTTGATGGGGATGGTAATACGGAATCAGCGACTTTGGTGGAATAACCCACACTGATTGCAGCTGTCAGTGTATTAGCGTCAACCTGACCGCTCCACCAAACAGTCTTATTGATAGTGTCATTCACTGTGTTGGTAACAGTGATGGTTTTATCCTCCTTTTTACAGGCATAGAAAACCAGGGCACCAAGTATGGCACCAATTAAGTAAATTTTCTTCATAGATAAGGGAATAAATATTTCAAGTAAAAATAATGTAAGGAAAATCTTTATCTAGTTTCTTCTGATATCTGGTAGGTAGGTAAAAAAATAACCACCTGAAAGCCAGGTGGTTAAAAATATTATCAGTTCTTAATTAATGTATAGCTGGTCTGCTTTGCTTCAGATATTTTTAATAGTATGTGCCGTCAGTAGTTGCTTCTTCATAAGAAAATACTGACACCATCGGGCTGGTATCCCTTAATTCATTGATGCAATAGGTTTCATAATGAGGTATTTGTATTACCCTCACTTTGCCGTATCCGGTTTAAAGTCAGGAAAAGTGGTCGTACCGTTTAGATTGACAGTTTTTTTACAGGCAAAGACTTATAGCACATGGACTACAATCATGTAGTTTAATTTCATTTTTAGATGAACAATGCACTTTACTTGTCCTTTTCTTTCGCTAAAATTTCAAATGGTACATGCACCTCAGCTCCGGTTTCATCTACCAATGTGAGCATATGCTTACCGGGTGCCGGGTGCAAAGCCATCTGGTGAAACTCTTCTGTAGTACCGATAAAGTTATTGTCCAGGTGCCAGAAGATCTTTGCTTTTGTATCCCGGTGGGTGGCCGTAAATACTGCTTCTCCGGCTGTGCCATCTATTTCTATAGGTACATATATACGTGCATTGGGTCGGGGATATATCACTTCCATCGTTGGCTTATCAGCTGATAAGGTCGCGATACAATCAGGTCTATATGGAGGTAATGCAGCATAGTTATGTCTGGTACGGTAATAGAACTCCATGGCTGGTGGTAATACAAACCAGGGTACATGTTGCATCATGGATGGCGATTCACAATTCGCTGTCACGCGGTATTGACCTGTATGATCTAAATGTATTAACTGGTGATAAGGGCATACGCCAGAACGCAATCCATTCACAGGTACCCATAGTGAATCCTTGTCTGGACAGAGATCGCTGGCCCTGTAGCCACTTTGTTTACACACTTCTACTTTTCTTAATTTGCTATAAGGCGTGGTAAACCAGCCACTGGTATGTAGTAATCGGAATACATCAAACATTACAGGGGCTGCTGTCGCTACGCCCAATAACCCCGGTCTCCCTTCTCCATCTGCATTACCGATCCATACACCTACTACATATTGAGGCGTGACACCTATGGCCCATCCATCTCTGAACCCAAAGCTGGTACCTGTTTTCCATGCTACTCTTTGTGAAGAGGAAAACTGTTGCCAGAGCATTTCCTCACCCGGTCTCATTACGTCTTCCATTGCCTGGAAGGTGTACCAGATCGCTCCTGCATCCAGCACACCATAGTCTGTAGGTGCATGTTCTGAAGGTCTTTTTAATCCATGTATATAGTTGGGTGCATGAATGTCATCTGCATCATACTTACCATTGTATTGATCTAAATGTAACAAGGTACGCGCCATGCTTGCATACATGCCAGACATCTCCCACAGATTGGTTTCTCCACCACCTAAGATCAGTGATAAACCATAGTGGTCTGCGGGTTGTCGCAATGTGGTAATGCCCATTTTCTTTAGCAATGCATGAAAACGTTCATAGCGATATTGCTGTAGCATACGCACCGCCGGAATATTCAGTGACCTTGCCAATGCCCTGCTGGCAGGCACTGCACCATCATATCCTAAGTCAAAGTTCTGTGGTGTATACCCTGCGATCTGTGTAGGAATATCCGGTACTAAACTATGTGGTAGTATCATGCCATCCGTCATCATCGCTGCATACAACACTGGTTTCAATGTACTACCCGGACTGCGCGGACTCTGTATGATATCCACATGGCTTTCCATTTCTGCATCTTCATGATGATAGATATTACCTACATAAGCGAGTGCATTGCCCGTTTCTACATCCAATACAATTGCTGCAGCGTTGTTGATGCCATTGGCTTTGTAAATATTGTGATAGCGCTCTACAATGTTCGCAACATTTCTTTGCAGATCACCTTCCAGCGTGGTTTTGATACGGGTGCTACCTGTGCTGCCTGTGCGGTAATCTTTGCGGAACCTATCTAACAAGTGTGGTGCATCCTGCGGCAATGCCTGTGGCTGATCTGGTAAAGGTTCTAATTTAGAGAGCGCACAGGTGATGCTATCAATCGTTTTATTCTTCCACAGCCTGTTTAAAAGCTGGTTTCTTTTCGTGAGTAAGATCTGCCTGTTACGACCAGGATGTACTAATGCCGGACTATTGGGCAATACTGCCAATGCCGCTGTTTCACCCCATGATAATTGTTCTGCACCACGGCCATAGTAGCGCCAGGAAGCTGCTTCCAGTCCTACTACGTTTCCTCCGAAAGGTGCATTGCCAGCATATAATTGTAAGATGCTTTTTTTAGAATATGAGAATTCAAGACGTGTAGCGAGTACCGCTTCAATCAACTTTTGAAATACAGTACGGGGTTTATTGCGCGAGAGGCGGATCACCTGCATGGAGAGGGTACTACCTCCACTGATGACAGTGCGGTGTTGTATGTTTTGTTTAAAAGCACGGGCAAGGGCTATGATATCCACACCCCAGTGGTAATTAAAACGTTTGTCTTCGTAAGCGATAATGCACCGTGCAAATTTTTCAGGTACAGGTTTATCAACAGGGAAACGCCATTGACCATCTGTGGCAATAGTGGCGCTGAGCAGCCTGCCGTTGTTGTCTTCTATAACAAAGGAAGTAGGGGCCGTAAATAAACGGGAGGGGAGACAAAAAATATATGTTATTAACAAGATGGAAGCAACAATCAACCACCATTTTCTTTTACGCAACCACATAGAATTCTTTTTAAGCCGGCCGCCACCCTCGTGGCAAAAAAATGAGCGTGCATCAAAAATAAATAAACCTCCTCAGAAGTGCTGAAAGGACTACCTATCTCCATTAGGTATCCGAATAAAACGCAGGATGTATCAAAAATAAATGAACCTCCTTAGAACTGCATAAATGCAAACCTGGCTCCATCAGGTATCCGAATGAAAAGAGCGTGTATCTTACTTTTGATACACGCTCCATTTTATTGAGAGAAAGTAAATTTAGTCAATTTACTTCGTACTTATATCTACCCACTTACCTGGCAGGAAGGCTTGTATGGTATTATCATACATCGCTTCACAATTCACAGCTGGCAGGTAATAATGCCCTAAGTAAGCTGCATTCAGCAATACATTGTATGTATGTGTTTTACCTTCTTCAATATTGAAATAAGTATACACCCTGTCGTCACGAATATCCATAAATGTAAACGGTGAATTATGGAAGGCGCTATCGCTTTCCAGCAGGCGTGTATTGATCACCTCCCACCCACTTGGGAAGATCTGTGTCAATGCCATCTGCTCATAATATCCACGCTTACCAGGGTTAGTGATCTTCACAGTCGCCATGAAGTCTGTACCCTGGCGAAGGTTCGTTACATCCAGCGGATGACCGTCACGGGTGCTATAAGTTACTGATAGCCCTAATACTTCAGGATTGTTTGGAACAGTAGGCTCCTGCCCTGCATCCGGACGACCCTGCAGGATCAGTCTTGCATACAGGATATTACCACCGGTGTTCTGCACACTCACATTACCAGCTGTAGTAGTAACAACCGGGATTTGTGTGATGTAAGAGGTAGCACTTACAGTGGTTGCTTTACCATTCAGCTTGTAAGTAAAGGTGGCTTTAGCGCCATTCTTGTTTGTACCGCAGAACTTCGCAATCGCAATCAATGTATAGGCAGTGGTCTGTGTGCTATAGTAATCATCTTTCGACATATCAGCAGCCAGTTCTTTCACCAGTTCATTGCCACGAGCTGTCTGACCTAAGGTCGTGAGTGTTTCCAGTATCATCGCTTTATCGCGGGTATCAGAGCCAAAGGTGCCACCTAATTGTTTATAAGGTTTCACACTGGTTGGTAAATTTCTGATCAGCATATTTGATACTTCCGGCTGACCAGCGAGTTTGTAAGCTGCTGCCAGTCTCCATTTTGCTGCATCAGAGAGATATGCGAACTCTTTCAGACGGTTCATCGCACCTAACTCAGGCACTTTGGCCAGTGCGAGCAGATACAGACGATATGCCTGTGTGAGATCGCCACCATAGAAGTTGGTACTGCGTGGTGTCCAGGATGCTGCTTTGTTACGTTGGTATTTCTTCCATTGGTCCAGCATGCTTGCAGGCAGTTCGTACCCTCTTGCCTGTGCTTCCAGCAGGAAGTGACCGGCATAGTTTGTACCCCACTCATCTGATTCTGCATTACCTGGCCAGTAAGCCAAACCACCGTCGGAGGTCTGGAAGCCTTTCAGTCTGTTGATCGCCGCTTTGATGTTGTGATCTGCATTGGCAGCTTCACTGCTCTTCAGGTCTACCAGCTGGTTCAGTACCAGTTGAGGGAATGCTGCAGAAGTAGTTTGTTCCACACAACCATGTGGATATTGTACCAGGTAATTCAGGCGTTTTGCCAGATTCATCGGAGGCACGGTAGAGATTTCCAATACACCGGTATTGGTGCCTGCCATACCTGCTGGTTTGTAATCGGCAGTCCAGCTTTGACCACCTGTTACAGTTCCATCCTGTACAGTGGTGATCAGTGGATTCGGATTACGTACTTCCAGTTCAGTTTGTTCTTCTGCTTTCGCAGCGCCGCTGGTAGCTGTTACTTTTACTTTGGCCACACCTACGGCAGCTTTCACTTTCACATCAAAGTATACCAGTTGTTCACCCGGTTGATTGAAGGTAACGGTCTTCGTGCTTTCACCCACCACTTGCAGCAGTGAGCTGGTAGCCAGTGTTACTTTCGCTGATTTGATATTGTTTTCCAGACCGAATACGGTAACTGGTAATTGAATGGTTTCAGAAGGACCTAATACCCGTGGCAGTGATGTGAGCAGCATCAATGGTTTCTTCACAGCTACTACTTTTTCAGCAGCACCGTATGCACCATCCTGACCCGCTACTACCATCGCTTTCACAGAACCAATGTATGGAGGCAGTTTGAAGTTGTGTGTTTTCTTTTCACCACCTTTCAGGGTGAATGGACCCATGTATAATACAACTGGTTTGAAGCGGTTTGCTTTTGCAGCGCCTGCATTTTTGTTCAGACCTTCGTCACCACCTATACTCAGAATGCGTTCCATATCGCCACCCCATGCACCGATCACATAGTCGAAGATATCCCAGGTTTTTACACCCAGTGCTTCTCTTGCATAGAAGGTACTATGTGGATCAGGTGTTTTGAAGCGGGTCAGATCCAGCAGACCTTCATCAACAATGGCGATGGTATAGGTCATAGATTTACCTTTGGCTTCAGATACGGTGATGCTGGCGTTCTGTTCAGGTTCCAGTTTATCGGCCATGGTGATCACCGGACTGAGGATGGTATTTGCATCTTCGATCGTCAGTGGTATTACGCCATACATGCGGATAGGCAGATCGTTCGCTGTTTGTGCATGTGGTTGCAGCAAACTAATGTTCACGTATATATTAGGCGCCATGGATTTGTCCACCTTGAAGCTGAAGGTCGTCTGTCCTTTCTTTGTATTTACCCAGAAGGATTTCAGCACCTTGCTGCCTGATTCAATGCTGATGAGGCCACGACCTCCTTCACTACTTGGAATGGTGAGGTTCACGTCTTCACCTACATTGTATTTACTCTTGTCAGAAGTGAACACGAGCATAGCAGCTTCAGAAGGATTTTCTTTCTGCACTCTTTCTGCCCAACCCGGGTAATCAATATATACTGACTTACCGGTGGTATGTCCGCTCTTCAGGTCTTTCACTCTTACGAGGTAACGGCCCCAGTCAGGAGAGTTGATCTGCAGGTCCCAGGTACCTTTACCATTATTGAGCGCGATAGTTTCTTTTTTCAATAGCTGGTTGTAACTATCCTGCGTAAAGTTGGTAAAGTCGTCTTCACCATCTTCATCCCACCACCAGCGCCAGCGAACTTTGTACAGTTCTACCTGCACACTGCTGGAACCACGCACCAGGTTACCATTGTTATCCACATTTACGATGCTGATATGGTGTGGCTGGTCTGTGAGCAACATTCCTGTAGTACGATCTCCTTCCGGCATGCGGATACCTGCATAGGTAGAGAACGGGTTGTATGGCATAGAGAAGTGGTCGATACTGAAATCGCCACCTGGCTCGAATACTTTGATTTCGAAGTTAGCTTTCAGCTGACCTGGAGCGATTTTGCCCAGTGGCAGGTTCACTTTTACAGGTGCGGTACCGTTCTCACTCAGGGCGCTTTCGAAGATGGTTTTATCTTCAGCTTCAAAGTGAGTGACAGGGTCGTCGAAGGTATAGCCGGCAAAGTTTTTAAAGCTGGTAGCCTGTTGGGTGAGCGATACATCGACTTTTGCTTTCAGGTGCTGGGCAGTAGCGCCAAACAACCATTGTGCACTCAGTGTACCTTCAGAAGCATCGTCTTTGGACAGGGTTGTTCTTGTACCAAAGTCCAGTTTTACTTTCAGCCTGTTGGGCTTTACAGTTTCAATGCGCAAATTTTTAGTAAAGAGGGCGCCTCCTACTTTTACCTTCGCCGTCCAGTTACCAGTAATGTCGTCAGGGTTGGTAGCGGTGATAAAGTTATAGAAGCCATTTACAGATTGCAGGGCGTTGATCCTTCTGTACAGCTGGCCTTTCGGATTGTAGAGTTCCAGTGTAACCGGGTGATCAGCTGGTAATTTCTGTTGTTTATCTTCCAGTATGAAGGTAAGGTACAGGGTATCGCCAGGGCGCCATACACCACGTTCACCGTAGAGGAAGCCTTTGATACCGCTTTGTACTTCTTCCCCTTTCACATCGAAACGGCCCAGGGGGAGGGAGTTACCATCGTCCAGTTTCAGGTAGCCTCTTTCGTCACCTTTCTTAGCGATCAGGAGGTAAGGTCTGCGTTTCAGATCGAAGTTTGCAAGACCATCGCCATCGCTCTTGGTTTTGAAGATTACCTGGTTCTGGTAGTCGAGCAGTTCCAGTTCTACACCCATTAATGGTTTAGTATCGCGGATGTCGGTAACGGCAATGAGCATGCTGTTGTCATTCCCTCTCTTGGCTGTCAGACCGATATTGGAAGAGAAAACGTTGCGGGATGCCCATCGGTCTTTGTTGTAATAAGAGTTAGAGCAGGCGTCGTCGCGGGTTTCCCAGTTATAACCGTATGGATAGTAGCTATCGTAACGGGACCAGAATTCATCGTCTTCGTCGATCTTTTCGCCATAGCCATCACTGTAATAGTCTTCTTCAGACTGTTCTTCTTTTTTGGTATCGTCGGTTTTAGCACCACAACCCATGAGGGAGTATGCTTTGCGGAAGCCGATGGTCACGCGGTAGATGGCGCCTGGTTCGGTGCGGAGCAGTTGATCCAGGTCGAGGAAGAAACGGTTACGTTTATGAAGATTGAGCGACTTGTCGGTATCGAGGCGGATGGTTTTTTCAACCACCGGACGACCTACGCGACGCAGATCCTGCGTACCATTCAGGTCATTCCTTTGCAGGTATTGCGGAATGTTGTTTTCGTAGATCTTGATGATGGTCACGTCTACGGCACTGAGGTTCACCGCTTCGAAGGGGAACACCAGTTTATTGCTTTCCGGGAGCACCACCCCTTTGCCGGGGATAGATACGGAAGGTTGAATATTTTCGAAATCGATATTGGCGGAGAAGCTCTGCAGTAGTTTCTCGTCATAACTGTTCAGTATACCCTCGTTGATCACAACGGAGAAGCTACCTTCCAGACGTTTAGGTGCGAATACTTTTACTTCACTGCCTTCGATGGTATAGCGCAGGTCGCTAACGCCGCTGATACCGATGAGGCCATCGAGGGTTTGGGCTACGCTAATGGGATCGGAGAATTGTACGAGAACGTATTGTTCAGGATCAATGATCGCTTTTACATCGAGTACTTTGAATTCACCGATGGCCGGTATTTCAAGTTGCTTTTTGCCTGATAGCTCAACTTTCAGCGGAGCGCCGTTCCATTCGAGGTCCAGGTTCCATCCATCCTGCGCACGGGTCAGGTTTTCGATGGTGAACTTAGATGTTCTTTCGGCAGCGTTGTGTTCCCATTTGATAGGGAAGGATTTGCTACCAGCGCGGGCGGTGACTACTTTTTCGATCTGTTGAGGATCTTCGGCATCAGCAGTGACGATGGCGCCGGTGTAGACCATTTTTTCGCGGGAGGTATTGCTGGCTGATTTAAGGCCAAAATCCTGCAGTTCGTACGATGGCTCCATGACACGGAATTCGAAGTCGAAAGAGCGAAGGGCTTTTTCTACATTGATCACTTTTCCGAGTCTGAAAGTAGCGGTGTAGGTTTTGCCGGGAGTCAGGTTGGCATCCGGACGAAACTCAATTGTAGTGGCGTCTACCCAATAGGCCTTACCCTTGATGGACGGGCTGAAATCGAAGAGTTCTTCGGTGACAGGCTCATTTTGGGTGTGGGTAACGTTTACATTGCTGGATAACTGTACCCTGATAGTACTTTGTTTGGAAATTACACCGGCGGTATAGGCATCGATGTATTTTGCCAGTTCAGGGTTCATTGCTTTTCTGGATTGTTTGCAAGCTGAAAAACATGACATTAACAGACAGAAAATACCAGTAAGTATGGCAATATTTCTTTTGGGATGCATGTGGATAAATGCTGGTTTAAGATATAAAGGTATGTTAAAATATATTTTAATAATTAATATGGTGGAGCCGGGGTTGGGTTTACGATCTGATTACGAACATATAGGTCACATATATAGTTATATAGTCCTCCCCTTTTTCCGGCCTTTGGATATTCGTGGCTATTCCCGGAAGCTGTTCCGGGTAGTGGCTTACGAAGGTGATTGTCAGGTTCAATGTATCCATGACAACTGGTCCAAGGCTCGTCAAAGATAAGGAAAGGAGTGTCTTTAACCAGCCATCTTGCCAATAAAACTCATTTTGAAGGCGTGAATAGGGCTTTTTTAGGACTGATAACAATCATCACATTTATTAAATTTGTCAGCATGATACAGTGGTTTACCAAATATTTTGAGGAATTAACGAATAGCGAGTTATATGCCATAATGCAGATACGTTTCAATGTCTTTATCATAGAGCAGAACTGTATGGCGGAAGACCTGGATGATTATGACCAGAAAGCCCTGCATCTGTATGGGATAGAAAACGATAAGGTCGTGGCGTATACCAGGATCTTTGGTCCGGGAAAGAAATATGAGCAGGCGGCGTTTGGCAGGGTGCTAACGGCGAAGGAGGCACGGGGCAAGGGAGTTGGAAAGGAGTTGATGAAGCGTACGCTCGACGTGATAGCAGCACATTATGGCAAGGTGCCGGTGAAGATCAGTGCACAGTCGTACCTGCTGAAGTTTTATAGTGAATTAGGGTTTGAGCAGGTGAGTGAGGAATATGATGATCATGGGTTGCCGCATATTGATATGATACGGCATTAAATAAGGGGGGAATCACTTCCCCCTTATTTCTTTTTATCTTTCGGTACGTGTACCTTGACTTTATACATCGGAATCATATAAGACACGGTGTAGGTCATATCGAACTGTGACCGCTTCGACCCGCTTCCAAATCCTGGAATTACGATAGGTGGAAATGCTTTGCTGGCACTACTGTGGATCATAATTTTCTCTCGCACCCCCCATCCCAGGAACAGATTTTTTGCTGCTTCTACTCTCAGACCAAATACCAGCTCAATCCAGTGGGCAGTCATACTTGTTTTTGGATAGCTCCCCTGGGTAGATGCATCCCAGTAATCACTGGTGATGAGGTAAGTAGGTACTTCGTAGGTATTATGTGCAAAACCATAGCGGATACCTCCGTAGAGCATATTCTGTTCTGTGGTTTCTGTTTTTTTCATGAAGTCGTAGTCGATACCGATGGTGCTGTAGATACCGCTTCCTTTGTAGGTGTAGTTGGAATCGCTGTGAGAAGTGCGGTTCCAGCCGGTTTCGATGGCGCCATAGATCTTTTGGCCAAGGCGCACATCGGCTTGAACGGTAATGTCGGTTCTATATGGTTGAAAATACAGCAGGGCAAAACGGCTGATGTCCAGACCGATGCGGATACCTGCGTTAGAGAGGTAGGTGCTGTCTTCGATTTTTGCAACAATTGGTTTGCCTTTCGGGGCAATAGAGTCTTTGCCTGATTTGGTTTTCAGTGCAACAGAGTCCTTGCCTGATTTAGTCTTCAGGATAACGGTATCATTGGCGGCTTTGATTTTCAGCGCGTTTGATAACGGTCTGTGAGTCGTATCCTTTACAGTCGCCGGAATGGTATCCTTCTTCACCTGTGCCTGCGCGGCGACCGCGAAGAGACTAATAAATAAAGAATAAAGAAATGTTCGTTGTATTATCACTTGTTACCTCCCGGTTATTTATATGTAAAGAGTCGATGGTATGGTAGGTGGTTATCACCGTATCCAGTGTGGAGAAAGTGGCGAAGCCGCAACCAGCAGATACAAAGTGCGGGGTGCGTGTATACCTGAAGGTCAGGGTATCTGCCACGGCGGTGGAGTCCAGTTTCAGGTAGTAACGACAGGTATCGTGCAGCGGGTCGAGTTCGAAATATACACTGGATCTGGCTTGCTGACTGATGAGGGTGTCCTTGTCAAGGGCACACACCGTCACTTTGGGCCAGGTGGTGTCTTTGTTGATGTACCCATCCAGGGAGTCTTTTTTAAAGTTAATACCAAGGTCTGCGAGCAAGGTTTGGTCACAGGTCTTGGTTTCATCCTCACAAGCCGCAAATACTGCTATGAGTAGAAGGGCTATAATGCCGGGAATATATTTCATGCCTATTGGTTATAACAATTCTGGAGGCGAAGATAATGACTTAGAGGGTAGAATCTGTTGTACCTGGAAACAAAAAATCGCTTTTGTCATAGACAAAAGCGATTTTTTAGGGAGATATATTTTAGCCTGCGGCGAGTGATAACTGATTGTATTTTAGCCTGCGGGCTGCTTTGAAACTATCTTTTTAGCTCCTGCTTCAGGAACTTCGCCGTATGGCTTTCTTTACATTCACTCACCTGTTCCGGTGTACCGGTACATAATATTGTACCTCCACCAGCGCCACCTTCAGGTCCGAGATCAATAATATGATCCGCCATCTTGATCACATCCAGGTTATGTTCGATCACCAGCACGGTATTTCCTCTATCTACCAGTTTGTTCAGCACATTCAGCAACAGCTGGATATCCTGGAAGTGCAGACCGGTAGTAGGTTCGTCTAAGATATAAATAGTCTTTCCGGTATCTTTTTTAGATAGTTCAGTCGCCAGTTTTACACGTTGGGCCTCACCACCTGACAGGGTCACGGCTGATTGTCCCAATGTGATATATCCCAGTCCTACATCTTGTAATGTCTTGATTTTCCGGTAGATATAAGTTACGGGCTGGAAGAACTCCACTGCCTCATCGACCGTCATATCCAGTACATCGGAGATAGATTTGCCTTTGTACCTGATTTCCAGTGTTTCACGATTGTACCGGCGGCCGTTACATTTCTCACAATGCACGTATACATCAGGGAGGAAGTTCATTTCAATGACTCTCATCCCCCCTCCTTCACAAACATCACAGCGACCGCTTTTCACATTGAAGGAGAATCGACCTGCATTATAGCCCCGGATCTTGGCTTCCGGCACCTGGGAAAACAGGGTACGGATGTCCGTAAAGAACCCGCAATAAGTAGCCGGGTTACTACGGGGGGTACGACCGATTGGGGACTGGTCGATTTCGATGACTTTGTCTAAATTTTCCAGGCCTTTGATGCTTTTGTAAGGCATCGGGTCTTGCTTGGAATCGTAGGCGTGCTGACTCAGAATAGGGTACAGCGTTTCGTTGATGAGGGTAGACTTACCACTACCAGATACCCCTGTTACACAGATAAAGGTACCTAGCGGGAGTTTCACGCTCACGTTCTTTAGGTTATTGCCGGTGGCGCCTTTTAGTTCCAGTGATTTCCCGTTACCCTTGCGTCTTTCGGAGGGGATGGTCCCTGCCTGTTTACCATTCAGGTAGCCGGCGGTGGGGGTATCGAGTAGCAGGATCTGGCCAGGCGTACCCTGGGCGATGATGCGGCCACCGTGTACACCGGCACCTGGGCCAACGTCGATGAGGTGGTCGGCATGGAGCATGATATCTTTATCGTGCTCCACCACGATCACGGTGTTGCCCATTTCGCGAAGGTTGCGGAGGGCGTCGATGAGTTGCATGTTATCACGCTGGTGAAGCCCAATGCTGGGTTCATCCAGGATATAAGTGATACCCATTAGTTGGGAGCCGATCTGGGTGGCGAGGCGGATACGCTGGCTTTCACCACCGCTCAGCGTGCGGGTAGCACGGTTGAGGGTGAGATAAGTAAGACCTACGTTGAGCAGGAAGCCTAGTCTTTCCCTGATTTCTTTGAGGATATCTTTGGCGATGGTATTTTGTTTCTTGTCCAGTCGCTTTTCGATGTCCTTGAACCAGACGGCCAGTTTATCCAGGTCCATGTTCCCCAGTTCGGAGATATTTTTCTCATCTACCTTGAAGAAGAGGCTTTCCTTTTTGAGGCGGGAGCCGTTACATTCAGGGCAGGTATGTAGTTTCATGAAGCTTTCGGCCCAGTTGCGTACAGCGTCTGAAGAAGTGTCGTTGAAGTAACGGCGAACGGTGTTGATCACCCCTTCGAAGTCAGAGTTGTAGGCGTTTTCGCCATTATCCCCGAATTCCATGTCCATTTCCAGGCTACCATTTTCATCTCCGAATAGGAGGAGGTTCAATGTTTTCTGGGGCAGGTTGCCGATGGGGGCAGTCAGGGAGAATTTATTCTTTTTGGCGAGTTGTTGTACCTGTTTAAAGGTGAAGGTATCTCTGGCTTCGCCGAGTGGGGCGAGGCCACCGTCATTGATAGAGACGTTGTGATCGGGGATCACGGCGTCCATATCTATCTGGTAGATGGTGCCGAGGCCTTTACAACGGGGGCAGGCGCCATATGGAGAGTTAAAGGAGAATGTGTTTGGAGAGGGCTCTTCGTAGGAGAGGCCGGTATCTTCACACATGAGTTGTTTAGAGTACTGGCTGACTTTGTTGGTGTCATTGTCCATGATGAAGAGGAGGCCTTTCCCCATCTGCAGGGCTTTTTGAATGCTCTGGCTGATGCGGGTGCGGGCGTCGTCCTGCACTTGTACCCTGTCAACTACCAGTTCGATGTCGTGGATTTTGTAACGATCCACCTGCATCCTTTCTTTCAGGTCGAGGATTTCTCCGTTCACGCGCACTTTGAGGTAGCCCTGTTTGCGGAGCTGTTCGAAGAGTTCGCGGTAGTGGCCTTTACGCCCACGGATGAGGGGGGCGAGGATGACGAGTTTCTTTTTTGGGTAGTTTTTAAATACGTGGTCCATGATTTCCTCTTCGGAGAAGCGGGTCATGCGTTTACCACTATTATAGGAGTATGCGATACCTACGCGTGCGTAGAGCAGGCGGAGGAAGTCATAAATTTCGGTGATGGTCCCTACGGTAGAGCGGGGATTTTTGTTGGTAGTTTTTTGTTCGATGGAGATAACCGGGGATAAGCCGGTGATTTTATCAACATCGGGGCGTTCCATATCGCCTATGAACTGGCGTGCGTAGGCAGAAAAGCTTTCCATGTATCGGCGTTGGCCTTCTGCGTAGATGGTATCGAATGCCAGGGAGGATTTTCCGCTGCCACTGATGCCGGTAATGACAACCAGTTTATTTTTAGGTAATGTGAGGTCCAGGTTTTTGAGATTGTGAACCCGGGCGCCAAACACAGCTATTTGATCATCTGCCGTAGCCGGTGTGAGGACCGGCGTTGTTGCATTCTCTTTCTTCTTTGCCATATTTGATTAGCGAGTCACCATGGTATGAAGCATGGTGTTTATTTTAATACTAAGCTACGTCAAAAATGGTGATTTTGCTAAAAATTTTAGTGAAGAGGTTGGAGCGTTAGTAAAGATTCGGTGGAGATTCGATAGCGATTCGGTACCAAAAGAGGACTAGAAGGGCACTTGTATATCGAAGGGATAATGAGGTGACCTTTTCGTGGTCTTTTGGTAGGCGGTTGGTGGCGAAGATATAGCGTAGTCGAAGAAGCGTCGAACTAGCGTCGAAGAAGCGTCGAACAACACTCGAACAACGTTCGAACAGCATTCGAAGGGCACTCGAAGAACATTCGAACAGCATTCGAAGAAAGGGGGAATCAGGGGGGACATAAAAAAAAAGGCCGCATCTTGTGGATGCAGCCTTTCTATACATTATATATACGTCAATTACGCTTTGTATTTCTTAAACACTACGATCGCGTTGTGACCACCGAAGCCGAAAGTATTACTCATGGCTACATTCACTTCGCGTTCCTGTGCCTTACCGATAGTCAGGTTCAGGTCGGTTGGGATACCTTCACCCAGGGTAGTGGTATTGATGGTAGGCGGAATCAGGTTATGCAGGGTTGCCTTGATACTTGCGATAGCTTCGATAGCACCGGCAGCACCGAGCAGGTGACCTGTCATAGATTTGGTTGCGCTGATGTTCAGTTTGGTAACGTGATCACCGAATACGCCGATGATACCTTTCAGTTCGCTTGCATCACCGAGAGGGGTAGAAGTAGCGTGTGCGTTGATATAATCAACATCCTGAGGTGTCAGTTCAGCATCTTCGAGGGCACGGGTCATACCCAGGCGTGCGCCCAGACCTTCAGGGTGGGTAGCAGTCAGGTGGTAAGCATCAGCACTCATTGCGCCACCTACCATTTCAGCGTAGATCCTGGCGCCTCTTGCGATAGCGTGCTCATATTCTTCGAGGATGATAGCGCCAGCGCCTTCGCCCATTACGAAACCATCGCGGTCAGCGTCGAAAGGACGTGAAGCGGAGGTAGGATCGTCATTGCGGGTAGAGAGGGCTTTCAACGCATTGAAACCTGCGATACCAGCGCGGGTAACAGGGGCTTCGGAACCACCGGCTACGATTGCGTTGGCTTTACCAAGGCGGATAAAGTTGAAGGCGTCGACCAGGGCACTGGTGGAAGAAGCACAAGCAGATACTGTACAATAGTTTACGCCCATGAACCCATATTTCATGGAGATCTGGCCGGCAGCGATGTCGGAGATCAGCTTGGGAATGAAGAACGGATTGAACTTAGGTACGAAGTTGGCCTGAGTGAATTCTACGATCTGGTCTTCGAAGGTTTGCATACCGCCGTTACCAGAAGCCCAGATTACACCGACCATAGTTTTGTCAACACCTTCCTTGTTCAGGCCGGCGTCTTCAACAGCCTCCTGAGCGGCCACCATTGCGTACTGGGTAAACATGTCCATTTTACGGGCATCTTTCTTATCCATGTACTTTTCTATGTCAAAACCTTTCAGTTCGCATGCGAATTTGGTTTTAAACTCTGTAGTATCGAATCGTGTAATAGGACCGGCACCGCTGGTCCCTGTTTTAAGGCTATTCCAGAAAGTGTTTACATCATTTCCGATAGGCGTCAAGGCCCCAAGCCCGGTAACCACAACCCTTTTTAACGTAACAGTGCGCATATTGCTTTGAACTTTAAAATCGAAAGTTAGAGCGCAAATTTAGGCACTTATTCTTATGATTACGCATAATCATAAGAATTATATAATATAATGGGGAAAGAATGGGGGAAAGTCAGGGGGTGGGAGGCGGCGGATGGCCTCCCGTAGTGAGTTTGTTGGGAATGATTTGATAAAAATTTGTAGGTGGGATGATGAATATCAGGCGGTTCAGGTCGGTATAATAGATGCTTTTAGAGTGGTTATTACCAGATTTGGGATAATGTGGCACTCCTTATTTAGCTTCTTTTTAAGCAACCGCTACCGTTGTGACCGGCAATGTTGCCAGGTCTATTTTCTTTGTCCGCAGTCTCAAAAAAGCCATGATTTCCTCATCCGAGTTAAACCGGTTCCCAATATTTACAAAGTGTTTTGCCAGCAGGTCATACCTCTTCCCCATCAACCACAGCCATACATGCAGAAAGTGGATGCCATCAAATACAATGGCTTCGTTCTCAATATATTCATGTAGTGTTTGTTTGAAATAAAGAGGATGTTCTGTCCAGTGCATATTGGGTTTGATGTGATGGCTGATGTGGTAGCCATCGTTCCAGCACTTGTGGTTATACTTGGTATTAATACAGGTAATGCTGTTTTTATAAGCATTATCCGGATCCAGCGCGCAAATGAAGGCATGCTGTGCCCAGTTACCCACCATCATAATAATCCTGGAAATCACAAATGGCAGGATGAAGACCACCAAAGTAGCCGGCAAGTTTACAAAAGACAATCCTACACACATTAGTATATACAATATCTCCCCTCTTACAGAGCGAATCAGCAGTTTTTTCCGGTGCTTTCTAACGAAATACCTGGCCAGGTTTATCACGCCTGTAAAGAAAAAGCTACCCAGGTAACGGCTAAATCCCCGGACAGAGTCACGCTGAAATGGCATGGTACAACTCTCATCATCCGGCATATTATTTTCCGGATGGTGCATACCGATGTGATGGCTATAGTATGTTTCAGGTGTCTGGCCAAAGAGGGGGCCGATTACCCATGGGAGGTAGTGATTGAGTAGTTGATATTTTTTAACGAAAAACACCCGGTGACTGGTACAGTGGAGCATGAGGCCAAAAGGGCCTTTATACCTGAAGTTGTTCAAAAAGGTAAAAGCGGCGGCAGCTATCCACCACAGGAATGTCGGTAATGGCAGAAATAATAAGATGGCCAGTGGCAGGAGGGTGAGGGTAAGTTCGATGGTGAGGTAGAGAAATGGAAGGTCGCGTTCGTCACGGATCATCGATTTCAGGAATTTTTTGGATTTCGAATCTGGCTTTGTTGACTTTGTGTAAACTGGGTCAGTAAGTACGTCAGTGAATACTTTCATCAGTTGTAGGTTTTTTAGTAAGTCGTTGGCGGAATCAGTTCGCAATTGATATTAACAAGATAAAGTATTAATCCGGGATAAAGATGGGGGGATGATTAATTGTGAATTTTATAACGAATGAAGAATTTTCTAAATTTTTTTAATTGCTTTTGGAGAATTAAGAATTATTATTATTTTTGCAACCCCTAACGGGGAAGTTTCGGTGAGATGCCTGAGTGGCCGAAAGGAACGGTTTGCTAAACCGTCGTACGGGTCAAACTGTACCGAGGGTTCGAATCCCTCTCTCACCGCTAAGAGGGACAAATCATCACAAGTATGATTTGTCCCTTTTTCTTTGCCTGATAGTTTCCTTTGCAGGTGCGCCACTTTAAAACAAAAAGTAGGTAATCAGATTGTTAGTGGGTTCGAAATTAGTACCTACGTATAGAATTACCTGAATATCCTGAACTATAAGTTTTAACTCCTCCTACATATTATATAAATTACCATACTGTATTTTGTAACCTAAAAGCACTACTCATTATGTCTGCCCTTGTCCACTTCCGATCAATGATTTATTCTATTTTTTTTTGACGTTTAAAAAACTCAATTCGTTTCTTATACTCCGTTTCACTTTGTTGCTTTGTCCTAGAGTCCCAATTTGTTCTCTTTTGATCTATTGAAATAGCCAAAGTAGCACAGTCAATCGCTTCTTCATATTTCTTTTGTATTTCCAGTATGTCAACTTTTTGTCTGTAGTACCAGGATTCCCTCTTCATTGCAATTGCCTTGTCAATGAGTACCACCGCTCGATCTAAATTCTTGTTTAGGTAGTAATAGTACTCTGCAGCCTCCGCGTATTCGTCTGAATTTCGTGACTTATCTGTCAACAGATATTGTTGAATAAAATCATTGACTAGTTTGTCTGATTCTGTTTTTACTTGGAATGAAATCTGGGTATTCTCCCACGAAAGGTAGACGATGGCATTGTTCGGTACTATGTCGATGTCTATGGTTAGTGATTCGTAGTATCGATCTGTCGGGTGTGCCTTTACTTTGAATCGAATTATATCTTTTGTCGCGTCATACCAAGTTACTCCGTAAAGAGTCGTGTCCTTATTCAATATCACAGTCCATTCGCTGGTGCCTGGAATAGTTAAGATTGAGTAAGTCCCTTTGTTTATGTTTTTATTGCCGATAACAACAGCCTTACTGAATCCAATCTTTGTACAATTTCCTGCACCAGTTCTCCACAATTTGTCGTACTTGACTAATTCGCCAAATACTTTGCGCCCTCGAGCCGCTGGTCTCTCGTAGTCTACTGAAATGTTTGTTAGTCCAATCTTTTGCTCAATTCTTCCTTTCGGACTTAGACTAGGAAAGATTGTTTGCGAAAAAGAAACAAATGTCACAGTTAGAAAAAATATAATTAAAAGTGTCCTCATTTTTAGTCTTTTTCGATACCACAATCTCGGACAGCACCTTGCCCATAACATTTTATTTCCGTTATTATACACTACTTCCATAAGAAAACAATTTTTGCAAGCAATTATTTTTAACTATTGTTCAATATTATCAACTAATTACATAGAGAAATCTCAAGATAGTTTGCTCGTTGTTTCGGCAAATGCGTTAGTTATAATTACAATCTTTGCCTAAATAATAAACAAAATGGTTCAAAAGTTGTCCCTCTTTTTAAACAGAAGGCAATCAAGACTCCATTGGCCTGAACCTGCAAAAAAGAATGTCGCAAATAATAATAGCAATAAGAACGGCAATGTCTCTTCCCCTAAAATCTTTGCGTTTCCCATTATAAAAGTTATGACTGACATGTTTATAACCAACAGAATAGATATAACCCTTGTAAATAGCCCAAGAATCAGGAAAATTCCCCCCAATAATTCTGTTGTTTTCCCAACATAGGCCATGAACGAGGGAAGAGGAAAGTGGATATCTTTTAACCATGCTGTATTCCCCTGCATGTGGTCCTTGCTGAAAACTTCCAATCCGTATTTCATTATAATAATGCCGGTAATCGCCCTGAGAATAACAAGCCATTTATCAAGGTAGAGGCTTGAAGTAAATAGTTTTCTGATCATAAGTTAATGTTTAAAATAATTTTGATAAGGCAAACCTAATCTACCTGATTTTGAAACCCAGAAACTAACTGTAAAAAAGTGTAACTTGTAATGTAAAATCTTTGTAAACATGCATTCACGGATGTTTTTACTAATTGTAATCATCGTTGTCCTTGCTACAGTTTTGGGTTTTATTAATATGAGAATGTCTACTTCTTTTGATGAAGCAAAGAAAATAATTCTCTTCCGACAGGTAGGGCATGAGTTATTGCTATCTGCCGGTGACTCTTCCTCACGGGTACTTCCTATCCGCAGAATCTCAAATAAAGAATATCGGCTTGATTTCGAAAATGTTTTTGCTCTTGTGCCGGATTCTCTGGTCGATATTATTAGTCGTATTATGAAGAGAGGTTCATTTCCTCCTGAGTATCTTGTGAATGTTATCGAAAATAGAAGTAATCAGGTGGTTTACGGTTTTTCAGTTGCAGAACAGGATAATAACATTATTCCCTGTACAGGAAGAACATTACCTAAAGGGCGTTACTCAATTAATATCTTAATACCTGTTACTTCGTTATCTGCCATTGTTAGATGGAGATATATTTTACCTTTTTCCGGTCTGTGTTTGGGCCTTGTACTTATCACCATTGGGTTATTCCAACGAAATGTTAAAAAGACGACAATTAAACCTGAAAACATTGAAACATCTGTGGAATCCATAAGTATTGGTAAATATCTATTTTACCCCGACAAAAAATTGCTGATAATAGGACAGGAGCAAATGGAACTAACAGCAAAAGAGTCAAAACTGCTAGGCATATTTACGCGCGATCAGAATCAGCTTATTGATCGGAATAAATTATTGAAAGAAGGATGGGAGGATGAAGGGGTTATCACTGGGCGGAGTTTGGATATGTATGTATCTAAACTAAGGAAAAAATTACAAAAAGATCCTGATATAAGTATAATTAATATACATGGGAAAGGTTACCGGTTAAGTAATATGTATAGTTGCCGCCCCCTGATCTACCGATATAACTTTCTTAAAAAGTTTATAATGTAATTCAAATTTTCAACAAAAAGGTTCCGGGTAGAGCGGGTCGTTACCTCCCCGCTCCCCCACAGACCCGTGCGAGCAGATTTCCTTCACACGGTTCCTCTATTTACGGCTTCGCTATGAGGATGCTAAGACTGCCTTCATCCTTCTCTTTACCTTCAATTTCTCTCGGTTCAGATACCTCTCGATATCGCCTTTTCTTTGCGCATAACAAGGTGACGATATATACCCTGCAAGCTTGGATTATTCTTGTTCGGTCAATCCATTATAACCGGCTTTCGTTTGGAGACGTTAGGCTCTCCTGTGTTCCCGTATTACCCCTGTCTGCCTTTGATATGTTCTCAGACCCCGGTCGAATCGCTCCCACTCGTCAATAACGCAGGTTAGATGTTGCTTTAGCATTTCAAACAACTAAAGCTTCAACGTTGAGGACAGTTTCGAGGCTCAATGGCATACCGTCAGCAGTCGCTGTCTACGCTTCG
>NZ_MTKN01000274.1 GCF_001975825.1 [Flexibacter] sp. ATCC 35208
GAGCGGACGAGCATGGATAATAATCGGGCATAAGTATATTACCGAAGCTATGGATTTACAGGCAACTGTAAGTGGTAGGGGAGCATTCTAACAGGGTTGAAGGTGTATCGTAAGGTATGCTGGACTGGTTAGAAAAGAAAATGAAGGCATAAGTAACGATAATGCGGGCGAGAAACCCGCAAACCGAAAAACTAAGGTTTCCACAGCTATGCTAATCAGCTGTGGGTTAGTCTGGTCCTAAGGCGAACCCGAAAGGGACAGTCGATGGCTAACGGGTTAATATTCCCGTACTACTAATTACTGTGATGGGGTGACGGAGTGATGAAAGCGCCGCGAACTGACGGAATAGTTCGTTGAAGTACCTACCTATAAGATGCGCAGGCAAATCCACGCGTCTTGGGGAAATACGATAGTACTCGGAGTCTTCGGACAAAGAGATAGTGCGCCTAAGGGCTTCCAAGAAAAACCTCTAAACTTCAGGTAATTAGTACCAGTACC
>NZ_MTKN01000275.1 GCF_001975825.1 [Flexibacter] sp. ATCC 35208
TAGGTGAAGTATATCAATGGAATCAAGTAGCGCTTTTTATTAGGGAGGAAAAAGAATTATCTCTGCGAGCGTCTTACGTTCAGGAAGAGTTACAAGAGGATGTAAAAGAGGCGGCCAAGAAGGCGTTAGAACAAGATGAACCAGTTCTAATAAAACATCAAATAGGACATAATGTACATCTAAATCGAGCTGTTATTGCTACACCAATACATATTCAAAACCATATATTTGGTGTAGCAATAACAGCTNNAGCTGTTATTGCTACACCAAATATATGGTTTTGAATATGTATTGGTGTAGCAATAACAGCTCGATTTAGATGTACATTATGTCCTATTTGATGTTTTATTAGAACTGGTTCATCTTGTTCTAACGCCTTCTTGGCCGCCTCTTTTACATCCTCTTGTAACTCTTCCTGAACGTAAGACGCTCGCAGAGATAATTCTTTTTCCTCCCTAATAAAAAGCGCTACTTGATTCCATTGATATACTTCACCTA
>NZ_MTKN01000276.1 GCF_001975825.1 [Flexibacter] sp. ATCC 35208
CGAGCAAATATCTTAACATACTGAGATAAAGAAAAGGACTTTTATTTACTATTTTAGAAAGTTTCTTCCCCCGATTTGCATCGGGGGAAAAGGGTGTACATAAGCTTACGGATTATTAGTACTACTCGACTATGACATTACTGCCTTTACATCTATAGCCTATCAACGTGGTCATCTTCCACGATCCTTAAAAGAAATCTCATCTTGTGGTGGGTTTCGCGCTTATATGCTTTCAGCGCTTATCCCTTCCAAACGTAGCTACTCTGCGGTGCCCCTGGCGGGACAACAGATACACTAGAGGTTTGTCCAATTCGGCCCTCTCGTACTAGAATCAGATCCACTCAAATTTCTAACGCCCACAGTAGATAGAGACCGAACTGTCTCACGACGGTCTGAACCCAGCTCGCGTGCCACTTTAATGGGCGAACAGCCCAACCCCTGGGGACCTTCTCCAGCCCCAGGATGTGACGAGCCGACATCGAGGTGCCA
>NZ_MTKN01000277.1 GCF_001975825.1 [Flexibacter] sp. ATCC 35208
TGATTTAGACAGAGAACCATTTAATGCATACACAAAAGACAAAATAGAACAAGATAAAGTAGCTGCCGTAGAAGTTTTATTAAATGGTTGTTACGCACAATTAAAAGGCTGGTCTGATGTTATGCACAGAGTTGGAGAGTATCCTGGCGATAATATCATGATTAGAGGAACTTCTACAGATTCATTTTACTCTTTTATTTCGTATCAGCACATTCCTAACAATGACAGATTATCTGTTTTCTGGAATAACAGTTATAAAATAGTATCACAATCAAGTGATTTGATCAAAATGATTTCAGAGGGAGAAAGTCCTGCTGTAAACCAACAGCTTGGCGAAGCGTATTATTTAAGAGGTATGATTTATTTCTACCTGTGCCGCACTTACGGAAGACCTTATGCACAAGCTCCCGAAACTAATTTAGGAGTGCCAATTGTAAATGGTTTACCACCGGATTTAAATAATCTTAGATTACCAGACAGATCAACAGT
>NZ_MTKN01000278.1 GCF_001975825.1 [Flexibacter] sp. ATCC 35208
GCCGTCACCCCACGAAAGGGCTCCGACCGCTTGTAAGCGTATGGTTTCAGGATCTATTTCACTCCGTTATTCACGGTTCTTTTCACCTTTCCCTCACGGTACTGGTTCACTATCGGTCTCTCAGGAGTATTTAGCCTTAGCGGATGGTCCCGCCAAATTCAGACAGGGTTTCACGTGCCCCGCCCTACTCAGGATACCACTATCTATTATACTTGTTACCCATACGGGGCTATCACCCTCTATGGCGTCACTTTCCAGTAACTTCCGGTTCCTTGTACATAAAATATCGTGGTCCTACAACCCCAACATTGCCGTAACAACATTGGTTTGGGCTAATCCGCGTTCGCTCGCCACTACTTACGGAATCACTTTTGTTTTCTTCTCCTCCGCCTACTTAGATGTTTCAGTTCAGCGGGTTTGCCCACCTATCGGTGTACTATGTCTTCAACATAGTGGGTTGCCCCATTCAGGTATCTGCGGATCAATCGG
>NZ_MTKN01000279.1 GCF_001975825.1 [Flexibacter] sp. ATCC 35208
ATCCCTGATTTCCTGTTCAAACCTGATTCTGTTTAATAAAATCACGTTTTTATAAGGTTTTAAAATCGCCAGACTTTCTTTGTTGCGCAAAACAAAACTCGTTACCCCTACTTTACCGGATGCTTCAAGCGCATCACGAAGCAAAGCATATGCATTCATGGCACCTTTATCAGGCTCAAGATAATACGGTTGTTCGTAGTAAATACTATTGATTTCGCTTTCTAAAGCAAAACTCTGAATATTGATAGTCTTTGTTTTTTCGGCATCGGCAGCTTCAAAATCAGCATCTTCCAGAATGACATATTTATCATCGATTTTGTAGCCTTTTACAATATTGGCATAAGCAACTTCTTTGCCTGTATTTTCATTTACCCTTTTGAATTTAATGTTGGCATGATCCTTTTCATCCAGCATATCCATATCGATACTGCTTTCCTGCACGGCAGAAAATATTTTAATGGGAATATTAATTAACCCAAAACTAATT
>NZ_MTKN01000280.1 GCF_001975825.1 [Flexibacter] sp. ATCC 35208
CAGCATAATGATTGCGAGTATTTTGGCTATTTCACTAGCAATTGGGCGAATGATTGCAGGTATTGTATCTAAAAAAGTAAACTGGATTTGGGTTTTAAGTGTGTGCATTTTTTCGGCAATGCTGATCGTGATTTTTGTACTTCCAAAAACAGTTGGATTAGAGGTAAAAAACATCAATACACTTTCGGATATACCTCTAATAGGGTTCGCGTTTCCGTTAATCGGATTGTTTATTGCGCCAATTTATCCTTTGCTAAATTCGATTGTATTAAGTGCTTTACCTAAGAATTTGCAAAGTTCAATGACCGGATTAATTGTAATATTTTCTGCTCTTGGCGGAACATTAGGTTCCAGAATAACGGGCTGGTTGTTTAAAAATGAAGGACCGGAAAACGCATTTTATTTTACTTTAATTCCAATGTCTTTATTATTAATATCCTTTTTTATTCTCAAAAAAATAACTGCAAAAGATGAAATTTAAACTA
>NZ_MTKN01000281.1 GCF_001975825.1 [Flexibacter] sp. ATCC 35208
TGCCACTTGGTGTATTATTAGTTTCTATCTTTGTTCCTTTAAAAATGAAGAAAGATGTATTAATGAAAGAGCTAGGTGTAAGTAAAAATAAAGGTTATAAACTATTCGTATTATGGTTATTCTTACTTCGTTATATCGCACCAATTGCGATTATTATCGTATTCTTAAATGTACTTGGCATTATATAAAAAGAAAGGTAGCGTATCATACAAAGATACGCTACCTTTTTATTTTGCTCTTTTTTGCAATTCATTTACTGTTACGAACTGATAGCCCTTCTTAGATAAAATTTCGTGCTTTAAGAAGGGTGTGGATGCAAGGAGAAGGAATTTATCATATAATAAAATGCAAAAGGTATATTAGGAGGTGTTTATATGGCGATTATAATTCAATTGCCAGACACTGCAACGTCTCATGCAAAGCCAAGTATGGAAATGGCGATACTTTGCGTGAGGTAGACAAGTAATATACAATCGCCTATATG
>NZ_MTKN01000282.1 GCF_001975825.1 [Flexibacter] sp. ATCC 35208
GTGGAAAATCAAAAGCTGCTAAATACAGAAGAGATAAAAGAGATACGCACCGTCAGAAATCTGATGAGGAGCAAAGGGCACTTGATGAAGGAAGTAAAACTATTAAAGTTACTGAGTTTGTTACTGTAGGTGAAATTGCTATCATGATGGATGTGCCGATTACTAAAGTAATTGGAACTTGTATGTCTTTAGGTATCATGGTAACCATGAACCAACGTTTAGATGCTGAAACATTAACTATTGTAGCAGATGAATTTGGTTACGAAGTTGAGTTTATTACAGTTGATATCGAAGAAGCTATTGAAGTAGTTGAAGATAAAGAAGAAGATTTAGTTGTCAGAGCACCAATTGTTACTGTAATGGGTCACGTCGATCACGGTAAAACATCTTTGCTGGATTATATTCGTAAAGAAAATGTTATCGCTGGTGAGTCTGGAGGTATTACACAACACATTGGAGCTTACGGAGTAACTTTAGATAA
>NZ_MTKN01000283.1 GCF_001975825.1 [Flexibacter] sp. ATCC 35208
CCTTCTTCCTTTCCTAGACAAGTTCTTTGACTTCACCTTTTGGCGTTGCAATGATAAATTTAGCGCGACGTTTTTGTAAAACAACTTCTTTTGTTGTTTTTTCCAATTGCTCCAATGAATGTTCATAATACACATTTTCAGATCCACGAACTGCATGGAGTGTATCACCTTCACCAAGCAAACCATCTGCCACACCCGTTATCAGCAATAGTCCTAATTGTCCGGAAGCAATCGGCATTTTTGCTCTTTCAGCTGCTGTTTTCTCATCTTGAAGTGAGTAACCATTCCCTCTATTTAAACGCTTTTTGAATGTCAAGATACCTTCCGATTTTCCCACTCCTTCATAAGCACTTTTATAGTCCACTCGTGATGTAAAAATTAGTTTGTTTTGATGACGCAATTTAGGTATAGTGCAGTACTTACGATTCACCAGTTGTGCTAATGTATTCACATGTGTTCTTACGAAAGCAAGATCGGACAT
>NZ_MTKN01000030.1 GCF_001975825.1 [Flexibacter] sp. ATCC 35208
TGTAGCTTATAATGGTAGTTTAGTAGGAAATGATGAGGATGGTGATGTGCTGACTTACAACAAGTCTACTGATCCAGCACACGGTACCGCTATCGTAAACGCAGATGGAACTTATACTTATACTCCAGCTGCTAACTACAATGGTCCTGATAGCTTCACTATCGAGATCAATGATGGTAATGGAGGAATAGCAACAGTAACCATCAATANNTGAATGATGATCCAACCGGTTCAGATCAGACGATCACAACGCCAGAGGATACTCAATACAATGGAAGTATCGTAGGAAATGATGTGGATGGTGATGTGCTGACATACATCAAGGCAACTGATCCAGCTCACGGAACCGCTAAAGTAAACGCAGATGGCACTTATTCTTATATTCCTGCAACCAATTATAATGGACCAGATAGTTTCACTATCGAGATCAATGATGGTAATGGCGGTACTGCAACGGTAACCATCAATATCACCGTAACAGCGGTAAATGATGATCCGACAGGTGCGGACCAGAATATTACCACTCCTGAAGATGTAGCTTATAATGGTAGTGTAGTAGGTAATGATGTGGATGTTGATGTGCTGACTTATGCTAAGGCCACCGACCCTGCCCACGGTACCGCTACAGTCAATGCTGATGGAACATATAATTACACGCCAGCTGCAAACTACATCGGCGCCGATAGCTTCACTATCGAAATCAATGATGGCAATGGTGGTACAGTAATAATAACTATCAACATCACCGTTACGCCTGTAAATGATGCACCAACCGCCTTCAACCAGATCGTTACCACTCCTGAAGACACCCCATACAATGGCAGTGTCATCGGTACCGACGCAGATGGCGACGCACTCACATACAGCAAAGGCTCAAACCCAACGAACGGTACAGCCACTGTAAACGCAGATGGTACATTTACTTATACTCCGAACGCCAACTACAATGGCCCGGATGTGTTTACTATTACATTAGATGATAACCATGGAGGTACCACCACCGTGACTATCACCATCACCGTCACTCCTGTGAACGACGCACCAACAGGTACCGGCGATTCCAAAACTACCTCCGAAGACACCCCTGTCAGCGGAGCTGTTACCGGATCAGACGTAGATGGCGATGCGCTGACCTACAGCATGGGCTCAACCCCATCTCATGGTACAGCCACGGTCAACGCAGACGGTACATACACTTACACCCCTGCTGCCAACTACTTCGGTCCCGACAGCTTCACCATCGAAATCAGCGATGGCCAGCTTTCTGTAACCGTAACCGTAAATATCACCGTCGTACCTGTAAATGATGCTCCAGCCGCCGGCAATCAGAGCATCACAACACCAGAAGACACTCCATATAATGGTAGTGTAACTGCCACCGACGTAGACGGCGACGCACTCACTTACAGCATGGGCTCGAACCCAACGAATGGTATTGTCACCGTCAATGCAGACGGCACCTATACTTATACGCCAAATGCAAACTATAATGGCACGGACGCTTTTACTATCGTAATCAGTGATGGCCACAGCGGCACAACTACCATTACCGTTAATGTGACCGTGACACCTGTCAACGATGCACCTACCGGCACTGACCTGAGCATTACCACTCCAAAAAATACCGCTTACACCGGTAATGTTACTGGTGCTGACGTAGATGGCGATGTGCTCACATACACTAAAGCCACCGACCCATCATTCGGTACTGTAGTCGTAAATACGAACGGTTCATTCACCTACACACCAACCACCGGCTATGTAGGCAATGACAGCTTTACTGTCACCATCTCTGATGGCCAGTACAGCATTACTATAACCGTCTACATCACCGTCACCCAGGTAATCACTCACCCGGGCATCACACTGGTGAAAACCGCCGTACTCAATGGTAATGTCATCACCTACACCTTCACGACCACAAACACCGGCGATGTTCCATTAATCAATGTCATCCTCGCCGATCCAATGGTCAACCTGAACACTACTATCTCTGCCACCCTGCAACCAGGTGCTGTGGTTACGCAAACCGCTACTTACACCCTCACACAGACGGACAGAGAAAACGAATCAGTGACCAACACTGCTACCGTAAGTGGTGCAACCACAGATCATGCCACCGTGTCCGACGTCTCTGGTACTACCGCCGGCAATGATACGCCAACAACGATCACCGTTCCGGGAGCACCTAAAGCCAAAGACGACGAGTATGATACCCGTATGAATACGAAGATCAGTTTCAATTTCATAGATAACGATGACTTGGGTACTTCAACACTGGGTACCTACACCATCATCAGTGAAGTACAACATGGTACTATATCCAGAGATGTAAATGGTTATACCGAATACACTCCAGACCAGGGCTATGTTGGCGATGACACCTTCACCTATACCATCACAGATGCCGACGGCTATATATCCAACGTCGCTACTGTAACCATTCATATTGGTGCTGTCTATATCGCCGTGCCAACCTTATTCACGCCAAATGGCGATGGTAAGAACGACGTATTCGAAATTGTCGGCCTGGAGAAATACACTGAAAATGAATTGATCATTGTAAACCGTTGGGGTAACGAAGTATACCGCCAGCATAACTATTCCAATACCTGGACCGGAGACGGATTAAGTGAAGGCACCTACTATTATTTATTACGCGTTAAGAAACAAGGCAGCGCAGATTGGGAAGTCTTCAAAGGATTCACGACCATCCTCCGCAAATTCAAGAAATGATGAAAAGAGGTTTTATATTGTTGCTATGTATGGCGTTGGGCAAATCGACATTTGCCCAACAAGAAGCGCAGTTCAGCCAATATATGTTTAACGGCATCTACATCAACCCGGCGTATGCAGGCTATAAAGAGGAATTATACCTGCATGCGTTCTATCGGGCGCAGTGGACTGGAATAGAAGGAGCTCCCCGGAGCTTCTCTGTTTCTGCCGATAATATTGCAAACGACGGAAATGTGGGTTGGGGTATTCAGGCGGTCGCCGACAAACTCGGTGCCCAGACCAACCAAACCCTCTATGCCAGTTATGCCTATCGCATACGCATGAATGAAGACGGCACTTCCCGTTTGTCTTTCGGTATCAGCGGTGGCCTGGTGAACCTCGCGGTGAACACGTCTTTGCTCACCACCACCGATCCTGAAGACGATATGCCTGTCGGTACGTTGACGACCACTGTACCCGATGCCAGGGCTGGTGTATTTTATGCAGATGATAACTTCTATGCCGGCGTTTCTGTAGACAACCTCGTAGCACCGCATATCAACAAGTCTAAATATGTGTATATCGCTACACCTCGTCCACATTATTATGTAACCGCTGGTGCTTTGTTCAAACTGAATGACCAGCTTTCCCTCAAACCTTCTTTTTTATTGAAAGACGACAGGGGAGGACCCACTAGTTTAGATGTCAATGCTTTCTTGCTGATTACAGATAAACTCTGGCTGGGAGGCTCTTACAGAACCAGTGTCTCCCTATACGATAAAGCCTATCTGCAAAAGACGCTGACCACAAGAGACGCTGCGGTTGCTGCGATTGAAATATTCCCGATGCCTACCCTCCGTATCGGTTATGCCTATGACTTTTCTATTGGCCCATTACAGAGCTATAGCAACGGATCTCATGAAATATCCATTGGATTTACAATTCCTACAAACAAGGACCACGTAAATTTGCGTAAATTGGGTATCTCATGTCCCAAAGTATTTTAATGTAGCTATGTCAAATGAATTTTCGCAGGCTGAGTGGGATGCCTGTATCAAAGTACTGCAGGTGTTGTCCAGAGATCCCGATAAATCGCTGGATACCCTGACGCTCAAAGGTCTCGTCACAAAATTATATAAACGCGCCAAGAAGGATCAACGTGAAGTAACAACCCAGGCTATACAGCAACAGATTAATGCCACATGTGGTGGTAGATGGGATACCTGCGAAGGGAGTGGGGTATGTGCATCCGGATAGCAGGGCTATAAAAAGTGTGTATAGATAAATTATTTTTTAAAAGGCAATAGTGAAGGTAGGGTTCGAACCAGCAACCTTTGCTTGGTAGGCAAATATATTTCCAATTATACTACAACACTATTGCTTGTGGAGGAGCAAGGGTTCGAACCTACGTCTCTGATTTGGCAAATCAGCGTTTTTCCAACTAAACCATCCCCCGTACATAATGGAGGCGGCAAGACTCGAACTTGCATCTGCAAACTTGGGGTAAGCAGTTTTCCATTCAATTTACGCCCCCATTGTAATAGCGTGAAAATAATTAATATTTACTCAGAAACAATAACTGCCGCAGCAACATATCTACTTTAGACATATAATACCCTGCTGCTTTCGCCATCTCTACGGGATTTTCATAAATGTATTTCAACTCAAGCGGGCGCTTGTTGTCAAAATCCAATTTCATACTCGGCGCATAAGGGCGCATTGCTATCGTAAATTGCAACATATCATATACCATTGTTTCCGGCAACTGTGCACCGCAGGCATTTGCCCCATTAATCACTTCATGCATGATCGCTTTAGACAATTCATAAGTAGCTTTATCAGCCAGCAGCTTGTTGGCTGTAGTATTCAATAGTACTGACATTCCATTGAATGTGATGTTCCATACCAGCTTCTTCCAGCGTAGCGTATTCAGGTCTGGTGCTTTTTTAGCGATCAATCCTGTTTTATCAAATGCGGCTACCACCTGGTCGATAATACCTGTATCCTGTATATTATGATTGCCAATTTCGATATCTCCATAGTCGAGGTGATGCATTTGTCCGGGGCCGACCTTATTCACTGAAATCAACGCTGTAGCACCTGCTACGCCTACACCCGGGAACATGGCTGCTACATCTGCTTCCACACCGAGGCCATTTTGTATCAGGATAATGACGGACTTGTCGTGCAATAAAGGTTTGACTAATGAAGGCAGTAAGCTTTCATTACTGGTGGTCTTTAAACACACCAATATCACATCGCAAACGGGCATGTCTGCCGACTGTTGAAATGCGTTTACCTTGTCTAAATGAATATCGCTGAATACTTCAGATATGAGGTGGAGTCCTTCTTCCTTTACTGCGGCATAGTCACTATTTAATAAAAAGTGTACTTCCTCGCCGGCATTGGCTAACATGGCGCCATAAAATCCTCCGATGGCACCGGTTCCTACTATCGCAAATTTCATTGTATCAATTATAATGTGGCTGCTAAGATACAATCTATTACCTTTTCTGCCTGACATCCGTTTAAACCCGCCGCCCAGATGGCTGCTAGATACTTTTTCATAAGAAATAAAATACCTCTTTACTTCAATGTAATCAACTCATTCTTTATCGCAAACAACACTAAACCAGTTCTGGATTTGATTCCAAATCGTTGAAATAAATCCTGTCTGTAATTATCTATCGTATGCGGACTCAAATTCATCTGATCCGCAATTTCCTTATATGTATACTCTGTACAACACAACTCTAAAAACTTAATCTCATTACTACTCAGCTTCTCCGGTGCGTTATTTCCCGCCAGATGTCCCTGAATATTTCGCAGTAATTTAAACGATACCAACTCATTAATAAAGAATCCCTGTTCACTGATCGTCCTGATCGCATGCACCACATCTGTCATCTTCGACTCCTTCAGCAAATATCCACCCGCACCATTCTTCAGCATTTTAATGATCGGCTTCTCTTCTTCAAACATGCTCAGTGCCAGCACATGTACATCAGGATAATTCTCCCGCAACCATCGGGTACTCTCAAACCCATCCATCACGGGCATACTTATATCCATCAAAATAACCTCCGGCAAAGGAAATTTAGTCAGCTTGGTCTTCATATCCTCTCCATTAGAGGCATCAAATACAATAGAGATTTCCGGAAACTCGGACAGCAGGCTTATCATTCCCTGACGGAACAGGGTATGATCGTCAATAATGGCAATCGTGGTTTGCTTTTCAGCCATAATTTTATTTAGTAAGGAATCGTTATCTTAATCGTAGTGCCGGCACCGGGTGCTGATTGGATCTGTGTATGCCCGCCAATCATGCCTGCCCGCTTCTGGATATTCTGTAATCCCATGCCTTTGTGCTGCTTCATGATTTCAGCCACATCAAATCCATTACCATTATCCTGTATAGATAAGGTTAATACATTACCAGCAAACGCTAAGTTAATAACAATTTCTTTGGCCTGTGCATGCCGCACGATATTATTCAGGATCTCCTGGAATAGACGGAAGGTGATCGTCGCTTTATCTGCAACGGGAGGGAGGGGGGTATCGGGGTGTGTATAGGAAATACGAAACAGGTCCGATCGTTCCAGGTACTCGAGTTCAAAGGCAATAGCATCTACCAGGCCCCTGCTCAGGAGTTCTTCGCCATGCAATAACCGGGACAGTGCCCGCAGCTCTTTCACCGCCCTTTTGGCAAGTGCTTCCGCCGCGGCCACCTTTTCGCCGGCCTTTTCAGTATCTTGTACGTTGATAGAGCCCAGGGTCATTACCGTAAGGCCCAGCAACTGTCCGATATTGTCATGTAAGTCGTAGCCAATGGTCTTCAGGGTTTGCTCCTGGACCTCCATTTGGGTTTTCAACAATTCGGTGTCAAATGCCTGTCTCAGGCTTTCCTTTTCTTCCGCATGCTTCTTTTTCCGTCGGTTATAGAGGTTCACGTATACGATCAGGAACAAAGGGGCAATCAGAAAAATTATGGTTGTGAGACCGATGAGGAATAATACTTCCTTTGAAGAAATCTGCATATAAAAGCGTATGACCAACAGGCATACAACAACACATTCAGGATTGAAAAGGTGACATACCTGATCGAAGAAGAGATAAGCGAGATTTTGTCATGCACCAGATAATCATTGAAAATATTGGTCGCTGTACTACCAAAGTAAAATATAAGGGTTCCATTCACCCACCAAAATGGCGCGTAGGTATTCAGGACTACATACTGTTCGTCCCTTAAGATAAGATAATAAAAATACAGACTTGCCAGTACAAATACTACAGATTCTGTAGAGGCAGTAACGTTTACGAACTTTGCAAAATGAAGGAGTTGACTTTCCCGTACATACATGGCCAGAAATATACATAGCCAGAGGATGAGCGTACTGCGTTTATTGGTGTATTGCAGGAACAGATAATAGAAGAAATAACTAATAAAACCACATTCTACCAATAGGTATACATTATATAAGGGCGCATTGGACATGTTTGTCATTTCCCTGATATATATACCTGTTAGTTCAGTCACACAGGTTAGCAACAAAAAGATGATAAAATACCGCCATATGGGCGTTTTGTCTTTTGCAAGACAAAACACCCCTATTAAAAGGCAGATCATTTCTGCGACGGTATTTACTGTAAAATATAATTTCATGCTGTATAATCAAATCATTGAGTAATTAACAATGCGCCGGCAGACTTACAGTTAGCGGGCGGAGGACACAGTTCTCCACGGTTTTCAGGTGCAGCAAGTATGATTCGGCCTTTGCCTAAAGTACCATGAGGATCGTTATTATAGTAATCCCAATGGAAGATGCTGTCATTTCTGGTGGAATCCCGGGTCGTCACCATGACAAGCGTGTTACGGTTCCAATATGGTTTCTCCGGAATGTGTGTATGTGCGCTGTCGTACTTATTGTACGTACTGTCATACGATGCCAGATAAAAACGGATACCATCGCCGCCCTCTGTTTCCAGCTGGTCAACGAGTGCTTTCAGTTTTGAAACGCTGAACCATACGGTGCGTGTATTGGAGCCCATCTTGTGAGGTTTGCCATCGATCATAGCAGTGGAGCCATCCCAGAAATCTGAATCCACCGGGATTTTACCGGCACGTTTTGCATAATTGTTCACATAGATTTTTGCAAACTCTATACTGATAGTGTCTTTGTCAAGCAATACTACCGTAGGCGTGTCTTTGTGATCATCTTCCGGTATGGAAGGCGATTGTTTTGGTTGACAGGCAGTCATAGTCATAGCTACCATAGCTATGGAGATAATGGCAACAGGGATGTTCATAAACATTAAATGGTTTAAGGTGTACCTAAATGTATAAAAAACTGTCTTAATTCTGGTAATTCCCTGTTACTACTTTCAAAAGGCAGTGGAGGGCAGCTACCTAGCCCATGAGCTGCCTTGTCCACGTACCTTTCTGAAAGTAGTGTGCAGGTTATGATTGAGGGGGATGTATAAGGATGAAAGGCCTATTTAAAGCGGATGATGTAATCTACATTTACATTGATTGGTCTTGACTCCCGGTCGCCGCCAGCAACAAGATGGGAGTGATCGCCATCATTTGAAGTCTCACTTACTTCTGCATTGAAGGCTGCCAGTTCATAACCATCCGAAGGATCTATCGCATGCCTTTCGGCGGGCACCCGGTAGATAGCATGTGTATGCTTTCCATTGGTAGTTGTGATAATCGGATTGGCTGGCAAGCCAGTAGTAGAGATCACCTGTATGGTGCCAACTTTTAGTTTGCCGGCTCCTGTTACAAAATAACCGCGCAGATCGGGCAGGGAAAAAGTGAGTGGCGCCCCACCGAAGTGTGTACCGATTATGTCAAACAGTTCGCGGTAAGTATGTCTGCGCAGGGAGCTACCGTCGCAGGGAAACCAGCCTGCTGACTGCAGTTTTATTTGTACATCCCTGTCCGTTATGTCGCCACCAAAAGGCATGATGGTGCCTACAGGAGGGGCTGCGCCAACGATGTCTGCTGCAGCAATGAGGAAATCGGCGTAGATATTTTCAGGCCTTGTTTCCTGGTCGCCGCCCTGGATGGTGTGCAGATGTTCGCCGGCGGTGTTTGTTTGTTCGGTGTCGTCCGTCCATGCGATACAGTTGTAGGCATTGAATCCTGTGGCGCCTTTGGCCGCAGTTTGGGTAGACACGGGCACACTTTCGACCTGGTGATTGTGTGCACCGGCTGTTGTGGTGGTAATGCCGGGAGGAGATGCTGTGGCATAATACTCCACTGAGCCGATGTTGTCGCCCGTGTTTCCCCCTTTGTGAAGGGCATGGCGGGTATCCGCATCCGGGTCCCTGTTAGTTAAGTGACTAGTACCTCTGAGAAAATATCCCCTTAAGTCCGGGACGTTAATAATTTTAAGACCATCTCCGCCAAAGTTGCCCAGTATCGTTTCTGACAGGGCAGGGTGATCCGTATATGCATACGGTTTGCCATCGCAGTAGAGCCATTCTGCCGGTATGTGAGGCAGTGGGCCTCCGAAGGCGGTAATAGTGCCTGCCGGTAAGATGCCAGCAGGCACTTGTGGTGCACGGCATTTTATGACGAAATATAAAGCCACGTTAATCGGCAGGGTCGCGTTGTCAAATCCTGTGAGAGTGTGAAAGTGTGCGCCCGCCGGTTCTGTGGCGATTGTTTGATTACCTCTGGCCATTTCTTGCCGGGAGCCGCTCCAGGCCCTGTGCATATTGGCGGTAAGCCTGCCGCAGGTATGGTTATGGGCGCCGGTGATGGAGAGGGACCAAAGTGATGCAGGCAGACCGGTGGCAGTCTTTTGCAAAGAGCCGGTATGGTTGCCGGTAGCTCCCCCAGGTGCGGCTGCGACCCGGTTTTTGGCATCCGGGTCTGTACCCCTGGCTTTGTGTAATGTCCCTCTCAAAAAACGTCCGATAAGATCGGGAATGTTGAAATATGATTCGTCTCCGCCGTGGGCGTTGCCAATGGCGGTGTAGAGTTCTGGATATTCTTTGGTAGAGAATGAGCTACCATCGCACAATAACCAACCTTCTTTTTCTAATGCCTGCAACTGATCGCTGTTGGAGAGGTCTCCTCCAAAGGTGGCGATCGCACCTATAGGGAGTCCAGTGGAAACAGTTGTAGCATTTTGGATAGTCATGTCCCGGTTTGTTTTGATTGATGGCTCAAAGGTCATCTAAAACGAATCGGGAGAACAGGCCGGAATGTCCCCTTTTTGCAGCTGTTTTTAGGGGGTGGAAAAGGTGGTTTTCAGCTTTTTTGGAAGTAAGTTATTGATTTTCAATAGGTGTGTTAGGGTTGTCGACCAGCCATTGGGTGAGTTTGTAACGGGGAAGAATTTCGTCCATTTTCTTTTTGAGCCATTTGGAGACGAGTTCGAAGACGATGAAGCCGATGAGGATGGAGATGCCCCATTCAAGGTTGGTGTAGGTGTGTTTGGTGACGATGGTTTTGTGGGTGGTGAGGCCCCAGAGGTTGTGGATGGAGCGGGTGGTGAAGAAGTGGGAGATGAGGCGGGTGGAGATCATGCCGATGACGAAGCCAATGAAGTTGCCGATGTAGTTGGAATAGAGATATTCGAGAAATTTGCGAACGACTTTGAGTTTCATGTGAGTTGGCAGGGTTTGTTTGAGACAATATAGAAATAAAATGGCAAAAAATTGCTTCCGTCTTCGGCAGAAGCGATTTTTTGCGGGGGCGGTTGGTGCCTGCTGCTGCAGGCACCAACCGGGTTAATGGAGCTGCAGCTCCTGAACTGATTTTTTAAATATTCTTTTACTCCGTTTTTATACTTTTTGCAGGATTTACGAGGGCCGCACTCACTGCCTGGAAACTTACTGTTATTATTGTTATACCGACAGCCAGGATTCCGGCAAATAAAAATAACCCAATTGATATATTCACCCTGTAAGCAAAATCCGCAAGCCAATGCTCCATTGCATACCAAGCAAGCGGAGTTGCAATTACAATAGCTATCAATACTAAGGCAATAAAGTTCCGGGTCAATAATAGAACAATATTCCCTACACTGGCACCGAGTATCTTACGCAGACCAATTTCCTTGGTACGCTGACGAATACTAAAGGCGGCCAACCCTAGCAGCCCCATACAGGAAATCAATATCGCCATTGTAGTTGCTGTATTCAGGATGGCTGCCGTCTTTTGTTCCTTTGCATAGAACCCGGCTATCGTATTGTCAAAGAATTTATATTCAAACTCCTCATTCGGATATACCTTATTAAATGCAGCTGCAATTTGAGAGAAATTAGCGCTATGCATTTTTACACTCAGGTTGATCGCGAACATTTTAGATGCTGTAAAAAATGTAGGCTTGATCACTTCATGCAATGACTGCGCA
This sequence comes from [Flexibacter] sp. ATCC 35208, assembly GCF_001975825.1. Lineage (GTDB taxonomy): Bacteria > Bacteroidota > Bacteroidia > Chitinophagales > Chitinophagaceae > Chitinophaga. Next base: position 11,085 of record NZ_MTKN01000030.1, read on the forward strand.
TGAAAATCAGCCACCACACCTACAATCGGACAGATAGGAGAGGCGTCATCATTCATGCCGCTTTCCACAATCTTTCCAATCGCATCTTCCGGATGGGCAAACCCCAGCGCCTTCGCCGCACTTTCATTGATGAGAAACTCTCTCATACTATCAGATGCCTGTACATTCCTGCCGGCTACCAGTTTTAACTGGTACAACGGGACATAGTTTTCATCTATCCATTGCAACTGGCAATCCGCTTTTAGGGGTTCTTTTCCGCCATTATATTTCAACGCTGTACCCCAATGTGATGCCGCAGCAGGAGTGCCATTACTTGTACTCACCAATTCCACTCCGGGTATACGTCGCAGCATATCTGCCAGTACATCGACCTTAGATCGTTCGTACTCCGGACTGGTATTTATATTAATAATAGCGGCACTCTTAAAACCAAGATCTGTATGTATTACATAATCCAGTTGTTTCTGTACTACCAGGGTACCAATAATAAATACCAGCGAAATGGTGAACTGAAATACGACCAATACTTTTCTTAAATAACCCCGTTCTCTTGTATTGCTTTTCAAACTGATCACTGGAATGGCACCTGACAATACAATGGCCGGATAGATCCCCGCCAGCAATGTCGTAATGACCAGTAGTCCAATCAGCATCAATATATTTTGTGTAGAAAAAACAGTGGCTACGGCACCAGCAGGTACAAAATTCTGCAATCCATTTAATACTGGATACACCAGCATCAGCACCAATATCATCGCTGCCAGGGTAATCAAAAACGTTTCGCTCAGAAATTGGAAAATCAAACTCTGTCTGCTGCCACCTAAGACCTTTCTTACCCCGATCTCTTTTGACCGCTTGATAGACTGAACGGTAGACAGGTTGATGAAATTGACCACCGCAATCAGAAGAATAAAACCTGCTATGGCCAGCAAGCCATATAAGGTAGGTAAATGCACCTGCTTCGAAAAGAAGTCGTGATATTTTACATCAAAATGAAGTTCAGACAAAGGTTGTAAAAAGAGGTTTTTCTGTTCGCCTTTTTGCAGGGAGATATTTTGAAGTAATAAAGTTGTCAGCTGTTTGTTGATTGTTGCTATCCCTGCTCCCGGGAGTAGTTTGGCAAATACTTGTGTACGGGCAAAGTAGCCACCCCATTGTTTGGAATAAATGTGCTTATTCACCAGGAAACTATTCGGTACTGTACTGATTGAAACAAAATCTGTAAACCTGAAATCAGAATTAGCGGCATAATCTTTTACTATACCTGCTACTGTCAGCGGTAGGGAATCTGCATAAAGCAGTGTCTTTCCTACTATATCCTGTAATGGAATGCGACCGAAATATTTATACGCTTTGCTTTCGGTCAATACCACTTTAAAGGGTTCTGATAGCGCTGTATTCGGAGATCCGATCAACCACTGATAGGTAAATACCTGAAAGTATGCAGGTCCTGTTATGATGATATCTGAAGGATGATCATGAAAGTCAGCAGCAGGAAACCGCTTTCCATTAGGTACATCGACTTTGGTATAAAATGCGTGAAGATCCGCTACCTCGGACATTCCACTGATATGCCCCCTGATGGCGTCTGCAGCAGGATCCGGCGGCATTGAAAAGAAATCATGCCTGCCATCTGGCCTCATGATATCTCCTACTATCCTGTAAATTTGCGCTTTATCAGGTTGGAAGTTCTCATAACTCAACTCGAATTTGCACGTAACCCAAATGGCAACGCAGGATAGGATACCTAGTGAAAGTCCTAGAATATTGATGCCTGTGTACAGCTTATTACTGACCAGATTTCTATAGGCGATTTTGAAATAATTCCTGATCATAAGGGTAGAGATTAGCTACCACCTGCATACATGGAATATGCCTGTTCTTTATGAGGTGATTATAAAGTGTGTATGATTATTTAAAATTAATATATGTTCGTTTTCACCTTTTGGTGTGTCCGGTAGCGAACGATTAGTTTAAATCTAACAATGGTTTCCACGGTGCGGGTAATACTCCCACCCGTCTTGCGTAGGCGTTCCAGATAGCGCTTAATTCCTGTACCTTTTCCGGATAGAGTTCTGACAGGTCATGTAGCTCACTTCTATCCTTTTTCATATTATACAACTCCCATTTCCCCTCTTTATAATGTTCTTTATCTTTTAGTAATTCTCCTTTAGATACCAGTTTCCAGTCACCGAGGCGTACCGCTTTATTCATTTCATGCTCCCAGCAAATAGCTTTTCCTCTATCCAGCGATTTCCCCTTAAACAAAGGCACCAGGCTCACCCCTTCCAATGGGATGCTTCCCGTATATTTCGCCCCTGTCAATTCTACGATCGTTGGCATAATATCAATGATATGTCCCACAAAAGGCGTTATCTTATTCTTTCCGGTGATCAAACCCGGATAATGAACAATGAGCGGCGTAGAGATGCCGCCTTCATGTACCCAATGTTTATATTCTCTAAATGGGGTATTGGACACATTCGCCCAGAACTTTCCGTAAGAGATATAGGTAGAATCTGGTCCGCCAATCACACCTTTACCTTTCTGTACCAGCTTTCCATCCCTGGTAATTTGCGGAATGGTGGCATAAGAGATTTCATCTTTTTTCAAAGGCTTCAGCGTTTCCGGATGTGGTGCCCAGTTACCTGTAGCCCCTGTAGCACCAATATCTTCCGCACAACCGCCATTGTCCTGCATGTACATGATGACGGTGTTATTGTCAATGCCTTGCTGTTTTAAAGTGGCAAGAATGGCCCCAATACCCTGGTCCATATCATCTATTATCGCTGCATATATTTCCATGCGTGCTGCCTGCACTGCTTTATCAACCCCGTTATCCCAACCGGGATAATCCGCCGGCGCTAATTCTGTATTGTTGGATAATAAACCTTCCTGCCGTAGCTTTCTGAATCGAGCATCCCGCACCGCATCCCAACCTTTATCATACTTCCCTTTGTATTTTGCAATATCTGCCGGCTTTGCATGCAATGGCCAGTGTGCCGCTGTATAGGTAACATATAGAAAGAAAGGTTTGCTGGCATCTCTTTCTTTTATAAACCGGATGGCCTCATGTGTAATGGCATCTGTATAATAAAAGCTATCTGTCTTATATTCAGGATCTGTAAAAGGAGAGATCAAATGATTGTCTCTGCACAATGCCGCCGGATCGAAATAACTACCCGCACCCTGTATCGTGCCATAATACCGGTCAAACCCACGCTGTAGCGGCCAGCTTGTTTTGGCCCCATCCTCTTTGATATTCTGACTCACATGCCATTTACCTGTCAGGAATATTGAATAGCCTGCGGACTTAGCTACCTCTGCCATCGTAGTTGCTTTAGGGTTCAGGTCTCCTCTGTAACCGGGCAACTGGTAATCCGTATCCCGCATCCAGCCCATTCCTGCCTGATGGGGATACAAGCCTGTGAGCAGGGATGCCCGGGTAGGACAGCACCTTGCCCCGTTATAAAACTGTGAAAACCGTATCCCTGTCTGGGCCAGCTGATCCAGATTCGGTGTATGGATCTCACTTCCATAACAACCAATATCAGAATACCCCATGTCATCACTTAAGAAGACAATGATATTCGGGCGTTGCTGCGCCTTTACAGAAATTCCAAGAAATAAAAATAGCAGATGGGCTACACGAAGTTTCATATCATAAAGGTCTTAACCTTAGAAAATTACAATTAATTTTCCAGGATTGATCTAACCTTGTCTCAGCACAGGTGTAAAAATATTCTTGACATCAAAATCCTGTATTACTCATTACATCAGTTTCTTAAGATGAATTTCTCATCCTAACACTCCATTAAAAATAATACCCATGAAAAAGACCCTGTTCCTCGTTTTGTATAAAAAATGCCAGAAAAATATTCGCTTTATATAAGGCTGGAAAGTAGGGCAACAAGAGACCCTTGGAGAAATAAAAAATGAACAGCCGGTGCTAAGCCGGCTGTTTGCATTTGATCATCTGATCTCTTTTACTTATTGATCGCCTGTGTTTGTTATCAAACCAATTAGATAAAAAATTATCCTGTTGGGTTATTTATTGTGAGTAATTCGAATAATTATCACTGCAAAGGTAGGGCGGTACGGCTCCATAGGAAATGATCATTCTCAACGATCATGATGATCGTGGTCAATTGATGGCGGACTGAATTGTGGCACAGTATTTTATATCATTACCAGTGATGAAGGGATTACTATTAATTATATTAATTACGCTTACAACTGACGCCATTGCCCAGGATTCGATCCCAAGAATGAGGAGATATTATGGTTATGATGTGGATACAGTACCTAAACTTGACTTAATCGACATCTTCAGCAAGACATTTCATATTCACGGCAAGAAGATGCCTAAGAAGGGAGACAAGAGGGTCTATTATTCATTAGTACCTATACCGACCAATATCCCCGGTGGTGGCGTGGCGCTGATAACCAGTACCAATGCGGCTTTTTATATGGGACCACGGGCATCTACCAATTTGTCCAACGTCTCTTTTGCCCCTTCATTTTCGTTCAAGGGACGTTTTTCTTTTAGCTTCCACAGCAATATCTGGCTTATGGGCAATAAGGATAATGTGACCGGTGATATGCGTTTCATTATCAACCCACAATATACATGGGGGTTAGGAGAGGGCGTGTCCAATGATCAGAAGGAAATACTAAACAGCAACTATTTCAGGTTTTATCAAACCTGGCTGCACAAGTTAGACGGTGGTCAATGGATGGCTGGTCTGGGTTACATGCTGGACTGGAATTCGGCCATCAAGTTCAAAAACAATGACAGCGTATCGCTGCCGGAATTTAGTCATTATGAATACGGGACCCAGTTGGGTAAGCATTCCGTGTCATCCGGTATCTCATTTAACTTGCAGAAAGATGCCCGTCAGAACTCTATCAACCCACAGTCAGGGTATTTTTTCAATACCGTATTGCGCTATAACTTTAAATGGCTGGGCAGTAGTGAAAACTGGCCCTCATTGTATGTAGATTATAGAAGATATCTGCATTTTGGAGATGAACGTAGCCAGAATGTGTTGGCATTGTGGGGCTTTTATTGGACAGCACTGAGTAATAAAACCCCATATCTTGATTTGCCAAGTATCGGTTGGGATCCTACGACCCACAGTGGAAGGGGAATTACGCAAAATAGATACAGGGGCAAAGGTTTGTGGGATCTGGAAGCTGAATATCGCAGAGATATTACAGCCAATGGTTTTCTGGGTTTTGTGGTCTTTGCCAATATGAATGCAGTGACCAAACTCGAAGAATATCGCTTTACTGCCCCACATCCAGCTGTGGGTACTGGTTTGAGAGTAAAGTTCAATAAACGCTCTAATACTAATATTGCATTTGACTATGGTGTTAGCTCAACGGGTGGTCGTTTCAGCATGATGCTGGGTGAAGCCTTCTGATCATTCTCCTCCAAACTGTTGCAGCATTTCTGCAAATACCATCGCCGCTTTTTTCCGATAAGCATTTGCTGGCCACGAGATGGTGGCCTGTCTGCTCATTTCCTTTCCGGTGATCGTCACAGCCTGTACCGCGGTCTGACCCACCAGCGAAGCTGTTGTTAATACGGTATACCAGCGCCCTGTAGCCACCAGTTGTAATAATATACTGATGTCGCTCAGTTCCATTCTGATATCAGGATAGATCTTATTTTTCTCAAACATTTTATCCAGGAAACTCCGGGTGTTGAAGGCTTTGGAAGGCATGAGCAATGGCAGACTTTCCACTTCTTTTATATCTACACTTTTGCGTGCAGTGAGTGGATCATTGACTGGAACGATGAGGGATAAACGGGATTCGAACAATGTCTGTGAGATCAGGACATCATTCTTCTGGGCAGGAGTAAAAGAGAGCACAAAATCCAGTTGTACCTGTCGTAGTTTTTCCAACAGATCCAGGGAAGGCCCCGAGGCCACGATGATCTTTATGCGGGGGTACCGGGCAGAGAACTCCATTAAGGCAGGGGTGAGCAGGGCTTGCAAACCATAGGTGACACCGATGGCGAGTTCACCCGTTTCCAGTTCCTGCAGGTCTTGCAGCAGGTGCTGGCCGTCTTCTGCGTTCTGAATGCTCTGTCTGGCATAGGGCAGAAAAAGCTTGCCGGCCTCTGTGAGCATCACTTTTTTGCCTATTCTGTCAAAAAGAGGGGTATTCAGTTCTTCTTCCAGCTGTTTTACCTGCTGAGAAAGGGTACTTTGACTGATATAAAGCATACTTGCAGCTTCCGTAAAGTTTAGGATTTCTGCTGTTTTCACGAAATAGCGCAATTGGCGTAGTTCCATGAGACGAAGGTAGGTCATCGATCGGTTTTATCAATGATAACCATAGAAAAATACCATGTTTACTAATCGAAGCGCCGTTATAAATTTGTGTAATAAATACAAGGATTATGCAAGCGGTAGCAGACGTCGGGGTGTTGAAAATGCGCCCTGAAAGACAAAAAGCGGTGAAAGGATGTTTACGTTATACACGTATCAGGTTCGGTATCTTTTTGTCAGGTTTGTCGGTTTTTGCACAGTTATATTTGTTTCAGCCCATGCTGACATTGTTGTGCAAACAGTTTAACATCACGCCTGCCCATAGTAGTCTGGCAGTATCTGCCTGTACTGTGGGAATGGCCACCGGGTTATTTTTATTTGCCTTTAAAGCCGACCGTTTTCCAAGGAAAAAGCTGATGGTGAGTTCAATGATCATCTCTACCATTCTCACAATTATCTCAGCGACTGTCAGCAATTTTGAATTGCTCATCGCGATCAATTTCCTGAAAGGAATGGTATTATCAGGCGTTTCTGCGGTAGCACTGGCTTATTTATCAGAAGAAGTAGATGCGGGTTCACTGGGTACTTCTATCAGTTTATATCTGGCCGGTAATACCATGGGGGGTATGATGGGACGTGTAGGCGCTACTTTAATGTCAGGCTGGTGGGGATGGCAGTGGGCTACAGTAGGTATAGGTGTAGGCAGCTTATTGTTAGGGCTTGTGTTCGCAGAGGTATTTCCCGAATCCAGACACTTTGCACCAGCCAAAGTAGAGACAAGACGTAAGCTGGAACACATGGGACAGTTTCTCCGTGATCCTTTGATCGTGCGGTTATATTTTGTAGCTGCGTTGATCATGGGTGCATTTGTGAGTGTTTATAATTATTTAGGTTTCCGTTTGGAGGCAGCACCATTTTCATTGCCACATTACCTGATCGCATTTATCTTCCTGATGTATACCACAGGGGTAGCGGGCTCACTGGTAACAGGTAAATGGTCTGACAGGCATCCGGCAGATAAGATTCTCCGTGTGTTTATGTTGTTGCTGGTACCTGGATTATTGTTCCTGCTGACTAAAAGTGTCGGCTTGATAATTATAGGACTTGGCATCTTCACTTTTGCTTTCTTTGGTGCACACACGATGGCGAGCAAAATGGTATCACAACAGGCAAAGCAAGGGAAGAGTACGGCAACTTCTTTATATTGGTTGTTCTATTACCTGGGATCCAGTCTGGTGGGCAGTAGTACAGGTATCGCCTTACAAAAATGGAACTGGGAAGTGTTTATCGGCGTATTGTTTTTGCTGGTATTGGGTTCCCTCTTATTGGTGAAACCTAAAAAATAAATATTATCTACATATTAATTATTTCATACTCTTTCTTTTTTAATTGTTTTTTGTTATATTTGTTACCCTCCCTATTTGTACAGGGAAGTGAGCAGTAAGGCTTTGTGGATGCAAAGGATGCTGACGTTGAGTTAATTGTAAAGTATCAATTTACAGTAATAGATATCAAGCCTTCTGATGCCTCAGGAGGCTTTTGTATTTTTTGTAACCAAACCAAGAAGTGTATGTTGGAAATTGTAGAAGTAACAAAGGAAGATGTAAAAAGACTGAATCAGGTAAAAGGCCTATTCAGAGAGTATGCTAACTGGCTGAGTGTGGATCTGAGCTTTCAGCGTTTTGAAGAAGAATTGAGTAACCTGCCTGAACCTGCTTATGTAGCACCAGAAGGTAGTTTGTTTTTAGCACTGGTAGATGGACTGCCTGCGGGTTGCGTAGCCGTAAGGGCTTTTGAAAATTCAACCTGTGAAATGAAACGCCTCTTTGTAAGAGATGCTTACAAAGGTCATGGTGTAGGGAAAGCCCTGGCAGCAAGTGCCATCGAAGCTGGCCGCAGACTGGGATATAAACGTATTTTGCTGGATACCCTCGCGCACATGCGCCGTGCAATCGACCTTTATACCGGACTGGGATTCAGACCAATTGCCGCTTATTATGACAATCCCATCAGCGATGCAGTATACTTGTCTATGAGTCTTGATACAGAAAGCGAGAGTACAGGTAATGCAGCTTAAGTAGCGCTGCTTTTTATAGTGTAGCACCGGTGGTAATACATGCTCCATGATTGCCAGGTGAACGTTGTGTGATATTTACGCAGTAAAGCGTACCTACCCCCTTGTGTTTTCCATTTTTAGAACTTTGTGAAAGCTGAATGCCAATGGCATAAGGGGGAGGGGTGTGCGTAGCAGGTGAACCTACTACGCACAGTTTTTTAGGAACGTGGCAAATGATACCCGTTATTATAATGGGGCATAATAAGCTTATTTCCGGCCTTTTCATCAAAGCGCTGCTCTTTGGTATTCCAGTGTAGTTTCAAGCCTGTTTTATAGGCTATATTTCCCATTTGTGCCACTTTTGCCACATGTGCTCCCACCTGTATCGGGGCATGCAGGTCTTCCAGTTTCCGGGATTTTATCACCTCGAGGAAATTGGTCGTATGTTTATCCAGACCGTTGTCGACCTTTTCCCTGCGGGGCACTGCGGGCATCTTTTCTTTCCCATCTTCTTTTTCAGGTACGACTTCCCAGCCGCCTCTATCTAAGATTAACGTACCATTATTCCCAATAAAGGCAATGCCATGATCCCTGTTATAAGGGCCGCCATTGATGCCTGTAGCGTGTTCCCACTGGATATTGAAACCATCGAACTGGTAGACGGTGGTGAGAGTATCCGGTGTTTCTGCCGCATCATCAGGGTACGCAAATTTGCCACCGGCAGCCATGATAGATTGAGGATCCGTGGCTTTCATGCCAAGGAGTGCGTAATCCAGTAAGTGTACACCCCAGTCGGTCATTAAACCACCGGCATAATCCCAGTACCAGCGGAAGTTGAAATGGAACCTGTTAGGATTGAAAGGTCTTTTCTCCGCAGGGCCTAACCAGCTGGTGTAATCTACGCCTGCAGGTGGTTCGCCATCTGGTTTGACAGGAATTGAATGCATCCAGCCCATATATGCCCAGGCTTTTACAAGACGGACCTGGCCCAGTGCACCGCTGTGTACAAAAGCGATGGCGTCGTTAAAGTGCTGCATACTGCGTTGCCACTGGCCTACCTGTACTACTCGTTTAGTACGTTCCTGTGCTTCGACCATGGCGCGGATTTCGGATATGGAGTTACCTATGGGCTTCTCTACGTATACGTCTTTGCCTGCGGAAACTGCATCGGTCATTTGCAGACAATGCCAGTGGTCAGGTGTGCCGATGATGACGGCATCGATGTCCTTGTTGTCGAGCAACTGCCTGTAGTCGCTGTATGTTTTGACATGGATACCTTTAGCCGCGAGTTCACCGGCTCTTTTGTCCAGTACGTTTTTGTCTACATCACAGAGGGCGATGCAGTTGGCGACCGGGTTTTTCAGCATGGCTGTCAGGTCAGACCAACCCATACCATTGATACCAATAGCAGCGACGTTGATGCGATCGCCGGGGGCCATAGCACGCAATGTGGATGGGAGGGAAGCGGCCAGTCCGGCACCCGCTACAAGGGTGGACGCCGAACGGATGAATTTTCTGCGGGATGTGTTCATATTGTGGAAATTGAGACAGTATACAAGATATAAAAATATCTTACAAGATTGTATTTAATACACCGCCGTCTGCACGAAGTGCTGCGCCATTTGTAGCAATTGATAACGGAGAGGCCAGGTAGGCGGCGAGTTGCGCGATTTCTGCAGCATGTAAAAATCTTCCCAGCAGAGAACCCGGATTGGTGGTAGCGAAAATATTATCTTTTAATAACGCTACAGGTACGTTTTGTACTGCTGAGATTGATTCTATTGCCGTTTTTACCCCATCGGAATAAGTAGGGCCACCTAAAATTGTATTCACCGTTACTTCCGTACCTTTCGTTAATTGTGCTAATCCGCGGCTAATCGATAACATCGCTGTTTTTGTCATGCCATAATGAATCATATTCGCAGGAATATTTACACCTGATTCGCTACTGATAAAAATAATTCTGCCCCATTTTTTTTCAAGCATAGATGGCATTAATGCACGTGATAATCGTACGCTACTCATCACATTTACATTGAAATAATGCAACCAGTCTTCATCGGTCAGCTCAAAAAAAGATTTGAGCCCAAAGATGCCGACATTATTTACTAAAATATTTACCGGCGGTGCATCTATCGTGGCGATATCTCCTGCAATTCCTGAAACCTTGCCCAGTGGCTGTAACTGCGAAATCGCCTGTTCTAATTTTTCTTTATTTCTGCCATTAATAATTACTGAAGCGCCTTCTTTCAGTAACTGCTCCGCTATGGCAAAACCAATCCCCTGAGAAGACCCGCTGATGAAAGCAGTCTTCCCCTTTAATTGTAAATCCATGTATGTAAGTTGATTTAATTGAGTATTTCCAGTTGCATGTCTATTTGCTTCGCGAGAATAGTATTGTCAGGATACATGCGTCTTGTCACGTTAATTCCGTTCCAGAGCGTGATGAGATAACGGCCAAGTATCGTAGCATCTGTCTGGTTTTTGATGGTGCCGTTCTTTTGTGCAGCTGCAATCGTTTCAGTGAACATTACTTCTACTTCTTTAAGTATCGTCACTGCTTCGCTTTCCAGTTCTTCATCCAGGTTGGCCATTTCCACGACTGTATTGACAATGATGCATCCCTGCATATGTGTTTCCTGATCGGCTGCCGCAATGCTGCGAAAGAAATCTTTGATAAGGTTCAATGGTACAGGAGCTACTTCTAATTCCGCCTTAAATGCAGTAAAAGCCTCCCTGCGCTGCTGTATCGCTTTGCTGAAAAGCTCTTTTTTACCCCCTTTATAAGCATTGTAAAAGCTGCCGGCGCCTATGCCGATGGCCGCTAAAATATCAGGTAGCGAAGTGGCTGTATACCCTTTATTCCAGAATACCTGTTGGGCTTTTGTCAAAGCTTCTCTATTATCGTAAATGGTCGGTCTGCCTCTCATTTGTGATTTTTGTAATGATTGATACAAAAATAGATAATCCTACTTAAAACACCAAAACCCTTCAATTTTACTTACAGCAAAATTGAAGGGGTTTTAGTTATAAGGTTTGCGGCCTGCTATTTTTTAAAAATCTTCAGATTCTTCTTCTTCACCAGCACTTGTGCCAAAATTCATCATGGTTCCCAGTAGATCGCTGAACCTTGTCTCATTTTCCACCACCTTCTTACTGATTAAAGAGTAAGCAGCCAGACCATGCAGCACGAATTCCATCAGCAGCAGCTGTTCCTGTTTATTTGCCTGTGGAAAACGGGCTTTGATCAGTTCTTTCAGCCCATCTACTTTTGTAAGTGCAGTTTCGTATTGCTTATCACTCACATCCTGCAGTAACTGTACAGCATTGCCTTTGTCAAACCACTGAATTACTTGTCTGTAAGGGTTTTCAGCCTGTTGTACCTGTTTGCTGCGCTTCTTGAACGAATCCGGATTCGGGAAGTAAGTAGCGAAAAGTGTACGGATAGATTTGTCCAGCAGATTCACTGCTACCTGCAATGGACCTTCCTGTTCGCCTTCGTACACGAGTTCTATCTTGCCGGTAATAGCAGGAATGATACCCTGTAAATCCGCGATGCGGACAAAAGTTGATTTCTCGCCATTGATGATAGCCCTGCGTTCGCCGGCACTCACTGCATTTTCGTACGCAGCGATGGTAAGACGCGCTGAGACACCTGATTTCTTATCTACATATTCGCTGTTACGTGCTTCAAAAGCCACCTGTTCGATCAAGCGCTTGATCATATCACTGATCTCAACATGTGATTGCTCCGCATGTACATTCGCTTCCTGTTCGGTGATGAGCAGGGAGTTCTCCACGCTCTTTGGATAGTGCGTGATGATCTGGCTTTCGATACGGTCTTTCAGCGGCGTCACGATAGAACCACGGTTGGTATAGTCTTCCGGGTTCGCGGTGAAGATAAAGAGGATATCCAGCGGCATGCGTACTTTGAAGCCACGGATCTGTATATCGCCTTCCTGCAGAATGTTGAACAGGGATACCTGGATACGTGCCTGCAGATCGGGCAATTCGTTGATAACAAAGATGCCGCGGTTAGAGCGGGGAATGATACCAAAGTGGATCACTCTTTCATCTGCGTAGTTCAGTTTCAGGTTTGCCGCTTTGATAGGATCGATATCGCCTACCAGGTCAGCTACGGAAACATCTGGTGTAGCCAGTTTTTCGCCATAGCGGACTTCTGCCGGCAACCATGAGATGGGTGTTGCATCACCGAGTTCAGCGACCAGGTCCCGGGCGTATTTGGAGAGCGGTTCGAATGGACTGTCGTTCACTTCAGAACCTTCCACGATAGGAATGTATTCGTCCAGCAGGGAGATCATCTGGCGGGCCATACGTGTTTTTGCCTGACCGCGCAGACCGAGGAAGAGGATATTGTGCCTTGACAGTAATGCTCTTTCTGTGTCGGGGATGACGGTATCTTCATACCCTATGATACCGGGGAAAGTGATCTCTTTTTGTTGTAATTTTTTTATCAGATTTTGTCTGATCTCTTCTTTGACCGATTTAGGTTTATATCCACTCTTCTTTAACTCACCTAGCGTTCTGATGTTAATATTCATTAATTGATAAGATTTTTACTGATTACAATTGAGTTTACAGCACCTTTCTTTTCCCGTTTTCGAAGTCGAAGAAGAGGAATTGGCCCAGTTTGTCAAGACCAGAGAAGAATGCTTTCCCGTTGTTGGTTTCGGTGAACTCGGTCACGAACTTTTGCAACCACGGGTCAGTCGCTACCATGAAGGTAGTGATGGGGATTTTCAGCTTTTTGCATTGTGCCGCCAGGTTCAGTGTGCGATTCAGAATTTTGCGGTCCAGGCCGAAGCTGTTTTTGTAATATTGTTTGCCGACTTTGAGACAGGTAGGTTTCCCATCGGTGATCATGAAGATCTGTTTGTTGGGATTCCGGCGTCTGCGCAGGATGTCCATGGCCAGTTCCAGCCCTGCTACCGTGTTGGTGTGGTAAGGTCCCACCTGCAGGTAAGGAAGATCTTTGATCTCTATCTGCCAGGCGTCGTTACCGAAGACGATGATGTCCAGTGTGTCCTTGGGATAGCGGGTGGTGATGAGTTCACTCAGTGCCATGGCTACCTTTTTGGCGGGAGTGATACGGTCTTCGCCGTAGAGGATCATGGAATGGGAGATGTCTATCATCAGGGCGGTAGACGTTTGTGTTTTGAAATCCGTTTCCTGTATTTCCAGGTCGTCCTGATGTATGGAAAAGCTCTCGATACCATGATTGATCTGGGCATTGCGGATGGACGCTGTCATGTCGATCTGTTCCAGTGCGTCGCCGAACTGGTAAGGTCTGGAATCGGCGTTCAGTTCATCACCCTGTCCGGATTTACGGGTGTTATGGTTGCCCACGTTTGACTTTTTCAGCTTACCAAAGATTTCCTCGAGGGCACGTTTGCGGATATTCTGTTCGGTTTTTCCGGTGATCTGAATACTGCCGTTTTCTTCGTTTTCGCGGATGTATCCTTTATCCCTCAGTTCCTGTATGAAGTCTCCGATACCGTATTCTTCGTTGGTCAGCTGGTATTCCTTGTCCAGTTCAGTCAGCCATTGCAGTGCTTCGCTGACGTCGCCGCTGGTGTAAGTCAGCAGTTGGGTAAACACGTCCAGTAATTTCTCAAATGGCGATTTTCCCTGCTCGTCGGGTTCAAATTTGGAAAAATGTAAGCCTCTCATAATAGTTCTAAATTAGTGATTTTAGTTGACAGTCAAAGACAGTGACAGGATGTGAAGGATTTTTTTAATTTTATGTTTATGTTAAGAAGAATATTTCCTGCATTGGCACTCATTCTCCAATGCAGCATTTCCACGGCCCAGACAGTTAAAACAACCGGAGGTTACATCAAAGGTATCGAAGAGCAGGGCATCTTCGTATTCAAAGGAATACCCTACGCCAGTGCGGAACGCTTCAAAGCACCCACTCCCAGACCCGCCTGGAAAGACACCCTCTCGTGTACTAATTTTGGCCCGATCGCTCCACAGTGGGATGGTAAAGTAACTGGCGATGAAGATTGCCTGCGGCTGAACCTGTATACACCAGGTGTGAAAGGGAAAAAGCCGGTGGTGGTATGGGTACACGGTGGCGGTATGACAGGCGGTACTGGCATGTGGATGAACGGTCATGCCTTTGCAGATCATGACAGTATCATTACAATCACGATCAATTATCGGTTAGGCGCTTTGGGCTTCCTGTATTTAAAAGATATACCGGGTTATGAAACTGCGGCGAATAATGCCGTGCTGGATCTGGTGGCCTCCCTGCAATGGGTCAAAGAAAACATAGCCGCATTTGGCGGAGATCCGGATCGTGTAACTGTAATGGGGGAATCAGCAGGTGCAAAACTGACCAGTGTTCTGCTGGTGGCTCCTGCTGCCAAAGGCAAATATCAGCAACTGGTACTGGAAAGCGGTGGCGTAAACTGTATAAGGGATACTACTACGGCCAAAGCTATCAGGAAGCGCCTCATGGACACCTTACATATTTCTGATCCCGGACAACTCCTGATCTTATCTGTTAATGACATTATCACTGCACAGGCAAAGGTGTTAAAAGGAGCTTCAGGTACGAATTATTTCGGCCCTATGGCGGATGATAAGATCGTTTTCAGCGATGCGTACAACTGGCTAAAAAAGCACCCTGTAAAAAATGTACGGGTCTTACTCGGCAGCAATAAAGCAGAAGCATTGGTGTTTATGAATATGGACAAGCGACTTTACCACGAGGATAGGCAGGCACTCAGGGATTGGTTTGGTAAAAATGGGGATCTGGTGCAGCTGCCATCGGATACTGCTGGTAAAATACAAACGCTCAGCCGCATTATGTACCAGCTGCATACTTATCGTCTTGCCAATGTACTCAGCGCACAAAAAGCTAACGTATGGCTGTACTCATTCGAACAGCCCAGTCATGGCAACCCCGCTACCCATGGACAGGAGCTGGGATACATATGGGGTAGCCAGCAACCGCTGGATAATCCTTCCTTGCAGAAAACAATTCATACAGACTGGGTGAATTTTATCAAAGGCAAAAGCCCCTGGACAAAATACGATGGTCGAAAGCTTGGAATGATTTACGGGGAGCCTACCCGCGAAGATAAGATCCCCGGTTATGAAGATCCAAACTATCCCGCGATGGGCTTTTTGCTGGATTGATTTGCTGAAATAATGTAAGCGAGTAGTTGCGCATTCACCAGTTCTGCCGGGTGTTGGGTATGGGGTAAAACACCCAAACCTGCATCCGGCAGTAGTTTATAGGTTTGTAGCGTCTCTTCAAAAGACACCATCCGATCGCGGTCTCCTAATAAGATCAATGTAGGGGTAGAGATGTTTTTGTAGTCATCTGGTTGTAATGGATTGTGCGTACCCATAGCCAGCATCATTTCTGCTGTTTTTTTTACAATAATTTTCCAGTCATTCGGCGCATGCATTTTCTCCAGCGCCTTTGCAAACGCTGGTACTTTCGCCAGCATCGTCTCAGGATTGAGCATTTCTGTTTCCTTTTCCGCCGTAGCAGGATCCCAATGGAATTTAGTGCCAAGTGTAATGATCCAGTCCACAAGAGAAGGATGTGCTGCCGCTAAATGCAAGGCAACATATCCTCCCATACTGGCGCCGAAAATCGTGAGATCTTCGAGTTGTTGTGAGCGGATGTGATCTGCTACTGCTTCAGCAAAAAGTGCAATAGAAAATGGTTCCTCCGGTAATGGTTGTCCGCCATGTCCGGGAAAGTCAAATAAGTGGATGGTATAATGTGGTGACAATGCTTCGGCGATCGCCTTTAGCTGCTGTGATGCGCCAATGGCGCCGTGGAGTAATAACAATTGGGGCTTTTTCATGCCTGCAAATATAAAGAAAAGGCCGGAATGCCTACCCAATAAGCATCCCAGCCTTCCGCTAATTATTTAAAGTACAAGACTATTAGTAGCGATAGTAACCGCCGCCACCATGGTAATGATGATGATGTGGAGGACCATAACCAGGACCACGTTCTACCAGACAGCTACTTAAGCTGATTGTACCAATAAATAATGTTGCGATGATGAAATATTTTAACGTTTTCATGATGATTAGGTTTGAATAAACTGTGATCAATAAAGGTTGTTTAAGTTGGCGTCTGCAGGCGTTTTTTTAAACTTCTGATTTAGTAAATGAGAAAAGTGTGCCAGAGTCAAAAATGGATTGTTATTTACTGTTAAAAAGCCTCTAATCCGCTGTGGATGAATGATCGCCGTCATAGTTTACACTCGTTTTTTCTACTACGTTTGCTGTTATGATGCAAATTCCTTTCAATTTAATGGCAAAACCTGCGGGTGCTACCTGCAATCTGCAATGTTCTTATTGTTATTACCTGGAAAATGGCACACCTTATATGGATGATACGGTGCTGGAAGCATACATCCGGAACTATATCCGCGAGCAGCCCAGCCAACAGGTTGATTTTGTCTGGCAGGGAGGAGAAGCAACTTTGCAGGGCATTCCTTTTTATAAAAAAGCCCTGCAGTTACAAAAGCAATACAGAAACGGAAAGGTGATTACGAATTCGTTTCAGACGAATGGTACTTTGCTCACGGATGACTGGTGTCGTTTTTTCAGAGATAACAATTTCCTGGTAGGAATTTCCATTGATGGCCCGGCAGAATTACATGACCCTTACAGAGTGAATAAAGGAGGGAAAGCCACTTTTAAGCAGGTGATGCGGGGATTACAGTTATTACTGAAATATAGGGTAGAATTTAATACGCTGACTGTCGTACACGATTTAAATGCAAAGAAACCGCTGGAAGTATACCGGTTTCTGAAAAGAGAAGGAAGTGAGTACATGCAGTTTATTCCATTGGTTGGCAAGAAAGAAGCTGTGGACCCGCAGGAATTTGGGCGGTTTATGAGCAGCATCTTCGACGAGTGGGTAAAGAGAGATGTGGGCAGGTATTTCGTGCCTGTTTTTGACGCTGCACTGGCGAATGAGGTCGGTGTGCCGGCAGGGAGTTGTGTATTCAATGACTATTGCGGACAATCGATTGTAATCGAGCATAACGGCGATGTATTTGCCTGTGATCATTTTGTGGAGCCGCAGTATAAAGTAGGGAATATATTGACAGGGAGCCTGCAGGAGATGATGCATTCAGAAAAGCAGCAGACTTTTGGCTTAAATAAGTTGAGGCTGCTGTCGGCAGCCTGTGGCAACTGTGATGTCTATAAGTATTGTAGAGGGGAATGCCCGAAGAACAGGCAGTCAGATGGTCTTAATTACCTTTGTAAGGGTTACCGTCTGTTCTTCAGGCATATCCGTCCTTATCTGCAATTTATGGCCAACGAACTGGCCCATCATCGATCTCTCGCGAATGTCATGCGTTATGCTTCAACAGGTTTTCCGCCTCTGAACTGAGGTGGCAACATACTGATTTGCTGACTGATTGTTTCAGCAATATGTCTGCCCTGTTCGCTTAAAGCTGATTCATCATAAGTAGGAGCACTCTCCTTATCTATATCATTTTGAATCATTTCAAATCCTGCCGGGATCTGATGACTGAAATGCTTGTTTGGAGTTACATGATAGACGATGGAATGATCGCGTTGTTCGAATTCCAGGTCCAGCATAAACTGTTGCCCATCTAAGTTAATTGTGATTTGCCTGGTCATATGTTTGAGTTTAGTATAGTAAGGCAAAAGACAGGCCATATGTCAGCAATTCCACAGCAGGAACAGTGGGTATTTTTATAGTCGTGTTTTAACCCACGTTTACTATGAAAAAACTGTTACTCTTTGCATTCTTATGCATTTCCAATGCTTTATTTGCCCAAACATTGTCCTTCCCCGGTGCGGAAGGGTTCGGACGCTTTGCTACCGGTGGCCGGGGAGGTGATGTGTACATCGTGACCAATCTGAACGATAGCGGAAGCGGGTCTTTGCGCGATGCGGTGAGTCAGCCTAACCGGATTGTAGTGTTTGAGGTAGGCGGAATTATTAATATCGATACCCGGATTGTGGTGTCTCAAAACATCACCATTGCGGGGCAGACAGCACCCGGAGATGGGATTGTGGTGTATGGGAATGGCATGTCTTATTCCAATGCCAGTAATACGATTACCCGTTATCTCCGCGTGCGGATGGGGGTGAATGGGGATAGTGGCAAGGATGCGCTGGGGATTGCCAATGGCATCAATATGATCTTTGATCACCTTTCTGTGAGCTGGGGCCGCGATGAGAATTTTTCAATTAATTGGGATAGTAAGAACTCCGAACCCGGGAATATTACCATTCAGCATTCAATTATCGGCCAGGGGTTGTGGAGCCATTCCTGCGGTGGTTTGATCCAGACAAATGGAGGCGTGTCGCTGTATCGCAATTTGTATATAGACAATAAGACAAGGAATCCCAAAGTAAAGGGTAAGAACGAGTTTGTCAATAATATCGTTTACAATTGGGGCGATGGCGGGGCATATATTTTAGGTGATTCAGAAGGAGCTTCCGCCGCAAATATTATCAATAATTTCTTTATTGCAGGACCGGCGGTGAATAATCATACGGCTCCTTTTATAAGGGGAAATCTCAATTTCAGCATGTATGGTGCAGGAAATTATTATGATAGTATACAGGATGGTACGCTGAGTGGCAGGTTGTTGGAGCAGTTTGATTATGGAGTGGGAGACAGGGCGGTAAACTGGATGACGGTGCCGTTTGCATATCCTATTCAGCCGGATAGCGGGAATGTTGTAAGTGCGCAGCAGGCATATAGTATTGTATTGCAAGGCGCAGGGGCGAATATTCCAAAGAGGGATCAGGTGGATTCTATTATGATCAGTGAACTGGCGTCGTTGGGAACCAGTGGAATCACCATTACCACATTTACAAATGAGAACCTGTTGCCTACGGGCGGACCGGGTGTTGTGAATGGTGGCGTGGCGCAGACGGATACAGATAGAGATGGAATACCGGATGCGTGGGAGGTGCGATATGGTTTGAACCCTGACAGTGCAGCGGATGGGAAGACGTTGAATACGGATGGGTATACGAATTTAGAGCACTACATCAATTGCCTGGCGGATGCTTCGCTATTACGAAATATAAAGGTGCCAAATGATGGAGAGAAAGCGTTTTTTAGGGTGTTTCCTAATCCTGCAGCATCTTCAGTGACTGTGCGGGTTGGAGCAAACGCTCCTTTCCTGGTGGAAGTGGTCAATATGAATGGTAAAGTTTTAAAAAGCACAAACAGTACAGGGCCTATTTTTAATATCAGCACAGCGGAACTGCCTTCGGGAAATTACCTGCTAAGAGTTATTTCCATGTCAGGTAAAAATACCCAAATCAGGAAAATCGTCGTAGTGCATTAGTGCTCCATAATACCCAAAGAATTAATACCGGCTGGAAGAACAGTCTTATCAGCCTTAAACTATCTGTATTCAGCCCAAATGCATCCCTGTGATGGATGTACTGTGCGATATTGCCCGGGAATACCAGTACAAAGAATAGCGCAATCAGCCAGCCTACCTGTACGCGGTATTTCCGGACAAATATCAGGGCAAGGCCGATCAGAATTTCTACTACCCCAGAGAGCAGTACCACTAAATCTGCATTCAATGGCACAAATGAAGGCACCTGTGCCTGGAATTCATATCGGGCGAAACTCAGGTGGCCAACACCTGCGAAAATCAGAAATAAGCCAAGTAAAATGCGAAATATATTACGGATCATGTTTTTTGTAGTCTAAATATCATGCCTTTTTATTTTCAAAGTATTCCCACAGGTATTTGGAGACTTTCCTGATCAGGATAGACGCTTCATTGTCATCCGTCCAGCTTTTGTCGGCAATATTCTTCGTACCGATATAGAAAGCATATTCTCCATGTGGGGCATTCACATATACGACTTCCGATCTGGATTCGTCTACTGCGCCCGATTTGTGAGCAGCCTGTACATATGGAGGAATGGCGGAGATAGCCCCTTCGTCATAATAAGGATGGGTCATGAGCCGGTACATTCTTTCAGAAGCGGATTTACTGATGATTTCTCCATTGCGGATTTTGATCATCAGGGTGGTCATCTCACGGGGAGTTGTCATGCCCCAGCCGTAGATTTTCCATATTTCCTGTCTGCCGGCTGTACGGGAGTTCACTTTTGTGACGTGCAGACCGTACTGCTCCATGAGCTGGTTAATACGTTCGCCACCGCCGGCGAGGGCCTGGTTCCATAGGGAAGCCGTGTTGTCACTGTACGACATCATGAGGGCGAGGAGAACGCTTAGTTCTGTGTCTGAACTGTCTTTAAAATATTGCATAATACCGGAGCCTCCGTATTTGGCGCTGTCCCTGTATATGAGTGGCTGGTGGTATTGGAGTTCCCCTTTCTCTATCTTGTCAAATACGCCTACCAGTATAGGCACCTTTACGATGCTGGCGGTAGGGAAGATGCTGTCTGCATTGATCTCGGCGTAGTGGCCGGTTTTCAGGTTACGGACATAAATACCTACATCCCCATGAAAACCGGAGATCACATCGCGGAGGCCTTTTTCCAGCTTTGGGTCGTGCTGGGCGAAGGCGAGAGTTGGGAGCAAAAGCGCAAGAAAGAAATACTTCATATTGGTAAGATAAAAAATCTTACCGAATTACAGTAGTCCTGAATTATTCCCCGTTGCTATTAGAGGTCAGTACCTCGCTCATATAATCAAAAAACGGGCGCATCGCCTTATATGTTTTATTGGCTTCTTCCAGGAAAGATGCTTCCATTACTTCCTCATCCGTAAATCTCCTGATCAACAGATATTGTTTATACCTCAACAGATCTATGGCTTCATGGTCTGCAGGATAACCTTTTGGAGCCGTCTTTAACTGCTCCCCTTGTAATGTACCAAAAGCAGAAGTGAATGTTTTACTGTGTATGATTTTTTGCAAGGGCGCAGGATCAAAGGCGATGTCGTCCCTGATCAGTTTCAGATCAGCCGGTACAGGGGCAAAGAATCCACCTGCTACAAAGCTATTCCCCTTTTCTATATGAAAATAATACCCACCCCTGCGCTGTTTTGTCGCACGTTTAAAGCTACCACTCCAATGTGTTTTGTAAGGTGTTTTATCCTGGGAAAAGCGGGTATCCCTATAAATGCGGTAAAGGCTTTTTTTACCGGATGGGGTTTCAATCAGGTCGTGTACATTCATTTTAGCCAACAGGGCTTCAGCAAAGTTTTCAATATGCAGCAGCTCCTGCTGGTAAGTTATTTTATGCTCATTAAACCATTCGCGGTTATTATTCTTTCTTAATTTCTCCAGAAAATCGTATCCGGATGCAGGTATGATCACCTGTGATTGTTTTGCCATGACAATGAAAATTGAATGGCAAAGATAATCCTAATGAGCACTACCTGCTACAGCTTGTTTTTTATTATCCAGTATTTTCAGCACGGCCGTTTTCAGTTCTTCATACTGCGTATTGTCATCGAATCTCAGGCCGTAGTTGGTATGGCCATCGTTATCTGTTCCGCAGAGTATATAAGGTTTGCTTTCTTCAATAGGAAGAGCATATTCTGTCTGGATCGTCCTTTCAACGGAGTCAGGATGATCCATGATAGTAAAAATGATCTTGTTATAAATTTTGTCGGATGTACCATGCTCATATCTTTCATATACAACCACGTTCTTCTTATTCCATTTAAAGTAGTCAATACAAAACCTGTCATTCAGCTCTCCGTCCAGGTTACCGTCCCGCTGTGCCGCGTACAATTTCGCCTTGTATCTGTCGCCTGTTATATAATCCTTATCCTGATAGCAGATCTGGACCATTTTGGTCATCGCTATGTAATTCGCTGTGTCTATTTCCAGCAATTCCTGCACTACCGGCAAGGCCAGCTCATGTCTGCCTTCTTTGATTTCAA
Organism: [Flexibacter] sp. ATCC 35208; assembly: GCF_001975825.1. Taxonomy (GTDB): domain Bacteria; phylum Bacteroidota; class Bacteroidia; order Chitinophagales; family Chitinophagaceae; genus Chitinophaga. Next base: position 33,298 of record NZ_MTKN01000030.1, read on the forward strand.
GATCACAGATGCCGATGCAGGCCGTCTGGTAGTCCTCCCCATCCTTGGCCAGTTTATCTTTCACCTTGTAATAAACAGCCAGCGCTTTTTCATTATCATGCTGTTCAGAATAAATCTGGCCTATCATGACATTGGCATGGCCGTCGTCATCGGGTAGTTCGCTTGCTTTTGTTAACATATCCAGCGCCTGGGGAATTTTATTTAACCCACGATAGGCAATACCCAATCCTACATAGTTGCGGGCACTGACATCGCAGTCCTGTGCCTTTTCGAATACGGGAATCGCCTCTCTGTATTTTTGCCTCAGATTGAGCATAGTGCCTTTCAGGTAATAGGAGCGGGGATCTTTCGGTGCTTTGGCACTGGCCTTGTCAAAGATGGTGATCGCCATATTGTCCTGTGATAACATTTGATAAGCGATACCCAGGTAATTCAATGCGGAAGCTGATAAGGTGTCAGGCACTGTGGTGACAGTGATTATGTCCTGCCAGTTTTCTGTCCGGGCCAGCCTTTTAAAGAGGACACTGTCCTGGGCGTGACTTTGGTACAGGGCGCAACAGCAACAAATGGTTGCGATAAATTTTTTCATATATAGGGATATTTTTTTCCGTTTAACCGATCAATGCATTCAATGTCATCAGATTAGTAATTGCATCCCCGATGGTGTTATTGAAATACACATACACCTCTTTTCCATCTCTCATCCATTCTTTGATCTGTAAAGCTTGTTGTTCCAGCTGTGCATGGGTATAACCTCCCTTATAGTCGCCAGCCGGACCGTGAAACCGAAGATAAACAAAATTGGCTTTGTTATTTAACCGGGTATTTTTTGATTTCGGAATATCGTGCAGGACTACACTGGCGCCGTATTCGTCGGCCAACTCAAACGTTTCGCTGATATACCAGCTGGAATGTCTGAACTCCAATGCTACTTTCCATTCTGAAATCAGCGACAGCAGAGATTCTACCTGGCTAAAGGCGTCGATGGTCAGGGAGGGAGGAAACTGTACCAGCAAACAACCTTTCTGATCCCCTGCCTGATCAATGACAGTCATGAAATTTAACACATCTTTGGGATTAAATGCGAACCCTTTTACATGGGTAATTTCCTGCCATAATTTGTAGGTAAATACGAAATGAGGAGGTACTTCTTCCGTCCATTTTTTTACCGTACTACCTTTAGGTACTTTATAGAATGAGCTATTGATTTCAATGCTGTTAAACAAACTGGAATAGTAAGTAAGCCGGCTCTTATCCCGGTACTCCGGCGGGAAAGCAGCTTTGTTGGGAACAGGCAGTACAAGCCCGCTGGTGCCCGATTTATACAGGCTATTCATATTAATATCTGATTTGATAATACATTATAAACAATTATATTTGAATCATGCCTATGTTCATCAATTTCCCTCATTCAACAGAAAAACCATTAAACATCTCATGATGCAAAAACTCAAAGTAATCATTCTTTTATTCCTCGTCATGCTCTCTGTGAAATGCTTCTCACAGGTATCATGTTACAACATCGTAGGGTATTACCCTTCGTGGGTAGCCGGAGGTAGTTACTACATCAACAGCCCTTCGAAGATCGACTATACCAAATACACGCATATTATGTATGCTTTTGCCATTCCGGGCACCGATGGTAAAATTGGTGCTGTAGACAATAGCTCTTCATTGACCGACCTTGTGACACGTGCACATGCTGCCAATGTAAAAGTGTTGTTGTCTATCGGAGGCTGGCTGGATTCTTCACCCAGCAACACGCCATTCGAAACCATCTCCGGTAATAGCACTTATATCAATAACCTCGCCACGGCCTGCGGAAACCTGATCACCCAGTACAACCTGGACGGCATTGACCTGGATTGGGAATACCCTACTACCAAGGCTAAGTGGAATGCACTGGCGACGGCCCTGGGTACTAAGATCCACGGCATGGGCAAACTGTTTACCGCCGCGGTTTCCGAGAGTGCAGCCAACAATGGTGATCACTATGATGACGTCTCCATGCTGGATCTCGTGAACATTATGTGCTATGGTAATTACAGTCTGGCCAGCAGCTCTGTGTCTTACTGGACATCAAGGGGCGTACCGCAAAGCAAACGCATGCTGGGCGTACCTTTTTATAGTTCAGACAATAATACGGCAGAGCATATTCAAAAGGCGACCTTAGCAAAGTCTCATGGTGGGATTATGATCTGGGATATTGCTACCGAATATGGTGATATCAATTCTATTTACAGCACCTTAGGTACCGTCTGTTCTGGTAGTACACCTGTGCCGCAGAACCTGGCCAAAGGCAAAACAGCCATAGCTTCTTCTGTAGAAACCAGTACGACCTATGTAGCTGGTAATGCTACTGATGGCAGTTACACCACCCGCTGGTCCTCGGCCTATAGCGATCCGCAATGGGTGTATGTAGACCTGGGTGCGAATTATGACATCAACGAAGTAAAGATCACCTGGGAAACTGCATCTGCTACTGCATATCAGATACAGGTTTCTGCGGATGCGAATACCTGGACAACGATTAAATCTGTAAGTGGCAATATCACGCTGACCAATGATGTAACAGGTCTCAGTGGCACCGGCCGCTATGTACGCATTTACGGTACGGCCAGATCTACCGCTTATGGCTACTCTATCTATGAACTGGAAGTATATGGTAGTGCTGCGCAAAGCCCGTATGGTGGCAGCGCATGGACCATTCCCGGCAAGATTGAAGCGGAAAATTTTGATAATGGCGGCGAAGGGGTCGCGTATCATGACTATGATGCAGGCAATACACAGGGACAGTATAGAACTACTGAAGATGTCGATATTGAAAGCTGTACGGATGTTAACGGCGGCTATGACGTGGGGGCATTGCACACGACTGAATACCTGGAATATACGGTTAATATTATCCAGGCTGGTGTATATACCTTCCAGGCGCGGGTTGCCACCACTGCAACCGGCAAGGCTTTCCATGCTGAACTGGATGGACAGAACTTTACTGGTACGATCAGTGTACCTACTACTGGTGGCTGGCAGACATGGACTACCGTGAATGTGACTACGCCGGTGCTGACCACGGGTAAAAAGGTGCTGAAAGTCTATATGGATAGTGATCAGTTCAACCTGAACTGGGTTAACTTCGTCTTACAGGCTGAAGATTTAGCCGCAGGTAAAAAGGCAGTTGCTTCTTCTATAGAGACAGCTGATTTTCCTGCAATTTATGCATTTGATGGAAATGATTCGACTACCAGATGGTCATCTGCATTCAAGGATAGCCAATGGGTAAGGGTAGACCTGGATACGGTGCGTTCTGTGTCAGAAGTGGTGCTCAAATGGGAAGCCGCGTATGCGACCAGCTATCGTATTGAGAAGGCTTTAGATACGCTTAACTGGACAGTACAAAAAGTCGTGACGAATGGTACAGGGGGCACGGAAACCGTTAGTTTCCCGGCAGTAAATGCCCGATACGTACGTGTATATGGATTGAAACGTGCTACGGTTTATGGCATTTCATTGTGGGAAGTTGTGATTCATGGAGGTGATGCGACTGCCGCAACTACCGCATCTGCAAAGAAAACCACAACAGCAGTTGTTGATTTCTCACTAAACATTTCTCCAAATCCAACATCGAACATCCTCAACGTACAGGTACAAGGTATTAAATCACCTACCGTACTGCGCGTATACAGTATGAACGGACAAGCCATGTATACCACACTCCTGAAACAGGATGTAAACCAGCTGCAACTAGACGTTTCAGGATGGCCTAAGGGGATTTATATCATATCCGCTGGCGGTCAGTCACACAAGATTATTGTACAATAAAATTGTGTGAACATAGGTTAATACCGTCCCGGTGATGATGCCGGGACGGTTTTTTATTTTAATTCGATTGCCCTGACTGCACGTACTTCTTTCAGGAAATACTGATCGTGCGAAATGACGATCAATGTGCCATCGTAAGCATTGATGGCAGCTGTGAGAATGTCTACATTCTGAATATCGAGGTTGTTCGTCGGTTCATCCAGAATGATCATATCAGGTGCTTGCTGATCGATGGTCAGACAGCAAAGCAGCAGGCGCATTTCTGAAATTGACACCTTGCGTATTAATGAGGAGTTTACCTTTGTGCAAATTGGCATTCTTTATTTTTATGACACCAGAAGCGTATAAAAGTTTGTTTACCGAGGACGATACTGTTGGTTGGACGGCCATTGACAATGTGTTTGATAAAATTTACCCAGGTCAGGAACCAGCACATTATGCCCCACCGTTACACTATGCAGCAGGTGGAGAAGATCCACTTGATGGCACAAGTATTTACAAAAGCAATCAGCAGGAAGAACATTTTCATATAGTGAGTTATGGTTTTTCTGAATTGTATTATAACGAAAAAGCCGCAGGTGGTGAATTCAGCAAATGGGGGTTTGAACTGACTATGCGTGTAACGCCATTTGCGGGTGATCCGGACAAGCCAACCTGGGTGATAAATATGATGAACAACCTGGCCCGCTATGTATTTACTTCCGGTAATTGGTTTGAGGAATTTCAGTATATTCCAGCTAATGGGCCTATCCGTCTTGAACGGATACAGATATTACTGGTCTGGCTTTTATCAAAGACCCGGAAGCAGATCGTATAGATACATCGAATGGTGAGGTCACCTTCCTGCAAATAGTAGGAATTACCACAGCTGAGCTTGAGCGGATTCAAAAATCCAATACAAGAACAGCTGTGGAGGAAGTACTGACAGAATTAGCTAAGACTAATCCTTTGCTGATAACCGATTTGGAAAGACGGTCATAACCGGATCATGTCAAGATGCACAGAATCCTTTTCCAGTGTGCCTGTTATTGTAAGATGATCCATCTCTTTTTTAATAATACCTTGTAAGGGCCCAGCAATGAGCGTATCCCCCCGGTACTGATATTTACCAGTGTATCGGTGGTTTACATCGCCCCATTGCAGGGTTACATCATTAAAATGTTCTAAATACACGGTGGTGAGCGCATGATTTTCCACCTTATACTTGCCTGTAATGGATGGGTTTTTGTCTGTAGAAGGAGCAGTAGCGACTAACAAAAATGGAAGTACTGCCGCCGCAAGCACAATATAAATATTGCATTCATTTTTTTGAAAAAATACCTGCTTTAACTGATAATAATACCCCGCTAGCAGATAGATGACTCCGGCAAATAAAATAGTTGCGTGAAGCAACGCTCCCACGCCAATCTGGTAAAAAACATCTATCATCATGATATTCAATAAGACAGGTAGTAGCATAATCAATCCCAATAGCCGGGTCTTTCTGAATAACAACAGGAAGGAACAGATAATCTGGGTCAGCGCAATGGCTACCATATAGGGGTAAGAATACTGGAAATACGCCCAGTTAACCGTATCGGCAGGCAGGGAACTAAATGGCATGTCGAGTACCGATTGGGGAACATTGGCCTGTTGGTGAAAGAGTTTTTGCCAGCCAAAAACGATCAGGTCAAATGAGATGGCAAAGCAGATCCATTGTTTCGATGGTTTAATGATTATTATAATAGTAATCAATGCTGTCAATCCCCATATCCAGGGCATCGGTAAAAAGTCAAAATACCTGATGGCAATCCGGCTAAAAACTGCCACGGCCAATAATCCACTTAGGATAGAAAGCAAAATTTTTCTCATGGTTTTTTTCACAATACTACCATGGAGCGCGGGTGCTGGCGTTCCGAACTATATTTCCGAACCACTTTTTTTCCAGTCTGAAGGGGATAGACCAGTCGCTTTTTTGAAGGTGGTATTGAAGGTGGTCTTGGAATTAAAGCCTGCTTCAAAGGCAATTCCCAGTATGCTCAGGTGGGCATGTTTTTCAGAAAGCAGGAGCTGCTTAGCCAAGGTGATTCTGTAGGTATTGATGAATTGATTGAAGTTCTGGCCATAGCCGTTGTTTAATAATGCGGACAGGTCATGGACACTTATTCCCATTTTTTCGGCCAATAAGGGCAGGTTAAGGTCACTGTCTGTAAAAACCCTGTGTCTGGTCATTAAATCCTCCAGACGGGCTTTTAAATCATCAGCAATGGGAGCCTGAACCGGACGTGGCTGATAATCCTTTTGCCGGATAGCCAAAAATCCAATTCCGAAAATGGTCACCACCACCGCGTATTGATTAAGACCGCTGAACCAGATGAGCATCAGGCAGCAGATGCTCCATAGCAAATACCTGAGCCAGGGCATGTACATCGGGTACTTCATAAGGCGGTAGATAGACAGAGAGACGTATATGAATAACTGTATCTTTATAATCCGGCCCATGATCCAGCCCAAAATGGGTGAGTAGGGTGCAGGTAAGGAAAAGAGATGTTTGTTGTAAATGATTTCAGGTACAGTGAAAATAAAAAACAACCCTGCCGGTAAGAAATGCCAGTAAGCAGCTTTCTTGCCCCCCCTTGTATAATGTAGTACGCAAAGATAAAGTGCTGGCGCCATGGCAAACCGGGTAAGCTCAGTTAAAGGTATCCACCTGGTTGGGACGATCATAGAGGCGATACCACATCCTACACATAAGAAAAAAGCCCCCAGCCAGCGATTTGCCGGCACATTTATCTTCTCTGCGGTACTGATCAGTAAAAAGGACAGTAAAAATATACTGCCACAGGTTAGCGCATAAATCATACTTCAATTTACAAAAAAAGCGTCTGCAAAAATATGCAGGCGCTTTTTCAAAACTACAACAGTATATTGGTTCCTATTATTTGATACTCACCAGCACTTTAATAACACCTGTTCCATTGCCATCAAAATTGGCCAGTGCCTTACCAATCACCTGTCCGTGTTCCACCTTGTCAATATCAGCTTTCATAGCATGACCCGCTTTGCTGGAAGTTACCAGCAGATCGCCACGTTTAATAGCCCCATTTTCACTGCATCCCTTGGTTGGAATCACACCAATCACCCCATTGGTACTTTGTCGGTCAGTTCACCTTTTAATTCCTCGTCTTCGGTGAGTAGCACACCTGGTTTGGTGGCATACACACCAACGACGAGCGTAGAGTATGGTTCGGAAGAAAGGGCAACAGTGCGGTCATCTTCAGTAGCACTGTAAGAAGAAATTTTACCTTCTATAGCAAAAGCTCCTGCTGCGTCAGCACCACTTGTTTGTGTACCACCATTGAAGAAACCACGGCCGGCTTTGTTCACGCGGGCCACGTTGCTACCGGCAAGCTGCAGGATCATGAGATTGCCGCTTGCGCTAGTGTGGTTGACGAGGATATGGTTGATAGAATCCGATGCTAATTCATTTACTAACTGCAACTAAATGCAAATATGTCACAAATGTCTGTTGGGGGCAATATTCAATTCTTACATGGCGGTAATCATTTTTTAAATGGCAGGCAAGGGAGGACAATTGGTTGTGATGTAATACAAACAGAGGGGTGGGATAATTGTTTTATATTAATAAAAAAAACCTGCGAAATTCCGCAGGTTTTTCATTTATGATTTACGAACATATTTCGTAAGGATCACAATGGTTTGTTCATTGATCTTTCCTTCTATCTGTTCGGGATTGTCGCTGACTAATCTGATTTTACGTACAATCGTTCCTTTGGGGGCCATAAAGTTGGCGCCTTTTACATTCAGGCCCTGTGTCAGTACCACGGTATCGCCGTGTTCCAGTTCAGTACCATTGCTGTCACGATGAACGGCTTTTACTTCGAATGCGCTCAGTGCCCAGTGGCTCACTGATTCATCTATTTCTACTCCATTTATGATTTCGGCTGCCCATTCCTGGTCTTTGTGTTTGTATAGCAGGCGATAACTCAGGGCCTGTACGCTGGGCTCCGGATTCCATATACTACCAGCCAGTACATGCCAGTGCATAGCTGCTGTTGCATCTTCCATGGCGGCAGCGCAGGTGTTGCAAATCGCCACTTCATTTTCAATTGCATCATTGTTTTTGGGACTCACTGCAAAGGCTATCGAGGCATCTTCACCCGTGCACAGTTCACATGTGCCGTTACTGCGCTCCCTTAATGCAGGCGTAATAGTTGTACTCATAAATGGTTTATTTTCTATATAAAAGGTGCAAAGATAAACGCATATTTCGGATTTTCTGTATTGACAGGAATCAGGACATTTGTATTATGAAAATACAGGAGCATATTAATTATTCCCGGATTGCAGAGGCAATTGACTATATCAGGAACCATTTCCGGGAGCAACCGAACCTGGACGCGGTAGCAGAAAGTGTGCACCTGAGTCCGGCGCATTTCCAGCGAATGTTTACGGAATGGGCAGGCACAAGTCCCAAGAAATTTCTGCAATACATCAGTCTGGAATATGCCAAGGGGATGCTGAAGGAAACGACTATTTTTGATACCGCCTATGAAACCGGGCTGTCGAGTACCAGTCGTTTACATGATTTATTTATTGGGATTGAAGGTATGACCCCGGCTGAATATAAGCATGGCGGTAAGGATCTGTTGATCAATTATAGTTTTGCTGAGAGTCCGTTTGGAAGTCTGATTGTAGCGTCTACGCCAAAGGGTGTTTGTTATATGGCATTTGATGCGGACGAAGTGCGGGCGTTGGAAGATCTTAAAGTGAAATTTCCGAATGCTGCTTTTGTACGCAAACTGGATTTGTTGCAACAAAATGCATTGTTCATTTTTCAGCATGACTGGACTAAACTACCAGAGATTAAATTACACCTGCGGGGAACGGATTTTCAACTGAAGGTATGGGAGAGTTTATTGAAGATACCTTTAGGAAAACTGTCTACCTATGGTGCGATCGCTGCCAATATCGGGAATCCGAATGCATCGCGGGCAGTGGGAACAGCCATTGGCAATAATCCAGTAGCATATTTAATTCCCTGTCACAGGGTGATACAATCCAGTGGTACATTCGGGGAATATATGTGGGGGAGCACGCGAAAAACGGCGATCATAGGCTGGGAAGCTGCGAAGGCAGGGTTATAGGTACAACTTTCTCCGGGAATGCCGCTTTCATTAAATTCCAGTTCTTTAATTTTTAAAGAGGTCGTGATACGGTTGATGTCCTTTTCCTTTTTATAGGTTCACCCGTATGACCGTAGAAGTGATATTTGAAGATCACATAGTGTAATAAAGGTCAACTAACCTGAAGGGTAACAAAATCTTTTCGTAAATATCTGAATATATTGAGAGTCGCATGGCACAAAGACATTATATTTATTGTGTAATGAAAAGTACTGTCATATTATTGCTGGTCTTCCTGAGTGTGAAGGCCCGGGGGCAAACAGAGTTCCCTATTACCCGCTTTGGAGCAAAGTCTACGATGAATTTTGATAACGCCAATGCTATACAGCGGGCGATTGATTCCGCTACTCTTAAGGGCGGGACAGTAATGATTCCTGCGGGGATGTACCTGACTAGCCCTTTGCAGTTAAAAAGTAATGTCACATTACATTTGGATAAAGACGCCATTTTGTTCGGGAGTACGGAGCGGATGCACTACAGTGGTCCGGCGTTGATTGTGTGTAAGGGGCAGCAAAACGTGGGTATTACAGGAGAAGGAATGATTGATGGACAGGGTAGGGAGTTGGTAGAAAATACCATTCAATGCCTGCGTGAGGGGAAGATCCAGGATGAGGAGTGGTTGAAAAAAAGACCAACTGAAAAAAACAGGCCCAACCTGTTGTACTTTGAAAACTGTACGGGGGTACGGATAAAGGGGGTGACCTTAAAGAATGCTGCCTGTTGGGTGCAGAATTATAAGGAGTGTACCCATGTGGTGATAGATGGAATTAATGTAGAAAGTACGGCTTATTGGAACAATGATGGGGTAGATATTGTTGATTCAAAGGATGTAGTGATTAAGAACAGTTATTTCAATGCGGCAGACGATGCAATATGTCTGAAGTCAGAAACTGCGGCGCGGACTTGTGAGGATGTCACTGTAGAAAATTGTACGCTGCGTTCCAGTGCGAATGGGTTTAAATTAGGCACTGGATCACTGGGAGGGTTTAAGAATATTGTGGTAAAGAACATTACGGTGTTTGACACTTATCGTTCAGCGATAGCTTTGGAGGCCGTAGATGGGGGATTTATAGAGAATGTGCATATTAGTGGGGTGAATGCCACGAACACCGGCAATGCCTTGTTTATACGATTGGGGAAGCGGAATACAGATGACAGATACAGTACGGTCAATAATATTGTGATTGAAAAAGTAAAAGCGGAAATCCCGGCAGGTAAACCTGACATCGGGTATCCGCAGGAAGGGCCATTACCGAAGATGCCGATTCAATATGTACTACCGATGGTGATTGCAGGGTTGCCTGGGCATCCGGTGAAAAATGTGCAGCTCATGGATATTGAAGTGGTCTATCAGGGAGAGCGTGTAAAAGGTGCGATCAATGTAGTACCGGATAACCCGGCTGGCTATCCGGAATTCACCATGTTTGGAGACCTGCCTGCATGGGGATTGTATGTAATGCATGCGGATAGTATTCAAATGTGGAATTTTAAAGTAGACGTGCGACGTGGAGATTCCAGATCTGCATTAATGTTTGAGGATGTAAAGGCTATACTATTGAGGCATGTAAAAGTACCTGAAAAGAAGGAAATGAATACATCACATATCGAAGCGAAAACGCTATCCTTTTAAAAATTATCTTTGTCCAAAATTGATACATATGTTCGAGCAATTATCATCTCTGATCCAGCAGCACAGTCAGCAAAGCGTAGCTGACAATCCCGCAATACCAAATGAACACAACCAGGGGGTTGTGGAAGAACTGAAGAATGTCATCCTCTCTAAAGTAACAGGTCTGGTAACCAGTGGTCAGACCGACAAAATTTCTGAAATGTTATCCTCCAATGGGGACACGCCTGAAACAAAAGACATGGAGAATAACTTTGCTACCAACATCATGCAGAAGTTCGGCATCAACAGTCAGGTAGCTACCACCATCGCAGCTACACTGATTCCTGGTATCCTGAACGCACTGCGTGGACAGGGTGGCATCCAGGAGATCTTAGCCTCTCTGGGAGGCGGTGGCAGCCTGAGTGGATTAAGCAGTTTAGGTGCAAAATTTGGCCTGGATAAAGATAATGACGGTGATGTGGACCTGAATGATTTAGGCAAGATGTTTAAGTTTTAACATTTAACTAATAATAAGGTGAAACCCGCTTTGGCTCAACGCTGAAGCGGGTTTATTACTTAATATATTGGGTTGATAGACTAAGCAGGAAGATTTTTTATATCAAAGATTTACTTTAATATAGTGTCCGTATTAATTAACCACCACATGAAGAACTGATCCCACCAGTCAGTCCTGATGATCTATCTTTCTTTAATCATTTATTAAAAACGCTATCCCCATGGCAGAATCAAAGACCAGGCAGCAAACTGCTTTAGGTGATGTGGCCGCACGGCAACTGGCCATCGCCACACGTACCGTTCCTCAGATGAGTACTATTACCCCCCGGTGGCTGACCCATTTATTAAGCTGGATACCTGTAGAATCCGGGATCTATCGCCTGAACAGGGTGAAAGATGCTACCCAGGTAGAAGTAGACTGTGGTGGTCGTGACGAACGTACACTTCCTCAAACATTCGTCGACTACATCGAGGATGCAAGAGAGTATATGTTGACAGCGGTGAACACAGTACTGGATGTACACACCCGTGTGTCAGATCTGTATAGTAAACCTTATAACCAGATCAGTGAACAATTACGTTTGACGATTGAGGCAATCAAAGAACGTCAGGAAAGCGAATTAATCAACAACAAGGAGTACGGTCTGTTGAGCAGTATTGCGCCTTCACAGCGCATCAAAACCCGTACAGGTGCACCGACACCGGATGATATGGATGACCTGCTTGTAAAGGTGTGGAAAGAGCCGGGTTTCTTTCTGACACATCCGCTTACCATTGCAGCATTTGGCAGGGAATGTACCCGCAGGGGTGTACCGCCGCCAACAGTTTCCCTTTTTGGTTCGCAATTTATTACATGGAGAGGGGTGCCACTGATTCCTTCTGATAAAGTACCGGTAGAGAAAGGTAAGTCCAAGATCCTCCTGATCCGCACTGGTGAGAGCAGGCAGGGTGTGGTGGGGCTGTACCAGCCTAACTTGCCGGGCGAACAGTCACCGGGATTATCCGTAAGATTTATGGGTATCAATGAGCGTGCGATCGCTTCATATTTGGTATCACTGTATTGTTCGCTGGCAGTATTGGTAGATGACGCCATAGCTGTACTTGAAGACGTAGAAATCGGTAAATATCATGAGTACAAGTAATCCAATAGAAACTGCGTTCCTTGAGCAACTGGCGAATCAGTATTTCCAGGCGCAACCGGGGCAACAGCCAGTATCTTCATCACATAATGATATCCTGCTGCAACATGGGGAGACCGTTAATATGGCGGAGCCTCAGACCAGTTTGCATGATCCGCATTTTCCGGGTGGCAGGGGGCCGATACCGGCTTCTGTGGCGGGGAGTGGGAAGTCTCCTTCTGCGCAGCAGTTAGGGGAGGATCCGAAGATTGGAGGGCTGGGGAGCCAGGTGAATACTTCTACGCTTACTTCTACAGGCGGGGGTAGAACGCCTTCTTCATTGCCGTTGGAGCATGAGAATACGTTTGAGGAGCAGTTACAGGCGGCGTTGAAGGGAATATCGCAGTATGTGCCGACGGGACAGTTGCCTTTTGCCGACTCTTCTTATTATTTCATGCCATCTGATGGCCAGTCTATTACTGCCGCTGCGCCTTTTGATGTGAACAGGGTGAAAGCAGATTTCCCCATTCTCAATCAATATGTAAACGGCCGTCCGCTGATCTGGCTGGACAATGCTGCGACAACGCAGAAACCCAGGCACGTGATTGAAAGACTCAGCTATTTCTATGAGCATGAGAATTCCAATATTCACCGCGGGGCGCACACATTAGCTGCAAGAGCCACAGATGCATACGAAGAAGCCCGCAAAAAGGTACAGCTCTTTCTGAATGCAGGTAGTCCGAACGAAATTGTATTCGTACGTGGTACCACAGAAGCCATCAACCTGGTAGCAAATAGCTGGGGTGATCAAAACATCAAAGCTGGCGATGAGATTGTAGTGACTCATTTGGAGCACCATGCGAACATCGTTCCCTGGCAGCAGCTGGCAGCCAGAAAAGGAGCCATATTGAAAGTTGCGCCTGTAGATGAAGATGGGCAAATCATACTGGAAGAATATGCACGTTTATTAGGCCCGAAAACCAAACTTGTATCCTTCACGCAGGTGAGCAATGCGTTGGGTACTGTAACGCCTGCGAAGCAGATGACAGACCTTGCACACCAGGCAGGAGCGAAAGTATTAATAGACGGAGCTCAATCCGTATCGCACATGAAAGCGGATGTGCGCTATCTGGATGCCGACTGGTTTGCATTTTCAGGGCATAAGGTATTTGGTCCTACGGGAATCGGTGTATTATATGGCAAGGAAGCTTTACTGAATGAAACCCAACCCTGGCAGGGTGGGGGAAACATGATCAGTGATGTGACCTTTGAACATACTAAATACCAACCGGCACCTGCCCGTTTTGAGGCAGGTACGGGGAATATAGCCGATGCAGTAGGATTGGGTGCTGCAATTGATTATGTAAACAGTATAGGCATAGAGGTAATACACCAGTACGAGCATTATTTATTGCAATATGCTACGCGGTTACTCAAGGATATTCCTGGATTGAGATTGATCGGTACGGCGCCGGATAAGGCAGGCGTGCTATCGTTTGTATTACAGGGATTCCGTACAGAGGAAGTGGGGACGGCGTTAAGCAATAATGGTATCGCTGTACGTTCCGGCCATCACTGTGCGCAGCCGATACTGCGGCGGTTTGGGTTAGAGAGTAGTGTGCGACCGTCATTGGCGTTTTATAATACCTGTACGGATATTGATGCATTGGTAAATACAGTAAGGAAATTAAGAAGCGCCTCTCCTTTGTGAGGCGTTTCTTTTATAGTTTTAAGGAGAGGTGGTTGTATGGTTTTGATTAGCTAAGGATTGCGAAGTAGGATCTGGGAGGGAATTTACACTTTCAACGATCCCCTAAACCCCCTTGCAGCATAATAAGATTGCGCCCCATTATGATAAACAAACACCTGATCATATCTGCGATCCCCAAAGATTGCCCCACCTAATTTTCTGATAGCAGCTGGCGTAACCAGCCAACTGGAAGTTTTCAGATCAAACGCCCCCAATTCCTGCAGCCCCCTATACTCCTCCTCAGTTAGCAACTCTATCCCTATTGCCGCCGCCATCTCAGTAGCACTATCCGCTGGCTTTGCTTCCTTTCTTTCATCCAGCGCCTGCTGATCATAACACACACTTCTGCGGCCTTTAGGGCTTTCTGGCGAACAATCTACGAAAGTATATTCCCCTGTTTTTTTATCAAATGCAATCACATCCGGCTCTCCGCCAGTTTCCTCCATAATACCGAGAACTTTTAATTTCTTTGGACTGGCAATTAGTTTTGCTTCTACCTTTGCCCATTCAATTTCTTTGTGGCGATTTGCATGTTTTTCAAAACGGGCTTTTAATATTTTCAGCAGTTCAGTACTCATACGGTTATTTTAATTTTTTTACAACTTTCTATGATTGATTGAGTGCAATGTTTAGACCTTTTTTGAAAGGGAATTTCAGCATGCCTGATATCGATACTTTTATCGTTATTTTAATTTGTTAACGACTTCCTGTAAGCGATTATGTGCCATATTTAAACCTTGTCTGAAAGGCAATTTCAGCATCTGGTCTCTCAATGCTCCCGATCTATATATAATCTGCATAGTGAGTTTGCTGTTATCTTCATCCAGGGCCTCAAATTCAAGGAATTCCAGTTGCACATCAAAAGGTGCATTCCCCATTTCGAAAGTGCGGGTAATTTTTTTATTCGGCACAAACTCGTGATAAACACCACTTGCCGTGAAGACGATTTTACCTTCCCCATCGCTGGTATCAAACTGCCAGCTACCGGATTTTTTATTTTCCAGTTTTACAACTTTTGTGTTCATCCATTGGGCTACAATATCAGCATCTTCATATGCCTTGAATAACAGTTCTACAGGCAGTTCAAACTCCCTCGTAATGGTGAGTTGCTGTTGACCTTCTTCAGCGTGGATTTTAGTCTTCAGTTCCATTTATTTCTATTTGCAGGTTTCGTAATATCATCCCTTTTATCCTCCTTTACGGAAAGTACATTAAGGAATGGGTGACCTATTTCTTCTTGTAGTTTTTCATAATATCCTCCAACTTATTGAACCTGTCATCCCATAGTTTCCGGAATGGTTCAATAAAATCAGCAATCTCTTTCATCTTATTTGGGTTCAGGTGATAGTAAATTTCCCTGCCATTTTGCTGTTGTTCAAGCAACTCACATTCAGTTAGAATCGCCAGGTGTTTTGACACGGTAGGTCGCGCAGTATTGAAGTTTGCGGCAATAGATCCGGCAGTCATCGCCTGTGACGCCACCAGCATTAGAATAGCCCTCCTGGTCGGGTCCGCAATGGCCTGAAACACGTCTCTTCTGATTATCATGGGTGAAGGTATTTGTGTACAAATATATGTGTAGTCATTTAACTACACAAATATATTTTTAATGAAAACAAATGACCCAGACCGCATCAAATACCTCTACAATAGAAGGTCTGAAAATCCCGGATTATACTCAGCCAATTCAATTGTGGTCTGATGTTTGTCGTTAAAATAGCATTATGAGAAAACCTAACTTAACCATTTCTTTTTGGGCCCTATACACGTTAGCCTTTACTGTTGTCCTACCGATGATCATTTATTATTCTTCAGTTGATGGTTCTGAAGTGCCCGAAGATCCTACCAACTTCACTTACATCTCCATTGGTATTGCAATTGTAGGATGGATATTACTGCTTGCTTTTTACGGGCGATTTTACGTGAAGACTGTCTTCGCCAACAAGTCAGAAATCTTAAAGAATGCTAAAGAAGGTACTACCATCATCGCCACTGTGAAAAATAAAGTGCAGGAAGGCGTGATCAAACAAACAGCTGTGCTACAACTCCGGCTCGCATTTACAAACCTCGCTGGCACCCCTGTAGAAGCAGGTTATCAGCTGATGGACAGTAAGCCTGCTGAAAGAAGATATGAAAAAGGTAGTCAGATTGAATTGAGCGTGAATATGAAAAAAAAAGCAGGACTGGTCGTACCCAAAGGTATACAGGTAATCCGCAATGTACCGATGGTATACCTCTATACATTTATATTCCTGGTGTTGATTGGGGTAGCCGTGTATTATCCTGTGTCTGCGGACTGGCGCTATTTTGTGCTGCCACATCCATGGACGCTAATCCCCCTGATTAACCTGGGTACAGCACTCTTTATTGGATTTCTGATTGGTATGATCGGTAAAGTGTCAGGCGCTTCCAAAAACGCTGTGCGAATGGTCATGTACGGCGTGAAGGCACAGGGCGAGATCACAAGTTACAATCAAACAGGTTTGTATATTAATGAGCAACCCCAGGTTGCATTTAATATTGAGTTTACTGATAAGCAGGGGATTCGGCATAGCATGGTGACAAAGAAAATAGTGTCACTACTGGAAACACATAAGCTGGGCACAGGCCCTGTGGAGATTATGTACCTGCCGGAGGCACCTGAGACGGTGGTGTTCTATGAAGACCTGAGTTTATAATCAATCTGGCACTCATTTAAGTGAGACAGAACAGGAAAAATTATTTAAAAATAACCTTCGGCCCAAACCGAAGGTTATTGACTACGACCGGGTTTTCCTCCATTGTCGGAAAGCCCACACGCCTAATGGTATCAGGGAAAGCAGAACAGTTAATAATTTCCAGTTTACGCTGTCATTGTTATCATTGGTGTTGGACATCATCCGATATTTCCCCTCCCAATTCACAAACTCTTTCAGCATTCTTTTATCCCCTTCCGTCAGGTTCTTTTTACTTTTCAGATAGCTGTAATTCTCCCGCAGCATCGAATCAATCCCTTTGATATTCTCATCTACAACACCACTATCAATCTTCATGTTCATATGAACCGGTCTTACCTTGTTATTCGTAAAATCAGAATAGATCGTCACCAGAGAATCCGATATATAAAACTGCTTCTGCTCGCCTTCCTGCAAATATCCCTTGTAGGGATGATTAGATGTAGAATCAAAAATACTGAATGAAACACTTGCATTCATCCTGTTCAGATTCATCGAGAAATTATCAAAAGCAATGAATGAGTTATCCGGTAATTTTAAACTCATATGTTTACGGTGCTTAATAGTCGAATCCATGGCGAACGGTATAGCGGCGATGCCTCTATCAGGGACGAGCTTCTCTGCTGTATAAGCTTCCACCGTCCGGTCCAGTAGTTTCTTGTAGGGTATCCACACAAATCCTTTATTCCCCCAGTCTGCTCCCCATGAGTTCATTAGTTTGAAATACTGTTGATCGTACCCTACCACCAGCATGGCGTGGTACTCCCATTTATCCCGCTGTGCCGGGTTCCAGATAAACTTTCGGGTGGTATCCGCATTTTTCCCATCATCATACAAACTTTCCGAAGTATAGACCCCGATAATCACCGGGTACCCACTTTGCACCTGCACTTTAAAATCATATTCCGATTTTGTGATCCGCTGAAAGCGGTACCCTTTATGTTTGCTTGCACCATCAATGCTGGCCGTCGTTACACCGCCCTTGCACCCATCCTGCACCGAATGATAGGGAAAATCGGCCCATTGACAATTACCTTTGTTCATAATGATGTGAAACGCATCTTTGAACAAAATACCCCGCTGACAATCAGTGGGAATGACCTGCTGCTTCAGGTAATTGTAAATGAACGCAGGACTATACACTTTTCTTGGATCAGGGATACCCTGAGAGATGCCATAATCCTGCAACCCTGCATGCGCTCTTTCATAGTAGCTGAACAGGTTATACCCCAATGCCCACGACACACAGGATCCCTGTTTTCCCTGATCACCAGCGGGAGGCAGCACTGGTTCCATATCCACTGCCAGCCGGAGTTCCACCTTGCGTCCGGAAGAGGCAGCAAGCGGAAACTCTTTGAGTGAATCCGGTTCGGGTAGTAGTAGTCCTCCTGGTACATCAGGTGGCGTGCAGGCCGTCATGCAAATTGACAGTATGAGTGCAATGATCAACTTTTTCATCTTGCTGCGTTTCTGCTTCTTGCAGCTGCTCCTGGTGCGAGGCTGAGATTAGAAAGATTAAGTGTTTTCCTGAACCCAAGTGTGAGAATACGATCGTTAGGAAATCCCTTGAAATCATTTCTGTTTGTCAGGCATCTCCATTCCAGGAATAATACATTGCTTTTATCATTACCGTCCACATCTGTATTGGCTTCATGCGAAGTATTGAAATAGGTTTCGAATACCACCGTCACATAAGAAATCCGGCTCTTCTCTGTATTGAATACCTTTTTAAAACTCTCTTCTGATTCCGATGTCAGGTTATGCCATGCCCAGGTATGTTGTATCCCTATCTGAAAATGATCATCATACCGGAAGCCCATACCACAGCGAACGTTATACTGTGCGATAATCCGGCCTGAGTCCTGGAAATTAGTGTTCAGTTTTAATGCGAAATTCACGGGATAGAGAATAAAATGCCCGTTACCATTTTCATTGAACGTAAAAAAGTTGTTGATGTTGATACCCGCAATGCCAGGCAGCATGAGGGCAGGGAGATAGTTGGCCGAATCCTTCACGTCTATTTGTCCGGCTGAATAAGGATTAATGGCTAGTTCCCATTTAGCCCGGCCCCAGAATGCTTTTCCGATTGTCTTGATCCATCCGTAGTTGATAACGGGAGTAAGATTGGAGAGGTTGTTTTTTCCACTGGAAAAGTTGTAGCTCAGTAAAGGGGTGAGTACGCTTTTGGTATCGTCGTCATCGTCTGATACTTCTACAGCTGCTGGTGCAGAAGGGGTGTAAACCGCCGCTGGAACAGTATCGGTTGGGGTAGTGGGAAGAGTATCCCTTAAGGAATGAAAGGCCGGTATTGCCGAAATGCTGTTGCAAAGAGCGAAGGAGACCAGTGCTGTGAATAGAGATTTTACAAACATGATCATAAGTTTAGTAAAGAATAAAACATTGCTTTACCAAAACTAACCCGGACGCATGTCTGTAACAATGGGATTAAAGACGGAAATGAGGAGGGTGTTTTTCCCGTAATAGGGTTATAACTGCACGATATTATTTCTAATAGCAAACATTACCAGACCCACCCGGGTATTCAGGTTGAGCTTTTTGCACAGGGCTTCCCGGTAACCGTCTACCGTACGCTCGCTCACGAACATTTCTGCCGCAATCTGTTGATAGGTTTTCTCACTACAAGCTAAACGGAGAAACTGCAGTTCACGATCTGTCAATTTCGCGAATGCCTTCAGGTCACTTTTATCATCTGCCAATGCATGGATGCTGTTCATCACTTTGCGTGTGATCAGTTCATTATAGAAATAACCCTGTCGTATTACTTCGTCAAATGCCAGTTTCAGTTCTGCAGGATCTGCATCTTTCAGCACATAGCCTTTCGCGCCGTGCTTGATCATTTTTATGATGGCCGTGTCAGCGTCCATTGTACTTAGGGCCAGCACTTTGATGTCGGGGTAATTATCCCGAAGCCATCCGGCTGTTTCATACCCATCCATATTGGGCATTACAATGTCAAGTAATACGATATGAGGTAGGTGCTCCTCCTGAAGCTGTCGCTGCAGGTCTTTCCCATCAGCTGCGTCCAGCATCACTTCGTAACCGGGAAACATATTTATCAATACGGACAATGCTTTTCGTATCATCACCTGGTCGTCTACAATAGCGATCTTTTTCATT
Organism: [Flexibacter] sp. ATCC 35208; assembly: GCF_001975825.1. Classification (GTDB taxonomy): domain Bacteria; phylum Bacteroidota; class Bacteroidia; order Chitinophagales; family Chitinophagaceae; genus Chitinophaga. Next base: position 53,151 of record NZ_MTKN01000030.1, read on the forward strand.
TATTGATAGGGCGTTTTAATCTTCATGAGTTATTGAAATGGTGTTTTGATCTGAATAATGGTACCTTTCCCTGGATGACTCACAATGTATGCTTCACCTCCAATCAGTGTCGCGCGACTAAACATGTTATGCAATCCTAGTCCCTGGTTTTGCTGTAATGTCGCTTCTTTATCGAACCCTTCGCCATTATCTTCAATCTCTACCAAAAATAAAGTACCCGTATAATCCAACCGGATATGGACGGTTGAAGCCTTCGCATGTTTAATAGCATTCTGGATACCTTCCTGCACCATGCGATAAAGTACCAGTTTACGCTGATTATCAATTTCCCGTTCTGAGCCATTGATAGAAAGCTCAAGACGTGTAAATCCCGTACGATTGATATGTTGCACCTGACTGGCGATCGTTTCACCAAGGCTGTTATTCTGTATATAATAACTATTAAGGCTTTTGGCAATATTTCGCAAATCAGTCATCGCTCTGCCAAGATTATCTCTCAGTTCAATGATCATAGGGCCATTCTTGGCTTCCTGCTGATCCATAATATTGACCTGTATCCGGGCAAGGCTCAGGAATTGCCCCACATTATCATGTATTTCCTGACTAATGGCAGTGAATGTTTCTTCCTGGATTTCCAGCCGTGTAGTCAGGATCTCCTGTCTGAAATTTTGTTCCATTTTCTCTATCTGGTTTTTCATCTCAAACTGCCGAAGGTTATCTTCCCGCTTTTCCCGCTGGAATCGTTTCGCAACAAGAATCGCCAGGAGAAAACCTTCCAGGAAAATGGCCGTAGAAACATAACTTACCGGGAATATATGTTGGGGCGCCCCGGTCTGTATATACACAGCTTCCACGAGAATGAGTATAAACCACAAGGCATAGAACCCTGAAAAGTAGTATCCCAGCGGGTTCCCGGATCGTCCCTCTTTCAACCCGACCACACTCGCGATCACAAATACATACAATGCAAAAACCTGATTCGCCAGTAAAACCGGCAGCAGAGGCAGGAAGGAGAGCACCACCAGATAAATCAGGAAGAATGCCGCACTGTACAATGCTACCCCATAAAGGTCCGGATGCCTGTTACGCAGCTCAAAGAAAGAGATGCAAAAGAGTAAAAGCGCGATCATGTCCAGTACCGGTACGATGCTGTACCAGAACATCATCGGGATCCGGGGAAAGAAGTAGATGGCGTAACCCTCCATGACCGTTGCAGAGGTCATCAGGTAAAAGAAGATGAGAATAGAATAATACAGGAAATAGTTTTTCTTCAGGGCGGCGAACAGGAAGAGGTTCACGATCACTGCTAATAGCAGGATGCCTGCATAGATCCCATAATCCATTTTTTGCCGTGCAGCTTGCAGCTCCCATTGTTTAAGGGTAATGAGTTGCACAGGTGTAGCATGGATCAATGGGCGCATGCGGATATATACCGGGCCATTCGAACGGGGAAAGGGAATGACCTGGTTATGGTCCAGTACAGGCTTTGCCGTAAACGGAACTTCGTATCCACTCCTGATCGGCTGCCAATGCCCCTCTGCGTCGGTATAGTATAATGTAAGGTCGGATATGAACGCCTGTTCATAGGATAATAACAGACTATCAGCTGTATTGTTCCGTACAAACAGGCGAAGCCATATCACTTTATCCGTAAAACCGAAATGAAGCACTGGTTGTCCCGTAGGATGCCAAACTGAAGTAATCACATCTTCTATCCGCAACTTACCCGTGCTATCTTCCATAAATTGCATCGCCGGGGCAACGGACAATGTCTCGTCGCCCCGCGACCATTGCACGGTTTGTCCGCCAGCGGGTAAGCACCAATGGATGCAGCTTATCAGTATAAGCAGGTATTTCATTCGTTATCCCCCATTGTGAACGGCAATTTTATATTCATTACAAAAGACATCGTAATCACCCATATAAAGCAGTAAATACCGAACGGCACATACCCCAGGTAGCCTAACAAAGGCATATTGAAAATATGGAAGAAATTCACAAAAGGAATACAGTAATCCCAGTAACCCGGGTTAAAAGAACCGCCATGGAACCGTACGGCTATGGCCTGGAAATAACTCAGTCTGTTCCAGCATTCCACACAAAGTCCCTGTATGACCCATACGGTAGAAAAAACAATCAGCGGATTCCTGTCACCCTGTTCCCTGATAGCACGGAAAGGCGTCCATTTTCCCAGCAAGCCCAGTACAATAATCAGGATGGTGAGTGGCCCCAGCCAGAAGGCGTAGAACAGACTATCCGGTGCGAATACCATACTGAAAAGCAACCCGGCTGCTACAATCAGAATAATGATACGCGCAGTCAGCGACCATTTCACCTTTCGGCCCTGCCGGTAACCGGCGTTGATGCGCGGGAAGGTCAGCAGCAGGTGGTACCACTCAAATGCCATGGGAATAAATGCTGAGGAACCTATAATGGCGTAGAGCAGGAATTCATCCCGTGTCACTATCTCCGCATGCGGATAGAACCAGTTGATGTTGATGAAAAAATTGAAATACTCGAAGATGAGCCATCCTGAAATGGAGAGCATCCCCATGGCAAAAAGTTCTGCCATTCCATTTTTCATCAAGGATTTACCCCCATTGCGGGCGTAGACCATGCCATCCAGCATAAAGATGAAGCCCCACCATAGGGGCAATAATGCCCAGTTCAACAGCCATTTAGGTCCGCTGAGTTTTGCGGCGAATATGACTATGATCGCACCCCACAAAATCAGTCCCAGCCAGAACCACCATGGTAAGCGTGTTTTTGGGGGGCGTGGCGGTGGTGTGGTAGCAGGTCGTATCCCATAAATACGTGGGAAGAAGACGAGTAACAGGTAAGCGATGAACAATAAGGAGGTAATGACAATCACCAGGTAATTCTTATCTGGTTTTACCGTGGCTACCTTTGCAGGAAAATAAAAGAAATCCGGTGGGAGTTCTCCTCCTTCGCGGAGTAGCAGGGCTACATAAGGGGTGTAGAAAATGATGACCAGGGTCAATAATAGGTACCCGACTTTGCGACTATGACTCATAGATTCAGTAGTTATTGAGGTTATGCTTGCAAGCTACACATTACACTGTTGCGCGAAAAGGTGAAAAAAAACATGGGGGAGGGGTATTTTCCCCGGGTTGAATTTTGTGTTCGAAATGCTACAGGTTGATCGTCCCGGGACTAAGCATTTATTTACAGTGCGCTTTATATCAAACCTGAAGAGTTGGGAGATTTTTCATGCTGGGGCGTCTCATATCCATATCCTTTTTCATTATCGACCCATACTCTCTCCTGGGTCGGATAAGGAATTCCTTTGACTTCCTCAGCTATCTGTAGTTTAAATTGTTCATCAGTGCCCCGGTAGCCGTCTTGGATTAGCTTTGTCCAGCTATACACGTCCAGCTTCTCTTTTTCATGCCATTCAGGAAAGCGCCTGACAGAATCTTTATAGAGCTCCCACAGGTTTTGCTGGAATTGCTCTTCTGCTTTCTTTTTTTTTGCTTCTTCCTGTTCAGCCTTGGGACGTTCTTGTACATATTGCTGTAACGCGTTATAGTTTACATTGAAATACTGATGACAAATCCAGTTAGCCCAGGTCCATTTATCCTGTAGCTCCCATGCAGGGCTTTTGCCTCTTGATTCCATGCTGCTTTTCAGGGGGACACAATCATCAGTGTAGAAGAAGTGGTCGCCTTCGCGATTGGTAAAGTGAAATTCGTTGTATAGCATCCATTTTTGTACGGGAGGGTTACCATTGGCAGGCAATTGAAAGCTATGGCTCCATTTTTCCTGGTTAATAGGGAAGATGGTGAGGTGCCAATCAGGATAGCCCAGCTGTTGCAGGCCCTGTACCATCATCCACCTGGACTTAGCGGAGGCGCTCACCACGGCTTCAGGGCTTACTGCATATGTAAGGCTTTTTGTGAGCTGTACTACAGGCTTATTTACCGTTGCAGCAGGCCGGGAAATACCTGCAGAAGAGGTATTATTGGCCGAAGCTCTGTTAGCAGGCTGCGTTGTGCGAAGAGAGGTAACGTGCATGGCATTTTAAGAGTTGTTAGATTGAATATACGGTAAATATCTTAGTGTTTTTTGTACTGGGTGTATACTTCTAATGTTTTCTATTAATCGACCTGAAGACTTATAAGCTGACCCATCAGGATATCGGTTAGATGGATATTATGTATGTATTTATGAAGTGTAGATTTGAAGAAAGGATTTGCCCTTACCTCGGGCACGGCAGAAGAATTCGCCAGGCAGCCTACTTATTATGTGCTGGATCTGGATAAAACAATGCCGGAGTCAGTTGCTCCCTACATGCCGTCACAGAATGAAATAGACGCTTGTAAATGGCTTCCGGATAATGAAATAGATTTCTATACCCAGGAGTTTAAACGTACCGGTTTCCAGGGCGGATTAAACTGGTACCGTTGTACCACGAGCGGATTAAATAGGTCTGACCTCGAACTTTTTTCGGGTCACACCATAGATGTACCCTCCTGCTTTATTTCAGGGGTCGCTGACTGGGCAACATTTCGTCCGCCAGGCGCATTAGAACAGATGCAGCGCAAGGCCTGTACAAAAATGCAAAGCTTTCACATCATTGAAGGTGCGGGTCACTGGTTGCAACAGGAACAACCTGAACAACTCACCGAATTGATTGTCGATTTTTTGCAGCACGCAAAATAGACGACATCTGATAATAGTATAAATAAGTGGTGCTTACCCAAACGCCTTCAACTCATTCAAAATAAAGAATGGAACCATGTTCAGCTGGTAGTTTCCGGTTGGCAAATGAGTGTATGTAAATGATATGACTGAACCGGTTTTGGAAATACCAGGATTGGAAAGTAATACTGTAAACCTGATGGCATCAATGAATACAGCGGCAAAGATAAAGTCTATAAATATCTATTCCGGAATGCCGGGAAGTGTATACTTATTAGCTTATATGCCTCATTACAAAAATAACTGTTGCCAATGATCATGAAAAATATTGGAATATTGTTCTAATGTTATTCTCAGTTAACACTACAATGAGACTCGAACCTCGCTACAGGTTGATAATAAATAATGTGAATGAAAGCACCAAAAATCAGAAAGCTCCAAGTTCTTGAACTTGAAGCTTTCTGATTTTTGGTGACCCCAGGTATCGGACACTCGAACCAGATAGTTAATGAATTAACTGCTCTTAATATTAACAGGAAACAATGAGTTAACATAATATGCGAAAGGTTCGAGGATGCGCTTGGGGTGTAAAATTAAGTCAAGGCTACTTTAAGTCGGCTACCTGATATCGAAGGCCTATAAATGGGGAATAGCTATGGTGCTTTTTCACATAACTCATCAAATGTCTTCATTCTTTCCGCAATATCGTCAGATCCTTCCCCATGGAATCATCCTTATAGTATTTCAACTTTCTGTCGATCGTGCCACTATTTTCTTCTGATTGATACTTTCGACTCACATCAGTAGAACTAATTACAAAAACGTGAACGTGAATAGGGGTGTTAAGATAACCGAGTAAAGGTTAAAGATGCTATGCAGAGGCTGCTGTACTGATATGCTAGTAGTCTGTGATTAATATCTTACCTTTGAATTAACCAGTTATCTTATGGACAAGTTACAGCAGACAATTCAAGAGGAACCGGCCTACCGTTTGAAAAACGGTAAAATCAACTCCAGCAAAGAGTTCTCCGATCTTTTTCATGAAATGTACCGTTTGCATATACAGAAAATACTCAAAGCTAAAATCGATGAACATTTAGGTTACGAAAAACATGCACCAGAAGGTGTAGAGCACCCAACAGCCGCAATGGGTAAAGTAAGAAGAAGTAAAAATCAAATCCGGTAGAAATTCCCTTAGAAGTTCCAATAGATAGAGATGTCAGTATTCAACCCAAGTTGGTACCCAAGCGTAGCCGTGTAATGCTTGAAATAGAAGATAATATATTGTCTTTTTATAATCATGGTATGACTGTCCATGACATTGAAACTCACGCCGGGGTAACTATATGGCGTAGAAATGAGTGAAGCCACAATATCTCACATAACAGACCGCGTAATCGGTCATATTCACCAATGGAAGAATAGACGCCTGGAAAAGGTATATATGGTAGTTTGGAGGGATGCTATCGTATTTAAGGTGCGCCAGGAGGGTAAAGTCATAGATAAGTCAGTACAGATTGCATTAGGCCTTAATAATAATGGTCGTAAGGAAATACCAGGGATGTGGATCTGCCAAAATAAAAGTGCTGCGTTTCGGGATGAGTGAGTTGACTCATCTAAATGCTCATGGAGTAGAAGCTATTGATCACAAGTACAGATAATCTGAAAAGCTTTGTCGAAGCGATCAAGTTTATGTATCCCCATACAACAACTCGAACCCGAAATATACCAAGGTCAGAAGCAAATTACCTGGTGACCAGGCAGCCGAAAAAGTGGTTTATCTCAGCCTGATGCAGACTCAAAAAATTGGACTATGCCTCAAAAGACTGGCACATTATGTTAACACAGTTTATTAAAAACTGTTTGGTCAGGAGCGATGCCACTTAAAGATATGAGCTGGATAGACAGCCTACACAGTTATCTTAACACTCTCAAAATATAATAAAATGGAAAAGAAAATATTACTATCAATTGGTATTATCTGTCTCCAATCAATATCTGTATCCGGCCAAAGCGAAACTGAAGACTTAGCAAAAAAATTAGCCAATCCTATAGCATCCTTAATTTCTTTGCCTTTGCAAAATAATATAGATTATGGTATTGGTAGTTTTAAGGGATCACGATATACTTTGAACATTCAGCCAGTAATTCCTTTATCACTAAGCCAGAGCATAAATTTAATTACTAGAGTTATTGTTCCTGTTGTATCCCAATACAACATTTCCGGAATGGGTGCGCACGAGTCTGGATTGTCAGACATTGTTGCGAGCGCATTTTTCTCTCCTAAAAAACTGAAAAACGGATTTACCTGGGGAGCAGGTCCTGTATTGCTCTTTCCAACAGGGACCAATGATTTTTTGACTGCTAACAAGTTTGGTATTGGTCCAACAGTAGTTGCACTTAAACAATCTGGCGGCTTGACTTATGGTTCTTTGATTAATCAAATTTGGAGCTTAGCTAGAAATGATGAACGCCCAAATATAAATCAGATGTTTGTTAATCCATTTATAAGTTTCAATTGGAAATCCGGTGCTGGTTTGACAGCTCAACTCGAATGGACTCAAAATTGGACGGAAAACAGTACAACCTTATATTTTGAACCGATGTTTTCAGGGCTTACTTCTTTTGGGTCCCAAAAAGTAAGTCTTTCAATCGGTCCAAGAATCAATTTAGCAGCACCAGAAGGAACGGAAAGTAAATTTGGAATAAGAGCCGGAATGGCATTGCTGTTTCCAAAATGAATATAAAAACCAAAATGTTGGCTATGAAAAAATGGCTTTCACTTCTACTTGTTGTTTTAAGTTTACAACTTAAAGCACAAAACACAAAAATATCAGATTCCATTTCGTTTTATGGAATGATTCGCGTTCAACTGGGGCTTTTTGACAATAAAATACAACTTCAGGAAAATTCCCCAAGAATAGGTATCTATTTGAACCGAAAAATTGATGACCAATGGTCTGTAAACGGAAAAATTGAAATGGGACTTCATTTTATTGATGGTGTCAATTTCAATAACGATGCAAATTCGAGCATTGAATTTGTTTCAAATCCCTTTTCCAAAGCAGAGGTTTTAAGTCCTCGTTTGGCTTATGTGGCCATTCAACAAAAAAAATGGGGGGTACTATCAATTGGAAAACAATGGGGAGTTTATTACGACATCGGTGCTTATACCGATAATTTTTCGCTCTTTGGCGGTGCAGCCCACGGGATCTATGCAGGAGGTACCGACGGTGGCTGGAAAGGAACTGGTAGAGCCGATAATAGCATACAATACCGCAATAGATGGGGAGATTTGCAAACAGGTATTCAAACTCAATTATTCGGAGATACGGAATCCTTTGGTATCTCGGTACAGTACGATATCAATAAAAATTTAACCATTGGAACTACATATAACACGGTTAAAATTCAACCTAAAATACAGGAATTTATTAAGGGAATCGGGAAAAATTCAAGCAATTTCCTGGCGGGTATGAAATACAGTAGTAGTAAATACTATGGCGCAGCGACTTTTTCGGTTAATGATGATGCCATTGCCAAAAAAGACAGTGCAACTGTGATTTCTGCCCCTACCAATGGCTATGAACTTTCTCTCGGTTACATTCCCAACAGTAAGTGGGCTTTTGAAGGTGGTCTTAACATTATAGATTCCAAAGAAGCGACTATATTAAACAATAACAATTATCGATTAATGCATTTTATTTTAGGAGCCAACTATTTTATTACGCCAGCAACCAGGGTGTATCTATTAAGTCGCTATAGCCATTCCGATTATGCTCAACAAAAAGATGATTACAATGTATTGGTACTCGGATTTCGATACAACATCGATTTTGGGAAAAAATTTTGATAAATATTAATTCAATATAATTAAACAGTTATGAAAAAAATTTCCCTGGCCATTTTTGTAGTAATCCTACTATTGGTTTCCTACAAAACATACGAAAAAAGTACTACACGTAGGAAAGAAAATAGTGCATCCGTATATTATAATGGTGACATTCTAACTATGGAAGGCCAAAACGCTAATTATGCAGAAGCAGTGGTCGTGAAAGACGCAAAAATTACATTCACAGGACATAAGGCGGAAGCGATAAAACAGGCCGGAGAAGGATATGTCCTGGTCGATTTAGAAGGGAAAACGATGATGCCCGGATTTGTGGAACCTCATGTACATCCATCCATTGCAGCTTCTATCTTACCAAATGAAATTATTGCTCCTTACGATTGGGTACTGCCAACAGAAACCCAAAAAGGAGTTATTGGACACGATGCCTACATCAAGGCATTGACGGAATCGATTCAAAAAAATGCTAAGGCAGGTGAAGTATACTGGATTTGGGGATACCATCAATTATGGCACGGTGATTTAAATAGAGATATGTTAAATAAAATTTCTCCCGATAAACCCATTGCAGTATTACATCGTTCCTTTCACGAGGTATTTTTGAACGACAAATCAATAGAATTAATGAAAATTAAAAAAGCAGATTTTAAAGGAAACCCCCAGGTAGAATGGGAAAGAGGTCACTTTTTTGAAGGCGGATGGTTAGGATTAGTTCCAAAAATTGCACAATGGTTCATAGTGCCCTCCAGATATTCCAAAGGTTTGGTATTAATGACTCAGCTTATCCGGAAAAATGGCATAACAACAATAGCTGAACCTGGTTTTCCAAGTTCTGATTTTAATATGGAATATAGTTTACTCAAAAAGGAAATGGATAAGAATCCACCTTATTCTGTATACCTCATTCCTAGCGGTACCCAGTTGTATAGTATGAAAGGGAATAGTAATGAAAAGGCAGAAGCGTATATGGAAGAATTACCTGCAAAATATAATACAACAAACATTATGTTTTTACCTAAACAAGTAAAACTTTTTTCTGATGGCGCAATCTACTCACAATTGATGCGTATGGAAGGTGGTTACACCGATGGACACCAAGGCGAATGGATGACTCCTTTGGATTTATTGAAAGTACAAGTGAAATTTTACTGGGATGCGGGTTATAAAATTCATGTGCACGCCAATGGTGACCAAGGTATTCAGCAAGTACTGGATTATGTGACCGAGAATGAAAAGAATAATCCGCGAAAAGACCATCGATTCACCCTACATCACATGGGCTATTTCTCCGACAAACAAGCACAGGAAGTAAAAGACTTGGGCATTGAAGCATCTGTTAACCCTTATTATTTGTGGGCTTTGGCTGATAAATATTCCGAAAAAGGATTAGGAAAAGAGAGAGGGGAGAATTTAGTTCGAATCAAATCATTGACCAGCCGGGGAGTTCCGGTATCTTTCCACTCGGATTTTGCAATGGCTCCAATTGAACCATTAACACTGGCCTGGACCGCAGTCAACAGAGTTACATCACAGAATAGTAGATTTTCACAAGACCAACGAATCGATACTTACCTGGCTTTGAAAGGCATCACGATTACCGCAGCAAGAACATTGGATTTAGAAAATGAAATAGGTTCCATAAAAACAGGAAAAACTGCGGATTTTACTATCCTTTCCGAAAATCCCTTAAAAATTGATCCTTTAAAGATTAAAGATATTAAAGTTATTGGAACTGTTTATCACGGCAAACGATTTGATAATACTAAACAATAATTATAAACTATAAATAAATAAAGTGACCTTAGGTACGATCACTATGCTCTCGTGGACGACCTTTGCCGTCTGAACGAATAGCAGCGGGTGGTATTAATGGGGATATCAAAGACCATTGCTCATCTGTAAGATATTTTCGTCTGGTTGCCATGTAGCAAAGATCTGAATATTTGTCTTTCTTAGCAATAGCGGAGATCCAAGCGTCAAACAGGAAAGTAAAAGGATAAACAAAATTTTGTGGTGATAGAAATGAAATTGTGAATAGGTTCTTTTATTCAATTATGCTACAAATAAGAGTAACAAGAATACTGATTAGCTAAATCCTTCTAATCTAATCAGTATTCCTTTTTCAAGCTATATCTTTTTTTTGTAAATGGATTTACCTTCTTTTATGGTTTCCAATACTTGAATCTTAATGATTTCTTTAGGTTCCACTTTTAAAGGGTTTTTATCAAGTATAGTAAAATCTGCAAGTTTCCCCTTTTCAATTGAGCCTTTCTTATCTTGTTCAAAGTATTGATAAGCGGCCCATGAAGTGATGGAACGTAATGCATCGTAAGGACTGATTCTCTCATCAGGGCCTATAATATCTCCTGAACGACTAATTCTATTTACTACAGAATACATGATCATTATACTGCTTGGTAAGGCAACAGGAGCATCATGATGCTCTGTGAATATCATCCCTTTTTTAAGTGCTGTTTGCGCAGGAGAAATTTTGTACGCCCGATCTTTTCCCAAGGTTACATCTCTATGCCAGTCTCCCCAATAATAAGTGTGCATCCCGAAAAAAGAAGGAATGATTTTTAAAACTTTCATGGAATCTAACTGATCAAAGCGTGCCGTTTGCGCATGAACTGCTACGTTTCTTCTGTCGCCATTTCCATATCTATTTACAGCCTCACGAATAGCCCTGATATATTCGTCAAGTGATGCGTCACCATTGCAATGTGCCAATATCTGCCAGTTATGCGCAAAGGCAGTGTCTACAAGTGCGTGTACATCAGATTCGAGAGGAAAAGCGGGATAGCCAACATAATCCTTCTTTTGTCCGGCAGGTGGCTTAAAATAAGGCTTCGTAAGCCATGCGGTACGACCTTGCGGAGAGCCATCTAATGACAATTTAATTCCTGCTATTCTTACGTGATTTGTATATTCCTTTTGTACACCATGTACTTGCATATAAGGTAACTGTGATTGAAGGTCAGGATAGCAGGCCACATCAACAGTTAGCTTGCCTTGCTTACCCAGACTTAACCAGGTATCACAGACTGCCTTGGTAGCCCTGCCTTCTTGCACAGTTGTATAGCCAAAACGGGTATAGGCATCTACACCGGCTAAAGCAATTTTTTCATTGGCATCCTTATCCAATTTAGCCATTACTGAAAATAATGGCCCGAAAAATGCCATTTCTTCTAACACACCGTTAGGTTCCTTCGTGCCTGTCTTTCTTCTGATCACTCCACCCGCTGGATCTTTAGTATTGGCATTGTAGCCTGTTAACTCCAGGGCTTTGTGGTTCATTACACCCAAATGGCCGGATTGATGAATAATTAATACAGGCGATTCTGTTGACACTTTATCCAAATCGTCAGCAGTTGGATGAACTTGCTCTTTTAATTGTGCGTCATCGTATCCAAACCCTATTATCCATTTATATTTGCCTAAGGCTTTAGGATTTTTAGTTTTCCACTCATTTAATAGTTGAATCAGCGTTGGAATATCGTTTCCCGTTCCATCCGGAGCAGGTAATAAATTTGCCGATACGGCCTGAATACCTGCATTAAATGCGTGGCCATGTGCATCGATAAAACCAGGAACAAGGGTTTTTCCTTCTAAATCAATTTGAGTAGCATTGGTTTCCAACTTCTCTGCTTCTGCTTTGGCACCCACAAAAGAAATCTCACCATCTTTTATAAGTACCGCTTCAGCGTAAGTAGCCGTATCATCAGCTACAGTAATGATGTCACCATTGAAATAAATTGTAGACTTAGATGTCTCATTAGAATAAGGGTTTTTGCGATTGCAACTAAACAAAATCCCTGAAATAAAAATCAGTAGGAGTAGTTTTTTCATAGTGGTTATTTTTAGAATGAAAGTTCATATTAATTGTTTATCCAGTAATTGTCTTGCCGGTTTTACAGTTAAATATCTACACACTATATATGAGGATTGGTCCTCACCCAGAAATAAAAAAACTAGTTTAAGCCGCTTTTTCACAAACACATTTTTGCTATCTAATTCAAATTCATCGGGAGAAACATATCCTGGATATGAGTGTTTTGTATTTATTTTGTGGAAGCCTTCTATATAAAAGAAATGTGGCTACGGACTTATTTAGTGCTGGTGAGCGCACCTGATGGATAGATCGACGCGTCTTTTAAAGATGAAAATAAACATTAAGCTACAGAGTTATCCCAGCAATTACCCTTTATGCCCATACTGCTTTATAAATTGAATATGGGGATTGCCATAAGTCTTTAGAGAATCAAAATATGTTGTTCTAACCAAAGAGGTTAATTTCCGCTTACGGTGTTCCAGCTTTCTGGATTCAACTTTCTGCGAGCTATAGTATGCACTGATACTAAAACAAAAGACCACCACAAAGCCCGTGTACGAAACAGCCCAGACAACTTCTTAATCGCAAAGTATCTCTCCCGGAGTGATCTATAAAGATTTCAGCAGCTTTTTTAGTATCCCGACTTCTTCCATTAGCCTCGCATTGTCCTTTTGCAATTTGACCATATCCTGATCAGTTGGCTTTCCCTGACCCGGAAAGGGCTTTTCCGAATGTTGTTACAACTGATTCTTCTGTTTATAAAGCGTATTAGGTGAACTCTAAAAGCCTAAGCTAATTGTGTTATGCTGGATTTGGCAGCTAAATGAAGAGCTTTTTCTTTGAACTAGCTACTATAAATCGTTCTCTTTTAGATATTTACTAATTAAGATTTTTACATCTTAACATAGTGCCCGTCAAACTAGGGTATATTAGGTAAGCTTCGTATAACTGTATCTTTCGAAATCAAATTCATTCGGGGCGAGCATATTCCAAAGATAACAAATTCAAATTAACATCTGATCAAGGTCTAAGCTACATCTTACAATTGAGAAACTAATTTATACTCTCTCTTAAATAGGAGCCTTATACTCCCAAAACTGAAGTGTGACAACAACAGTATGTAACCATATTTTTGCTTCAACCTTTTGTAGCTGTTCAGTTGAGTATATAGTTATGCTGGCTCTATTTCTTAGAACCTTTTCAGTTGTATACTTTTCTTAACTGATTTTTTGTACTTGGGATAACAGGCTATCATTAACGCTGGGCAATAGGGTGCCCCCAGAGCGTTGACCGTTAGACATAACGCAATGAATAGCCTTGTGAAGAGGTGTTGCTTCATGTGCTAAGGATTATACAGGAATGTTAGAATTTGGGATGTACTCAGAGATAAAGTATATCCCTCTTTTTCAGCTCCAATTGAGAAAGCTATTTACAACCGTCAACGCAGAAAGAGAGGAAACAGCTAAACATCTTAAAGCAAGGCTTACAGAACTGGAAGAAAAGATCGAAAGGCTGGAAGAACGTTATGTTGAGGATAAAATCACAGAAGAGCTGTATAAAAAGTTTGCCGGTAAATATGGAGCAGAACGTAAAAAGTTACCGGAGGATTTACAATCGTCCCCGATAAACGCCTCGAACCTCGAAAAATACATCGAATTTGCTACTCAACAAGTCATAGAACCCGCGTTGGTATGGAATCATAACAATTACATAGAAAAACAAAGATTCTAGAAAACGATATTTCCTGAAGGCATCTATTATAACAAGGAAAATGTCCAACCTCGAACCACAAAAATAAATCCATTATTCGCGCTCGTTGCAGACCTGACGGGCACTTCATATAAAGAAGAAACCCGACCTTTTGAGACTATTCTCAAGAAGTCGGGTTTGGTGATCCCGTTGGGACTCGAACCCAAGACCCATACATTAAAAGTGTATTGCTCTACCAACTGAGCTACGGAATCATAGCCCCATTCGTTATTGGGAGTGCAAAGATAGGAATTATTTAATATCTCCCAACTTTTTGACAACTTTTTTTAAAACATACTCACAATTTTACCCGCTCTTCACAAACAAAATCTCATATTATCCAATATCCCACTTATTTTTGTGATTGCTAAAAATTTCTAATGCAACAACCTTTCGAAAACAAAGTAGCCGTTATCACCGGCGGAACTTCCGGTATAGGAAAAGCCATCGCAATTGACCTCCTTCGCTCCGGCGCCAAAGTCGCTGTATGTGGCCGCAAGCAGGACGCCCTGCAGGCTTTAAGCGATGAGCTGAAAACAAATACCCTGTTTACCTATGTCGCCGATGTGAGTAAAGAGGATGATTGTAAAGCTTTTATTGGACAAACTATTGCCCATTTCGGTAAAATAGATATCCTCATCAACAATGCCGGTATATCTATGCGCGCCCTCTTCAATGGTGTCAATTTGTCTGTGTTAAAACAACTAATGGATATCAATTTCTGGGGAACCGTGTATTGTACAAATTATGCATTACCTTCCATCCTCGAAAATAAAGGAACCATCGTCGGCGTATCTTCCATCGCCGGTTACCGTGGCCTTCCCGGCAGAACCGGTTACTCTGCCAGCAAGTTCGCCATGCAGGGCTTCCTGGAATCGCTGAGAACAGAACTCCTGCATACAGGCGTAAACGTAATGTGGGTATGCCCGGGCTTTACTGCCTCCAATATCCGCAACACGGCACTGAACGAAAAAGGTAACGTACAGGGCGAAACACCCCTTGATGAAGGAAAACTCATGACCGCCGAAGCCGTTGCTTCAGCTATCAATAAATCGATTGCTAAACGTAAACGTACATTGGTATTGACAGGACAGGGAAAACTGACCGTGTTACTGAGTAAACTACTACCCGGATTCCTGGATGGAATGGTGTACAACCACTTTAAGAAAGAACCAAATTCTCCTTTAAAATAATTGACATTCAATCCGGAACTGACTATTTTCCAGTTCCGGATTTTCTTTACACCGCCCCAAACCCTTATCTATACAAGTTCACAGAGTTATACACATCTGAACAAGTATTTTCATATTGACAGTCTCCCGCATCTAAATATTATCTTACTTTGCATTAAAATCAACGCCAGTCTTCAATGGCATCAAATTTGGAGATAAAGCGAATCTAATAATCACGAATGTCCATTATAACACTAACATCAGATATCGGTTTACAGGATTACCTCGTCGGCGCCATGAAAGGGCAGCTGTCGCAGGACTGTCCCGGTGCTCAGTTAGTGGACGTTACTCACCAGATTTCTCCGTTCAACCTGCCGCAGGCTACGTATATCTGTAAAGGTGCTTTCGCGCATTTTGCAGCAGGTACATTTCATATGGTACTCATTAATCTGTTCGATAGAAAAGCAGATCATGTGTTGCTCGCTCAGCACAATGGTCAATATATCGCCTGCGCAGATAACGGGCTGATTACCATGATTGCAGAAGGGTTACCTGGAGTAGTTGTCAAATTACCGCTCGGAAAAGATCAGGCGAAAGATACCTTTGGTATACTGAGACGTTTTGCTCAGGCATTCAATGATCTCAAAAGCGGTAAGAAATTAACTGACCTGGGAGAACAGGCAAACGAATACGTTATTAAGAATAACTTACAGCCCATGACCGGGCAGGATTATATCGATGGTCAGATCATTCATATCGACAACTTCGAAAATGTTGTAGTGAATATCACCCGCAAACAGTTCGAAGAGCAGCGCCAGAATAGAAAGTTCTCTATCTTTTTCCGCAGGGATGAAGTCATTTCCTCCCTAAGTGAAACCTATTCCGATGTACCGGAAGGACATAAACTGGCCATGTTCAATGCCGCCGGTTACCTGGAGATCGCTATTAATAAAGGTAATGCTGCCGGTTTGTTTGGTTTACAAGGGTTCCGCAGGGATCAGTTGACGAGTCAGCAGAATACCGGGTACCAGAAACTGTCGTTTTACCAGACGGTCAGAGTTATATTTAACTGATTTTATGCCGGCCCCATGGCCGGCATTTTTGATTTTATCCGGAAAGAGGACCCCCTGAATTAAAATAGTATTAAAAAATCCCACCCCAAACCCCATAAATCCCTGTAAATCTTCATTTTTTTTCACTTATTAAAGAAAAAGTTAAAACTGTTATCTCTAATTATCATAATTTGCCACTTTTTCTATTTTTGTCGGACCTAAAACATCTCTATGAATTTTAAAAGGACCAACAACATTGTGGGTTGGGTTATTTGTATCATTGCCTGCACTGTCTATATTATGACTATGGAGGCGACCGGCAGCTTATGGGACTGCGGTGAGTTTATTAGCACCGCCGCAAAGGTGCAGATCCCTCACCCTCCAGGGGCTCCGCTTTTTGTGCTGTTGGGTAGGCTCTTTATTATTTTCTTCGGCCAGAAGCATGCCGCTATTGGTGTTAACACGATGTCTGCCCTTGCAAGTGGATTCACTATCCTGTTCCTCTTTTGGACCATTACCCACTTTGCACGCCGCCTTATGGTGAAGGCAGGCGAATCGATCTCCGGCGAAAAAATGATCGCTATCATGGGCGCAGGTATCGTAGGTGCCCTCGCTTATACTTTCTCTGACTCATTCTGGTTCTCTGCTGTGGAAGGTGAGGTATACGCTATGTCGTCCTTCTTCACTGCCATCGTATTCTGGGCTATCCTGAAATGGGAACATGAATCCGAAGAGGCTTATGCCGACCGCTGGATCGTGTTCATCGCTTTCATGATGGGGCTCTCTATTGGTGTCCACCTGCTGAACCTCCTCACCATCCCTGCTATTGTGATGGTATATTACTTTAAACGTTACAAAGCGACCCCAATGGGTACCTTCTGGGCGTTTATTATTGGTTGTGCGATAACCGGTCTGATACAGAAATTCATTATCCAGGATACCATCAAGGCTTCCGGTTATATGGATGTGTTCTTCGTAAACTATCTGCACCTGCCTTTCTTCACTGGTTTTGGATTCTACTTTATTGCAATTATTGCAGCCCTGATCTATGGTCTGAAAAATCCGAAATTCGGCATTTATGCTCCATTGATCCTGATCTCTTCCGTAATTCTCATCCCTGCATTCATCGACGCTGATGGTAGTGGTATGATATTCCTGAAGATCATCATCGCAGGTGCGGTACTGGGTATTCCATGGGTGGTTAAACAGGCTGGTGGTAACCTGTTGTTACCAAATGTTGTACATGCAACCAAGCTGACTATCTACTGTACGCTCTTCCTGTTACTGGGTTACTCCACTTATATTACCACCATGGTGAGGTCTACTGCCAATCCGGCTGTAGATATGTATAACGTAGATAACCCGATCTCCCTGGTTGGTTACCTGGGTCGTGAGCAGTATGGTGATTTCCCGCTGATCTATGGTCAGGTATTTACTGCCCGTCCTTCCGAATACAAAGAAACCAGCAATGTGTACGCACGCGGTTTTGATGAAAACGGTAAACCTAAATATGTAGTTGCCGGCAAAAAACAGGAACCTGTTTATGCTCCAGAAGATAAAATGCTGTTCCCACGTGTTTGGGACGCGTCCAACGATCAGGGCCATGCTGACTACTATCGTAGCTTCCTGGGCTTACAACAGGGTGAAAAGCCAACTTTTGGCGACAATGTGAAGTTCTTCCTGGAATACCAGGTTAACTTTATGTACTTCCGTTACTTCATGTGGAACTTTGCTGGTAAACAGAACGATACACAGGGTTATGGTAACGTGAGAGATGGTAACTGGATTTCCGGTATTCCTTTCATCGACAACTTCCTGTATGGTGACCAGTCTAACATGCCAGATAGTTTGAAGAACAACAAGGGTCACAATACCCTGTTCCTCCTGCCATTCCTCTTAGGTATATTCGGTCTGTTGTATCATTATAAATACCACCGCCGCGATACCCTTGTTGTAGGTCTGCTGTTCTTCTTCACAGGTTTCGCGATCGTACTGTACCTGAACCAGGCTGGTAACCAGCCACGTGAGCGTGACTACGCTTATGTAGGATCTTTCTATGCTTATGCGGTGTGGATTGGTCTGGGTGTACTGGCAGTATATCAGTTCCTGAAGAGCAAAACCAAACTGGCAGTTGCTGCGCCAATCGCTACTGTGATCTGTATCCTGGCAGTACCTGTACTGATGGGTGCGCAGGAGTGGGATGATCATGATCGTTCTACCAAGACGATTGCTAAAGACGTGGCTTCTGACTACCTTAATTCATGTGCGCCGAATGCGATCCTCTTCACTGTAGGTGATAACGATACTTACCCGCTGTGGTTTGCACAGGAAGTAGAAGGTGTTCGTACCGATGTACGTGTGATCAACCTGAGCTTGCTTGGTGTTGACTGGTATATCGATCAGGCCCGCCAGGCGGTAAACCAGAGTCCAGCTATTCCAATGACCTGGAGTGCGGATAAATACCGTGGCGAAAACCACAACTACGTTCAGTTCTATGATGGTGGTAACTTCCCGCAGGATAAATTCTATAACCTGAAAGAAGTACTCAACTTCATGGGGTCTACTGACAGTCGTGCGATGGTAACCACTCAGAGCAATGAGCAGATGAACTACCTCCCTGTAAAGAGACTGTTCATTCCTGTTGATAAAGCTGAAGTACTGGCTTCCAATACTGTAAGTGCGTACGACAGCAGCCGTATCCTTCCACAGCTGCCATTCCAGGTAAATAAGAACTACCTGCTGAAGAATGACCTGGCTGCACTGGATATCATTGCTACCAACGCATGGAAACGCCCTATTTATTTCACCAGCCCTACCGATCTGGGTCTGAACGACTACCTCCGTATGGATGGTCTGACCTATCGCCTGGTTCCACTGAAGAAAGAAGAAAGCGAAGATCCAATGGGTGCTGAGAAGAATGTGAACGTGCCGGTGATGTACGATGTAATGATGAATAAATTCACCTTCGGTGGTGCGAATATTCCAACTACTTACTTCGACGAACCAAACCGTAAGCTGCTTCAGTATCTGAGAAATGCTTATACCCGCCTGGGTACTGCACTGGCGCTGGATAATAAGAAAGATCAGGCGTTACTGGCACTGAACAAGGCAGATAGCAACCTGTTGCAAAGCACGTTCCCTTATGCGATGACTACTCCGGGGCAGATGCATAACTACAGTTCTATGCAGACTGTATATGCGTACTACCTGGCTGGTGATAAGACGAAGGCTGAGCAGATTGCCAGTCTGATCAAGAAGGATTGTCAGCAGCAGATCAACTATTATCGTAGTCTGCCTGAGAACAGAATGACCAGCGATTTGCAGCGTGATGGACAGATGGCGCAACAGTTTATTTCATTACTGGATCGTATGAAATCAGACTTTAGCGATACTGCGCATCATGCCATGCAGGATTTACCTGGTGGTAATGTGATCAGTACAGACGATAGCACTAAGTAAATTATAGGCCTGGTGGCAATGTGACGCCAGCTGGTTAATATATTATTAGTAAGTATAATCCCCGGTTCTTTTAGAGCCGGGGATTTTTTTATTATCTTAGTAACTATCAAACCCCAAAACATGCCCGCGCAAACTATTAATGAGGTGATTTCCCGGTTAGAGGAGATCATCGCAACATCTATCACCACAGATAACAGGGCCGGCTATTTCGCTGCCTTATACCACAAAGTCACATGTCGTGTAAAAGAAGGAATTGCAGCAGGAGAGTTTCAGGATGGACCGAGAATGGAAAGACTGGATGTGGTCTTTGCCAATCGTTACATTGCGGCTTATGATGAATGGACGGCGAAGAATAAAACCGGTGTATCCTTATCATGGCAAGTGACGTTTGAGCAGCTACAAAAGAGATCTGTATTGGTTTTGCAGCATTTACTGTTAGGTATGAATGCGCATATTAATCTGGATCTTGGCGTAGCAGTAGTGGAAATAGCGAAAGAATATGATACCCCTTTACAGTTAATACACCAGGACTTTAATAGTATTAATACTATTCTCGCGGCCTTGAGTTATGAAGTGATCAACGAGCTAAATAGAATATCTCCTTTACTATCTTTACTAGGCAAACATTCAGGCAATAATTCATTGTTAATCCAGTTTGCACTGAGTAATGCGAGAGATGGAGCATGGTGCTTTGCAGAGGATTTATATAATAGTGGAAATACAATTGCTTCCAGAGACCAGGATATTCATAAACTGGGTGGGAGTATTGTCACCACCAAAGGCTTTATCAAAATAACTGTGTTTTTTATCCATTTATTTGAGCTGAAAAATCCTTCTAAGATTACCCATATCCTAAGGAATTATCAAAAAATGTATATTAAGGTGCGGTGATAAAGAAGGAATCATTCTTTTTTAAAGGGGATTCGCTTTTTATTAATGAGGGAATCATTTTAAGGATGGGATCTTAAGGAGGGAATTCCTTTAAAGAGGGAATAATTTTATTAAAGGAATATTTGTTATTTTTTCCTTGCTGCCGGCGGTATAACCGGCTAAACTGTAAGCCAAAGAATGAATATGAGATACGTCGTTTTTGCTTTTTTCCTTCTATTCAATATATCTGTCAATGCCCAGTCCTCTTACCTTTTCAAACCGGATCGTGTATTTGACGGAACTGTTATGCATGCTAACTGGTGGGTATTGGTGAGGGATAGTCAGATCGTGGCTGCCGGCGATCCTGCAACTATCCAGGTGCCTGAAAAAGTAACTGTTATTGACCTGAAAGGCATGACCCTTATGCCTGGGCTTATAGAAGGCCATTCACATCTTTTCTTACATCCTTATAATGAAACCAGCTGGAATGATCAGGTGCTCACTGAATCAGGAGCGGAACGTACGGCCCGCGCTGTAGTGCATGCCAGAGCTACGCTTATGGCGGGGTTCACTACTGCACGGGATCTGGGTACGGAAGGGGCGATGTATGATGATGCTGGTTTAAAAGAAGCGATTAATAAAGGTATTATTCCAGGTCCCCGTTTAATCGTTGCTACCCGTGCTATTGTTGCCACTGGTAGTTATGGGCCTAAAGGATACAATGGTGATATTCCGCTTGGCGCTGAAGAAGCTGATGGTATGGATGGTCTTACAAAAGCCATTAGATCTCAGATCGGCCATGGTGCTGATGTGATTAAATTATATGCAGATTACCGATGGGGGTTGAATAAAACACCGGCACCTACGTTTACGGCTACAGAACTTAAGCTTGCGGTAGAAGTAGCTGGTAGTAGTGGTCGGTATGTGGTGGTACATTCCGGCACTGAAGAGGGGATGCGCCGCGCTATAGAGGCGGGTGTGCGTACTATTGAACATGGGGATGGGGGAACGCCTGAATTATTCAGGTTGATGAAAGAGAAAGGTATTGCATTGTGTCCTACACTTACAGCTACTGAATCTATTGCCAGTTATAAAGGCTGGCGTAAAGGCATAGACCAGGAAACGGTTGCGATAAAACAAAAGCACAAGATCTTTAATGACGCGATGAAGGCAGGTGTTACTATTTGTATGGGAGGGGATGTAGGTGTATTTGCACATGGTGATAATAGTCGTGAGATGTTGCTAATGGTAGAATACGGTATGAAACCTATTGAGGTACTGCATGCGGCTACAGCTGTCAATGCAAGTGTATTTGGTTTGCCGCTGCTGGGAAATATCAGGGCTGGTTATGTGGCCGATCTGATTGCAGTAAAGGGAGATCCGGTGGCAGATATTGCGGCTGTGAAGCTGGTTTCCTTGGTGATGCAGAATGGGGTTATGGTGTTGGATATTACCCGGTAATCATGCCTTTCGCCGGTTATGCAGGGAAGTATCCCAGATCTTGCAGAATCCGCGTCAATTGTAGGTTTTACCCGGTAATCATGCCTTTCACCGGTTGTGCAGGGAAGTATCCCAGATCTTGCAGAATCTGCGTCAATTGTAGGCTTTACCCGGTAACCATGCCTTTCATCAGTTATGAAAGGAGTATCCCTCATCTTGCCGAATCTAAGGTTATTGCATTTTACTCCTTAATTGTGCTTATCACCTGTCGGAAAGCAGTTTTTTATATTTTTCCAGCGGCTGAGTCATGGTGTCGTATTTTACCTGTTAATTGTCTTTTTTACCCCCTATGAACCGTTCCTAATGATCGTATGTTTACAGTATGGAAACTACTACTTTACAAAGCGATATACTTGTCTATTGTGTCACTGCCAGCTCCTTCCCAGAAGGAGTAAAGCAGGCCCATGAGACCTTACATAGCCTTGTTCCTTTCGACGAAAAAAGGATGTATTTCGGGCTTTCCTGGCCAGCCGGAGATGGTCGTATTTTGTATAAGGCAGCGGCAGCCGAATTGCACCCTGGTGAGTTCTCCAAACATAGCCTGGAGACTAAAGTGATCTCAAAAGGAGGGTACCTGTTCATCGACGTTCATGATTTTATGAAGGACATTCCTGCCATTGGCAATGCTTTCCAGCAATTAATTCACGATAGTAGCATTGACCCTGCGGGCTTTTGCATTGAATGGTATATGGGGATGGACCTGTGTCGTTGTATGGTAAAAAAGGCGCTTTAAGAAGTCGTAAGGCAAAACACCTCCTTCATTGAAGAGTGAATGACAAAAATTAAAGAGGGTATGGCAGAACAGCGCTTTAAGAAGTTGTAAGGCAAAACAGCTCCTTCATTGAAGAGTGAATGACAAAAATTAAAGAGGGTATGGCAGAACAGCGCTTTAAAAAATTGTAAGGCAAAACAGCCCCTTCATTAAAGAGTGCATGACAAAAGTTAAAGACCTCATAGCACAACAGCTCTTCAAAAAGTTGTATCGCAAAAACTACTCATTAATAACATAATTGATCATCATGAACAATTCCATCTATCCTTGCCTCACCATCAAAGGCAAAATTGCGGAAGCGGCTGACTTTTACTTAGACACCTTTGGAGACGGCGGCATTACCTCCTCCAACCCAATCGTAATCACGCTCAAACTGAGCGGTCAGCAATTTATGTTACTCAATGACGGGCCTTCATCCACCCCCAATCCATCCATTTCCTTCATGGTATTGAGTGAAAATGAGCAAGATACAGAAGCATATTACCTAAAACTGATCAATGGCGGCAGCGTCCTGATGCCATTGGATACCTACCCCTGGAGTTCCAAATACGCCTGGGTGCAGGATAAATTTGGCATCTCCTGGCAGCTATATACCGGTGGCAAAAACGATATGAACCAGAAATTCTGCCCCACCCTGATGTTCACCGGTCCTAAAGCCGGCAAAGCAGAAGAGGCGGTGCACTTCTATAGCAATTTATTCCCTGAAAACGGTATACAGGGTATTCTGAAATATAGCGAAGGAGAGGACAATACCAATTATGTAAAGCACGCTCAGTTCAAAATCAAGAACTTCGTGACCATGGCAATGGATAGCTCTGCCGAACATGGATTTGGCTTTGTGGACGCCATTTCCCTGGTGGTAAACTGTAAGGATCAGGCCGAAATTGACAAATATTGGGATGGCCTGATCGCCAATGGTGGCCATGAGGTGGCTTGCGGCTGGCTGGTCGATAAATATGGTATCAGCTGGCAGATCGTTCCTGATAAACTGGGTGAATGGATGACGAATCCAGGTAAGTTTCAGCATGTAATGGGGGCATTGATGAAGATGAAGAAGCTTATCTATACAGAATTGGAAAATGCATGATCAAAATAGGGGCCATGATCAAATTGGACTCTGATCAAACCAATCCCTCTGATCAAATCACCCCCCGGATCAAACCGGCCTTCCGGTTAAGTTCAAACCGCTGATCAATCCGCCTGACCAAAAAACTTTTTTTCGCCTTCTAAAACCCCCAACCCCGCGTCCCAACGCGGGGTTTCCTATACAATTGTTTGTTAATATTTAACATCCACTTGTTTGTTTTTCTCATCTGTATTAGTTTGCCTTCCAGATGAGTATTTCAATTTTACACAAATCATTCTTATTACTTATTATCCTGATCGCCATTCGATCCCTGACCTTCGCCCAGATAGTGCAGGTGAAGGGTACCGTGTATGAACGTACGGAACGCTATGGCATGGCAGGCGTCAGCGTAATAAATTCCGCCGGAGGCGGTACTGTCACCGATTCCATGGGGCATTACACTATCCGCATCAACCGCAAAGATTCCCTGAGTTTTTCTTACCAGGGCAAGGTCACCATGAAATTCCCCGTAAATGAACTGAACGTAAACCGCCCATTTGATGTGGGATTACATATAGATATCAAAGTACTCCCTACCGTAGAAGTACAGCAAAAAAGCTACAAACAGGACTCCGCCGAATTCAGACAGGAGTACCGCAAAGTATTCGATTATTCCCGCGAATACATCGCCACCGGCATGGGTGGTGTAGGTGTAAACCTCGACCTCCTCTTAACCTGGAGAAAAGCAAAAAGAATGGAGCATTTCCGCGACCAATTGGTTGCTATTGAACAGGATAAATACATTACTCACCGCTTTAATATGCCTCTTGTAAAGCGTCTCACCGGACTGGAGTCACCCGTTCTGGATTCCTTCATGGTCGCCTACCGGCCTAGTTACGAGATGCTCCTGGACTTCGAAAACGAATACCAGTTTTACGAATATATCAAAGGCTGGGGAGCCTACTTCGCTACCAAGTGGAAAAGAGAACATCCACAACCATCTTCACATCCTGCACCATCATCACATTCAAATTTATAATCACACCTACAATTACGCTTATAATCACCCACAATTTGGTCAGATTCACAACTATAATCACTATATAGACTGACGACGAACACAAATATCCACCCGCGCGGGGGTTAACTTTGTATCATTATCTAGAGAATAAATAAAATTCAAGGATATGATAAAAGATGTGACCGCTGTTCCCTTCAAATCAGGTGATTGGAATACTACAATGAACGTATATGATTTCGTTGTAAAAAACATCAGACCTTACCAGGGTGATGCTTCATTCCTGTCAGGTATTTCTGCAAGAACTAACCGCTTGTGGGATACCGTTAAAAAAGAATTGCTCAAAGAAAGAGCTAACAATGGCGTTCTAGCCATTGACACAGAAACCATCTCCAATATGACCGCCTTTGCGCCGGGCTATATTAAAAGGGATGATGAAATAATTGTTGGCCTGCAAACTGATCAACTGTTAAAACGTGCAATGAAGCCTTTTGGCGGTATCAAGCTGGTTGAATCCGCTGTGAAAGAAAAAGGACTGACAGTATCTTCAAGAGTGATCGACATTTTCAATTATGCTAAAAACCATAATGAAGGTGTGTTCAATGCCTATGACAGCGAAATCAGGGCATTCCGCTCCAAACACGTACTGACTGGCTTACCAGACAACTATGCACGTGGCCGTATTATTGGTGACTTCCGTCGCCTGGCGCTTTATGGTGCTGATCAGCTGATTAAGTTCAAGAAAGCTGACCTGAACAAGGTGGGTGGTGAAATGACTGAGCACAAAGTGCGTCTGCGTGAAGAGATCAATACCCAGATCAGTGCGCTGAAAGACATGATCACCATGGCTGCTGCCTATGGTTGTGATGTAGCCCGCCCTGCAGAAAATGCCCGCGAAGCTGTACAATGGGTGTACTTTGCTTACCTGGCTGCTGTAAAAGAACAGGATGGTGCTGCGATGTCTTTGGGTAATGTATCCTCCTTCCTGGATGTATTTATTGAAAGAGACCTGCAGGCTGGACTGATCAATGAAGAAGAAGCACAGGAAATCATCGACCAGTTCGTAATGAAACTGAGACTGGTACGTC
Organism: [Flexibacter] sp. ATCC 35208; assembly: GCF_001975825.1. GTDB lineage: Bacteria > Bacteroidota > Bacteroidia > Chitinophagales > Chitinophagaceae > Chitinophaga. Next base: position 79,241 of record NZ_MTKN01000030.1, read on the forward strand.
ACCTGCGTCCTGGTAGCTACGACGAGATCTTTGGTGGTGACCCTACCTGGGTAACTGAAGCACTCGGTGGTACACTGCACGATGGCCGTACAAAAGTAACCAAGACTTCTTTCCGCTTTCTGCAGACCCTGTACAACCTGGGTTCTTCACCAGAACCAAATCTGACTGTTCTGTGGGCTGATAGTCTGCCAGAAGGTTTCAAACGCTTCTGTGCACAGGTATCTATCGATACATCATCTATCCAGTACGAAAACGATGACCTGATGAGAGGTACCCGTGGTTCTGATGACTATGGTATCGCTTGTTGCGTATCCTATCAGGAAATCGGTAAATCTATCCAGCACTTTGGTGCAAGAGCAAACCTGCCTAAGGCATTGCTGATTGCCCTGAATGCCGGTAAAGAAGAAATCGATGGTCTGGAAGTGATCAAGAACATTCCTGTATTGGCCGATGGTCCGCTGGAATACAACCAGGTTTTGGGTGTGTTCAAACAAACTTTGGCAGAACTGGCGAGAGTGTATGCCAAAGCGATGTTTATCATCCACTACATGCACGATAAATATTATTATGAAAGAGCCCAGATGTCTCTGGTAAATACAGATCCCCATATCGACATTGCATATGGTGCTGCCGGTATTTCCATCATAGCAGACTCCCTCTCCGCTATCAAATATGCGAAGGTTACACCAATCAGAGATGATCGTGGCCTGACCGTAGACTATAAAATTGAAGGAGAATATCCTAAATATGGTAACGATGATGACAGAGTAGATAACATTGCAAAAGAAATCACTCACTTCTTCATCACAGAGCTGCGCAAGCATGCTACTTACAAGAATTCTACACCGACCCTGTCTCTGCTGACCATTACAAGTAATGTAATGTACGGTAGCAACACAGGTGCGACTCCTGACGGACGTAAGAAAGGCGAAGCCTTTGCGCCCGGCGCCAATCCAATGCACGGAAGAGACTGTAGCGGTGCGATCGCATCTCTCAACTCTGTTTGTAAACTGGATTATAAAGATGCGCAGGATGGTATCTCTAACACCTTCTCTATGATCCCTAAATCACTGGGTGATACAAGAGACGAACAGATTAATAATCTGGTGACTACCATGAATGGCTACTTTAACAAGATGGCGCATCACCTGAATGTAAATGTGCTGAACCGCGAAACATTGATGGACGCTTACGAGCACCCTGAGAATTATCCTCAGCTCACCATCCGTGTATCCGGCTATGCTGTAAACTTCGTGCGCTTATCCAGGGCGCATCAGCTTGAAGTGATAACACGTACTTTCCACGAGAGTATGTGATCAATTGGGACTAAGTAAGACAACAGCGGATCGCATCTGCGGTCCGCTGTTTTGTCTCTGTCTTCTATCGACCTTCCTTTTTAAGACTATGTTGTACTTTCCTTTACAGGACCTCGAGGCCGCCGCGCTCAACCTCGATGATCCGGAACATTTGCGTATTCACTCTCTTGAAACATTTGGCACACACGACGGACCTGGCGTTAGAATGGTTGTATTTGTACAGGGATGTCAGTTCCGCTGCGTTTACTGCCAGAATCCTGATACACTTGATGTGAAAGGTGGAATGTTGATTGGTATTGACGAATTGGTGAAAAGAGCAGACAGACAGCGCACCTATTTTGGAAAGGATGGCGGTGTCACCGTTTCAGGAGGGGAGCCACTGTTGCAACGCAACAAGATCACTACCTTTTTTAAAGCGCTCCACGAGATAGGAATCAATACCTGTCTGGATTCCAATGGCCGTCTGAATGATGATGCTACCCATGAATTAATGGAACATACTGACCTGTTACTGCTTGATGTAAAACATATTAATGATGAATGGCATCATAAACTTACTGGCCTGAGTAACCGGAATACGCTGGACCTTGCTGCCTACCGTGAATCTACTGGTAAGCGGATGTGGTTGAGGTATGTATTGGTTCCCGGATGGACAGATCAGGTAGAGTACCTGGAAGAATGGGCCAAGCATTTTACAAGATATAAAACAGTGGATAGGGTAGAGATCATTCCTTTTCATCAGTTAGGCAGCCATAAATGGGAATTGCTGAAAATGAATTATCCATTGAAAGGTATTGAGGGGCCTACACTCGAGGGTAAAAAAACAGCTGTACATATATTTAATAAGTACTTTAATAATGTAGTGCTGAAATAACGCCTACGGTAGCTGGAGAAGGTTTCTTCCATTCAGGAAAATGATTTTCTAATAATAAATGAAGGCATCGGTTAATTGCTAACTGTATGCTTTTTTTGTTTACCCGTCAAAACGATACTTGCGTAAGTAACTCCAATACACACCTGTAACATCCATAGGTTACTGGATTAAATCCATCCTCTGAAACCCATTTTCCGTCCAATATATTACGGATACATCAAAATTATTCCCACTTTTACAGTCTTTAATTTATACCTCTATATGCGAAAATTCCTTTACCTGGCCAGCGTGCTCCTACTTGCGCCGGGCCTGAAAGCGGCCACTCCCGTGGACGATTCGATTGTCATGGCTGAAAAACAATACAGCAAATTCGTAGACTCAGTAAAGCAGTCGGAAAAGTGGGAATCTGGTTTGATTCACTTGTCCGGCGGTAAGGCTGATATCAATGTACCTGCGGGCTTTAAATTCCTGAATGCAGCACAGAGCAAGTATATTCTGACCGATTTGTGGGGCAACCCGCCTTCAGTGTCAGATGATATTCTGGGGATGATTTTTCCTGCTAATGCTGATGCTTTTGATTCGATCAGCTATGCTTTTGTGGTACGATATGAAAACATCGGTTATGTAAAGGACTATGATGCATCAAAGATCAATTATGATGACCTGCTGAAAGATATTCAAAAGGAAGAAGTTGAAGCAAATACGGAAAGAGTAAAGAATGGTTACCAGCCAATTCATATGATGGGCTGGGCACAATCTCCTTTTTACGACAAGGAAAACAAAGTGCTTCACTGGGCCAGAGAAATTAAATTCGGAGAAGACACGCCCCATACACTGAACTACGAAATCAGGATATTAGGTCGTGATGGGGTGCTTTCTATGAATGCAATATGTACTATGAATGAATTGCCGCTGGTAAAAGCTGATATAGATAAAGTGTTGCAAATGGCGAAGTTCACAAGTGGTAATGCTTACAAGGATTTTGACCCAAAAATCGATAAGGTAGCTGCTTATACTATTGGTGGTCTGATCGCTGGCAAAGTGCTTGCCAAGGTAGGTTTCTTTGCCCTTCTTGTTAAATTTGGTGCTGCTTTCTGGAAATTTATTCTTTTAGGATTTGTTGCTGTAGGTGGTTTTATCCGAAAGTTATTTACGGGTAAAAAAGAGAAGAATTCTAAAGAGATACCAGCAATAGAAGAAGACGAAAAACAAGAAGACGAGAAGCAGGAATCGGAAATTCAGGGCCACGAAAAGCTGGATCCAGGGCAGCAGGAATCAGAAAATCAGGACCCCGAAAAGTAGGACACTGAGAAACAGGCCCCGGAAAACTGGAACCCGAAAAGTAGGACACTGAGAAACAGGCCCCGAAAAAACAGGAACCTGAAAGCCTGCCCTCTAAAATCATCCTCCAAAAACACAGTCCCAATCTTTACATACAAAGCCGTCTCATTACGAATATGAGGCGGCTTCTCATTTCCCTCCATCCCCCACAATCACCAACTCCCTCAGCGTTTCATTCCCCGGCAAATCTACCGCCACCGCTACAACCCTGCCTCCTGCAGGCAACACCGCTGCTTTATAATACCAATCTACCCCATTCCTGCCCAACACTGCCTTCCCTCTTTCCAGCATAGTACTCGCCGCATCATGTACCCGTACATCCACATCCACTACCCGGAATTCATCTTTCGTAGTCACCACTATATCCATTTCTTCAAACCTGATATTCTGAATCTCAGGCGATCTGAAAGCATCCTTCACCGCCATATTATAAGCATTCTGCCCAGGCCCTGCCAGCGACTTATAATAAGCCTTCAACTCCGGATCCTTCAGAATCGACCGCGCATAAGCCGCCGCTATTTTCATCTTATACCTTGCTTCCAGCTGTTTTTTCGTCGGCTTTTTCTTTGACGGACCGCGCTTCTTCGCCATTATTATCTGTCCGTTCCGTTCGTAAATCGTGAGTTGATCGCCGAGCGTTCCCCGTACGAGTTGGAGGAGTATGTTGTCTTTTACAAGTGCCATAACAAACAATTTTGAGGTTACAGAAACAATGTTACTACATACGCTGGAACTATAGTGTAACTATAATACTAAATGAGTACTAATACATCACTAAATCTTCACCTCAATATCCAATCGATATACAAGTGTACTTATAATATACTTATGGTGATGTATTAGCATCGAAGTTACACTAAAGACAAAGGGCGGTATCAACTGAATGATACCGCCCTTTTACAGAGTATTAATACTTACTTTATAAAAAATAACCCAATCCCTCCAAATAAAAAAAGTGAAAACCCTGAAAAATTCCGTAATCTGCCGCATCGATCTGATGCCTGAGTAATAATCACCTGCACCCCTGAAACAGTGTTGAACCCATTTAGCAGGAACCACGACAGCTTTTAATAACCAAAATTTTGTAGTCTGTAACCAGTCAAATTTCAACTCACACTCTAAACCCTTCAAGCTATGCTTTTGCAAAAATTTAGCTTGCTGCTACTGTTATGCCTATTCTGTACTTATGCATTATTCGCGCAGCAAAATGTGACCGGACAAATAAGAGATGCGAAAACCGGTCAGGTCGTACCCGGTGTAACCATCCGGGTGCTCAATACCAGCAGGGGCGCTATGTCCGACGCCAACGGTAAATATTCCATCGCCCTTCCCGCCGGTGCCTCCACGTTAGTGATCAGCTATACCGGGTACAAAACCCAAACTATCCGCCTCACTAACAATCAGGCTATCCTCAACCTGACCCTGGATGAAGACCTTGCTCACCTTGATGAAGTAGTAGTGACCGGCGCCGCTACAAGCATCAAACGAAGTAATCTTGCGAATGCCGTCGCCACCATCTCTGTCAATCAACTCAGTGGCGTGGCCCCCGCACAGACCTTCGACGCCGCCCTCAGTGGCAAGGTCCCGGGCGCTTTGATCTCTGCCAATTCCGGCGCCCCAGGTGGTGGTTTCACCGTCAAACTCAGGGGTATCACCTCGGTATTTGGTAACTCGCAACCGCTGTATGTTGTAGATGGTATCTTCTTTAATAACAGCAGTATCCCTGCCGGCCTCAATGACGTAACCGGCGCCGCTACTGCCGGAAACCCCAATAACCAGGACAACCCCTCCAGCCGTATTGCAGACCTGAGCCCCACCGATATTGAAAATATTGAGATCCTGAAAGGCGCTTCTGCCGCCGCTATGTATGGCGCCAAAGCCGCTGCCGGGGTGGTGATCATTACTACCAAAAAAGGAAGGGCAGGCAAAACAAAAGTGAGCCTTAACCAGGAAGTCGGCTTTGTGAAGGTGCGACACCTGATGGGTGTAAGGCCATTTACAGCCGAAACGGCGGCCGATCTTGCCGGTAGTGCAGATAATACTGATCCGGATGTAATCGCCAAAAGAGAAGCCTATAAAACGCAATTTACCGACGCCCAAAGTGCCGGCAGGATCTTCGATTATGAAAAGGAAATGTTTGGCCAGAAAGGGCAGGTGCTAAACACCAATCTCGCCATCAGCGGTGGTGGAGACAAGACAACTTTCTACCTCTCGGGCAACCGCCGTCAGGAAGAAGGAATTGTAAAAGGTACCGGTTATTTTAACAACTCCGTTCGCCTCAATATTGACCATAAACTCAGTGACCGGGTATCGCTCGGTGTCACGACGAACTACATCTATTCTTCTGCCGACAGGGGCTTAACCAACAACGATAACAATGGTGTCAGCTATGGCGTAGCGCTCTCTTCCACCCCCAATTTCGTTGACCTCCATCCCAATTCGTTGGGGGAATATCCACGCAATCCTTTCGCCGCTTCCAACCCCCTGGAAACCCGCGATAAGATGACGAACAATGAAACTACCAACCGTTTTGTCGGTGGAGGTAACCTGGAAGTGCACCTGCAACAAAGCGAGCATTCTCATACCCGCTTTATTGGCCGTGGTGGAGTGGACTATTTCAATTATAAAACGATGGCCCTCTTTCCCCGTGATCTGCAGTTTGAAGAAAATTCAAAACAGGGACATTCCATTCAGGGCAATACCAATAACCTCAATACCAACCTCGGTGGTTTCCTCGCCAATACTTTTACGCCAACACCGGCTATCAGCCTGACGAGTACTGTAGGTGCCACATTGGAAACCGGGTATTTTGATAACATCGTAACGGTGGCTACCAATATTGTAGCAGGTCAGAGCAATGTCGATGCCAGTGCCAATACCGCTACCCGCCAGTTCCGCTCCAAATTCAGGGACAATGGTGTTTTCATACAGGAAGACCTCTCCCTGATTGAAGCCATTACGTTGAGTGGTGGTGTTCGTTTTGACCGTTCTACCAATAATGGTGAATACAAAAAGTACTATGCATTCCCGAAAGGCGCATTCTCTTTCAACTTCACCAAATTGAAAGGGTGGTCAATCGATAATGTCGATAACCTCAAGATCAGGGCGGCCTATGGACAGTCAGGCAATGTACCGCCTTACAGCAGTAAGTTCACCGGCATGCTGGGTAGTAATATCGATGGTCTGCCCGGTGTATTGGTCGATAACCTGCAGGGAAATCCTGATATCAAACCTGAAAGGCAGGAGGAGTTTGAAACCGGTTTGGACATCAGTGTGCTGAATGGCCGTATTAGCCTGGAAGCAACTTATTACAATAAGAGAATTCAGGATGTGCTGCTGCGCCACTCGCTGGCAGCATCCTCCGGTTACAGCGCTGAATGGAAAAACAGTGGCGACCTGAAAAATCAGGGTGTGGAAATAGGATTGAACCTGGTGCCTGTCAATAAAACGAATATCAAATGGACTTCGTCTATCAACTGGTGGTACAACCGTAGCAAGGTCACCAGACTGGTGATTCCTCCTTATGCCATTGGTGCATTTGGTAACTCACTTGGTACATTCTACCTCGAAGAAGGTCAGCCCGCCACACAGATCAAAGGTACTGTAGGGAGTGACCTGAAACTGATCGGGAACTCAGAGCCTAAATTCCAGATGAGCTTCTACAATGAAGTGACGGTGTTTAAAAACTGGTCACTGCGTATCCTGCTGCATTGGAAGAAAGGCGGGGATAATATCAACCTGACCCAGTTGCTCACCGATGCGGGGGCAACCTCCTTCGATTATGATGATATCATCAATGGACAGAAAGCGGGTGTATACCGCTTAGGTGCCGGCGATGCCAGCATTTATGTACAGGATGCCAGTTATGTACGCATCCGCGAAATCGGGTTGTATTACAATGTGCCGTTAAAAAATACCAAAACCATTTCCGGTATCCGGCTGGGTGTATCAGCGAACAATTTCTTTACCTGGACCCATTATGTAGGGTATGATCCGGAAGTATCCAATTTTGGTAGTAATACCATCAGCACTTCTTCCAGCCGTGGTAGCAATGGTTTGTCCACAGGGGTGGATGTAATGCCTTTCCCTGCATCGAAGAGAGCCAGTTTCCATATTGGTGTAGATTTCTGATCCTTTTTAAAAACATTGACACATGAAACACAACATAATAGCCTTCTGTCTGCTAATATTGCTGAATGCCTGTCAGAAGGGAGAAATAAACAGTCTGAATACGCCGGTGGTGGGTGGTGTAACAGGCAATCCAACCCGAAGTGACTTATTTAATCTCGCTACCGGTGCTGAATCGGGTATGCGTACCAGTATCAATTTTTACCTGGATGCAGAAGGGATTATTGGTCGTGAAGTCTATCGCTTTTCCAGTTCAGAACCCCGTTATACAACAGATATGTTGGGTGGTGGTACGAAGGTGCTGGACAATAATACTTTTTACCTGACCAATCCCTGGGCATCCCGTTATCAGGTGATGCGGCAGTGTTTTATTCTTTTGGAGGCCATTAGTCATACAAGCGGATCTGTAGCGAGTGATGCGCAGAAGAAAGGATTTTCCGGATATGCAAAGACTTTGATAGGTTACCAGTTATTACTCAATATCAATATGACGGATTCCAGTGGGGCCCGCATTCCGGTGGCCAATGGCGCAGCACAGGGACCGGTGATCACTGATCCGGGTATTGTATTGGATTCAGTATTAAAATTCCTGGATGATGGAAAGGCGGACCTTACAGGTGCAGATATTATCTTCCCTTTGTCAGGTGGTTTTGCAGGATTTTCGGATGCTGCGGGCTTGTTGAAATTCAACAGGGCACTGGCTGCAAGGGTGCATTTATATCGTAAGCAATGGGCGGAAGCGCTGACTGCTTTGAATGAATCTTTCTTTGACCTGAATGGGGATCTTACGACAGGTGTATGGCATTTTTTCTCTACCAATGGGGGAGATGTTTCCAACACATTGTATATCGCACCAAATAGTAATGGGGAAGTGCGGATAGCGCATCCTTCTTATGCTAATGACATTGTGCCGGGTGATGATCGGATCAATAAAACACAGGTACGTAATTCGTCTGCCAGTCAGAATGGATTGACCGGCAACAGAGATGTGATTGTCTGGAATTCACTGAATGCGCCTGTGAGCATTATTCGCAATGAAGAACTCATTTTGATCTATGCAGAAGCTAATATTCAAACAAATAACTTTCCGGATGCGATAGTGGCCCTGAACCGTATACGTACTGCCCACAATCTGACAGCATATGCAGGCGCTTTGACGAGTGCCGCATTGACGACGGAATTATTGTACAACAGGCGGTATTCCCTGTTCATGGAAGGACATAGATGGATTGATATGAGAAGATATGGATTGTTGCATACACTTCCTGTAGACAGAGCAGATGATGATGTGTGGAGTCATTTCCCATTACCTCAAAGCGAAAGCAATCAATAAAAATAGAAACGCTTCTGTTTTTTAAGGCAGAAGCGTTTCATATTTATAATATCTCCACCTGAACAGCGCGATGGCGATCATTGTAAGTGAAATATAAAGGGCCGGTAAGCCTACTGTCAATAAAAAAATATACTGTACACAAAGTACGACTGATAAGATCTTATAGAACTGTGATTTTGTAAAATGCCTGTAGAAGGTAAGACTCGTCATCAGCAACATACTGCTATACCCACATAAAAAAAAGATAGCAGCATCGGTCAGCGGCATGTGTTTGGGTACTAACAGTACTAACAACAATACCTCGGGGATGATCAATATAAAATCCAGTAATGCATATTCAAGGAATCGCATACTTAGTGATACCGGCATTGTTCTATAAAAATTCAAATACACATCTTCAAATTCCCTGCATCTGTATACCAATATGCCATTGCCTAAAATACCTAAGCTTATTACAATAAAGATGGTTTGTCCATCATAATATTTCATTGAATTATTGACAGCAATGAGGTATAGCAGGCCACATGTGAAGATCTTTAATCCTGTCCATGTAACAAGTTGTTTCGTGGCTATGTATCGCAAAAGCATCCCTGTCATAGAAGTGAATTTAAAAGATTTCAGCACCGGTGCATTTCCTTCCGCAATGTGTCTTAGCCTTTTTCCCAACCAGAGCGCGGAGAGTAAGCACAGCAATAATAAATAACCGATCACAAGGCATACACCTCCGATATAGCCATATTGAATACCTGTTCTTACTATAAAGATCACATACGCCCACACGGGTATCATCAATAAAAATGTGGCAATGAATAGTAATCCTGTCTGCTTTTTTTTACTGAGATAATTGAATACATGCAGGAACATATTTTCAGGTTTATATATTTCCGTGACCACAAAGGCGGTAAACTTTCTCGTATACAGGAACCAAAGTAAAAACACCATGCTCATCATACCCGCATGTCTGAAAGTACCCAGTACCAGGAATAAATGATATTCATATACGCCTGCGCCAGATTGGGAATTGACAATAAACACCGTCATGGTGTAAATGAAAATGATCAACCCGCTATTCTCTCTGAAGAAGGGTGAAACCAATGAACGGAGTAGATATCTTGTCATTTATTGTATGATGCTTTGGTTAATAACTGTGAGTGCCCGCTGTGCATTTAATAAACTGGTATCCAGGTCCTGGTGTGAGCTCATTAAAAATGAAGTGCCGGCTTTCTGGTTGAATTCCAGTATCAGATCAGAGATGAGTGTAAATGAATTCGTATCCAGTGTCGTCAATGGTTCATCCAGTATAATAAGAGCAGGATTTCCGATGAAGGCCAGTAACAGCGACAATCGTTTGGTCATCCCTGCGGAATATGCGGAAGCTTGTCCCTGTATGAAGTTACCGACATTAAACCGTTCTATGAGCCGATCGATTTCGGGTTGTGGCACTTTCCTGATCCGCTGGTACAGGATCACGAGATCCATGCCTGTCATAAAAGGAGGGAAGAGCGGTTCTGCTGCAGCCCAACCTATATGTTGCCTGTAAATGAGGGGTGAATGCCTGAGACTGTTGTCTTTGAGGGTGATCTCTCCTTCAAAAGGCACCATGCCGGCGATGATTTTCAGTAACGTGGATTTGCCTGACCCATTGGCGCCCTGTATCCAGTAGATGCCGGGATCCAGCAGGAGGGAAGGTATATTGAGGATTACTTTTCCCTGATAGGCTTTGCGAACATTTGTGAGTTGAAGCATAGCTATCAATATATAAAAATTATTGATGGGTGATGAGACCGCTGCTGTTTTTTAACAATATTTTTTGGAGAAAATTAGTTGGCCGCAGGCAGGGTGCATCTATTCGTAATTAATATTTTTTCGTATATTCACCTTGATTTTTTAACCCTTAACCATGTCTTTACATACCCAAACTTCATTCTCCATTGATGGGAACCTGTTTTCCTCATTTCATTCACTCAATCTGTACCAGCAAATCAGAGGACATCATTCATTTGAAATTCTCATTAGCTACGATTGGTTGAATAAGTTAGGAAAAGGTCTGTTCAACGCCAGTAAGAACTTTCTTGGCAAAGAAATCAAAATCACCATCAAACCCGCGGATCCATTGAGCACTGCTCAACCATTGATTTTTGATGGCATTGTTACCGGTATCAATGCCGGCAAAGAAAACGATGGTACCAACGGTTTCTGTGTGATCAGAGGTTTCAGCCCCGATATTTTGCTGGAAAACGATCCCCACATCGCTACATTTGAGCGCCGTCCGCTCAGCGACATCATTGATACTGTGCTTAAATCAGGGGGCCCACTCATGCCGCCGTTATCGGTCAAACCCAATAACACAGCGTCGCTCAAGTACATTGTTCAATACAAGGAAACCGCTTACACCTTTGTGTCCCGCCTCGCGGCACGCTATGGTGAATGGTTCTTTTACGACGGGCAACAACTCATTTTCGGGCAGTACAAAAACCGGCAAACTGAATTAATCCACCAGGTGAATTTACTGGATTTTGACCTGGCACTGGATGTAAAGCCAAACAACTTAAAACTGAATGGCTATGACTACCGCCAGGAATCTGTGGTGAACAATGACACGCAATCACAGGCTGGCAGTGGTACGAATCAATACAGCACCCATGTGCAGGAGGTGAGCAAACAGCTCTATAGCAAACCCTCGCTGTACAAAATGAACTATGGCTTTAGCAGTAGTGCCCAGTCGCAGGTAGACGATCTGACTACCTTGCAGTATAAAGGCAAAGCCGCCAGCATGGTGGTGATGAAAGGCCGCTCCAATGAAACGTCTTTAAGAATTGGGGATTTGATTACGGTGAGAGAAAACTTTCTATCTACCGAAGATCATGGACAATTCCTTATTACTTCATTGCAACATTCCTGTACGGATAATGGTCTTTATGTAAATACATTCGAAGCCATTCCTGCGGATACGGCTGTACCGTACATAGACCTGCATGCCATTCCATATTGCGAGCCACAAAGCGCCACCGTGATTGAGAACCATGACCCCAAAGGTCTGGGCCGTGTAAAGGTTCGGTTTCGCTGGCAGGAGAGCGGTACAACTCCCTGGATACGTGTGCTGAATGCACACAGCGGTTCGGACAAAGGTATTTACTTCATGCCTGAAAAAGGGGAGGAGGTATGGGTAGACTTTGAAGGAGGGAATCCCGAAGCACCTTTTGTAACAGGTACCACGTACAATGGTACGGCAAAGACAGGTTTTGGTGATGCGCAGAATAACCTGAAGGTGATCAAAACCCGCAGTGGCCATGTCATTCGTCTGGATGATACGGATGGTAGTGAAAGCATTACTATCACTGACAAAAACAGTAATGTCATTTACCTAAATACCAGCACATCCAGCATCGAAATCACTGCGCCGGAGAACATGACGCTGAATGCCCGCAACATGAACATCAATGTGGGTGAGCAAATGGAGATGAACGTAGGCGGACAGCTGCTCATGAATGTGATGAAAGCAATGGTCGTGAATACGCCACTCATGACGCAGATGATTGCTGACTTCCTGCACATGCAGGCGGGCAAGGCGCTATTCAATTCAAAAGATGAAATCAAGATAGAAGCCCAGCAACTTTATGCCGCAGGCCAGAGCCAGATCATGCTGCACAGCGATGAGAAGATCCTGGCAAATAGTAAAGGTGAGTTGCACATGAAAGGTGAGCAGGGCAATAAACACTATAATAAAGCAGATACTTACGAAACAGCAAAACCGGAAATTCCGGCTAAAGTGATTGTAAGCTTCCGCCCAAAAAGTGGGTGGACAGGAGAGTATGGCTTTGACTGGTTGCGTATCAAAGATACCAGCATTGTGGGTGATGTAGAATATAAAAAGATTGTAGGTAGCTATGGCAGTGTCTATGCCACCCAGTCTGGCGCTGTGTTTACACAAAGCGATGCTAAATTTAATACACTGAAAACTACCCGTTACAGTCCGGCACTCATTCCATGGAAGAAGGAAGCGGATGGTAAAACGACGGCGGAATACTACCAGTCATGGTTATGCTTATTCCCCGGTGGTAAGAGTTATAATAATACGAAAGCTACTGTGCAGTTGCTTGTAGAAGTAGATGAAGAGCCGGAAAAAATAGAGCTGTTATTCAAGGATGAATTTATCAAATGCGATAAAAAGGAGATCACACCAAAGAGTAAGGGTAGTCATAAACTGGAACTGACAGTAGAATGTTTGAAAGAATCAGATGCAGATCAGGAAATAAAAGTGATGGCTTATACTAAGAAAGCAGATGGTACTTTGGATACGCCTAAGCTGGCCGGAAAATTGATTGTTGTCAAAAACAAAGTACGTTATAAAGCAAATGTGGTTTTTGTGAAAGTGAAGACCAAATTTGGGACAAGTGTAAATACAGGCAAGACCACCGGAGAAAAGGCTTTTCTGGAAAAATATATGAATCAGGGTTTAATTTTATTGAACCTGGTAGAAGAAGAACTGGATATGACGGCAGATGCAGCTATCAAAACGAATGCATTGACCACGGCTTCCGGTTCCACTGCTGTGAATGCTTATCCGGGAGGTAAGCAGATCCACGATTCACTGGAAACGGCCTTCAATGCAAAGCATGCTACTTACAAAGACTATTACAAAGTATTCTTCTTTGATGAAGAAGGCGGGTATATGGCCGGAAGCAATTACCAGGGCCTGAATGGTGGCGCCAAAGATATAGTGGCGAAGAGTGTAGTGCTCTTCAATACCCATAATACTGCTACGACCACCCACGAATTGCTGCATGCAATGGGACTGTATCACACGTTTGACAATAGTGGCAGTCATGTGTTTAAGATTGGTGAAACTGAGAATATCATGGACTATTCGCACCAATATGGCAAGACGCGTATCAGTACCTGGAAGTGGCAGTGGGAGAAGGTGAGAGCGAATGTAGGAAAAGAATAAATCAATCAATATGTATAAAAAGTTCTGGCTGGCCGTACTGATCATCATCCACTCATTTGCGGCCTGTGCACAAACCAAACAAACAAATATGAACAACCGATTCGATATAGAGACCTATAATAAAAACAAACAGGCAGGTGAGTATACCTTTGAGCACGATGGTGTGAAGGTAAGACAGACCGACTTTGATGGGGGATATGCCGAAACGACCAGTAAACCCGATACGTATATTGATCACTATCGTGAATATTATAAAAATGGTACACTCAAGGAGGAAGGTGACTTGTTCAATAAAAGTGTGTTCCGCCTGGGTACGTGGCGTTTCTTCAATGAGCAGGGAGTTGAACAAAAATCTGTGAACTACGATGCGCCATATACTTTTACGCTCGATAAGGTGATGGAATTCCTGAAACGCAATAATCTGTCACTGGCAGATCGCTGGACGAGCATCAATAGAAAGTCAGATACTATTGGCGATCGCTGGATAGTGACGCATGAAGACGGGCATATAGGTGGGGCGGATATTCAGCTGAAGCATGTGAATCTGGATGCGGTGACTGGCAAGGTGATTACAATTAAAACATCTACTCATCACGATAACTGATATGCTTACAATTATTACAGATACCGCCCGGATGAAGTGTGATAAGGGTGCGGCACCAGCTGTGCTAAAGGTCACCAGTCAGTCGTATGTGTATATAGAAGATAAGCTGGTGGCGACGGAGAAGGATAAAGGAGCGAATACGAATATACCGCCGTTTGGGGTGTGTAGTGTAACGCAGAAGCCTTGTATGCCGAAGCCTACGGCGTGGATGGATACGACGGTATTGGATGTGATTGGATCAGATAAGGAATTGACAGATAAATCGTATTGTATGTGCGGGTTGGGTGGAAAGATTTCTTTTGCATCGACAGGGCAAAATGGTTTCGCTGCTACTGAAGAATAAAAGGACCGCCAAACGCGCTAGCGAAGCAGGGATTGCCGAAATACAGCATTTAAAAATTGAGGGAGATTGCGAAGCAATCTCCCTCAATTTTTACTGTTTATTTTTGGGAAAATTAGTACTGATATGATACTTATCCTCCATCCCCCACAATTTCGCCCCTCCTTTAATCCCATCTTTATTCGTAAACAATATCACATTCTTATCCAGTTTAAAACTAATCTTATCCGCATTTCCCCCTCCCAAATACAACCGATCGTAATTAAACACAACTTTCAGCACCTCCATCACCCGTTCCATCCGCTTATTCCACTTTTCCAACCCTTCTTTTTCCAACGCCTTATTGCCTATATATTCGTCATAATCATGCTCCTTCGTCAAGGGGTGATGTGCCAGTTCCAGGTGCGGCAGTAAATACCCATCAATCAAAACCGCTGTTCCAAACCCTGTTCCCAGTGTTACCGCCAGCTCATACCCCTTGCCACTTACAACACCCAGTCCCAGCTGATCCGCATCATTTACCAGTCTCACCGGTTTATTCAGCAAATCCGCAATACGCTGTCCCAAATCAATATTCTTCCAGTTCGGATTTCCCAGGTTCGGTGCCGTATACACGATACCATTCCTTACATACCCTGGAAATCCAACAGAGATCTTATCATATTCCGGCATGCCTTGTACCAAACCCTGTATGGTACTTAACACATTCTCGGGGGTGGCTGCCTCCGGCGTTTTTACCCGCTTATACTCCATCTGCCATTCCCCTTTATCATTGAGGATCGTACATTTGATATGCGACCCACCCACATCAATCGCTAAAATATGTCCTGTCTCTGCCATGTTATTAAAAATTTATGCAAATCAATACAAAAGTCACACCGATTTTGTTTATGAAGTTGTTTATACT
>NZ_MTKN01000284.1 GCF_001975825.1 [Flexibacter] sp. ATCC 35208
AATGGACGATAAAGAGAAGGCGTGGTATCCGGCGATGATCTGGCCCTGCTGGAAGCGTGGAGAAGTGCTCCTGACCAATGGACTGGTAAATAAGGGAAAGTGGATAATTGTTCCTGGCCAATGGACGGGAAATAGAATGTGTGGTATCCGGCGATGATCTGGCCCTGCTGGAAGCGTGGAGAAGTGCTTCTGACCAATGGAGTGGTAAATAAGGGAAAGGGAATAATTGTTCCTGGCCAATGGACGGTAAATAAAAGGTGTGGTATCCGGCGATGATCTGGCCCTGCTGGAAGCGTGGAGAAGTGCTTCTGACCAATGGGGTGGTAAATAAGAGAAAGTGGATAATTGTTCCTGGCCAATGGACGGTAAATAGAAGGCGTGGTATCCGGCGATGATCTGGCCCTGCTGGAAGCGTGGAGAAGTGCTTCTGACCAATGGACTGGTAAACGAGGGGAGAGGGGAAAAGTGTTTGTGGCCAG
>NZ_MTKN01000285.1 GCF_001975825.1 [Flexibacter] sp. ATCC 35208
TACTGTTGTAAACATATTGTTTTATGATTGCATACGAAACATCAGGATATCTTTTTGCTAATAAAACATATTGTTCAGTCATATTTGTTCTTAAGATTCCGGCGTCGTCTGTACTAATTACGATTGGCACATTAAATTCTTTGTAAAGTGTAAAAGGATGTCTGTTTTCTTTTACTTTCAAAATGAATTCGTTACTCGTCAAATTAATCTCGATCGGAATATTATTTTTTGCCATATAACGCAACAAATCGTATGAATTTGCTTCGTAAGCAATATCAACTCCGTGACCAATTCTGTTTGCTCCGGCAACATAAATTGCATCGTTTATATGCCACGTTAAATCTTCTGGCTGAACTAATCCTAAAGTTAATTCTCCTGCATGAAGTGTATATTTTACGTCTGGATATTTAGAATGACAGTATTTAAACATTACCATGTGTAACCAATAATCTTTCATAGAGTTTTCGCCATGTTCCGGA
>NZ_MTKN01000286.1 GCF_001975825.1 [Flexibacter] sp. ATCC 35208
GACGCTCTTCCGATCTTACTTTGCCTCCGCGTCCTTTGGCGCTAATGTCTTCCATTTTGCCACGGTGACCTTTTTTACGCGCTTTTATGTAGAGATAGTAACGCATGTCACCATGTTTGTTTGTGTCCATGTTCCATTCTACTTTTCCTTCGAAGTGGAATTGTTCCATGTACTGTTCAAACTTTTTATGGATTTTATGAGCATTCATTTGGATCGTCAAATCCATAAAAAGTTTGAANNTTCAAACTTTTTATGGATTTGACGATCCAAATGAATGCTCATAAAATCCATAAAAAGTTTGAACAGTACATGGAACAATTCCACTTCGAAGGAAAAGTAGAATGGAACATGGACACAAACAAACATGGTGACATGCGTTACTATCTCTACATAAAAGCGCGTAAAAAAGGTCACCGTGGCAAAATGGAAGACATTAGCGCCAAAGGACGCGGAGGCAAAGTAAGATCGGAAGAGCGTC
>NZ_MTKN01000287.1 GCF_001975825.1 [Flexibacter] sp. ATCC 35208
TAATGCTGCTGATGCGTCTTCACCATTTACGAAGCCACTGTAAGTTACGCCATTCCCACCGCTGAATGATATACCATCATAGGTTTTGGTGAGGTCACTGGCTGTAATAGTAAGTGCGGCCTTGTTGATGGTTAATGTACCGGAAGCATATGTTATATCATAGTTTGTGGCGATAAGGCCGGAAGGTATGATGGTGTAGCTGTTTACCGCTATTGCTCCCTGAGAGGTACCTGTGTAAGCGATCGTACCGGTTATTGCGGTTGATGCATCTTCACCATTTACGAAGCCACTGTAAGTTACGCCGTTCCCACCGCTGAATGATATACCATCATAGGTTTTGGTGAGGTCACTGGCTGTAATAGTAAGTGCGGCCTTGTTGATCGTTAATGTACCGGAAGCATATGTTATATCATAGTTTGAGGCAGTAAGGCCGGAAGGTATGATGGTGTAGCTGTTTACCGCTATTGCTCCATGGGA
>NZ_MTKN01000288.1 GCF_001975825.1 [Flexibacter] sp. ATCC 35208
TTTTATACCAAAGCATTTTCCAAGATCATCGCCAATAGTAACTTTGCAAGTCGATTTATCCAACGCAATAGGAAGGCTTGTTTTTCCGGTAAGTTTTCCAATAGTTATCGTTACTTCTTTTGTGGTATAATCTTGTTTTTCAGCCCTTACATTATATGTTTTACCACATTCGACAGCAAAACTGTAAAATCCCACAGCGTCAGAAATAGTGGTGTTTTTTATAGTTGTTCCCTCATATAAAGTAACCTTGGTTCCTGGTAAAACAGCAGCTGTTTCAGCATCTGTAATAATACCATCCAATTCCTGGATACATTGCAGTTTTCTGGTTTCCAAAAACTTATAAATATCATCAGAACCTTGTCCGCCATCTTTATTAGAACTAAAAAATCCTCTTCTGGTAACAGGATCAATTATATAGGCAAAATCATCTTTTGGTGAATTAACGTCTTCCCCAACGTTCTCAATATCAGTTACAG
>NZ_MTKN01000289.1 GCF_001975825.1 [Flexibacter] sp. ATCC 35208
GCAGCAACCACTGTCGCACTGATACTGATCACTGAATCAGCAGGTACCTGCAAACTATATTTGCCGGTATGATGCTGACTGGTTGTCATCAAGGTTTTATACCCTGAGAAATCCAGGTTCCTGCCAGCACTACACACCTCATCACAGGCAGGTACGCCATAGAAGTAATCTTCAAATCCTTCATAGGTTGCTTCCCGATAGCGCGCATTCTGCGTGGCCGCAATGATCATGGCATCCTGATAACCATACAACCCTGCATTGTACCTGCCAAGGGGATCTTTATTTTCCAGTTCCAACCCTTTACGATTGAACAAGGTTGTCTGACTATTCCATACCCAACGGGTAGTATCCTTTTGTGCCACCCACTTTTTATTACTGACTTTCCAGAAAGGAGCAAATGCTGCAACAGTACCTCCGGAGCGAAGATTCACCTGTGTGCCGGTCTGGGTTTCAGCACGGCTACCATAATAAACAT
>NZ_MTKN01000290.1 GCF_001975825.1 [Flexibacter] sp. ATCC 35208
GCAGCAACCACTGTCGCACTAATACTGATCACTGAATCAGCAGGTACCTGCAAACTATACTTGCCGGTATGATGCTGACTGGTTGTCATCAAGGTTTTATACCCTGAGAAATCCAGGTTCCTGCCAGCACTACACACTTCATCACAGGCAGGTACGCCATAGAAGTAATCTTCAAATCCTTCATAGGTTGCTTCCCGATAGCGCGCATTCTGCGTGGCGGCAATGATCATGGCATCCTGATAACCATACAACCCTGCATTGTACCTGCCAAGGGGATCTTTATTTTCCAGTTCCAACCCTTTACGATTGAACAAGGTTGTCTGACTATTCCATACCCAACGGGTAGTATCCTTTTGTGCTACCCACTTTTTATTACTGACTTTCCAGAAAGGAGCAAATGCTGCAACAGTACCTCCGGAGCGAAGATTCACCTGTGTGCCGGTCTGGGTTTCAGTACGGCTACCATAATAAACAT
>NZ_MTKN01000291.1 GCF_001975825.1 [Flexibacter] sp. ATCC 35208
ATGAGATAAAGAGGGCTTAAATTTTTGCTGGAATCTACCACAGAGTTGCACAAAGTTTTTTGATTAATGTCTAGAGAATTTCGCGCAAAGACGCAAAGGTGCAAAGTTTTATTTTCTTTGCGCCTTTGCGCGATTCATAAACTCTAGTGAATTATTTTGTTCACCCAGATTTAAGCCGATTTTAAAAAAACATTTTAATCATCATAATCTGTGGCTTAAAAAACTTTTAGGGCTTCTCCCGACGCCTCGGGACGCTCAGCCTGACATCTAAAAAACTTAGGGAATCTTTGTGAAGTGTTCATATTAGTTTCTAAAATAACTTTAGTAAGTTAGCCTTTAATGCTTTAGCGATTATAAAAAGTCAAAAAATGAGATGCAGATACTTCCTGATATTGCTTTTTCTTCAAATAGGGTTTTCTCAAAACAAAATCAACCTTTGTTCAGAGATCAATTATAGTTCGATTCCTTCGGTTTC
>NZ_MTKN01000292.1 GCF_001975825.1 [Flexibacter] sp. ATCC 35208
GCCGCCGGCATCTTTAATAGCACCAATGTTTTCTATTTCTGATAAACGAACAACTGTATCAACGGAGATTTGTACAATAGATCGTCCTGGAACGTTATATAGCATAACCGGAAGCGGCGTGCTTTCAGCAATTGCTTTAAAATGCTGATACATTCCTTCTTGACTCGGTTTGTTATAATACGGTGCTACTAGCATTACTGCATCCACACCAACTTCTGTTGCCTTTTTAGTTAAGTCAATAGAAGCATGCGTATTATTGCTACCTGTTCCAGCGATTACGGGCACTCTTTTATCGACAACAGATACGACATGGCGATATAACGCTACTTTCTCTTCTGAAGTTAATGTAGGAGATTCTCCTGTCGTTCCTCCTACCACGATTGCTGTTGTACCGTTATCAATTAAATAATTTACCAATTTCGTTGTCTTTGCAAAATCGATATTCCCGTTTATATCAAACGGTGTTACCATCGC
>NZ_MTKN01000003.1 GCF_001975825.1 [Flexibacter] sp. ATCC 35208
CGTGACAAAAGCAGCCGACTGGACTCTCGAAGCCAAGTTTCTTCAACCCACCCTGCACTTCAGGGCAACTCATAAACAACTTCCACAACAACGCACTCCTATAATTCTCCATCATCACCACTTCCGGACCCTGATCGATAGCAAGATACTTCTGCGGATACCAGTTATCAGTCTCGCTGAATGCATCATAAAAACCATACTTACCAAACAGTTTACCCTCGTAATTCTTATACCAATGTACCATTGCCTGTTTGGAATACTCCGGTGTATACGGCATAGAAGACAATGCTGCTGTAGGAGAAATCACTCCTAAGTCACTCTCCTTACCGGGTGCATGTGCCGCATAGCCACTCACAGAATAGCTCGCAGTCAATCCCCAGCTATCAGCACCATACCCCTTGAAGTGTTTGGGATTTTCTATACACCATGCTCTGTCGATCAACACCTGATTTACATTATGCTCCCAGTAATCAGCATATTTATCTTTCAATCCATGTGGATCCAGGCCTAAATAAGAATAATGCGCCCAGAACAACGGACCACCTAATTCACGTGCATAGTTATGATGCAGCTTCAGTGTATATCCATATGCATTTACACTGTCCCTGATCTTACCACCTTTTGCCCATCCTTCATGATACACTTCAGCAGGAATGCTATAAGTCGGGGAAGACGCTGCCAGTACATACATGATCAGGCATTCATTATACCCTGTCACAGCAAAATTCATCTGCCATTCATAGGTGGGTGACCAATGCCAGTAGAGTATATTTTTACCATTACGATACCAGCTCCACTCTACCTCTTCCCACAGTTTATTGATCTTTGCAGACAGTGCTTTTTCCTGCTCATTACCATTGGCAAAATACTGTCTTACACAGAGCAACCCCTGCATCATAAAGGCTGTTTCCACCAGGTCTCCTCCATTATCTTTCTGTCCGAAAGGCTTTACCTTACCAGTCTCACCATATATCCAGTGAGGCCATGCACCATGAAAACGATCTGCCTTTTCCAGGAAATCAGCAATATGCGATAAACGCTCAAACCCTTGCTGACGGGTAATGTACCCTCTTTCAATACCTACCAGGATCGACATGATACCGAATCCGGAACCACCTGTGGTCACCACATTCTGATCATGCTCCGGATAGTCGCCATCCACATGATACCGTTCTCTTGCCAGTCCGCTATGCGGCTCTGCCCCATCCCAGAAGTACTCGAAAGTTTGCTTCTCTACTAAGTTGAAAATAGAATCGGTAGTCAATGTTGTATCTACCAATGTGTCTTTTGAAGCGGATTTGTTTGCCTGATGACAACCTGTATTTGCCACCAGCGCAATCAACCCTGCAAATAGTAATGTTCTCATGTTAGTGAAGTTGAACTACCTGTGTAATATTATCTGAACTACCTTTTAATCGTGCTGTATATTTTCCTACCGGGGTATTGAATGTGACGGGGGTACTACCCGCATTGAGCGAAGTAGTGCTCACTACGGTACCATCTGTTTTTTCAAGTGTAAAGGTACCTGCAGTGGTCATGTATACATCCAACTGGTAAGTATTTGTATCCGGATGCTTCACCAAATCTACCACTTTGTTTTCTACTTCGGGAACAGACAGGTAGAACCCTGTACTGCGCACGGGTGTATGAAATCCTAGTTGTGTCAGTGAAGTCTTTACCTCAGAGATATTCATAAACAGATTCCACAACAGACCGCTGCGATAGTTTTCTATCATGGCTACGATGGGTCCCTGATCGATGGCCAGGTATTCATTGTCCATCCAGCTCCTGCTTACATTCAATGCATCGTAAAAACCATACTTGCCATACAGGGCTTTCTTGTTTTCATACAGATTCCGCATCACCTGCAGTGAATAGTAAGGAGTGTACGCAATGGAAGATAAGGCCGCTGTAGGCGCTATCGTGCCATTGTCGCTGGTGGGCTGAAAAGCATTGTAACCATCAGGTCCGTCACTCGCAGTCAATCCCCATAAGGTAGCACTATAACCGTAGGTAGAAGGGGCGTTATAGATGCAATAAGATCGGTTAATCATCACATGCTTTACCACCTGCTGCCAGTAATTGGTATAGTTATCTTCCAGCTGACGGGGATCTAACCCAATGAAGGAATAATGAGAAAAAAACAATGGGCCGATGTAGTCATTACTTGAAATTGAGACGGTGTAACCCTGATAAGAATTTTGTACCCCAAAGCCGGAAGTAATCCAGGTGTTATTATAAACGCTTACGTCAATCGGGTGTGTAGGTGAAGCTACTGCGAGCACATAGGTGATGAGTGCCTCATCCCAACCTGTGATAGGCATGTTGATGGTCCAGTCATAATCCGGACTCCAGTGCCAGTAGAGTTTGTTATCTCCCCTGCTGGCGTACCAGTTCCACTCCACCTCTTCCCAGAGAGTGGTGATGGTGTTCCGGAGATTGGTCTCTGCCGTATCTGAACCTGTGAAGTAAGCGCGGGCAATGAGGAGCCCGTTTACTAAAAATGCCGTTTCTACCAGATCGCCACCGTTATCATAAGTACTGAAAGGCTGCACCCTGCCCGTAGCAC
This sequence comes from [Flexibacter] sp. ATCC 35208, assembly GCF_001975825.1. GTDB lineage: Bacteria > Bacteroidota > Bacteroidia > Chitinophagales > Chitinophagaceae > Chitinophaga. The sequence continues at coordinate 2,570 of NZ_MTKN01000003.1, forward strand.
CATTCAGCCAATGTGGCCAGGCGCCATGGAAACGATCAGCAGCTCCCAGAAAAGTGCAGATAGTACGTAATCGGTTGACTGCATCAGTACGGGAGATCCATCCCCTGGAAGTAGCTGTTACGATACCCGCGATACCGAAACCGGTACCACCGGTAGTCACTACATCTCCGCTACTGCTGCGCTCTAAAGCCATTCCGGAGCTGGCATGCGCTCCATCCCAAAAGTACCCAAAGCTGGCTTTCTGCACCTCATTTATGATGGTGAGGTCTGGTATAGAAGTAGTTACGGAGTCCGTGGGGGACTCCGTAACGTTTTGCTCTTTTTTACAACTGACAGCCGTCCAGAGCAGGAGTAAGCTGTAGCTGACCACTAATAATTTTTTCATTAGTATCCGCTGTTCTGTTTCAATGCACCACCGCTGGCGCTGATTTCAGATTGAGGAATCGGGAATACTTCGTTCTTACCATCTACGAAGCTCTTACCCAGTGCACGCAGTACGGTACCTGCGCGACCTTGTCTGATCAGATCGAAGAAACGGTCATGTTCCATAGCCAGTTCCCATCTTCTTTCATTCCAGATAGCTGTACGCAAATCGCTCTGATTAGCAGCAGTAGTACCTGCCAGACCAGCACGGGTACGGATCTTATCAACATCAGTGATGGCAGTAGCAGTATTACCCAGTTCATTTGCAGCTTCTGCATGGATCAGGTAGACCTCACCCATACGCAGGATACGCACGTTCTTGTTAGCCAGATCCGCGTCCCCACTATATGTTTCCTGTGTAGCGCTTACATATGCTTTATAGTTATAACGCTCGTTTACTGCGCTTGTCAGAATTACACCATCGAACAGGGTATCACCCACGTGGATGATGGTTGCTTTCTTACGCAGGTCACCTGTTTCATATGAATCATCCAGGTCTTCACTAGGTGTATTGAAACCCCAGCCGGTTACAACTGTAGTTACACCAGCAAAGGTACCACCGCGGATAGACTGTGTCACAGAATATTGTTGTACACCAGCGGTAGGACTACCGGATTTAGCCTGTACTTCGAACAGTGACTCAGAGCTGTTTTCACCCACTTCGCGCCAGATTTGGCTATAGTCGCTTACCAGTGAATAAGTACCTACAGCACCATTGATGATCTGGGTAGTCAGGTCATATGCCTGCTGGTATTTCTTTTCATACAGACTTACTTTAGCCAGCAATGCGGTAGCAGCACCTTTGTTTGCACGGCCGATGTCTTTTGATGCCTGGTTGTCAACAGTAGGCAGTACGCTGATAGCGTAGTTCAGGTCAGCTTCAATGAATGTATAGATTTCACTGGAAGATACCTGTGTATTACCTTTTGCCAGAGAAGCTGCATCATCTGCATTTAATACTGTATCAACCAATGGAATGTTACCAAACATTCTCACCAGGTTGAAATAATAGTAAGCTCTCAGAAAGCGGGCTTCACCTTTTAGCTGTGTAGCAGTGCTTGCATCCAGTGTAGTGAACAGTGGAATTTGTTGCAGTGCCACGTTACAGTTGGATACACCCTGATAGTTACCTTTCCATCCATCGCTCACACTACCTGAAGTAGCAGTGTAAGTAATGGCGTCCATCTGGTCCTTGTCAGAACCGTTATCACCTGAGGAACTACCTTTATCAGCATCGTCAGAAGTAATGCTGCTGGTACCTAACCATGCAAAGCTGGTTTCGGCCCAGGTAAGCAGGTTAGTATAACATGCGTTTGTAAATTTGGTAGCGTTGCTGTTATCGTTATAAATAGAATCACTGGTAGATAACTGGTCTTCCGCGTCCACATTTAACCAGTCCTTTTTACAGGCAGTCAGTGAGATCGCCACAGCCCCTACTGTAATGATGAATAAACTAAACTTTTTCATATATCACACATTTAGACGATTAGAAAGTAAGATTAAAACCTGCCATGTAAGTAGAACTTACCGGATAGATGTCCAGTTCTATACCGGAAGCGATGGCTGAACCAGGCAATTCAGGCGTATAACCGCTATACTTCTTGAAGATGATAGGGTTCTGTGCAGTAGCAAATACGCGCAGTTTGCTGATACCAGCCCAGCTGTTTACAGGCACACTATAACCAAGGGTGATATTGTTAATACGGAAGAATGAACCTGATTCCACGAAATAATCAGATGGAGTTGGAATAGCGTTGGAAGCTCTTGGCACATTTGTGTTTGTGTTAGTAGATGTCCAACGGTTTGCAGCCACACTCGCTTCTACGTTATCGTTACCCAGGCGAACGGCTTTCTTACCATTGAATACTTTGTTACCAGCATTGCCGTACATATCTACAGAGAAATCAAATGCCTTGTAGTTGAAACCAGCATTGATACCATAGAACACTTTTGGCTGATAAGAACCTTTGAAAACGCGGTCGTTATCATCGATAGTACCGTCGTTATTATTGTCTTTGTATTTGAAGTCACCCACAGTAGCGCCGGTGATGTGTGCAGTGTTGTCAATATCAGTCTGAGACTGGTAGATACCATCTGTTTCATATACCCAGAAGCTACCGATTTCTTTACCTTCTACAGTATAAGTTACGATATTACCGTTGCCAAGGCTACCACCTTTCAGCTGCAGGTTACCATTTACTTTTTCAACATTGTTTTTGTTGAAAGTAATGTTACCACCGATGAAGTAGGAGAAGTCTTTATTGACAGACTTGTTCCAGTTCAGGGTCACTTCCACACCTTTGTTTCTAACGTCAGCAGCTCTGGAATAAACTGTCTGGTCAGCATCACCCAGGGTAGCAGGAACGGTTACATTGATATAAGCATTAGTCAGCTTGTTATAGTAGCTCACACTACCACTCAGTTGTTTTTTCAGCACGGTGAATTCAAGACCCGCATCCACACCAGTGGTTGGTTCCCAGCTAGCACTTGCATCTCTGATCTGGTTGATAGTGATAGCCTGTTGTGGGGAATAAGCATTTCCACCGAAGTTGTAGTAATAACCATCTACGGTCACACTATTCAGGGTGCTCAGACCGCTCACATTATCATTACCTACACGACCATAACCAACACGCAGTTTCAGGTCATCAAAGAAGTTCTGCTCCTTCATGAAGTTTTCTTCTGTCACGATCCAGGAAGCACCTGCTGAGTAGAAAGTACCCCATTTCTGATTTGTAGGGAAGTTGCTGGAACCATCTCTTCTGATGCTACCACTCAGGTTATACTTACGTTTGTAAGTGTAAGTCAGACGGCCATAAGCAGAAGCTCTTTGAATCAGTATACCGGAGTTGTAGATGGTTACGTTTGTCAGGTCACCCTGTCCCAGGTACCACAGGTTTTTCTTGTTAGGTACTCCTTTTACAGAGCCATTCAGCGTATCACCTTTGGTACGTTCTGCAGAGTAACCTACAGTTGCTGAGATCTCATGACCACCTTCGAAAGTGGTGTTGTAGGTCAGGTTATTATCTATGATATAGTAGAAATTCTTTGCACGACCTATTTTCAGGATAGAGGTATCATTTTTCTGACCACTCCATACCAGGTAAGCAGGTGTATATTCAGTTGCATTCAGATTACGGTTATCAAAGTTGAAGCTGCTGTGCAGGTTCAGACCTCTGATTGGAGAGATATCCAGGTATGCATTACCCTGCATTCTCAATCCGTTCAGGTAGTTATTGGTGTAAGCGATATCAGCCACAGGGTTAGCCACGCTCAGGTTCTGTTCAAAACCCCAGGAACCATCAGCATATTTAACTGGTGTAGATGGCGCCATACGATAAGCATTGGTGAATTCGTTGTTTTTATTATCAGTATGAGCAATGCTCAGGTTCAGGTTATGACCGAATTTCAACCAGGTAGCTGGTCTGTATTCGTTGTTAATCCTGATTACACCACGTTTAAAGCCAGTACCTTTCTGGATACCGTTATCATTGAAATAACCGGCGCTAAAGAAGTAAGTAGTTTTCTCAGTACCACCGCTCAGGTTGATATTATAGTTCTGAACAATACCGTTACGGGTGATCTGATCAAACCAGTCAGTGCTGGTATTGATAGTATCCACGTCGAAAATAGCGCTGGAGCCACCACGGATATTCGCTTCGTTGGAATATTGTGCATATGCTTTACCACTTGCCATTTTCACTTTGGAAGTTGGTGTTCTGAAACCTGAATAAGCATCCAGGCTTACTTTCATTCCACCTAATTTACCTTTCTTAGTAGTTACCAGTACCACACCATTACCTGCACGGCTACCGTAGATTGCTTGTGAAGAAGCATCTTTCAATACTGAAATAGATTCGATATCGGAGTTGTTGATGTTCGTAATATCTGTAGTGATCACACCATCTACTACGTAGATAGGGTTAGCATCACCAGATACGGAACTCACACCACGGATACGCAGCTGAGGCTGTGCACCTGGCGTACCGGAAGCAGTTACCTGCACACCCGGAGTTTTAGCCTGTAAGCCCTGTGCAGCGGTCAATACCGGTTGCTTGGTCACTTCAGCACCTTTTACAGAACTCACGGAACCAACTACCTGGCTTTTACGCTGGGTACCATAACCTACTATAACTACCTGGTCGAGCTGGCTGGCATTTTTCTTTAAAGTAACATTCAGCGTAGCCTGTCCGTTTACAGGTACTTCCTGGTTGGCATAACCGATGAAGGAGAATACAAGTGTTGCATTTTCATTTGCTGAGATGGAGAATGTACCATCCTGTGCTGTAGTTGTTCCTCTTGATGTCCCTTTGATAGCGACTGAAACGGCCTGCATAGGTTCGCCGGTTTCGTCGATTACCTTTCCTTTAATAACGATATCAGCATAGGAAGCAGCAAACATAGTTGCTGGTAATGAAAGAGTTAGGAAAAGTACTACAAACAACCATCCAGCCGTCCACTTTTTGTGAACAGCCATAACTGTAGAATTCATAATTTTATGTATTGAGATGATGAATCCAGCCCGCCAAGACTGGGTTTATTTCGATTGTAAACAGGGGGGAATGCGCCAACATTCTCCCTATTTATTTACCAGAAATTAAGGTGATTGTTCATGATTATTCTTGCTCATTGTAGTGGAATTTAACAGTCAAAATATCTAACCGCCTATCTGTAGATCACGCCCGCAGCTTAGGTCAAAATCAATGGAGCACGTGTCCCAGTTTTTTTTTCATTACGTCATGGATTTTCACTGTTGTTAAATAAAAAGTATCAGTTAAATAGTTTAACTCACTCTATGTGATTTCCGAATTTTAACATTTACATAACAATACGGCCGTAAGATAGGAAGATTATTGTATTTAGCAAAAGTATTAGTGGAGGGAAGGCAAAGGAAAATGTATTTTGATGATAATGAATGTTTATTTATCGATATATAGGGGAAATACATAGATAAATGTTGTGGTATGTAATGTAGAAAGGGGTATTAATTAGTGGAGAGGTTGAGTATTTGACATATAATTTTAGGGAGGGGTAATATGACATTGTCAAAAAAAACTGGTGGTTATCCTTGCAAAACAACCACCAGAATATAAAAAGCAAAAAGCCAAGGGAATTATTATTTATTCAAAATCTGACAAAGTCATGCTATCTGCGCATCATACATCCTAGCTTCGTAATCAAACTACTCTAAGCACCTCCATCTTTAAACTTTCCAGTCTGTAATTCCATCCTATTATACCTCAATCCATTCTCTGGATAATGCGCATCTTTCTATGCTTTTGATGAATTCGCCGCCATAGTTAATCCATACGATAGTAATACACCTCTTCTCGCGGAGGTTTTAGCGATTACTTTGCAAAGTATTCATCCCATATTGGGCTATCCCAAAAGCGTTTGTCATCCAAGTTATATTTATATCTGTACTCACCACTTGTGTCTTTGATAGTAGCAAACTCTGTAAAATATCCATCCTTAATAGCATGAGAAATCTCACTTTTTTTATACCAGTTTATCATACTGGATGCTTTCACCCATTTTAATTTCACAGCATAGGAAGCAGTGTCTGTTCTTATTCCAATATAGCAATATGCATCATACCAATATTTGGCATTTTTAACGCGGGCTACTTCATTACGCCTATACATAGGAGTTTTAGTAATTGCAAAAACTGCCATTTTTTTAAGATCCATGCTATATAATATTGTATCAATCGTAATTTCAGTTGAATCAAAATATTCTTTATTATAAAAAGACTGTTCATGATTATTTAAATATGTTTTCAGTATTTCAAGAATTGCATTACTATCTTTCAAATAGGCTTTTTTACTAATTGTTGTATGATTTAAAAAATCTTTCGGAGTATATTTTTTTTCCTGAACTCCGGCACCATATTGACAAGCAATTATAAAAGCCATTAAAAGCAAGTTTAACAAGAATAATTTCTTCATTTTCAAGATTTATTGTTTAACCCAATTAGAACCATTCCATTTATAGGTACCTTCTGCCAGCTGACTAATATCCGCGAAAAAAGAGAATATTGTATGGTCTGAACTGGGACTCTTACTTTGAGGAGTTTCAACATCTCCTTTCTCTCTCTCATTTGCAAGCCATCCCATTCCTGAAATATTCCAATTATTCTTATGGATGAATTGCATTGTCTTTATATCTGCATCTGCAGTAAGATCACCGGCTTGATAAGGATCAAAATCCGCTACCAGAGTTATTTTCACTTGCCGTTCAAGATGATTTTCTTTAATATACTCTTTTAATGCCTTTACTAGTCCTTTCCCAAAGGCCCCTCCCATACTGTGAGTGATAATTTTTATTGTTTCTATTATGTTCCCATTTTTGTCCCTGGCGAGACTTTCTATGATGCTTTTGGCATCTCGTTTTCCAAATCCGTATCCGAATGATTCCCGGCCTCTTGCGAGGGAAGAAAATCTTTTACCCTCCGCAAGGGGATGATAGCCTCCCATAGAGCCATCATAATATTGCGGTTTATGATCATTTAATTGATCCATCACCATTCCATCAAATGAAACTGGTCTCTTTCCGTATACTGGAATAAAAACTGGCCCGGTAGCTCCCTGAAATAATCTTTCTCCTACTTGTCTATATGCTGTAGTTTGCCAGTAACCACGACCATCGTCTCCATAATGGTTCCCATTTACAAAAATCACAAGATTACCATCTGGATCTACCGCCTGTGTAGGTTGATTAAGGGCATATACATAGGGGGATGTCCCAACCTCTGTCACAACGGGCTATAAAGTCTTTGAAAAAGTCCAAAAAGGTCCATTTAGTAACCATTTTCTTCCCCAATGCATAATCCAATACATCTTTAAATGCTATAATGGAGGGAATCTCATTATTATGGTCATTCAGATATTTCCTATATGAATCTTTGATCACCTTCTCAAGGTTATCCAACCGGGCATTAAATTCAGAATATTCCGGGAAATCTTTCACCCTCGCAGCCCGTTGCAAATTATTATTCCAGTATTGAGGCTTAATTTTCTCTGGAAGATAGTACTTAAATGGACCAGCCTCATAGGTAATCCGGGCGAATATGCTGGTTTCGGCCTTTGCATCAGGCCTTTTGAGATATAATTTGATGTCCATAGCTAAGGGGTTATACGACATCAAATATACCCCAATTTAATGTCGGGGTACACGCTGGGGTAAACCAATCATTGATTTTAATTTTCTTCTTTTAATCTTACTTTCTCTCAAAACCCAACAGCATAAAAGAAAAAAGCCAATCCTGATAAAATCAGAACTGGCTTAAAAAACTTTCTTGTTGTCCTACCAGGATTCGAACCTAGACAGTCTGAACCAAAATCAGATGTACTACCATTATACTATAGGACAATACCTCCCGTATCCTTCAACAACATGTTGCTGCGATTTGGGATGGCGAAATTAGTAAAATTTTCTAACCCACCAAAAAAACCTTTAAATCTTTTCCAGAATTCCTGATACCGGCAGTTGTTCCATACACGCATGATCTCCCCTGAAACACGGTTTATTACCAAAAATACTACACGGCCTACAGTACAAATCCACCTGCGCTGCTTTCTCAATCTTCTGCCCATACCCCATAAATCCTGCAAAAGGATGCGTCGCACCCCACACCGATACCACCGGCACACCAAATAATGAAGCCAGATGCATATTAGCCGAATCCATACTGATCATGGTATCCATCTGACTAATAATAGCCAACTCTTCCGGCAATTTAAACCTTCCTGCTACCACTATCGCCTGTGGATACCGCTCCGCCAGCTCCTGTAGCTTTGCTACCTCACCAGCACCACCACCCATCAGCAATACCTTCGTATCCTTACGCTCCACCAACTGCCCTAACAACGCCGCTATTTTATCAAAAGGATACGTTTTCTCTTTATAAGTCGCAAAAGGCGCCAGTCCCATCCATTTCCAATCTCCCTTCGCCCCCATGCCTACTGGCAAGGCTCGTTTCCCGAACACCGGAGGTGTCGTACTCATATCCACAGCATACCCAAGTTTACGAAACACATCCGCATACCGCTCTATCGTACTCCTCAAAGGCTGTAACACCTTATTCTCCTGCCGCGCCAATGCCTTTTTCCCGGCTCGTCCTTTATCAATTACCGCCACTTTACGACCAGTCAACCTAAAAAACGTCCTCACGATCTGTGATCTCAGCACCTGGTGCAGATCCGCCACCGCATCAATACGATATTGCGCACGCACGGCTTTAAATAGCCGGTACAACCCTTTCACTCCCTTATGGGCGCCTTTCAGATCAGCCGGAAAAAAGTGTAACCTTGGAATGCCTTCACACAAAGCACCCCAGTGCTTGTTCGACACAAACACAATTTCCAAATCCGGATGAGCCTTTAGCATCCGTTGCATGACAGGAATCGTCATGGCCACATCACCCATGGCCGAAAAACGGATAGCCAGTAATGTCCTCATAAATTAATTGGAAGCGCTCTTGTAGAGAACAGGATTCAGAGAAGGATCGTTGTACATCTTCATCTGCTTGTACACCTTCATATACTTTTTACCGGCATCAATATCTTCCAGCAGCAGGTTGATCGCCGTACCCAGGTCCCTCCTTTGCTCGAGCAACACATCCAGCTTACGCTGACATGCTTCACGATGCGCAGGAGTCGCATCTGTACGGGTAGCTTCTTCCCGCATGTGGTAAATCTTAAGCGCCAGGATAGACAAACGGTCTACAGCCCAGGCCGGACTCTCTGTATTGATAGATGCACCCACTCCAGGCGTTACATCTTTATATTTTTCAAGGAAATAACTATCAATATATTCTACGACATCTGTACGCTCCTGGTTAGATTTATCAATCCAACGCTTGATTTCCAATGCCTTGACCGGATCAATCAATGGATCACGGATAATATCCTCCAGGTGCCATTGTACGGTGTCAATCCAGTTTTTCAGATATAAAAGGTGCTCTATCTTAGTTTTTTCATAAGGATTCAGGATAGATTGGTACACGCTGTTATGCACATGATAATCAGCTATGCTCTGATCAAATATTTGATTGCAAAGTTCTGTAAACATGTAGCAAATGTATACAAAATGGTTAAATAGGTAAATAGAGATTTTAATCATCCGAACTTTAACATTCAAGTAACAATTGCTGCTTACATTTAATTCGCATTTTAGCAACCTTATATCAACACTATATGTCTGATAACCCATCCAGGATTCTCTTCGGTCAGCTGTTTGAAGCGAACAGGGAAAAAGTGTACAGGTTCGCATACAAGCTTACTGACGACCGGTTACGAGCACAGGAGGTGACACAACAATGTTTTATTAAGTTATGGGAAAACATACATAAAATACAGGTCAATCAGGATGTATTTCCTCTGCTGTTCGTCTATGTCAAGCATATTGTCATCGATGAAACCCGGAAGCTTTACCGGGAACGGAAATCTCTTGCCCATATCTCCTCCGGTCATCCCCCCGTAAGCGAACACCGGGAAGACCAGACCTTAATGCACAAAGAATTCCGCGAACAGATACAGAAAGTTATTGAAAGAATGCCCGAACAGCGCCGCAATATCTACCTGCTTAGCAGGGATAAAGGCAAAAGTTACAAGGAAATAGCCGATCAGCTTAGCCTGTCTCCTGCCACCGTCAGGAACCATCTCAACCTCGCCCTGCAATACATCAGGCGCGAAATGATGACCCACTACGACATGTGATATTACCCACTTAATATAACACTATGCTTCGCCCTTCCCTTATTGTACTGACAGTACTATTCTGCGTTGTTGCCTGCCGAAAGGAGGACACACCTGACGTCACACCCACCGGCCCCGTCACCCAGGCTGAAACAAATAAATGGATACTGGATAGTATGCGCTATTTCTATCTCTGGAACAGTTATCTGCCATCCAGTGTAGATACCACACTTAGCAGCACTGACTATTTCGCCAGCCTGAAATACACTGATGACCGGTTTTCTTTCCTGTATAATCCAAATGACAATTCAACCTATCCCAAATACATGCTGTATCAATATGGGATAGAATTTGCCATTATATCAGGCTCCAATGGCCCTGTGGGCGTCATTGAACTGGTCATACCCAGTTCTGTAGCAGCATTAAACGGCATCAAAAGAGGAGATTATTTTACTGCCATCAACGGTACAACAATCACCAGCAGCAATGCTACTGAACTGACCACCGCTATGCTCGAAGGCTCCTCCTCTACCCTCACCATGGAATCAACCGGCGAAGAAATTACACTACCTGCCCAAAGCCTGGGTGAAAACCCGATCTATCAACAGGATACATTCCTGGTAAACAATAAAGTCGTCGCTTACCTGTTTTATAACTACTTCAATGATACTTACAATACTGCTTTACAACAGGTCTTTCAATCCTTCAAAACTGCAGGTGCATCAGAACTAATACTTGATCTCAGGTATAACCCCGGCGGCAGCGCAGCGGCGGCAGCCCTGCTGAATGCCATGATCGCCACTGACATTACCGAACAAAGCATCTTTGCAAAATATACCGGCAACAGTCAACTGGGTAGCAGAAACATTTCCTACAAATCAGCCCTCTCTGTACCTGAAAGTGGCAGCGCTATTTCCTTTTCCACATTATCAGATAAACGCCTTTCCCTTTCCCGGGTATTCATCCTTTCTGGTGCAGCTACTGCATCTGCCGCTGAGTTAACCATCAATTCCCTGAAACCATATACACAAGTCATACAAATCGGGGAAACCACTTACGGAAAAGATAAAGGCGCCGTTATCATCAGCGATACCCGCTCTCCACAAAGAATTTCCTGGACGCTCATGCCTATTACCTATAACCTGTTCAATGCAGCAGGTACAGGTGGATATACCAGTGGTATCACTCCAGATTATTCCATCGATGAAATGTCTTCTTTACCACTGACAGCTATCGGAGACACCAACGATCCGCTGATAGCAAGAGCCATCGCAATCATAAATGGTAATGGAAGAATAAGTACGACTAATAACAGCGTTAAACATTACTATAATTCCCCTTCACTGGCTGCACAAAAAGAAATAGTAAAGATTGTAAGAAGTCCACTGTAGATACAGCCGACTTTTTTGCTAATGGGGATTGTTTTAATGCTAACTTCAATGTTTTATTGAGAGACATATATGTATACTGTAGACACAGTATACCAACATCAAACATTTATCAAAGATCATTATAACCTTCAGTGTATTTGGTAATTCTCACATCATGTCCACGCATGTGTAACATAACATGATCTACGCGGGTTTTATTTCCAACTCCTAAGAGTAGTATTCCTGCAGGTAATGCTTGTTGAAATTGCTGCGGAAAGTCCATATTGACATGTTCAATAATACCAGAACTATCTTCCGGCTCTTTTCCACCATAGGATAATTCCTTCCCTTCCGGCAATATCTTACTTTCCCAACCGGGCATTACTTTCCGCTGAGGAGCATTCCCCATCAGGATCACACCGTTCCAGTGTGTGCGTACGGTATCTGTAAACTGAAATTGAATTGGTAAACCTGTGGTGCCCTGAGCGATCAATCTGGAGTCACGAACAATGATGATGCCACCACCACTTCTGAAAGAAGGATCAGGTAATATATTGATAGTGGTACCGGGTTCAATACGTAAAGAAGATTTGTTGATAACATATACCCAGCCTTCTACATACCACTTTCTATCATTTGTCAATAACGTGTTCGCACTATACACACCCCTTAGCGTATCCTGCAGGGGGATGATCTCTTCCTTCGTATTCTGCAAAGGATCATCATCCTTATTGCAGGCAATCAACAGGAACAAAATGGCGATATGTAAAAAAAGGGTTTTCATTGATAGCTAAATAATGTAAGCTGTAGAAACAGCTTACCTGGAAAATGATTTAATAGGTTGCATATGAAGTGGTAAACTTCAACTTATTTCTTGTTGTATATGCTGTCAGTGTAATAATTTGTCGGCTTCCTCCCTGCAAAGACAAACTGATCGTCTCCAGATTAAAAGCATCTTTTATAAATTCTCCTGTTGCTACATTTTTTAGTTTAATAGCGTATGTAATAGGTGTACCTGTTTCGTCGGTCACCAATATTGTAGTCTGATTTGTATGAAGTTTGTTCTTTTCCAGATTAGGCCAGGTGATACCTGTTTCTTCAAATTGACCAGTTTCATTATTAGATTTGAAAAGGTATGCATCTACAGTTACAGAGTTAGGCACAAGTTCTTCCGGCATCGCATTAAATAAAAAGAACAAAGTGGAATCCGCTCCAACATTGGCATCACTTCCCTGCATAAAACTCTGGATGCCAAGGGTAGGACTATATGCTAATCTCAAAGCCACGTTTTCTCCTGCACTTACAGACACTGTTGTATCAAGCAATACAGTATCAGTACCTGCTTTTTTAAAATAAATAGTACTGGGTTTCCCAGCTGACAATAACAATTTTGAAAATACGCCTACGGATTCTCCCGCAGCTAAAGTATCAATCTTTGTATCCCCTACGTAAACATCTAGCGTGATTGTACCTGGTAATGCCAGTAATTCAGCTGAAAAAGAAGCAAAATAATATTCATTAACAGGATCCCCTTTCTTACAAGCTGTCATCATAGTAAAAACAACAGCTAATGATAATAATGTAAATTTGGAAAATTTGAACATGTGTTTATTTTTTAAAAGCAAGTGTGGAGAAATAATCTCCACACTTGTATCATAAGAACTGAAAGTAATTAGTACTTAGACCAACCTGAAGTCCAGTCAACTCCACCAAATGTAAATGCACCTGCTCCGAAAGAAGCTGCATCTCCACCATTTGCAGGGAAGAAGTTAGCAGCGCTTGCAGTAGTAGGTCTTACGAATGGATTAACCAGCTTAATATCAGCATTTACGCCATTAGCAGCTGGATAAGCAGTATTATCACCACCGATAGTTACAATTGAAGAACAAGGGCTTGTACCTTCAATACCAAATGGAGTTACATAACCCTGAACCAATACATTGTACAGAGTAGACAGTCCTCTTGCATAAGCACAAGGAGTGTTACCCAATGCTCCATCCAGAGAAATACCCTTGTTGAATCCCATGAAAACAGAGTTCTGGATTGTGAAACGAGAGCTTCTTCTCAGGTGAGCTGCACGACCATATGTACCAGTACCAGAAGGTGCACCATTGGTAATAGAAGAACGTGTAGCAGGAACACCAATAACAGTCATGTAGTTAATAACTGGTTTAGTAACCGGAGTTGCAGTAGAATCTCCAGTAGAGTTATTATCGCTTTCGATACCGTTTGAAGCACTCTTATCAGCACGTGAAGTATCAGATAAACCTAACGCATAAGTGATAGAACCAGAATAACCGTTATCAAAGTCAAACATATCATCCAATGCATCTACAGAAATCAGATAAGATACGTTTACAGTACCACCGAAGAATTCGATAGCGTCATCTTTAGATTTGTAAATTTCAATGTGGTCGATAGTAGTACCGGAACCAACACCGGCCAATGTCAGACCGTTAATTTCATTATCAGTTGATAATTCATAACCACCATACTCAATACGAACATAACGTAAAGTACCTGAGTTATCAGTAGATACAGTACCTGAAGTACCACCGAAAGTTGCGTTAGCAGGAGGATTTGTAGGAATACCTTCAACCTGAACACGACCACTGTGGTTAGTAGGTGCGTTACCTAAAATAACCATACCAGACCAGTCACCTGATGCAGGATTAGTTGTGTCAGCAGATGTAAAAACAATAGGGTTGGTAGAAGTACCAATAGCAGAAATTTTAGCACCACGGGTGATAACCATACCACCACCAGGAACTGAAGTGCTGGTGCTCTTGTCACCATAGATTCTTGTACCGGCATCGATGATCAGCACATCTGCTGAGTCAACATATACCAGACCACTCAGATGCCATCTTTTGTCAGCTGTCAGGTGGATTGAGTCAACAACACTATGGCCTGTTCCTAATACACCAGACAGTGTAGTGCTGGTAGGTACAACCTGGGTTGCGGACAATGCACGGTCGCCGATGCCACTTGCATCTTTTTTACAAGAGCTTACCAGAGCTGCACTTATGATTGCAGCTGAGAATAAAGCGACGAAAATTAAGGGTTTTCTTTTCATCTTGTTGATGTTTTCTTAAAGGTTAAAAATTGCATACCTGATCAGGATATATATATGAAACGCGTTTACTAGAACTTGTAACTGATTGTAATGCTATAAGTACGGCCTGGCTTAGCTTCATAATTGATGAGGTCTTTCCCGTTCTGATACAACAATTCTTTCGTGGAAGGTGTCTTTTTTCCATTAGTGATATCTCCATCACTATAACTATTTCGATATACAAGAGATGAACTGTTCAATAGGTTTGCAATATTCAGTTTCACCTCACCTTTTTGTTTCAAAAATCTTACTGCCAGTTGTGCATCCAGCGATTCCAATGGACGCTCATACAGCGAATAGATATATGCTTCATCCGGACGGAACATTCTGTTTGAAATATAATTGTACACCAGGCTTACAGAAGCAGGCTTCACATCATAGAAGATACCCGCATTCATCATGTAGTTGCTGGCACCAGTCTGTGGTCTTCTTTCTTCCTTACCCACCGTTTCAATCGGCGTTACCTTCAATGGATTATTGGGATCAATCGCATTGTAATTCACATCCATCGGAGTTACATAAGCTCTCAGTGTAGTAAAGTTGCCATACAGCACGATGTTGCGTAATACAGGCACTTTTGTAAAAGCAAGGGACTTACGCACCTCTACTTCCAGACCATAGTTCTTTGCATCTTTATTATTCTTCAGGTTATAGATACCACCACTCTGCTCATCATTGTATATCTCCATGGAGTATCCAAACTTCTTATAGAACAGGGACATTGAAATCACTTCTCCCGCACCCGGATACCATTCGTAACGGAAATCATAGTGGTGCGCAATCGTGGACCTCACCAGCTCACTCTGGTAAATACCACCTAATTCAAAATCGTATTCTCTAAAGAATGACATCTCACGCAGGTCAGGACGAATGATACTCTTCGAATACGCCAAACGCAGGTTCATAGTAGGTGTCATACTATAAGTCAGATTCACAGATGGGAAGAAATTCCAGTTTGGCTCTCTGTTCGTTAATTCACTATAGTCAAATTTCTCGTCAGTACCACGTGTGCTGTTGATATAATGGAACAAAGAATCCAGTGCGTCATTCGCTTTATTCAGGTTGTAATACTCTGCTCTCAGTCCCCATACCAGTCGCCATCTATCTCCGATCTTATCATCCAGCATCAGGTACATTCCATGCAATGCCGCTTTTTTGTGAAAATCATCAGAGTAATCACTGATGTAAATGCTACCACCTCTTTCGGGAACAAATGTCTTTGCCAGTGGCGGATAATCCGTTGTATTATAATTTTGAGAACCGGTGTTCAACACATAAAACAGCCTGTCTTTGCTCCAACCGGCATATCCCACTTTGAAAATATTCTGTGAAACAAAATTGCCGGGACTGAAATTGAACGGTACTGACAAAGCAGCATCCCAGTTGTAATTCTTCTCATACGCTCTGCTCCACCAGCGTAAAGCACCTGAACTGATACCACTACTAAATGGAGAACTGATGTTGAATTCATTGGATTCCAGTTTATCATCCTCAACCACATTAGCCAACAGCTGATGGTTATCAGGCTTCTGTTTGTCCATCACTAAATAACTACCCATCCATTTGAACTTAATCCCTTTATTGCCAATAGAATGCTCACCTTTCAACTGATGCTGCCACATGTCTGTCTGTGTAGTCAGGTCGTAGTACCCCAGCAGCAATCCACTTGGATCAGAGTGTTGTCCCTTCCCTATAATCAATTGTTGATCATACGTGCGCAGGAATAATGTCTGAAACCCCAGACGTGTGCGTGGTGATCTGAATCCAATACCTGCCAGTCCGCCCAGGTTAGTGGTTAAGCCATAACGCTTGCCGCTGAAACCCGCACGATCCGGATCATCCGCATTTACTTTACCATCGAAATTATCATGGCTCATTCTGATATCCTGTGTCTGAAAAGTATTGCGATAACTTGCAGATACCACCAGGCCAAACTGATTCTTTGAGCCCGCATTGAATACTCTGCCGGCAGAGAGCTGATAGTTCTGAGAAACCGGAGCTTTCATTTCATACACACCCCAGTTATTATTGAATGCGGTAGCTTCATTTCCTTTTGCACTATAAGCAGCTTTAATTTCCGCAGTACTGTTCCAATCCAGCTTACCCAGCAGATCGCGATGTGGTGCTGCTTTTCCCCAATACTCACTACCATCTAACTGCAGGGATTGAAAATTCTTTCCGGTAGTCAGGCTATTGGTACTTCCACCCACTGCTATGTTTAAGAAATTCTGTGTCGGAATATCTAATGTATTCACCTCTACAAGACCGCCTCCAAATTCAGCACTACGATCAGGAGTAAGTGTCTTTACCACAGTAACATTCTCTACGATGTTAGCAGGAATAATGTCGAAGCTGAAATTCTTTCTATTCAACTCCGTACTTGGCATTACCTGATTGTTCAGTACTGCCTGGTTGTATCTTTCACTCAGACCACGAACTACTACGTATTTATTTTCCATAGTCGACAAGCCACTCACACGTTTCAACACTTCCCCGATATTCTTGTCAGGCGTACGGCTAATCTGTTCAGCACTGATACCATCCGTAATACCTGCATTATTTTTCTGGATAGCATACAACCCTTCTACAGATGCTCTTTTGTAATTACCAGTTACAGTAACTTCTTTCAAACGGGAACCAGTACTTTTCATCACTACATTCAGCGGTGTCACACCTTTTGCAGCCACGTTCACCTCAGTGATCTGCCGGGTATCAAAAGATACATAGCTGAATGTAAGGGTATACACACCCGGATTCAGACTCAGATCATAGGTACCATCTACACTGGTCACAGCGCCCTGACCTTTGTTAGCCAGGATAGTTACACCTGGTAAAGGTTCGTTTTTACTATCTACGATCTTACCTGTTACACGGCCTTTTTCAAGGGCGGCATTGCGAAGCTGTCTGCCTTGTTTCAGTGCCACCGTATTGTTCGCGTAAGTGATGTCAATTGGTGCATAGTCATCCAGGTAATGTAATACTGCAGATAAGGACTGCGAATTGAATTTCACTTCTTCCAATGCACAATGTTGCAGGTACTCAGGATCGTAAGCGAAAGTGTACTTTGTTTGTTGCTCAAGCGATTTTACAACAGCTGCTGCATTCGTGTTTGCAAGGTTTACAGATACCTTGTCATTCAGAGATTGGTAGGATTGCGCAGACAGCGCCACAGTACTCCCTGTGAGTAAAAAACACAACAGGAAAGCCTTCCAGGAATACATAACTTCCCCATTACAAAATCTGTTTGTAGATTTTTGCATACTTTAGAATTGCGTTTATGTTAAAAATGATAGGTGCGGGTTGTCCCCTTCATGGCGCATTCAGGCGCCAGTACAGTTATTAAGTTGTGTCTTTTAAATATTATTTTAAGGTGTTACGATCGCATACGTGTTTGTTCCTCTTTTCTCAATCTTAAAACCATGCACATATTGCATTGCTTCCAGTATACTTTCAACCGGCGTGGAGGCCGGGAATATGCCTGAGACTTTTTTCTTTCCATTAAATGCAGGATCTACAATAATCTTACAACCTTTACGTGCCTGTATCCGGGCAAATGCATCTTCCAAAAGCGTCTGATCAAATACTATTTTTCCCTGTCTCCAATCTGTTACTTCCTGTCTGTTAAAAGTAACTGGTAATAATTGCGTTTTGTCATTATTGAAGGCAATCATCTGCCCCGGATGAAGGATACATGAAAACGTGGATGTTGCTACAGATACCTTTCCTTCCAGCAAACTTACTTCTATCGTGCCATCAGCTTTGTTGTTCGTAGCAATATTAAAAGCAGTACCAAGGGCAGTGGTCTTCAAATGACCGGTCTGGACACTGAACGGACGACTGGGGTCATGCTTCACATTAAAATAGCCCTCACCTTCCAGCCATAGCTCACGACTTGTATCGTTATATTGTTGATTATAAATAACGGATGAATGTGGTGCCAGCAATACTTCAGAACCGTCTGTCATAGTCATGAGCTTTATATCATTACCGGCATTTGCCAATGTATCCCATTTCATGGCCATCATATGTTTACCCATGCCCTTTTGCTGCCACTGCCACATCCATGTACCGAAACTGATCAATACCGCTATTGCAGCTGCCACGCCATACCACCTACGGTAGGTTGCCCGCTTCATACTTACAACCGGGGTAGCAGCACTCTCTTCATACACCTGTTCAAACCACGCATCTGCTTCTGGTGTTGCAGGCTGACTGAGATAAGCTTCTACCAGCTTCACCTCTTCGTCCGTGCAGGTTCCCTTAAAGTATTTTTCTAGTAGTGAATTGTCAATGTTCATTTTTATGGCGGATAAACGAATACTGTTTTGTGGTCAGCATAGAGAGTACGTTGCAGAAAAGAGGGAGTACTAATCAAAAAATGGAGTTAATAATTGCTTAACATAGGAGCAAAAAAAAGCGTAGGGTAGATACCTTACGCTTGTTGTTAAGATTGTCATGTGAATGTTCGAGAATGCAAATCGTGTAGGCTTTTAATGGTTTACCATGGGGCTCCAGATCTTAACATATCTAAAAGCCCCCACCTAATGAGAAAAATATCTTGAATGATTTAAAAAATCAGAAAATGTTTTTTTGAATTTAAATTTAGTCTTCCGGAAATTTCGCTACACCCAGCCGGGCAACAATGACAAGGTTCTATACATCATTATCCAATGCAACAATACTTGTTTACACACAATCTTAAAGTCGCTGGCACTCATTCCATCCTTATCAATCTATATTGCCGCGGGCTCGCGTTTGTAGTTGTGATGACTATGATAAAATACCCCACCAGGTACACACAGTATTGACAAAGGGTTTTCTATTCATACGTGTTCGTCAAGGGTTACACACAAACCAATTCGTCGGGTCCTTTCGGAAGTCTCTATGCAAATTACATCAATTCACTGAAATTTCCACAACAGTCACATAAATTTCCAACCATTTTACATACAACTTTTGTGTCACATTAGCTTTTTCTTGTCTTCTTTAGCTATTTAGACCGCGCCATTGCCACATAGTACACCGGAATACCTAACAGGATAATACCCAATCCTGATATAGCATAGTTGAACTCAAATTTCAGTAATAACAACGCTAATGATGCCGCAACTATTATATACAACAAAGGTAATACAGGATAACCAAATGCTTTATAAGGTCGTGGCATATCCGGTTGCTTACGGCGAAGGATAAAAATACCCAGGATAGTGATCACATAAAATATCAATACCCCGAATATTACCATGGTCAACAAATCTCCGTATTTCCCAGTCAAACATAACAAAGAAGCCCACAGGCATTGAATCCATAATCCGTTGGCGGGAACATTAAACTTGTTCAGTTCTCCTGCCTTTTTGAAGAACAATTTGTCCTGCGCCATGGTGTAGTAGATACGGGCGCCGGCCAGGGTTAATCCATTATTACAACCGAAGGTCGAAACCATGATCATGATAGCAATCACTATCGCACCTCCGTTTCCAAAGATATGCGTAGCTGCTGCAACCGCGACGCGGTCCTTTGGTACAAATGCAATTTCCTGTAAAGGTAACACAGCTATATACATCAGGTTCGTACTCACATATACAATTGTTACCAGGAATGTACCCAGAAACAATGCCCTGCCTATATTCCGCTGTGGATTCTTGATCTCTGCCGCAATGAAAGTAATATTGTTCCAGGCGTCACTGCTGAACAGTGATCCTTTCATCGAAATTGCCACTGCACCAAACAGTGCCAGGCCAGACAACGCTGTGGTAACGATTGTGCCGTCGGCTGCTTTTGTCACGCTCATCGCATCCCAGGCATGCGCCCAGTTAGCCGACCAGACTTCCGCTTTTGCCCCCAGCAAAAACCCGAATACGATCAGCCCAAACAGAGATATCAGTTTTGCCAATGTAAATACTGTCTGAATAATCTTGCCATTCCTGATCCCCCTGGTATTAATCCAGGTTAGTACTACTATTGAGATAATAGCCAGTACCTGGGCCGCAGAGACGGTAAAGAGCTTCAGATCCAGCAGGATGTTATCCTCACTGAAGAATGGAATGATAAACGCTGAATACTTTGCAAATGCTACGGCTACTGCCGCTATAGTACCGGCCTGTATAACACCGAACTGTGTCCAGCCAAATAAAAATGCAATAAAGGGATTATAAGCCTCTCTGAGGTACACATACTGGCCGCCGGCACGTGGATACATACCAGATAGTTCGCCGTAACTAACGGCTGCTATAATAGTCACAATACCTCCTAATACCCACATCAGGGTAAGCCATCCGGCACTTCCAATGGACCTGGTAATCTCCGCTGATACGAGAAATACACCTGACCCGATCATCGATCCGGCTACTATCATAGTTGCATCCAGCAAACTAAGACTGGGACGGAAAGCCGTCTGATGGTTATTTGTGTCCTGGTTACTCATAATTAGATTTTAGTTGATTGTAGCACTACATCCAGAAATACGGTGGAATTACTCAAAAAACAACTGGCCTGTAACTACCCAAAATCCCGTTCCGTAAATGCTTCAGTTCATCTAAAGCTCCACGAAACGGGATTCCAAGTTAAAAACTTTTTTATATGTTTTTGCTATAGCAACTATTTATTTTTTCTCCTTAGCTGCATCTGCCTCATTCAGGCCTTTGATAACTTCCGGAGTAATGTCATACTTTTTGTCTTTGAACAGGATGTTGCTCGCCCCTGTACGGTAAGACAAAATATATGCATAACGCTTGTCGCTGTTGAAATTCTCCAGGAAGTCGTTCAGTCTCTTCTGCAGTTCTTCGTTGAATTTGCTTTCCTGTTCAGCATACTGCGCACGCATATTCTGTGCTTTGCCTTCCAGTTGTTGCTGTTTCTGATACAGGGTACGCTGAGCAGCTTCACCTTCTGACTGGGTCATACCGGTAGCTTTACGTTGGAAATCAGCTGCTTCGTTCTGCAATGCACGTACATTTGCCTGCAGTTCGTTTTCGATAGCCTGCTGTTTGGTTTCCAGCTCAGTTTTCTTTTGCTTGAAGTAGTTATAATAAGCTTCTACAGTATCAATATCCACGTAAGCAATAACGAGACCGTTCGAAGCGGTCGAAGCGCTTGTACCTGCGGCAGGTGCTGATGATTCGGTATCCTTCTTGACAGGTTGTTGACAAGCCATAAATGTCGCGGCTGCGAATGCTGCCAATAATCCGCTTTTCACAATTTGTTTAGTGCGCATGTTGTTAGGTGGATTTTTTAATCTCCTTAAATACATTTTAAAAATTAAACGGCTAAAATAAGGTTTTTACGTTATAATACTAATGCCCACAGTTTCTTAACAACTCTTTCACATTTTAATTATGCTGAAAAGTCACTACCTTAAAACTGTCAGCCACCAAAGCATTTCCATATACAATCCAGCTATAACTCTTCCCAGCCTCAATGTTGAAATCAGCTGTATTCAGGCTTGTTGAATCAGCATCCCTTATATCACGTGAATGGGCACCCGGTGTGATCTCCTTGAAAACAGAGTATCCCAGGTAACCAATGTTGGAAAAAAACTCCGTACCATCGATACCAAAATCCATGACTGTTGCCGTAGTTCCAGTGGTGTCATAACTATCACTCAGGTTTACTACACGCAGGTAACCTACTGTCTTGCTGCTTGTTGCACCCATTTTATCTTCAGTGGCCAGGAACTGCAATATATTATTGTGGTTCTTCTCGAAGTATATAGTGTAATAATGGTTATTACGCAAACTGATCTGCCCCTGTATCAATGTATCTTCCCTGTCGCCGGTGGCAAAAATGCACAAAGTATAACGCTTTGCAGTAAATGATTTATAACCGGTATATTCTCCCAGAGACAAGCCAGTACCCATGGAGGTCGTATCCAATACAATATCATAGCTGGCATCCGGGTTGGCCACAAATACATTCAAATAAGATGTAGTGTCAGGTATAGAGCTATCACTATCCTTGTTGCAAGCATAGATCCCTGCTATGATGACCAGTAATACAATGAATTTTTTCACAATCAAACCTATTTATAGAAATTGTCCGAAAGTTACACGTAAAAAAAATGTCCCGGCACTACGCACGGGACATTTTTTTATAGTTTGAGCATTTCGCTTATTCTTCTTCGTCGAACTGGAACACTTCTTTGGAAGATGCCAGGATATCGTATTCTTCTTTGGAACCTACGATCATGTTTTCGAACTCGCGTAAACCTGTACCTGCAGGGATCAGGTGACCTGTGATCACATTCTCCTTCAGACCCAGCATGTCATCTATCTTACCGTTGATGGCAGCAGAAGACAATACCTTCGTGGTTTCCTGGAAGGACGCAGCAGAGATCCAGCTATGTGTACCCAGAGACGCCTTGGTAATACCTTGCAGCAGCGGGCTGGAAGTAGCTGGTTTCGCATCGCGGAACTCAACCAGTTTCCTGTCCGAACGGCGCAGCAGAGAGTTTTCTTCTCTTACCTGACGCAGGGTAACAATCTGACCAGCTCTCAACAAAGTTGATTCACCAGCTTCTGTTACTACCTTCTTATCGAATATATGGTCGTTTTCTTCAAAGAATTCAAACTTATCGGTGGTATCTCCTTCGAGGAAACGGGTATCGCCCGGATCTTCGATATTCACCTTACGCATCATCTGGCGTACGATCACCTCAATGTGCTTATCGTTGATCTTCACACCCTGTAAGCGGTAAACCTCCTGAATCTCATTTACCAGGTATTCCTGTACGGCAAATGGACCCTTGATAGAGAGGATATCTGCAGGCGTGATAGAACCATCAGACAGCGCAGTACCTGCTTTCACGAAGTCACCATCCTGTACCAGGATATGACGTGTCAATGGCACCAGGTATTTCTTGATCTGACCTTCACGGCTTTCAATGATGATCTCACGGTTACCACGTTTGATGTTACCGAAGGCTACCACACCATCGATCTCAGATACGATAGCAGGGTTGCTTGGGTTACGTGCTTCAAACAGTTCAGTTACACGTGGCAGACCACCCGTGATATCTCTCAGTTTACCGAGGATACGTGGGATCTTCACGATTACCTGACCCGCTCTTACAGCTTCCCCTTCTTCGATTACGATATGTGAACCTACTGGTAAGTTATAAGATTTCACTTCCTTGTTACCATCTACGAACAGGGATGGGATCTTATTCTTATCCTTGGTTTCGATAACCACTTTCTCACGGTGACCTGTCTGCTCGTCAGCTTCTTCACGGAAGGTGATACCTTCAATGATGCTATCGAAACGGATGTTACCAGCGATTTCAGATACGATAACGGCGTTGTATGGATCCCATGTACAGATTATATCACCTTTCGCTACCTTCTGGCCATCTTTCACCAGCAGTGTAGAACCGTAAGGAATGTTGTTGGTGATCAGCAGACGATCGTTCTTCACGTCTACGATACGTAATTCACCTGTACGGCCAATTACCACCTGTACTTTATCACCATCGTTGTTTTCGTATGTAGTGGTACGCAGACCATCAAACTGTACGGTTCCTTCGAATTTAGCAGCCAGACCAGTATCTACTGATGTAGAACCAGCCACACCACCCACGTGGAAGGTACGCAGTGTCAGCTGAGTACCAGGCTCACCGATGGACTGTGCTGCAATGATACCTACGGCATCACCACGCTGAGTCGTATAACCGGTTGCCAAGTTCTTACCATAACACTTCACACACACACCTCTGCGGCTTTCGCAAGTCAGTACAGAACGGATCTCAACAGTATCAATCGCACTGTTTTCGATACGGTGAGCGATATCCTCATCGATTATACCACCTGCTTCAACGATCACCTCTTCAGTATGAGGATCAAATACGTCCTGCAGGGATGTACGACCCAGGATACGATCGTATAATGGTTCTACGATTTCTTCATTGTCTTTCAGCGCTGAAGTAGCAATACCACGCAGGGTACCACAATCTTCTTCGTTGATAACTACGTCCTGTGCAACGTCTACGAGACGACGGGTCAGATAACCAGCATCCGCTGTTTTCAACGCCGTATCCGCAAGACCTTTACGCGCACCGTGCGTAGAGATGAAGTATTCCAATACGTTCAGACCATCCTTAAAGTTGGACAGGATCGGGTTTTCGATGATCTCTGAACCAGTAGAACCACTTTTACGTGGCTTGGCCATCAATCCTCTCAAACCTGCCAGCTGCTTGATCTGCTGTTTGGAACCACGCGCACCGGAGTCGAGCATCATGTATACAGAGTTGAAGCCCTGTTTGTCATTCGCCAGCTCACGGATCAGCGTTTCAGTTACTTTGGTATCTGCACGGGACCAGATATCGATAATCTGGTTATAACGTTCGTTATTCGTGATCAGACCCATATTATAGTTATCCCATACTTCGTCCACTTCGTTAGATGCGCTGTCGATCATTACCTGTTTCACCTCAGGGATGATCAGGTCATTGATGTTGAAGGACAGACCACCACGGAACGCCGTACGGAAACCTAATTGCTTGATATCATCCAGGAACTTCGCAGTTTTCGGGATGTCAGTAAATTTAATGATGTCACCGATGATCTCACGCAGTGATTTCTTAGTCAGCAGTGCATTTACATACCCAGCTTCTTTTGGAACGTGCTGGTTAAAGATCACACGACCTACTGTCGTTTCGATCAGCTTGTTCACCAACTCACCCTTCTCGTTACGAATGTTTGCCTTTACGCGGATATTTGCGTGCAGGTTCACTTTCTGTTCGTTGTAAGCGATGATCACCTCTTCAGCAGAATAGAAAGCCATTCCTTCACCTTCTACTTTTTCAGTAGGGGTAGATTTCTTTCCTTTACTGATATAGTACAGACCAAGAACCATGTCCTGTGAAGGCAGGGTGATTGGCGTACCATTCTGTGGGTTGAGGATGTTGTGTGAAGACAGCATCAACAGTTGTGCTTCCAGGATCGCAGCATTGCTCAACGGTACGTGTACCGCCATCTGGTCACCATCGAAATCCGCGTTGAACGCAGAACACACGAGCGGGTGCAACTGGATCGCTTTACCTTCTACCAGTTTAGGCTGGAATGCCTGAATGGAGAGACGGTGCAGCGTAGGAGCACGGTTCAGCATTACCGGGTGTCCTTTCAGTACATTTTCAAGGATATCCCAAACTACTGCTTCCTTCCTGTCTACCAGCTTCTTCGCAGATTTTACCGTTTTAACGATACCTCTTTCGATCAGCTTACGGATGATGAATGGTTTGAACAGCTCTGCCGCCATATCTTTTGGCAGACCACATTCGTGCAGTTTCAGTTCAGGGCCAACCACGATTACGGAACGACCGGAATAGTCAACACGTTTACCGAGCAGGTTCTGACGGAAACGACCTTGTTTACCTTTCAGTACATCAGAGAGTGATTTCAGTGCACGACCACCTTCCGCTTTCACCGCATTTGATTTACGGCTGTTATCGAAGAGGGAGTCAACCGCTTCCTGCAGCATACGTTTTTCGTTACGCAGGATCACCTCTGGTGCCTTGATTTCGATCAGGCGTTTCAGACGATTGTTACGGATAATTACCCTGCGGTACAGATCGTTCAGGTCAGAAGACGCGAAACGACCACCATCCAATGGAACTAACGGACGCAGTTCTGGTGGAACAACAGGGATATATTGCATCACCATCCATTCAGGACGGTTTTCAACACGACCATTTGCTTCACGGAATGCTTCTACTACGCTCAGGCGTTTCAGGGCTTCCGCTTTACGTTGCTGGCTGGTTTCAGTAGCAGCCTGGTTACGCAGCTGGTAAGAAAGGCTATCCAGATCAATTCTGGCCAGCATCATTTCTACTGCTTCCGCACCCATCTTAGCGATGAACTTGTTAGGATCATCATCACTCAGCAGCTGGTTATCCTTTGGCAGGGTATCCAGGATGTCGAGATATTCTTCTTCAGTTAACAGGTCGCCATAATTCAGGCCTTTCTCCTGTTTAGCACCAGCCTGGATAATCACGTATCTTTCATAATACACGATGGTCTCCAGTTTCTTGGAGCTCATACCCAGCAGGTAACCGATCTTATTTGGAAGGGATTTGAAATACCAGATATGAACAACAGGTACAACCAGACGGATGTGGCCCATTCTTTCGCGACGTACTTTCTTTTCAGTCACTTCCACACCACAGCGGTCGCACACGATACCCTTATAACGGATACGTTTGTATTTGCCGCAATAGCACTCATAGTCCTTTACAGGGCCGAATATCCTTTCGCAGAACAAACCATCACGCTCCGGCTTATAAGTACGGTAGTTGATGGTTTCCGGCTTCAGCACTTCGCCATAAGAACGCTCCAGGATGCTATCCGGAGACGCCAGACTAATGGTAATGCTATTAAAGTTTGATTTAGGACGATTTTCTTTCTTGATGGCCATTGTATGTTGTTTAAAGAAAATTCACATGGGAAAAAGAGTTCCGGCTTTACAAGCTGCAAGCCACAGGCCGCCCGCCCCTTTTTTCGGGACTGCTTCCTGCAGCTTGTAGCTATTTATAGCTTAAACTACTATTCAAATTTCAGATCCAGACCCAGACCACGTAACTCATGAATCAATACGTTGAATGATTCAGGTACGCCTGCTTTCGGGATGTTATCGCCTTTCACGATTGACTCATAAGCTTTGGCACGGCCTACAATGTCATCTGATTTAATGGTTAACAGCTCCTGCAGAATGTTGGATGCACCGTATGCTTCAAGTGCCCACACCTCCATTTCACCAAAACGCTGACCACCGAACTGCGCCTTACCACCCAACGGTTGCTGAGTAATGAGAGAGTATGGTCCGATAGAACGGGCGTGCATCTTGTCATCCACCATGTGGCTCAGCTTAAGCATGTAGATAACACCCACGGTAGCTTTCTGGTGGAAACGCTCACCGGTTTCGCCATCATACAGGTAAGTATGGCCAAAGCTTGGCAGACCTGCAGTATCGATATAATCTGCGATTTCTTCTGTAGTAGCACCATCAAAGATTGGCGTAGCGAACCTGAGACCCAGTTTCAGGCCTGCCCAACCCAGTACAGTTTCGTAAATCTGTCCAAGGTTCATACGGGAAGGTACCCCAAGTGGGTTCAGTACGATATCTACTGGTGTACCGTCTTCCAGGAATGGCATGTCTTCATCACGTACAATCTTGGCAACGATACCCTTGTTACCGTGACGACCCGCCATCTTATCACCCACTTTCAGCTTACGTTTGCTAGCCAGGTAAACCTTAGCCAGTTTCAGTACGCCGGCTGGCAACTCATCACCAATGCTGATGTTGAACTTCTCACGTTTGTAACGTCCCAGTTCTTCATTGTACTTGATGTTATAGTTGTGCAGCAGTGTGTTGATCTGATCGTTGGTTACTTCATCTGTTGTCCAGCCCAGTGGGTTCACGTTCTGGAAGTCGATGTTCGCCAGATTCTTGGAAGAGAACTTAGAGCCTTTAGAGATCAGTACTTCACCATAAGTGTTGGTAATACCCTGAGAGGTTTTATCCTTCAGCAGTGTCAACAGCTTACTCATCAGCACTTCCAGCAGGTCTTCTTCGTTCTTCTGGTGTACTTTTTCTAATTTCTCCAGGGCCGCTTTTTCACGGGTCTTGGAGTTCTTATCTTTCTTAGCGCGGCTAAACAATTTCTTGTCGATCACCACACCTTCTGTGCTTGGAGGTGCCTTCAGGGAAGCATCTTTCGCATCGGAAGCCTTGTCACCGAAGATCGCACGAAGCAATTTTTCTTCAGGAGAAGGATCAGATTCACCACGAGGAGTGATCTTACCGATCAGGATGTCGCCTTCCTTAATGTGTGCACCTACACGGATGATACCGTTCTGATCCAGATCTTTGGTTGCTTCCTCACTTACGTTTGGAATATCTGGTGTCAGTTCTTCTTCACCCAGCTTGGTGTCACGTACTTCCAGCTCATATTCATCGATGTGTATAGAAGTGAAGAGGTCTTCACGGCCTACACGCTCAGAGATTACGATCGCATCCTCAAAGTTGTAACCTTTCCATGGCATGAACGCCACTTTCATGTTACGACCCAGGGCCAGTTCACCGCCGCGGGTTGCATAACCCTCAGTCAGGAAGTCACCGAATTCCAGCTGCTGTCCTTTCTTAACGGCAGGACGCAGGTTGATACAGGTGCTCTGGTTGGTTTTAACGAATTTAGTCAGGTGGTAGATCTTCAGATCATCTTCGAAAGATACCAGTTTCTGCATTTCGTCACGCTCGTAACGAACATGGATTTCATTGGCATCAACGAATTCAATCACACCACGACCTTCAGCAGTGATCTGCAGACGGGAATCGCGGGCTGCTTTTCCTTCCAGACCAGTACCTACGATAGGCACCTGTGGATTGATCAGCGGTACTGCCTGACGTTGCATGTTTGATCCCATCAACGCACGGTTGGCATCATCATGCTCGAGGAACGGAATCAGGGAAGCGCTCAGACCCACGATCTGGTTCGGAGCCACGTCCATATATTCTACTTCTCCTCTGTCCAGAATAGGGAAGTCACCGGTTTCACGGGATTTCACCTTTTCATTGATAAAGTTACCTGCTTCATCCAATGGAGCATTTGCCTGAGCGATCTTCACACTATCCTCTTCTTCAGCACTCAGGAATTTCACTTTATCCATATCAACTTTACCATCCTGTACCTTACGGTATGGAGTTTCGATAAAGCCCATATCATTCACCTTAGCGTGTACGCAAAGGGTAGAGATCAGACCGATGTTCGGACCTTCCGGTGTTTCGATAGTACAAAGACGGCCGTAGTGGCTATAGTGTACGTCACGTACCTCGAAACCTGCTCTTTCACGACTCAGACCACCGGGGCCCAGTGCGGAGATACGACGCTTGTGCGTGATCTCAGACAGCGGGTTGGTTTGATCCAGGAACTGGCTCAACTGGCTGGTACCGAAGAAGGAGTTGATTACGGAAGACAGTGTCCTCGCGTTGATCAGGTCTACCGGAGTGAATACTTCATTATCACGAACGTTCATTCTTTCGCGGATGGTACGGGCCATACGAGCCAGACCAACACCGAATTGAGCATATAACTGCTCACCTACTGTACGAACACGACGGTTAGACAGGTGATCGATATCATCGATTTCCGCCTTACTGTTAGTGAGCTGTACCAGGTACTTGATGATCGCGATAATATCTTCTTTGGTCAGCACCTTCATGTCCAGTGGAGTAGGCAGACCCAGTTTCCTGTTGATCTTATAACGGCCTACATCACCGAGGTCATAACGCTTGTCAGAGAAGAATAATTTATCAATGATACCCCTTGCTGTTTCATCATCCGGCGCATCAGCACCGCGCAATTGACGGTAGATGTGCTGAACGGCTTCCAGCTCGGAGTTAGATGTATCTTTATTTAAAGTATTGTAGATGATGGAGAAGTCGCCGCTCACCTCTTCTTTCTGCACAAATACGCTCTTCACACCCATATCAACGATCGTCTCAATGTTCGCTTCGTCGAGGATGCTATCACGTTCCAGCACGATTTCGTTACGTTCGATGCTCACTACCTCACCGGTATCTTCATCTACGAAATCTTCCACCCAGCTTCTCAGTACACGGGCACCCAGTTTCTTGCCAGCGTATTTGTCAAGGCTCTTCTTGTCTGCTTTTACTTCATCAGCCATCCCGAACAGTTGCAGGATGTCTTTATCTGTTTCGTACCCGATAGCACGTAACAGCGTAGTTACGGGGAATTTCTTCTTACGGTCGATGTATGCATACATCACATTGTTGATGTCAGTTGCAAACTCCATCCACGCGCCCTTGAACGGAATCACCCTTGCAGAGTAGATCTTGGTACCGTTCGGGTGGATAGATTGACCGAAGAATACACCAGGAGAACGATGCAGCTGAGATACAACTACACGTTCGGCTCCGTTGATCACGAAAGTACCTCTCGGAGTCATGTAGGGTATGTTCCCAAGGAACACGTCCTGCACAATCGTCTGGAAGTCTACGTGCTCCTCATCGTTACAGCTCAGGCGCAGTTTGGCCTTCAGCGGTACAGAATAGGTAAGCCCACGCTCAATACATTCCTCTATGGTATAACGCGGAGGGTCTACAAAGTAGTCCAGAAACTCCAGATTGAAGATATTGCGGGTATCTGTGATCGGGAAGTTCTCCTTGAATACTTTAAAAAGGCCTTCATTGTTACGCTTGTCTGGTGTGGTTTCTAACTGGAAGAAATCCTTGAAAGATTGAATTTGGATAGCCAACAGATCCGGTGTCTCAGTTACTTGTTTGATCTTTCCAAAGTTTATTCTTTCACTTGTTTGGGCTTTTTTTAGAGACATATTCGAAGTTAGCAGTTATATTAACTTATGTAATATTGTGAGGTGTAGATCACAACATGAATCGGGGAAATTAAGGATTCTTTGCCAATTACCCTCAAAAATTTCTGTCTTCTCCTGATTGTCAAATCCACCGACCCGGTGATTTCCCCTTTTTTGACGCTTCGAAAAAGACACTTTCCCAAAGGGAAGAAGGCCAAAAGTGCCAAAAAGCACTTTTGACCTTTATAAAGAGGTATCCTTAAGCAAAGAATTACTGAATTTCAACTTCAGCGCCAGCTTCAGTCAGCTTAGCTTTCAGGTCTTCTGCTTCAGCCTTGCTAACGCCTGCTTTCAGTTCCTTAGGAGCACCGTCTACCAGTTCCTTAGCTTCTTTCAGACCAAGACCTGTCAGATCCTTAACGATCTTAACTACGTTCAGTTTGCTAGCACCTGCAGATTTCAGGATAACGTTGAAGGCAGTTTTTTCTTCTGCAGCAGCAGCTTCGC
Organism: [Flexibacter] sp. ATCC 35208; assembly: GCF_001975825.1. GTDB lineage: Bacteria > Bacteroidota > Bacteroidia > Chitinophagales > Chitinophagaceae > Chitinophaga. Next base: position 34,002 of record NZ_MTKN01000003.1, read on the forward strand.
CACCACCTGCAGCTACTACAACTGCAGCAGCAGCTGGTTCGATACCGTATTCGCTCTTCAGAACGTCTGCCAGTTCTTGTACTTCCTTAACAGTTAAACCTACTAATTGTTCGGCTAATGCTTTAACGTCTGCCATTGTATAATGTTTTTAAGAATTTGAAAGTTAGATTGATGATTTATATTGTGACTTGGAAGCCATAATTATTGGTCGTGAGTTTATTACACTCACTTTCAGCTTATTCAGCCGCTGGAGCAACAGTTTCACCTGCTTCTTCCTTCTTGCCTTTTTCCAGCAAAGCAGCGATAACACGCTTAGCAGGAGATTGCAACAGACCGATAACGTCTCCAATGAGTTCGTTCTTAGTCTTGATTTTAACCAGGTTAGCCAGTTGAGCATCGCCAGTGTAGATTTCATCAGCTACAAATGCAGCTTTCAGCTCAGGCTTTTCTGTTTTCTTGTTTTCCTTACGGAAAGTAGAAATGATCAGCGCTGGTTCTTTTGGAGAATCAGAAAACATCAGGGCAGTTACACCATTCAGTGCTTCAAACACACCTGCATATTTCTCAGCATCCAGTGATTCCAGTGCTTTCTTGATGAGGGTGTTCTTAGCCACCTTCATTTCCACGTTCTTATCAAAACAAACCCTGCGCAAATTGTTTACCTGCGCTACAGTCAGAGACTCAGTGTTTGTGATGTAGAAGTTGTTATATTGAGCGAACTTACTTTTCAGCAGTTCAATCACTTCATTTTTTTGATCTTTGTTCATAGCTTTTCTCAGTTTGTCGATCTGCCAGCCGGCGAATCAGTTAGTTTTGAACAGATTTAGTGTCAACCGTGATGGCTGGGCTCATTGTGCTCGCCATAGCCAGACCTTTCAGGTAAGTACCCTTAGCAGTAGCTGGTTTCAACCTGATGATAGCGTTGATCAGTTCCTGAGAGTTCTGTTCGATCTTTTCAGGAGCAAATGATACACGACCAATAGAAGCATGAATGATACCAGCCTTGTCTACCTTGAAGGTAATCTTACCACCTTTCACCTCGTTTACCGCTGCCGCTACATCATTAGTAACAGTACCAGTCTTAGGGTTAGGCATCAGGTTACGGGGACCCAGGATCTTACCCAGCTTACCAATCTTTGGCATCACAGCTGGTGTAGCTACGATTACATCGATATCAGTCCAGCCAGCTTCGATTTTCTGGATATACTCATCCAAACCAACGTGATCAGCTCCAGCTTCTTTTGCAGCAGCCTCTTTGTCAGGCGTGCAAAGTACCAGAACACGTTTAGTTTTACCAGTACCGTGGGGAAGCGTTACGGAACCACGGATAGCCTGGTCTGCTTTCTTGGGATCAACGCCCAGACGGATATGTAAATCGACAGAGCTGTCGAACTTAGTGCAGTTAATGTCTTTTACAATTGTGGACGCCTCCTTCAGGGAGTAGATCTTGTTCTTGTCCACTTTTGTATCAGCTACTTTTCTTTTCTTAGTTGCCATTGCAAAATGTTTTAAAAAGTTAACCCGTTATACACAGGTGAAACAATTAGTTGCTCCATGGAGCGTTACCATCCACAGTAATACCCATAGAACGGGCAGTACCAGCTACCATCTTCATGGCACTCTCTTTGGTGAAACAGTTCAGGTCAGCCATCTTATCAGTTGCGATAGCTTCTACCTGAGCCCAGGTAACTTTACCAACCTTGTTACGGTTTGGCTCTTTGGAACCACTCTGCAATTTGGCTGCTTCCAGCAACTGTACAGCTGCAGGAGGAGTCTTAATTACGAAATCAAAAGACTTATCTGTGTAAACAGTCAGTAACACAGGCAATACCTTACCCGCTTTATCCTGGGTACGGGCATTGAACTGCTTACAGAACTCCATAATGTTCACACCCTTGGAACCCAAGGCTGGACCAATTGGAGGTGCAGGGTTGGCAGCGCCGCCTTTAACCTGCAATTTCACGTACGTAGCGATCTCTTTTGCCATGTTGAAAATTTAATTTGGTTAAAACGTCTCGTCTCTTCCGAGACTCCCAAAACTCAAAGGAAGAAAAAAAATACCTTTTGAAGGGGATGCAAAGGTATATAATAATATAATAAATCACAAAAAGAATTTGCTTTCGGGCATCCTTTTTGCTATTATCATCTATTTGGGGTTAAAATTTTACAATTCTATTGCAAAACTTTTGCTGGCAATTAAGTAATAGGGAAGGCTAACATATGAGTTCCAGCACCCTCTCTCACAAATCTAATGGAATTTACCGGAATTCCTAATCCTCTTCATATAAATTTATTGTTGCCCCCGCCTTCAACCTTCTCCTCGTCTTCCTTGTTCTTTTAATACTTAAAATCCACCAAATCATGAAATGTCTGTTGTTATTATGCTTCCCAATCCTCGCCGCCACCACCATCCTCGCTCAGGATCAGTCCGGCGCCCAAAAAGCCTGGATGGATTACATGACCCCGGGAAAAGTTCACCAGATGCTCGCGCATTCCGATGGTACCTGGGATTATGAAATGACCTTCTGGATGGCCCCCGGCGCCCCACCATCCAAATCTACCGGCACCACCGAAAATAAAATGATCCTCGGTGGCCGATACCAGGAATCTGTCCACAAAGGCAACATCGATGGCATGGAATTCGAAGGCCATGGCCTCCTCGCATATGATAATGCTAAAAAGATCTTCCAGAATTCATGGGTCGACAACATGGGTACCGGTATCATGCTCCTCCAGGGCACATGGAACGATGACACCCACAAACTTACCCTCGCCGGCAAAAGCTATGACCCTATGCAGGGAAAAGACATCGACATGAAAGAGATTTTCACCATCCAGGACGACGACCACCACATGGTGGAAATGTACTACACCAAAGATGGAAAAGATATCAAAAGCATGGAAATTCACCTGACCAGAAAGAAATGATAAAAAGAGGAGTGGCTACTCGCCACCCTTCTTTTTATACGCCCAGTAAAAAAACTGTGGTAATACCATCAGACTCAATAGCATACACACGACCAATCCCCCCACTATCATAATCGCCAACGGCTTCTGGATCTCCGATCCCATACCATGACTCAATGCCGCCGGCAATAATCCCAACGATCCCATCACCGCTATCATAAATACAGGTCTGATCCTATCCCTCACTCCATTTTCTATCGCCTCTTTCAACGGCATCCCATTCTCCCAGTAACTCTTCATCACCGATATCAATATGATCCCATCTATCGTTCCTACGCCAAATAATATAATAAATCCAATACCTGCCGAAATCCCGAATATGGTATGCGTTATCCACAACGAAAAGAACCCACCCATAAAGGCAAACGGCACCGTTATCAACGACAACAAAGTATCCTTCAGGTTATTGAAATTGATATACAACAGGAACCCGATCAATAACAACGATATCGGTACAATATACGCCAGCCGGCCCGTAGCCCGCTGCTGACTCTCAAACTCCCCTGCCCATTCCAGCTTATACGCCTCCGGTAATTTCACCCGCTCCTTTACCTTCTCCTGCGCTTCTGCTATGGTACCTCCCAGATCTCTACCCCTCACTGAAAAACCTACCGCTATATACCGGCTACTCCCCTGCCTGTAGATAAATGCAGGTCCCGTAAAGAACCCGATATCTGCGATCTCCGACAATGGCACCTTTGCATCTCCCGCCGCCGGCACCAATATATTCCTGATCTCCTGCTCCGATTGCCTGAAATGCTCATCGTACCGCACCCTGATCTCAAACATCCGCTCTCCCTCATAGAATGTAGATGCCGACTTCCCCCCTATCGCCATCTCTACCACCGCCTGCGCATCTTCCATGCTGATTCCATACCTGGCCATCCTCGCCTCACTCAACTTAATCCTCAATTCCGGTGCACCAATATTCCTGAACACATTCACATCCTCAATACCCCTGATACCTTTGAGCACCACAGCAATACTATCCGCCGTCCGTTCCAGTGAAGACAGATCATTACCATATACCTTCGCGACTAATGCACTCTTTACGCCCGCTACATACTCTTCCACATTATCCATGATCGGCTGACTAAACCCAAACACAATCCCCGGATACACCCGCAACTTTGCCTCCATCTGTTCCAATAACTGCTCCTTCGTTATATGGTGCTGCCATTGCCCCTCATCTTTCAACTGCACATGAAATTCAATATTGAAAAAACCAGTAGGATCCGTACCATCATTGGGTCTGCCCGTCTGTGTAAGCACAAACTGTACTTCATCAAAACTCCGCAGCTGTGCTTTCATCTCTTTCGTCAATCGCACCGATTCATCCAGGTTCACACTACTTGGCAAGGTGGCTCTTATATAGATCGCACCCTCATTCAGCTTTGGAATAAACTCCGTTCCCATACTGCCAAATCCCAGTATACAACCACCCAGCAGTACAAAGAAACCAATGATCGTTCCCCTCCTGTACTTAGTCGCAAACTGAAACAACCTGAATATGATCTTCCTGAAAAACTCCGTCACCACACTGTGCCTGTCTACCACATTCTTGTTCAGCAACAGTTTACACATCACTGGTACATAGGTCAAACTCAATAACAGTGACCCTAACAATGCATACCCCAATGTAAATGCCAGTGGCGAAAACATCTTTCCTTCCACTTTCTGAAATGTAAAAATAGGCATCAACGCTACGATCAGGATCACTTGTGCAAACAGGATCGACTTTGCCACACTTCTCGCTTTATCCTGTATGAAACCATCCTTCGGCATAGCGTTGAATGCCTCCATGCCCATATCACGGGCACGCTTGTCCATACTGGCGAATACATGCTCGACTATCACCATCGTTCCCTCCAGCAATAACCCAAAATCTACTGCACCTATGGAGATCAGATTGGCCGACAGCCCCTGTATCCGCAACATCAGCAAGGCAAACAAAAATGCCAGCGGAATTACGGACGCCACTATCACTGTAGTTCGCCAGTTATATAGAAACACAAACACAACAATGGATACCAGCAAAATTCCCTCTATAAGGTTATGTGTAACTGTTGTAATGGTCTTATCTACCAGCTCCGTCCTGTCCAGGAACGGTTCTATCTTTACATCTTTGGGCAGGATACGATTGTTCAGATCTGCAATCCGCTCCCGCAATTTCTCAATTACCTTACTGGGGTTCTCCCCTCTCAGCATGATCACAATCCCTTCTACCAGATCGTCATCGCCGTTCAACCCAACTCTACCCAATCTCGGTTTTCCTGTCACGACTACATTCGCCACATTCTTCACCAGCACCGGGGTGCCTTTTATGTTTGTAATAAGGATGTTCTCGATATCTGCTGTCTTTTCCAGCAATCCCACACCACGTACCACATATGCCTGACTCCCCTTCTGAATCACATCGCCACCCACGTTGATATTACTTTTACCGATCGCCTGAAATACATCCAATGCCGTCAAACCGTAGTTCGATAGTTCTGTAGGATTCACCCTGATCTCATAACTCTTTTCTTCCCCTCCAAAACTATTCACATCTGCTACACCAGGTACTGACAACAATTCCCTGCTGATCACCCATTCCTGCAGGGCAGACAAGTCACGGATCGGTCTGTCTTTACTCCTGATCACATATCGGAATATCTCTCCTGTGGCACCGTATGGGGGTTCTATTTCTGCATCTGCACCAGCAGGCAGATCCACATTGCGCATGCGGTTACTCGCATATTGCTGTGCATAAAAATCTTCTACATTATCTTCGAAATTCACCGTCACGACAGACAAGCCAAAGAGTGAAATAGAACGCACATCCGTCTTACCCGGAATGGTGCTCATCTCTTTCGTAATAGGCAAGGTCACAAACTTCTCTATCTCTTCCGCACTCCGGCCCGGCCATTGTGTAATAATACGGGCACGGGTATTGGTCACATCCGGATAGGCTTCTATCAATGTATTCTTAATGGCGACTACACCAGCTACTATCAGCAGGAAAGTAAAGAACAGGACCAGCGTATGGTTCTTTAGTGCAAAGCCAACGATCTTTTCTACTAGTTTGTTCATACTATCTTCCTTTCAGCTGATTATAGATCAATAACTGGTTGCGACTGATGATGATATCACCTTTGTGCAGTACATCCTCATTCACATAATAATACTGCTTATCGTGCGACAGCGGATTAATGGTCAGTTCACGCACATCGCAGTCACTGTGATACGCCACCACATGGTAGTTATCATCGTCAAAGATCACGGCATCCAGTGGCACTGCCAGCGCCTGTTCATTTGTGCTCATATGTACATTCACACTCACCATCATATCCGGCTTTAATTCCAGATTGGCGTTGTCAATTTCTACCACTGCTTTCATTACTTTTTCTTCCGGATCAAAGATGTTGGAGAGACGGGAGATCCTGCCTGTAAACACTTTTCCCGGATAAGCGGTGGTACTGATCTCTACTTCCTGACCCGCTTTCACCATGCCTAACTGTGCCGCATATACATTTGCCATGACCCACACCCGCTTCAGGTCAGAAATGATAAACAGATCATCATCCCCCGCATTCACCTGATAGCCGGTAGTCATTTTCTTCGCCACGATATAACCACTCATAGGCGCATGTATCAGTAATACACCTTTATCCACACTGCCACCCTGTATAGTGAGTGTTTCTTTGATCCTGTTAATTTCCAGTTTACCTGCGGCCACTTCATTCTGTGCTTCCAGCAATTCTTTGTCTGATGCAATGCCATCATCGTGCAGACTGGTCGTAGCTCTCAATTGTCTTTCTGCCAGTGCAAGCGCAGCTTCTGTTTTGTGAAGCCCCGCAGATTGATCACTCAATTCTGTCGTTTTTATTTCGGCCAATACCTGTCCTTTGGTGACATAATCACCGAGGTTAAAACGTACTTCTCTTACTACACCACTGGCCAGTGATTGATAATGATACAGGTGATCCTGATCATAACTCACACTCCCCGTCAGTTCCAGCTCTCCGTGTACAGGAGCTTCTGACAGCGGCGTTAACTGAATCAGCTTTTTCAGGCTGGGCGAAATAATACAGGTATTTGCCTCCTGCGTAGTGGTGTTAGTCGTAGTGGTAGAATTGTGACAGGCAGATATTAATACCATGGCCAGTCCTATGTAAAATATACGGTACATAATGCGTTGTTTATAGCTCCGTTCCGGTTAAGTAATTAAGCTTCGCCTTTTTCATACTGATGTTCCTGATCGCAGCATAGTATTGCTGCTTGCTATCGCGAAAAGAGCTGAAGAAATCCAGGAATTCCAGCAGACTGATATTCCGGCTCACGAAGTTGCGGCTGATGCCTTCTACCATGGTATCGAGTTTATCCAGGTAGTCGGTGTCAATACTTTCATACAGGCCAATCGCTTTGTGCAGGTCTGTCCATTCTTTTACCACCGCATTATTCACTTCTGTGATCTTATTTTTCTCTAACAGATCACTTTGTTGTACTGCCAGTTGTGCCGCTTTGATATTGCCTTTATTCCTGTTGAAAAATGGCAGATCCATAGAGACGCCGGCGCCCATAAAGTTGAGCTGATCATTACCTGCTCTGTCGTAGTTTACATTGAGGCTCAGGTCAGGTACCCTGTTTGCTTTTTCTACAGTCAATGCAGCTACACTTACCTGCTTTTGTTGCTGTGCAGCCATGATACCTGCATTGTGTTGTGTAGCCTGTGTAAGTAATTCCTGCAAAGGATGTTGCTCCAATTCAGTGACCATATCTGAAGTAGCTATTGGGTCATCCAATACCAGGTACACATTTGAGTTCAGCGCCAGTAAGTTTTTCAGGTGTTCCTGCTGTGCCGTCAGGTCTTCGTGTGTTTCATTGATATCCGACTGCAGGGAGATCTGTAAAGCTTTGATGCGGTACATCTCAGTTTGTGAAATATTCCCCTGCTTCAGCATGGCCTGTTGTGCCTTTAATAAAGTATTCACAACGCCTAACTGAAATAACTGATCGCCCTGTATCTGTTGCAGATATAATAATGAAGCTTCTGTTTGCCGGAAGTCAGCCTTCAATGATTGCAGCAAGTCCATGAAATTGCTGGCCGCGAGGTCTTTGTTGCGGGATTCCAGGTCAATATTTTTCTTTCGCTTGCGTGCGGTATAAATCAGTTGTTCCAGCTGTGCGCTGAATGTTCTGTCTCTCCAGAAATTACCAAATAGCGGGGGCGCAGATGCCGTCGTACCATTGGTGTAGAACTGGATATCGCCGATGGACAGGTTGGGATTGGGCCATGCTCTGGCCTGCAGGATCTTTGCTTCTGCTATAGGAATTTCCAGTTTCCCTGCCAGCAGTGACAGATTATTTTCAAGAAAAACCTTTTCAGCATCCGGCAGTGCATAGCGTACAGTATCTGTCTGCGCTTCAGCTACAGGCAATATGACTGCGAGATATAGGAAGAGGAATAATACCCGTTTCAAATACATGATCGTTTTATAAATTTTAACGCATGTAAAGTTGCAACGCTGTTATTAGGGGGCCGTTAGAGGTAAATTAAAAACCCATTAGATTTAATGGTGAGTCGTGAAGGAAACGTTAAATGTACTGCCGTGGCCGGGTTCACTGCTCACACTGATTTGTCCATTGTGTGCCTGGATGATCTTTTGTGCCATCGATAAGCCGATGCCAAAGCCGGGATAAATACGTGCATTATTGGCCCTGAAGAGTGGCATAAAAATGCGTGCTGCATCCTCGGGTAATATACCGATTCCACTATCCGTGATAGTGATTAACAATTGTTCTTCCTGGCAATCCAGGGTGCAATCCACAGGTTGATTGCCGGAGAACTTAAAGGCATTCTTGATAATATTTTTGATAGCCAGTACCAGCAACTCTCTGTTACCTGTTATTTCCAGCCTGGTAGCATCTTCAGGCAATTGTAACATCTGCATATTGAGTAGCTGTTCAGGATGTTTGCTGGCCCATTCTTCCCGCAGGTCCCACAGCAGTTCGTCCATTCTGATATGTTCTTTGCCTGCATAGGTATCTGTATCTGCCTGTGTGAGTTCCAGCAGCCCATTGGTGATGGTTTTCAGTTTGGCTGATTCATCCAGTACAGAGCGCAATGTTTTTATATAGTCTTCCTGATTTCTTTGCTTTTGGAGAATGACTTCCAGTTCGGTGATAATCGCTGTCAGTGGCGTACGTAACTCATGCGATGCATTGGAGACAAAGGATTGCTGCATGTGAAAGGCTTTTTCCAGGTGTTCCAGCAGGTCATTGAAGTTACTGGCCAGTTCATCGATTTCATCTTCATTACGGCTCTTTTTCACACGGGCATGTAGGTTGGAAGCACGAATATTCTTCACTTGTCTGTTAATGAAATTGATGGGGCGCAATGCACGATAAGAGAACCACTGCCCAATTACGAATACCATGAGCATACCGAGTGCAAATGTGCCGCCTAAGATCCAGAGGTTATGTATCAATTGTGCCTGTCCCGCTTCGTTGCCGGCGGTGACGAAGATGACAAAGTTCCCCTGGTTGTCTGAATAATACAGCCCTACAGCGGGTTGGCCTTTATAATGGAAACGGTATTTTTTATGGTAGCGAACTGTCTGGATAATGGCAGGTGGTATGTTGAGAGCACCCGGTTCAATAAATACAGGCTGGTTTTCTTCATCGTAGATCATACCATCTTCGCCGGGGATGGTTTGTATGTATTTCTTTTCGATGTCTTTCCACTTCTTTTTGGCCAGTTCATCTTTTTCCAGGAATACCTGTGCGGTGATGAGGGCGCGGTCTTCCAGCTGGTTAAAAAAGGTGTTATTCACATAGTTTTGCAACAGGAGGTATACGAGCACGAAAATGACCAGCAGGATGCAACCTGATAGAACGGTAAACTGTAATGCCAGTCGGTGACGTATCTTCATAAACCCGTTTATTTCATCTTCATCACATATCCCATGCCGACTACGGTATGTATTAAGCGGTCGCCTGAGAATCCTTTTTCAATTTTATTGCGGAGGTAGTTGATGTATACATCAATCGTGTTGGTACCGCTGTCGAAGTCTAGTCCCCATACAGTTTGGGCGATGTAAGCGCGGGAGAGGACTTTATTGCAGTTATTCATGAAGAGTTCTAACAAAGCGTATTCCTTGGCGGTGAGGATGATTTCTTTGTTTTCCCGGGTGGCTGTTTTGGTGTCCAGGTCCAGGGTGAGGTCCATGAAGGTGAGTCTGGAGGTAGCGGCTTTGAAGTCGGCGGTGCGGCGGTGCAGGGCGTTTGTTCTGGCCAGGAGTTCACTGAAGTGAAATGGTTTGGCGAGGTAGTCGTCTGCGCCAGCGTTGAGGCCATCTACTATGTCGGGGGTAGTATTGAGGGCGGTGAGCATGAGCACGGGGGTACGGATGCCTTGTTCGCGGATGCTTTTGCTCAACTGCAGGCCGTTCATGTAGGGGAGCATCACATCCATGATGATCACATCGTAATCGTGCTGCATGATTGCTTTATGTCCGATTTCGCCATCGTAAGCTACTTCCACCTGGTGTTGGTCTTCTTCCAGTCCTTTTTTGATGAAAGCGGCGACTTTGGGCTCATCTTCTATCAGTAGTATCTTCACATGGCAAAGGTACCGATTATGAATAGCAGGGAAAGGGAATTCGGATTATAAAAGGATTAAAAGATCCTTTAAATGGCCTGCGGCAACATGGAAATTTTCTCCTTTTTAGGCTGATGCCTGAAATACGAATCCTTTGCTACCGCAGGGAAATCTGGGTAAAAGGATTGCCCCGGCAGGAGAAAAAGCCCTCTTATCATCCTTACTGTCGCAGGCCAGTTTTAAACAAAAAAAAGCCGCCCCTTTCGGAACGGCTCCTATTAAAAAACCTAAAATCTTTAGCTTATTTTCTCTACCTGCATAAAGTTCAACTCCACTGGTGTAGCTCGACCAAAGATCTTTACTGTCACCTTCAACTTCTTCTTATCTTCGATCACCTCTTCAATAACACCATTAAAGTCATTGAATGGTCCGTCGATAATCTTGATAGTTTCTCCAACGATGAACGGTTCGCTCATGGTCAGTCCGTTATCAGACAGTTCATCGACCTTACCTAACATTTTATTTACTTCAGCTTTACGCAGAGCGATCGGCTTTTCTTTACCAAGGAAGTGGATTACACCGGAAACGTTGCGGATGGATTGGATGACTTCGTCACTCATTTTACCATCTATAGCTTCGATCATCACATATCCGGGATAAAAGTTCTTTTCGCGCATCACTTTCTTACCAGCCTGTACTTTATACACTTTCTCAACAGGCAAGAAGATCTGAGTGATCACATTTCCCCAATCGGAACGGCGCACCTCAATATCCAGGTATTCTTTAACCTTCTTTTCTTTTCCACTCACCACTCTAAGTACATACCATTTGGTATCCTGGGTCGGAACATTTGTTTCTTCTGCAGGGTTATTGGATGCTTCTGTCATCATTAGAACATTTTATAATACTGTGTTAACACCAGGTTAGAAAGGGCATCCATTCCCCATACAACAAGGGTAATTACCACGGTAGCAATTAGAACAACCATTGTAGAGGACTGTAGTTCCTGCCAGCTAGGCCAGGATACTTTATGCACCAGTTCATGATAGGATTCCCGGAAATAGTTTCTGAGCTTGTTCATTGGTTTAAAATTAACCGTTTGAAAACATGAAAGGTGAAAAGTGAATGGCGAATGAAATTCACAATTCACCTTTCACTTTTCACCAATTTTACACTGCACGGGCACAAGGATTCGAACCCTGATCAAAGGTTTTGGAGACCTCTATTCTACCATTGAACTATGCCCGTGTATAAAGCCATTAGCAGTTTGCTTATGTCACACCGAAATCGAATTTACTAAAAAATCTGATTAACCGGCTAGCAATTTGCGAATTGCTAATGGCTTTTATGCTGAAAAAAGTGATTACTTGATGATTTCAGTAACCTGACCAGCACCTACGGTACGTCCACCTTCGCGGATAGCGAATTTCAGACCTTTTTCCATAGCGATTGGAGCGATCAGCTTAACCACGAGACCGATGTTATCACCTGGCATAACCATTTCAACACCAGCTGGCAGTTCAACCTCACCAGTTACATCCGTAGTACGGAAGTAGAACTGAGGACGGTATTTCTGGAAGAATGGAGTGTGACGGCCACCTTCTTCTTTGCTCAGTACGTATACTTCACATTTGAAATCGGTGTGCGGAGTGATAGTACCTGGTTTAGTGATAACCATACCACGACGGATATCTTTCTTTTCAATACCACGCAGCAGCAGACCAGCGTTGTCACCAGCTTCACCTTCGTCGAGTAATTTCTTAAACATTTCAACACCTGTACAGGTAGAAGTAAGAGGTTTTTCGATCAGACCAACGATTTCAACTGGTTCACCCACCTTGATACGACCACGTTCAATACGACCGGTTGCAACGGTACCACGACCTGTGATAGAGAAAACGTCTTCTACAGACATCAGGAAAGGCAGATCAACTGGGCGAGGAGGCAGCGGAATGAATTCATCTACAGAGTTCATCAGCTCTTCTACAGCAGCAACCCATTTCTCTTCACCAGCCAGAGCGCCTGTAGCAGAACCCTTGATGATTGGAGTGTTGTCACCATCGTAGTTATATTTGCTCAGCAGCTCGCGGATTTCCAGTTCTACCAGTTCCAGCAGTTCAGGATCGTCTACCAGGTCAACTTTGTTCATGAAAACAACGATACGAGGTACACCTACCTGACGAGCGAGCAGGATGTGTTCTTTAGTTTGTGGCATTGGACCATCTGTAGCAGCAACCACCAGGATAGCACCGTCCATCTGCGCAGCACCAGTGATCATGTTCTTCACATAGTCAGCGTGACCTGGACAGTCAACGTGCGCATAGTGACGACTTGCAGTCTGGTATTCTACGTGTGCAGTGTTGATGGTAATACCTCTTTCCTTTTCTTCAGGTGCGGCATCAATTTCATCATATCCTTTCTTCTCAGCCAGACCCTTGCTTGCCAAAATATTTGTAATGGCAGCAGTTAAGGTAGTTTTACCGTGGTCAACGTGGCCGATGGTACCAATGTTTACGTGGGGTTTATCCCGCTTAAAGGTTTCTTTTGCCATTGTATTTTTTTTAGATGGTTTGTAAAGATTGTATTGATTGTGTTTTGTTAAAACGGTTTTACAAACTTGTACCGTTGATGAGAATTGAACTCATGACCATTACCGGCACATTTTACCGGAAACCGCTCTTCCACTGAGCTACAACGAAATGTTGGATTCCGGACTATCGAATGAATCCGTTTGAGCTGTTGATGAGAATTGAACTCACGACCTCTTCCTTACCAAGGAAGTGCTCTACCCCTGAGCTACAACAGCATACTAATTAATTTTAAAGAACTTTTATTGCCCATCAAACCTGCTGGTTCTGAAAAAACCAGTTTGAACGAAGAACAATATTCATAAAGCTTTGGAGATTTTTTACCTGAACGGATACAGTGTAATACTTCTGCAAAACTTACCGCTCAAGGCCATCACGAAGCAAATTCGTAATTAACTATGAGCGGGAGACGAGGTTCGAACCCGCGACCTACAGCTTGGAAGGCTGTCGCTCTACCAACTGAGCTACTCCCGCATTTGTTAAAATAATATCAGAAAGAACTCTTTAATTGCTATGGCGCTCTCACACTTCAGCTTCTCCTCTTAACAAAATTGTTCCGCCATTGCTATTGGGCAAAGGCGGAACATTTGCACTTTGTGGGCAGGACAGGATTCGAACCTGTGAAGACGTAGTCAGCGGATTTACAGTCCGCCCCATTTGGCCGCTCTGGAACCTGCCCATTCTTTACTCCTGAAAAACTTCCACAAACCTCTTCATCCGTTGCGGGACTTACTTTATTTTGTTTGCTTCGGATTTCCTCCGGAGCCAGCAGAGGGATTCGAACCCCCGACCCACTGATTACAAATCAGTAGCTCTGGCCAACTGAGCTATGCTGGCATACCAAGTATTTATATCTTGAGTACTTTTCTTAAGTGCTTCTTAGTTGCGTTGTATGCTCCTTAGTTGCTGTCTTAAGAGGGTGCAAAAATAATAGTATTTTGTTATTCTCAAAATCTTTTTTTTCAGCACTTAGTACTTTTTTTCCGTACCTGATCGTATTGGCTAAAATGCCCTACAGTAAAGAACTTTACTACCTTTGCCCAATCCCTTTTTTCGATCGGGATGGCAAAGGTAGTAAACAGATTATTAATTCCAAAATATTTTTAAGGTTTTACTGAAATTTTTTCTCCTTAGTACGCTTAATCTGGTTAACGACGGAGTCAAATGCGAGGTCAAAAGATTCTTCGAAGGATTTGCTTTCGTGCTTTACAAATAAGTCCTGGCGCGGGATGTGCACTTTTATCTCGGCTACTTTATCCTTAATTTGATGGGCTATTCCATCCAATTTAAGAAAAACTTCCACACTGATGATCCTGTCATAATAAGTATTGAGCTTTGCGACTTTTTTGCTCACATGATCAATCAATTTGGAATCCGCATCAAAATGCACAGTTTGAATTTGAACGTTCATAGCACTAAATTTTTTTAGTTTTAACAATCTTGTACATGCTCGTAACATTACGTCATAGGCCGTCAATCAATTATTTTTAATGGCATGAGAGTGTAACGACTAATGAAAACAACATATAAAGAACTCATTACTAATTTAGCGAATTAAGTGGTTATTATCATAACCATTTAGTAATATTTTGTTAATATATAAGTAACCAATATTCCCATATCGGGGAATTGCATTTGCCTGCGGCAAAAGAGGTGAGATAGGCTTATTCGCTTTTTTTAAATACTAGTCTTCAACCTATACTACCCCTTCGGATGCGCCTTCTTATACGCCTCCTTCAACTTCTCAATAGTATTATGCGTATACACCTGCGTCGAAGCCAGGCTTGCATGGCCCAACAACTCCTTCACTGCGTTCAGATCCGCCCCATTGTTCATTAAATGTGTTGCAAACGTGTGCCGCAGCGTATGCGGACTTTTCTGACTGATCGTGGTGATCTGGTGGGCAGAGAGATAATGCCGCACCACATTATAGACATACTTTGGATATAATTTACGACCAGATTCCGGATTTACTAGTAACACTTCCATATCAAATTCCGCCAGCTCCTTCTTCTTTAGATCCTTATACTCCCCTATTTGCTGACCCAATAACGGGCTAATCGGTATAATCCGCTCCTTATTCCCCTTTCCAAGCACTTTAATCGTCAACCGGGATATATCAACATGCCTGACCTGCAACCCTATCAACTCCGACAACCGTATCCCTGTATGATACAACAACTCAAATATCATCCTATGGGTCTTTCCCTTCAAATCATCCGAAAAGATAGGTTTGTCCTCCCTCCCCTTCCTCATACTTCGATTGTCTTCAATAGCCTGCATCCCCTTTTCGTCAATAAAATGCGGCACGCGGCTACCTAATTTAGGCACCGATACCTTCGTCATAGGGGTCTGGGTAATTTCCCCCTGCTGCAATGCATATTTGAAAAATGACTTAAGTGAAGAAACCTTGCGGGTTATAGTCTTCGCAATCATACCCTGGTCAATTAAAGTAACCAGCCAGGTACGGACATAAGAATGCGATATGTCAGAAAGTGACACATCGCCATATTGGGATTGCAAAAAAGTAAAAAACTGGATAAGATCCTGCTGGTAAGCAGCATAGGTGTGCGCGGAATAGCGCTTTTCAAGCTGAATATAAGCCAGGAAACGGTTTACTACTGGGGGTAATACGTCGCTCAACACAAAAAAATTGATGATTGTAAAGTTATTGAAAACCTTACAATCATCACATATTTTGCGTTGGAATTATCCGTAATTAGATATTAAACGTCAAATTTACCAGTAGCCAACTGCTGTTTGTAAACAGCTTTCAACACCTGGGTACGACGCTTAACAGAAGGTTTTGTGAAAGATTGACGAGTTCTCAGTTGTAACAGTATACGCGCTTTCTCAAATTTCTTTTTGTACTTCTTGAGCGCCTTGTCAATATTTTCGCAATCTTTAGAATCGATAATTAACATAATAAATACCTCTTTTTTTCAGGAAGGCAAAGATAAACCATTTAATTCTAAAAAAACAAACTATTGTTTGAATTTTATGGGTGCCTTTCGTCAGCTTTCACCTCCGCTTTTTTCCATAATTTCGTTCCATGTTTACAGGAATAATAGAATCACTAGGCGAAGTTATAGCTACAAAAAAGGAAGGCAGCAATATGGTCATCTCCATCCACTCCTCCCTCACGCCCGAATTGAAAGTAGACCAAAGCATCGCCCACAATGGGGTTTGCCTAACAGTTACCCACATTGACAAAGATATCTACCAGATCGTAGCCGTTGCCGAAACCCTCCAGAAAAGCAATATCGGCCTGCTTACCCCAGGTCAGAAAGTAAATCTGGAAAGAGCCATGCTCTTCAATGGCCGCATTGACGGGCACATCGTACAGGGCCATGTAGACGCCACCGGCGAATGCCTCTCCTGCACCCCGCAAAATGGTAGCTGGGAATACCGCTTCCGCTTCCCGGCCCAGTTCGCTGGTCTTATCGTGGAAAAAGGCTCCATCTGCCTCAATGGTATCAGCCTGACTGTTTTCAATGTTACCAACACTGAATTCACCATCGCTGTCATTCCATATACCTACGAACATACTAATATATCCGCTGTTCATGCCGGCAGTATCATCAACCTGGAATTCGATATCCTGGGTAAGTACGTCGCACGGCAGAAAACAGCCAATTAGCATATAAATACACACGCATGAAATTAACCTCAACGCTGGCCATCCGGTACCCGGTGATCATGGCCCCCATGTTTCTGGTAAGTAATGAAGCTATGGTCAGATCTGCTATGGACAACGGTATTGCCGGTACCTTCCCCTCCCTCAATTACCGCCGCGAAGGTGAACTAAAAGACGTGCTCGACAGACTGAACGCTCACCGCACCCAGGCGCCACAAGGCACCTATGGCGTGAACCTCATCGTGCAAAAGACCAACCCGCTCTATTCCAAACACCTCCAGGTCTGTGCCGAATCCAAAGTCCCCCTCTATATCACCTCCCTCGGTAGTCCCAAAGAAGTCATTGCCGCCGCCCACAGCTATGGCGCCACAGTGCTCTGTGATGTGACGAATCTTGCCCATGCGGAAAAAGCAGCACAGGCAGGCTGCGATGGCTTTATCGCCGTTACCGCAGGCGCCGGTGGCCATGCAGGACCCTACCCTATGCATGTACTGATACCCTCCCTGCAGGAACACTTTCCAGGCAAAATACTCGTTGCCGCTGGTGGCATTGCCCATGGCAGCCAGATAGCCAGCGCCCTCCTGCTCGGTGCCGACGGCGTATCTATCGGTACCCGGTTTATTGCCAGCCACGAAGCCTCCGTGAGCGCCGAATACAAAAACGCCATTCTCCAATACGGCATGGACGACATCGTACTTACTGAACGCCTCTCCGGTACCCCCTGCAATATCATTAACACCCCCACCGCCCGGAAAATCGGTTATACACAAAACTGGTTCGAAAAACTCCTCAATAACAACGCCCGTACCCGCAAATACTTCAAAATGCTCGTACAACTCAGGGGGATGAAAAAACTGGAACAGGCCGTAAAACCCGGGAATTATCAACAATTATGGTCTGCCGGACAGAGCGTAGAACTCGTAAAAGAAATCAGCTCTATTGAAGAAATTGTTCACAACCTGATGAAGGAAACAAAGCTTGCCCTGGACGCTGGAAAGGATATCAGCGCAACCATCTAAAAATCAATTCAATATCATACACAAGTCCACCTCAGCTCCACCTTGAGCAGGTCGCTTGTTCGATGCTTCTTCGACACTTGTTCGATGTTTCCTCGATGCTTGTTCGACAAGTCTTCGACGTTTGTTCGACGCTTCTTCGACACCAATTCGTCACCAAAAGGGCACCTCAATATCCCGGGGATAATGAAGTGCCCTTTTAGTGCCCTTTTAGCACCCTTATAGCACTATAGCTACACCCTATTTGGAACGATTTTTTATACCTTTCCCCTATGAAATCATTCCTCACCATTTTATCCACCCTTCTCACCCTGTTGGCCACCGGTCAGCAAAAGGAAGTTAAATCCATCAAAGCCGTCTACGACTCCTCCTCCCTCCCCGAACTCTATAACAAAATCCCCATTGGCCTCTATATCGCTTTCGCCAACGGCGAAATAAGAACCACCCCCGGTTTCCTCCGCGGTAATTACAACTGGAACCGCATCAAAGTAGTCCCCAACAGCGGTACCTTTCAAAATGGCTACTTATTACTGGACAGAAAATCCCTCATCAGCCGGGATTACACCATCCAGCTGACCATTACCAGCGCCGATATCCCCCAGTCTATGACTGCCGATATCGTACTCCCCAAACTGGACAGCATCCGGTTTCACCATTATGCCGATAGCCTGAAAAGGGGGTTCCATTATTATCTGAATGTAGAAGGGATCTATAGCTCTGGTAGAATATTCCCTTTGGATACCAGCGCCGTCTCTTTCGAAGTAAGTAATGGGAAATTATTGGGGCAGGACCTGCTCATTAACAACAATGAAACGGAGATACAAGCTGTAAATGCTACAGCCACATACAAAAATGATGAGCGCCTCAAGGCCCTCACCACTATTCCTGTAAAAAAATTAAATGAGTGAGCGTGATTTCAGCTCCAGATATTTGTTGATCAGGTGCAAACTCAACTGCTGCGGCGTAGTCAACAGGGAAAGGATCCCGAACTGCGCCAGCTCACGCACCATTTGCTTCTTCTCATAAGCAAACTTCTGCGCAATCACCTGCCTGTAAATGTCTTCTACGGCTGTAGGCGTTTCCTGGGTGATTTTCTTTAATTCTGTATTCTCAAAAAATACCACCAGCAACAAATGATATTTTGACAACCGGCGCAGATAAGGCATCTGTCTATGCAAGGCGGACAATGACTCAAAATTTGTAAACAACACCAGCAGGGAGCGTTGGTTGAAATGACTACGCAGTGTTACCACCATCTTTTCATAATCACTCTCCTGCCATTGCGTTTCCTGTGCATACAGGGTATCCAGAATTTTATTCAGTTGTACTTTCTTACTACTCGCCGGCAATACATCTACATCCTGCTCCTTCAACGTGACCAGTCCGGCCTTATCCCCTTTCTGCAATGCGATATTGCTGAACACCAGCGAAGAATTGATGGCGTAATCCAGCAATGTCATCCCTTCAAAAGGCATCTTCATCGCCCTGCCTTTATCAATCACACAATAGATCTGCTGCGACTTCTCTTCCACATAATTATTCACCATCAATCCACCTCTGCGGGCGGTGGCTTTCCAGTTCACTCTTCTCACATCATCGCCACGCACATATTCTTTGATATGATCAAATTCCATACTCTGGCCAATCATCTTCTTTTTATGTACCCCCATCTCTCCCACACGATCATCGAATGTATACAACTCAAAATTGCGCAACTGCAAAAATGAAGGATATACTTTCACCGTTTCCGCACCGGCTTTTATAATACGTCTTTGCACCAGCCCGATCGGACTTTTTACAAATGAATTCGTATCGCCAAACTGGTATTCTCCTCTCTCCACCGGACGCAGCAAGTATTCCACCACTTTCGATTCTCCGGGTTTCAACATTGTTTTCTGCCTGAAATCTCTCAGCTGAAACTGAAAAGGTAATTCATCCAGTATAGTGACAAACACAGGAAAACGAAAGTTATTTTTTACATGCAGACGAATGGTATTGTCGTCTCCATTACTAAAGCGCTGCCCCATAACCCTGGATACAGGAAATGGGTCAGGACCTGCGGTAAACAGGAAGAACAGATCGACCAGCAACAACAACCCCAGCCCTGCTGCAAGGAACAAAGCCACCGGGTATAACACCGGGAAAAAATAAGCCAGTATAAAGAACAGTGCCAGTGCACCTATGATCGTATACAGGCGGGTGGTAAAGAATAATGCCAGATATGTTTTCTTCATATTACCTCGGTACTTCTACAGCTTTGATGATCTGGGCGATCACTTCATCGGTTGTGATGCCTTCCATTTCACGCTCAGGTGTCAGCATAATACGGTGACGCAATACATGTGGCAGCATGTTCACAATATCATCCGGCGTTACGAAATCACGGTTGTTAACGGCCGCAGTTGCTTTTGCACAATTCATCACCGCGATAGAAGCACGGGGAGATGCACCCAGGTACAGGGAAGCATTCACACGGGTTTCCTGGATCAGTGCTGCAATGTAGTGCAGCAGTTTATCTTCAATATGTACTTGCCTTACCAGTGCCTGGAATTCGATGATCTGGCTGGCAGTCACCACTTTATCCACCATCTTCGTCAGGTCTGTCAGACCATTGAACTGGTGCATAGCCTGCAGCATGGTGATCTCCTCGTTCAGTGAAGGATATTTCACTTCGATCTTAAAGAGAAAACGGTCCAGCTGTGCTTCAGGCAGTCGATAAGTTCCTTCCTGTTCAATGGGGTTCTGGGTAGCGACCACCATGAATGGCGCAGGCAATGGATGCGTGATGCCATCGTTGGTGATCTGTTTCTCTTCCATCACCTCGAACAGGGCCGCCTGTGTCTTGGCAGGGGCACGGTTGATTTCATCAATCAGTACCAGGTTGCTGAAAACCGGTCCACGTTTATATTCAAAGTTCCTCGTTTCAGGATTGAATATGGAGGTACCTATCACATCGGCAGGCATAATATCAGGTGTGAACTGTAACCTGGAAAAATCTGCATCGATAGTTCTGGCCAGCAGTTTTGCGGTCAGCGTCTTTGCTACTCCGGGTACACCTTCAATCAGCACATGTCCCTGTGTCAGCAAACCGGTGATGAGCAGTTCCACCATTTCATGCTGACCGACAATTACTTTTCCTATCTGTTCCCGTATAGCAGCTACACCCTGGTGCAATGCATAAAAATCTGTACGGGGATGAAATGTAGTTTCCTCCATTATTTAGTATTTAAATAAAACGCCTGTATTTTACTATAAAACTCCTTCAGGTATGTATCTGTGATTTTATCTGCCAGCTGTATAAAGTGAATGCTGTCAATGATCGCTTCTACATCTGCCAGTGGCATACCTGCTTTATGTGATAAACGACGTATGAACTCGTCGTCGATGGTATTTGTATTCAGATAATATTTTGTGCGGATAAATTCCAGCCATTGCATGATGATCTTTCTCGCCAGGTTCACGTTGTCATGCTGTTGATAGTATAACTGCCCCAGCGCTTCTACGAATTCCAGTGAGTTATTTGTCAGCACAACTTTGTCAGGAATAATCCGCTGTCTTCTTTTACTTTCAAAAAGGGCATACAGCAGCAGGAGCAATACCAGCAGCCACAACGCCCAGCGCAGGGCAGGATAGCGCATCAGCACACTCCACTGACTAAATTCTCCTTCCTGTGGATACTGGTGATATTTATAGAATTCATCCCAATACACGGTGTAATAACCATAGGTGTAAGCTGCCAGTTTTTCCAGTGAACCAAGATTGTGTTTATACATCAGGAAGTAGTTGGTCAGGATAGAAGGTTGCAGCAGCAAAAAGACCTGTCCTTTTCCGACATTGATCCTTACAAAGTTGGCCCTGAAATTACTGTCAGTACCCAATATCGTTGTTCTGGCCGTATCCAGCAGGGTAAAGTAGCGCCCCCCTGCAATTGAATCCCGGGTATATACAGTATCAGGTGTCAGTGCATGGTTCACATAGTGCTCTTCGGCACCTGGTTTTGCAAAGAAATTAGTGTTGTTCGACACTTTGGTATATAACCTGCTTATAAAGGTGCTGTCCAGATCATTGGCTGCAACAAAAAGCTGATTGCCCCTGTTCACAAACTCAATCATGGAATCCACATCTTCTGCCGTGGTAAACAGCCTGTTTGCCACCAGGTAGTAAAGAATACCTTCACCAGTTCTGAGACTAATGTCCTTCTTAGCGGTGGCAGCAAATGGCTTGGAAACCACATTGGGATGTTCGCCATCATAAAAGGATGGCAGAGATTCGAACATGACATAGCAGCCCCCCGGATTTTTATCCTTATAAGAAAATGTCTGCTTTTCCAGGTGCAGGTCTTCATCCCGTGATAACGACTGCATATTGGAAGCTATTATTGCTACCACGAACAATAGCAAGAATACAGAAGCGATGATTATGCCTATTGTTCTTTTCACCGGATATAGCCTAATTCGTTCATAAATTGTTTGAACTGCCCCTGAATAGTGCTGAATTGTTCCCCATTCACAGGCACTTCACCGTACCATATATATTCGTAATCCACAGTCAGTCGTGCAAAAGGTTTATGCCACTGGGTTTGCGACAAGCTACGCAGGTAAGCCGAATTTGTTTTCTCCTTACTGTACACAATAATTTCTTTATCGGCCAGTACCCGTATTGTCTGCAGGTACATGAGGCGCACTGCCAGTCTGAGCTTCCCTTCTGCAATAGCCTGCTGAATATGACTTTCGTATCCACTCGCATCGTGATCCTCTTCTACCAGCTGTATATCCTCCTTATTATTTTCCGTTTTACTCCACTTAAACACATAACCGTTTCTGCGGAGGTAAACGAAAATAGCCAACCCCATTGTGGCCAGAATGGCGATGACGATGAGCCACCAGAAAGCTTTGAAGAGGTATGCAATCCCAATGAAAATAGCCTCCAGCCATTTGAAATTGAAGTTGGATGGTTTTTTGGGAGGTTTCTGGTGATATACCAGTTCTTTGTCTTTGCTGAATTTATCTTTTACCTCGGTTGGCAATTTCCGGATCAGCAAGGCAGATGCTTCGTCATAGTCGTCTATGGTATCTGCATCCATAGGTATTGCTTCGTCATACAGGTATGGGGCTGTATTCAGGGCCACCACGGTATCGATATCTGCCGTTACCTGTGGTACCGGAGCTTCTTCCATAATACTTACGCTGGTATCCTGTGCAAACAGGCTACCGGGCAATAGTAATAATGCGAGTAATAATGCTTTCAATCCTTCCCTCATTTCACAGGTTTTATAACTTTGCCGGCTTCATCCAGTCTGAATCCCCTGCGGTATACATAAATCGGGTATACCACAAAATAACCTACTATAAATATCAGGGACAGGGACAGGATACTTACACTTGCAAACATGGGCATTTTGGTATGCCGGGTCACAAACCCTTCCAGGAATGCAGCGGTGAGGAATACCGGGATCAGGCTGATCATCATCTTGACCGCATCTCTGGCTGTTTTTTTCAGGGCATCCAGTCGCTTGCGCGTACCCGGAAAGATCAGGCCACTTACCATCACAAGACCTGCGGCCCCTGTGATAACGATGGAAGAAATTTCAAGCGTACCGTGAATCCAGATCACCAGCACCGACTTCAACCCCAGCCCTTTGGCAAAAAATAAATATTGAAAAGCTCCCAGCATCACCCCATTGGACATGAGGATGTATAAGGTGCCAATACCCATAAATATCCCTCCCATAAAACACATGATCGCCACCCTGATATTGTTGTAGGCAATCGTCATGAACATAACCAGCTCATTTCCATTACCGTACACACCAAATGGGTCCCCGTTACTGATATTCCGTTCCGTCATGCTCACATACTCATCGCCCAGCACTCCTCTTACAAAAGTTTCGTCGCGGGCGGCAGAAAATGCGCTCATAACACAGAATAACAGAAAAAATATAGCGGTGAATAATAATAATCGATGATATTTACGGAAGATCAGGGGTAACTCGTACAAAAAGAATCGCTGAAAACGGCCGTCCTTTTCCTGGCGGTTTCCGTAGATCCGCTGGTAGATGTCTGCCGCCAGACTGTTAATGTAACCTGTGACCTTGCTGAAACTATAGAATGTTTTGGCGTACGCAAGGTCATCCAGCAAACTGGTGAACCGTGCAGCCATCTCATCCGGATCCTCGGTTGGTTCCTCCTGGTACTTTTTCCAGCGGGGTAAATTTTTCTTTATAAAAGTAGTCTCACGCATGGGTTATCCATTATAACAAACATATACATTAATTAGTAAATTTGTACATGGCTAATGTAAAAATACCTACATCCTTCAATATAGAGCTGGAATTTGAAACTGCCAACATTATGATGCGGTTTCTGGCATGGTTTATTGACGTTCTCATCCGGTTGGCATTTATCATTGCTATCTATGTAACGTTTAACAGGATGCACCTGTCCGGCAATACTGAAACAGTGATGTACATTCTCTTTTGTTTGCTCCCGGTGTCGCTCTATTATCTTTTGTTTGAGATTACGATGAACGGACAATCTCCCGGAAAAATGATGTTAGGCCTAAAGGTCAGGAGTCTGAATGGGGGTAAGCCAAGTATCAGCCAGCACCTGATCCGCTGGATGTTCCGTATGATCGAAACACCCTGGGGATTCCTGTTCCTGAATGGTGCCATTCCTATCATCTCCATGGTCCGTTCCAATTATGACCAGCGCCTGGGCGATGTAGTAGCCGGTACAATAGTAGTGAATACAAAGAACAAAAGCAGTATACAGGATACCATTTACCGGGATATGTCTTCGCTCAACTACGAGCCTCACTTTCCACAGATCCTTCGCTTGTCTGACAGAGATATGAATAAGATCAAGGTATTGATGGACCAGGCTATCAAATCTGGTAATCAGGATCTGATAGTCAGGGTATCAGCGAGAGTAAAAGAAGTATTGGTGATCGAAACAGAGATGGATCATTACCAGTTCCTGGAGACCGTGCTGAACGATTACAACTACTATACAACCCGGTAAAAATTACATTGTCACTAAGTCTGCTTTTTTAACAACGGTCGTTGCAGTCCAGCTGTCATGCCATGGAGTGCCGAAGCCTGAAAACATCTCAAACGGAACAATGCGGGCATAAGATCTGCCGAATACGTTTCCCCATGAAAGTGGCTGGCCGTCAAGGCGGATAGCGACAGTACCTGTAATCAATTTCCCAATTGTTCGTCCCTTTAAAAGCCCTTCCTGCAAAACAAAGTAAAGCGGCCAGACCGTATAAGCGAATACATAACTCAGAAATTTGAACAGCCCTCTATTTTCTATGATCCAATAACTAAAGTTGGGAACTGTCAGCCCTAGTACAATGCCCAAACAAAATGCAGTGGCAAACAGGTAAACCATCGACAACAGCCAGTCAATTATAAAATTAACAAACCTGACACCCATGTCTACTGAGTCGGGGATCGTCACTTCATCATCGAATTCCTTTAAAATGTCCTCTCCTTGATACATGCTCAAAAGTGATAGAAATTAAAAAAACTGCCGGCCCTGTGAGCAACCGGCAGCAGATCAATATGGCAAAAAAACAACAAAAAACTATTACAGTGCCGGCTTTCCGATGCTGCCGATCTGGCTGTCCAGATCTTCTGTAGGAATACCATTGGGCCCTACATATTGGATGGTCTTGTCGAATGCAATGATCGCGTAGAAGACTGGTGCCAGGAACATGAGGCCAAGACCAAACATAGTGTCTTTGCCAAAACTTCTGGCCATGGCCATAGAACCATTAATCCATACGATGAAAGCACCTACGATAACAGCAGGCGTGAAAACCAGGAAAACCCATGTCCATGGTTTACCGATGATACGGAGATATACAATAAAATTATAAATAGGAACAAATATCGCCCAACCAGGCTGACCTGCTTTTTCAAATACTTTCCAATGAACAATGATTGAAAAAACAGAAAGCGCCAACATAAAAATGAAGTATCCTATTCCAAATATGGCAAAGATGCTGCTAATGCCGCCGCCGTCGTAAGTTGTTTCCATGAGGTTAATTAATTTTTAGGTGAACGGTTAATTTTAAACAAAATAAATATTCTTTTTTAAATCTATATAATGTGGTGTGTATTTTTTTAAAAAATACCTGATAGGGATACTCATTAAAAAAATTAAAGAAATAAAATGCTGATTAGTTGGCCTCAAACATATAACTACGTCGACAATTATCGTCCCGAACCCCGATTTTATATTCTTCAAAATACTGCATTTTTTAAGATTTTCATAGAATCTTTTAAAATATGTTTGGAAGTTAATGCAATTGTTCTACATTTGCAGCCGGCAAGGCTTATACGACCAGCTCCTGCTGAACTCCCCCAGGACAGGAATGTAGCAAGGGTAGGCGGTTGTAGCGGTGCGATGTAAGTACCTTGCCTTTTTTTATCTTTTTTATTCCAGGTCATCAGGCGCTCGTCAATAGCTGATTCTCACTATTCTCTTCATACGAATGGCCTGTGTGGTATGACCCAGTAATCTTCAGCTTTTTATTTATTGATTTCAAATTTAAGATTCATCTATACTCGTATGGGTCTATATTTGCAATACGTTATGCTTGACAATCTGTGAATTGTTGCATAACTTACTTCGTTGAATTCATTACTAAATCATACTAAATACATTTCACCATGAAATTCTTCATAGATACAGCAAATCTGGCACAGATTAAAGAAGCACACGACCTGGGCGTGCTCGACGGCGTAACCACCAACCCTTCCCTGATGGCGAAAGAAGGTATCAAAGGTGAAGCGAATATCCTGAAACATTATGCAGACATCTGCGAACTCGTAGACGGTCCTATCAGCGCAGAAGTACTTTCTACCGATTTCAAATCAATGGTCGAAGAAGGTAAGAAACTGGCTGCTATTCACCCAAACATCGTGGTGAAAGTACCAATGATCAAGGATGGTGTAAAAGCACTGAAATACTTCACTGACAACGGTATAAGAACAAACTGTACACTGGTATTCTCTGCAGGTCAGGCTATCCTGGCTGCTAAAGCCGGTGCTACTTTCGTATCTCCATTCATCGGTCGTATCGATGATTCATCATGGGATGGTGTTGAACTGATCGCTCAGATCGCTCAGATCTACAGCATTCAGGGCTTCAAAACTGAAATCCTTGCAGCTAGTATCCGCAACGCGCTCCACATTGTAAAATGTGCTGAAGCCGGTGCTGATATCTGTACCTGCCCACTCGATTCAATCCTGGGTCTGCTGAAACACCCACTGACTGACATCGGTCTGGCTAAGTTCCTCGAGGACGCTAAGAAAATGTAGTAGATACTTTTTAGATGGTATATTCTCCCCGGTGTAGCAATGCATCGGGGATTTTTTTATTTATAACTTTCATTTTTTTCTGAAAGTTTTATAACTTTGATATGCATTTATAAACTCCGGCGTTTAAAAACATAGTGCCCTATCTAATTGGCATAGATTTCTTCTACTATATTTCATTGATCGCTAAATGATGTTTTTATGATTCAGCCGAATGTCCCAGATTTAGGTTTACCCCGTGTTGTTATTGTTGGTGGAGGCTTTGGAGGTATTAATCTGGCTAAACAATTGAAAGGAGCCCCCGTTCAGGTGGTCCTGCTAGACAGGAACAACTATCACTTATTCCAACCTTTACTATACCAGGTATCAACTGCCGGCCTCGAAACGGATAGCATTGCTTTTCCCCTTCGCGGCATATTCAAACACCAGAAAAACTTCTACTTCCGTATGGCGGAAGTAACAGGTGTACGCCCTGCCGACAATATTCTGGAAACCGGTATCGGCGAACTGCACTACGATTACCTGATCTTCGCCACCGGTAGTGCCACCAATTTCTTTGGCAACAAAGCGATTGAACAACATGCTATTGGTATGAAGTCACTCATCGAAGCCGTACAGATCCGTAACTACGTGATCAAACAATTCGAAGAGAGCCTGCTGCTTTCAGACCCTGCAGAAATTCAGTCAAAACTGAACTTCGTCATGGTAGGTGGAGGCCCTACAGGCGTGGAACTGGCCGGTGCTTTTGCAGAATTGCGCAAGTACATTATGCCCAAGGATTACCCCGAACTACCGGTATCCCTCATGAAGATCTACCTGGTAGAAGGTAGCCCACGCGTACTGAATGGCTTTAGTGAACAATCTTCCCAAAAAGCGTTGGACGGCTTACACAAACTGGGTGTGAATGTCATCCTCAATACATTTGTGAAAGAGTATGATGGGGAAACCCTTACCCTTAGCAATGGAGAAAAACTGCAAAGTAAATCTCTGCTGTGGGCGGCAGGTGTAAAAGGCGTGCCCGTGAACGGTATCCCTACAGATATCATCGCTCCCGCCGGACGCATCATTGTGGATGAATTCAACGTGGTAAAAGGATATGAAAATATCTATGCCGTAGGTGATATCGCACAGATGGTGAATGATCCGGAACGCTTTCCTAAAGGCTATCCAATGGTAGCACAGGTAGCCATTCAGCAAGGAGTGAACGTGGCGCACAATATCAGGTTTATTGCCAAAGGACAGAAATCTGCTATCAAACCATTTAGGTATAAAGACCTCGGCAGCATGGCGACCATTGGTCGTAACAAAGCGGTTGCTGAGTTTTTTGGAATGAAAATCAGTGGGTACTTTGCATGGATCGTGTGGATGCTGGTGCACCTGATGAGCTTATTGGGATTCAGGAATAAACTGGTGGTGCTTACAAACTGGTTTTATAGATATTTTACTTTTGACAGAGGTACGAGAATTATTATAAAGAGAGGTGCGGCCAATATTGTGAAATTGAGACAAACAGTACAGTAAATCGTATAGTCAATTTAAAAGCTGGCCGCAGGCCATAGATAAAACAAAAAACGCTTTCGCCATAGGCGAAAGCGTTTTTTGTTTTATCTATTTAATCTCGAATTCAACGTCACCGTACTCACCAACTCATCATACCTCCCTCCCAAATCTCTATAATACAATAGTATAGTATAATTATTCTCCGTCTCCCACCAATCGCCCTCAGTCTCTGTCGTACTCGGCCTGGCATCCGGATCCCTCGTATCCAGCAACGCATATTCATAATTATAAAAACCCTGCTTCAAAAACATCGTTCCCTCATAAGCCCTCGTCTGCGGGTTATACACCATCTTACTCGCGTCATTGTATTCATAATTTGTCAATTCCCCTATCAGGTACAGATCAAACCCTGCATACGGCTCCGGCGCAGGATAAGTAAAATGTACCGTTCCATAATCCGCTTCATAAAACGGATCATAATTATCAATCGTCGCTAAAAAGTACATGCCGTTATAATCCTTCACGTAAGAATACATCGTATTCCCCCTTGGATAATCCGGCATCACATATACATCCGTACCATCAGGGTGATAATCTGACTTCTTCACACGTTCCGTCTGCAACCGGAAACTCCTCAGATCAATCCATCTCCACTCCTTCCCTGCCGGAAACTGACAATCCATCTCCGCATTATACTCAATCGTATTCCCCTTTATAAACATCGGCTTCGGATTCAGTATCGGAAAATCCCACCTGTAGTTCTGCAAGATCACCACCTTCAACTGATCAAAAGGATTCACCACATTCAACCCACCTGTACTCACCGTAAAATTCACCTTCTGATTCGTCTTGAACACCTTTGGCGATACCGGTTGCTGTATCACGCCACTCAACCCTCCTTTATTACTCACTACCAGCAATCGCTTTGTAAATGCCAGTTGCGACGTATCGCTATCCAGGTATACCTTCAGCAGGTAATTGCCCGCCTTTGTAGGCATGCAATTTGCATTCGGCAACGACAGTTCGTAATGTGTATATCGTACCAGCGCTATACTGGAAAATTTATAATTCGTAATCCTGTTCTCAGAAAAACCCCTCAGGTATTCCAGCTGATTGATATTGGCGGGTGTCCAGTCTGCATTACACAACTGTAATGTATAATAGTAGTTTTTGACATCCGCATCCAGATCATCAAATGTAAGATCCACGGCATCCCCACTCAGTGAAATAAGGGGGAAAGCTGTCTGATCGCCGGACTGATTCAGTTTTACAGACCTGATATTATTGTAGTAAATGTGACCAGGTCCATAGATGTTATCCTGCGCTACTGCCGGAATAAAGTATAACAGCAGCCCGATTACAGGTATACAGAAGTAGGGCTTTATCATCATAACTTATCTATATAGGAATGTTAAGGTACGACCTTTTCCCCGGCTAGTGGCAAAACCCTCTTTTACCCATCAGAAAATTTGATACATTTGTCTCATGCGTTTATCGTTCTTCGTTGCCAGAAGGATCGCCTTCAACCGGTCCGGCTCTTTTTCCAGGTTCATCATCAACATTGCCGTGGTAGCCACCGCTATCAGCGTAGCTGTTATGATTCTGGCAATCGCGTTGGTAAACGGTTTTCAGCAGGTCATTCAGCAAAAGATCTTCAGCTTTTGGGGGCATATGCATATTAACAATTACCAGGCTAACGCTGGTCCCCTCACAGAACAGATCCCATTCGAAGCAGATACTAACATTGTCAGCTACCTGAAAAAAATAAATGGTATCAACACCGTGAATCTTTACGCCACTAAATCGGCTATCATCAAGGCGGAGAAAGACCTTTCCGGTGTAATTTTCAAAGGCGTGGACCGTAATTATAACTGGTCTCACATTCAGCATTTTATGCAGTCTGGCAATGTCATTCACTTCAATGACACCAGCTATGCACCGGAAATTATCATTTCCAGCACCATGGCCAAAGAGCTGCAACTGAAAGTCAACGACCCTCTGATCATTTATTTTATACAAGGCGCAGGCCTTACCCCAAGAGCCAGAAAGCTCAAGGTAACGGGCATCTATAAAACAGCTGTGGAAGAATATGACAAGACCTACGTCATTGGTGACCTGGAGCTGATCCGCAAACTGAATAACTGGCCGGTAGGCAGCATAGGCGGATATGAAATATTCATTGATGATTACCGTAAAATGACCGAAATAGGGGAAGAATCGTTAAACGGTATTCCTGATAAACTGGCTCTCCGCACTATCAAAGACATCTATCCAAATATCTTTGACTGGCTGGAACTGCAGGATAAAAATGAGATCATCATCCTCGTCATTATGGCCATCGTGGCAGTTATCAACATGATCACCGCCATCCTGATCCTCATTCTCGAACGTACGAATATGATAGGCATACTAAAAGCACTCGGTATGCGTAACGGCAATATCCAGCGTATTTTCATCTACCAGGCAGGGTATATCGTACTGGCTGGATTAATCATAGGTGATATACTGGGTGTAGGTCTGGCGATGTTACAAAAGACAACCGGCTTTTTGAAGCTGGACGAAGAAAGTTATTATATGTCTGCAGCCGCGATAGACCTGCATTGGTATCATGTTGTCCTCATCAACCTGGGTACTTTCCTCATTTGCCTGCTCATCCTCACCATACCGTCTTTGGTTACACGAAAGATCACACCTGTAAAAGCATTACAGTTTAAATAAGCAATCGCCCACAGATAATTCCCGCTGCCACACCGGCATTCAGGGATTCAGCCCCACCCAGTCTGGGAATGGTGAGCTTGTGCGTAGCAGCTGCGATCACGGCATCACTCAATCCTTTTGACTCATTGCCGATCAGGATGATGCCTTCCGCGATTTTGGAGAAGGAAGTAATATCCGTTCCGTGCAGGGTGGCGGCATAAGAAGGAACTTCTGCGTTTTCCAGTAAGGGTAAGAGATCTGTTTCAATGATGTTCACTCTGGCAATACTGCCCATGGTAGCCTGGATCGTCTTGGGGTTATACACATCTACACAATCCGGTGTGCAGATCAGTTGTCTGATGCCAAACCAATCAGCTATCCGTATCAGGGTGCCCATATTTCCGGGGTCCTGGATCGTGTCTAATGCAAGTGACACCTGGCCTTTCAGTACCAAAGGCGCTGCTTTCGGAATATCTATCAGTGCCAGGGCCTGATTGGGGGTAGTCAGGGCAGATAATTGTTTTAATACATGTGCTTCTACCTCGATGAAAGGTACGCGTCCTTTCAATAACTGTTCATGCCCACTGAGCCACTCTTTGGTAGCATACACTTCTCTCACCGTCATGCCCCCGGATACCAGCTCAGGAACGATCTTATCACCTTCAGCAATGAACTGGCCAGATTTTTGACGGTATTTTTTATGCTGTAATGATTGAATATACTTAATTTGCGCCTTTGACAACATAGGACCAAACCTACATGAATTCTTTTAATCGGCAAAGCCACACAGGTAATGGTTCTATGTACGTCATGGAATTCTTGCTATAAACAATAAACATTGTATTGACTTGATGCAGCGGCCAACCTTTCTGAATCTTCTTGTTTCAACGATAACCATACTGGTGCTGGCTGCCTGTTCCAATACTAAATACCTGCAAAGCAACCAGCAACTATTCATTCAGAGCAATGTGAACGTAAAAGGAGATGCCACATCCGCCGAAAAACAGGATATCCACGCCTCCCTCGCTTCCAAACAGCTCATGATGCAGCAGTCCAATACCTCATTCATCGGCACCCGCATGAAAGTGTGGCTCTACAACCAGAAAAATAAAGAGAAAAAATCCAACTGGTTCTGGAACCTGATGCTCTCCAAGCGTAACCTGGAAGAACCTGTAGTCTACGATTCCATGAAAACCAAAGAATCGGTAAAAAGAATGGTGAGCTACCTGAATAACCAGGGCTACTTCTACGCTACCGTGGACTATAAGGAAACTACCAGGCACCAGAAGACAAGCCTAACTTATTTGGTAAATACCGGCAAGAACTTCGTGATCAACAGTATCCGATACGAAGTACCCGATACCAACATCCTTAAAGTGGTACAGCAAACCGAAAAACTCTCCCTTATCAAAACGGGCATGTCTTACAAACAGGAACTACTGGGCAGTGAAAGGGAAAGATTGATGCGGGTAGTGCGCAATGCCGGTTACTATAAATTTGACAGGGATGCTATCGAGTTTGAAATCGATACGCTGCACAAAACCCTCTTCCGCAACCTCATGAACCCTTTTGAAGGGATCATCAACGTATACAACGAAAAAAAAGGACAGGATAACCCCAAAATGGATATCACTGTCAAAATAAGGAACCCGGACGACACCAGCACCCGCTACCAGCAGTATCACCTGGATAGTGTGTATGTGTATCCTGATTATCCCAGCTACGGCAATACCAACGATACGATATTCAAGCGCCTGGAACTGAATGACCTCGTCATCCGCTACCGCCAGAATATGTTCAAACCCAGGGTGATTCAGCACTCCATCAGCCTGCACAATGGCGAACTCTATTCCCAGCAAAAGACTAACGACGCCATCAGCCACCTCTATGACCTGGGTGCATGGCAGTTCGTGACCCTTCAGTTCAGGGAAAGCAAAACGCAACCAAACACACTGGAAACCTACCTCTTCCTGGCGCCTAAGCGTAAACAGGAGTTGGGAGCCAACTTTGAGGTGAGTACATCGTCCGACTACCTGCTCGGTAGCGGTGTCAGCCTGAACTATAAACACCTGAACGTAGGTCGCTCAGCCACCCAGCTCACTGTTAGTCTGAATGGCGGTATTGAACTGATCCGTAACCAGGGTAATTGGGTATTGCAGTCCCAGGAGATCGGCGGACAGGTGAGTCTGATCTTTCCACGCTTTATCACGCCTTTCCATATCGCGTCTACCCGTACAGGGGTAAAAACCCGCCTCACAACGGGTATTGACTACCTGACACGTACCGATAAGTTTTATATTTCCAATATCAATGCCTCCTTTGGTTATGAGTGGAAAGAGTCTGCTTATAAAGCATGGAATGTAAAACCGATCTCACTAAACTATGTAGGCGTAAACCTGAACCCAACGTTCAAGGCAACGACCGTGGCAAATAACCCTTATCTGAAACGGAGCTTTGAACCGGCTTTCATAGGTGGGGAAAACCTCACTTACATCTATAGCAACAATGACCTGCTGCATAAACTGCATAATTCCTACTTCAGGGCCAATATCGAAGAATCCGGTGCATGGCTGAATGGGATCAATAGCCTGATGAGCGCTGCATTTGGTACTACCAATGACCTGGAATCGCTCACCAACATGGATATTGCGAGCTTCATTAAGATGGAAGCCGATTACCGTCATTACTGGAACCTGACACCGCACACTACGCTGGCGACACGTATTTACGGTGGCGTGGGCATTCCTTATGGCAAGTCGAGTGTAATGCCTTATATCCGCCAGTTTACCGCGGGTGGATCGAATAGTATACGTGCCTGGAGGCTGCGTACCTTAGGTCCTGGTACATTTAAAGATACATCAGCCACAGCGGCTACCTTCCCTGATCAGACAGGTGATATGAAGCTGGAAGGGAATATTGAATACCGTTTTGACTTATTGCGTCTTTTCAATGGAAGTGTGAACCTGAAGGGCGCGACTTTCGTGGATATGGGTAATATCTGGATGTTGAAGAAAGATACTTCCCGCGCAGGTTCTGAGTTCAGGCTGAACAAACTCTACCACGACCTCGCGATTGGTACCGGTGCTGGTTTAAGACTTGACTTCTCTTTCTTCCTGATACGCCTGGATTGGGGTATACCTGTGAAGGTGCCTTATTTTACAGGGAATAAAGATGGCTGGTTTTTGAGTGAGTGGGACCTGGGCAGTGGAAGCTGGCGCAGGGATCATATTATCTGGAACGTGGCGATTGGGTATCCATTCTAAACGAATTTTAAAAGCAGGCCGCAGGCCCGCTCAAACAAAAACGCTTTCGCCCATGGCGAAAGCGTTTTTGTTTTATAAATTTTCGCTTTTAACTTTCTCTATAAAATCCTCCATCCCATAAGCATTCTCCAGTTTAAACTCCCCTATCCTCGTTCTGCACAAACTACTCATATATCCACCCACTCCCAGCGCCGCACCAAAGTCATTCGCCAATGAACGGATATAAGTACCCGTACTACACTCGACTCTGAAATGTACCACCGGCAATTCTATTGAAGTAATTTCAAACGTCTTGATAAACACCTTTCTCGGCTCCACTTTTACTTCCACACCTTTACGTGCGAGCTCATAGATAGGCTTACCATTCTGCTTGATAGCAGAGTGAATAGGTGGCAGCTGCTGCAATTCACCCATGAATTGTGTTGTTGCAGCCTGAATTATTTCCGGCGTCAAACCATCCAGTGGTTTAAAATCTGTCGGTTCCGATTCCAGGTCATAAGTAGGTGTTACCGCTCCGAGAGTAAACGTACCCGTATATTCTTTTTCCTGTGCCTGCACCTCATTGATCTTCTTTGTCATTTTTCCTGTACAGCAAATCAGCAACCCGGTAGCAAGCGGATCCAGCGTACCTGCATGACCAGTTTTTGCCTTCGTCGTGTTCCTGATTTTCCTCACCACATCAAAAGAAGTCCAGGTCAATGGCTTGTTGATCAGTATCACCTGTCCTTCTTCGTATTTATTTTTTGCTTGTTGGTTCATGCCGCAAAGATATTTTACTATTTTCACACAATTTTCAAAACATATGTCGTTAATACAACACGGTAATGCAGACGTTAGGTATCAGCAGCAAGTTGATAACTCCGTACACTACGTCCTGCCATTTATAGAGACTGCGATGGCCATCACGCCGGATATCCGGATCATGGAGATCGGCTGTGGAGAAGGCGGCGTATTAATTCCTTTCCTGGAAAGAGGATGTCATTGTGTGGGTGTAGACCTCTCTGACGACAAGATTGCCCTGGGTCATCAATACCTGAAGCAATATGTAGATGCAGGTCAAATGCAACTGATCAACAAGAATATTTATGACGTTGATTTTTTGGGAGAGTTCAAACACTCTTTCGACCTCATCATTCTCAAAGATGCCATTGAGCACATTCCGGATCAGTCGAAGATCATTGGGTATCTGAAAAACCTGCTCACCCCACGGGGACAGGTATATTTTGGCTTTCCCCCCTGGTACATGCCACATGGCGGTCACCAGCAGACCTGCCAGAACAAGGTGCTGAATATGATGCCTTATATTCACCTGCTGCCCAACTTCCTGTACAAAGGATTGCTGCGTGCATTTGGTGAACCACAGGGCATCATCGACGAACTGATGGAAATTAAGGATACAGGGATCTCTATCGAAAGATTTGAGAAGATTGTGAAGCAACAGGGATATCAGATCTCTAAAAAGCAGTTTTACCTGATCAATCCGATTTACAAATACAAGTTCGGGCTCAAGCCCAGGAAACAATTTGGCCCGGTTGCGGCATTGCCTTTTGTGCGCAATTTCTTTACGACCTGCGTATATTACAACATTAAGGTTGCATAAATAGCGCCAATCAGGCGCTATTATGGTATCCAAAAGAACAGAGGATGTATCAGCTTTGATACATCCTCTGTTCTTTAAAAATGGTTTTCATTCCCAGTTGAAGAATTCCCTCTTTCATGAATGTTTTTCCTGAAAATGGTTTTCATCCCCCGTTGGTGAATAACCTCTTCCGTAAATATTTTTATACTTTTTCATTCCAGATTTCCCAACTCGCCTCTGCCTGTAAGATCAGCATCTCATGGCCATTTTTGATTGTCGCTCCCCGATCTGCGCCTTTTTGTAAGAAGGCGGTGATAGCAGGATTGTAAATCAGATCGTACAACAGATGTTGCTCATTCATCAGCTCGTAAGGCAATGCCGGTGCTGCATCTACATGTGGGTACATGCCCAGCGGCGTTGTATTAATGATCAGGGTATGTGTCGCGATCACATCGGCAGTAATGTCACTATAAGTGATGTTTTGAGGACCTGCCTGTCTGCTTACTAACTGATAAGGGATATTCAGCGCTTCCAGTACATATTGTACGGCTTTGGCAGCGCCACCGGTACCCAATACCAGTGCTTTGTTGTGATGGGGTTGCAGCAACGGTTCCAGGGAACGCCTGAACCCGATGGCATCGGTATTATGCCCGATCCTGCGGCCATTGATAAAACGGATACAATTCACCGCTTTTATTTTGGCCGCAGCAGGACTCAGTTCATCCAGGTAAGGGATCACTGCTTCCTTGTAAGGAATGGTGACATTTAACCCCTGTAGCTCCTCACCGTATTGTGCCATTAATGGTGTCAACTCAGTAATAGCCGGCAGTGAAAAGCTGTCATACACGCATCCCAGGATGCCTTCTCTGGCAAACTTTTCCGCAAAGAAACCTTTGGAAAAAGAATGGCTCAGCGGGTATCCTATCAGACCATATACCTTCATCAC
Organism: [Flexibacter] sp. ATCC 35208; assembly: GCF_001975825.1. Classification (GTDB taxonomy): domain Bacteria; phylum Bacteroidota; class Bacteroidia; order Chitinophagales; family Chitinophagaceae; genus Chitinophaga. The sequence goes on from NZ_MTKN01000003.1 coordinate 71,102, forward strand.
TAATTAAGCTTTATCTAAATACAGGTGGAAAGTATCACCTCTTAGACCTACTCTCATTGCTTCCAGCGCGATTACTTCAGAAGGAGCCAGGTTACCCAGGTTCACGTTGCAACCAATCAGTTCCAGGAAGTACAGCTGTTGTGCTTTCTGAGGAGCTTCCCATATAATCTTTTCAGATGGGACCTGGGTCAGGATCTCCTGTACCAGACCTTCTCTTACTTCACCGGATCCGCGATAGATACCTACGTTACCGCTTTCTCTTGCTTCAGCGATTACGTAGCTGGCACCAGCGCTCAGCTCAGCATTCATCAGCTCAATCCATTTATAGGGAGGAATAATGTGCTCAGCGTCTTTAGAACCAACTTCGCTCAATACAGTTGAGATCTTGGACAGTTTCTCGATATAACCACACTTTTCAGCATGTGGAATGGTGATAGAACCATCGGATACTTCAACATGCCTGATACCATAATCCTTGATCACACTGATAAAATCGTCGATCTGGTTACGGATAAGGAATGCTTCAAATAAGGTACCCCCGAAATATACAGGAATATTAGCTGCCTGATACACCTCAATCTTTTCACGCAGGTTCGGTGTCACGAATGATGTACCAAATCCCAGCTTTAAGATATCGACGTGCGGTGCCGAAATCGATAAGAAATTCTTAGCTTCCTGCAGACTCAGACCTTTGTCCATTACCATGGTTAGGCCATAATTACGCGGTTTCGCCGTACGTTCTGGAATTTGTGTCAGATTAAAATTCATTTGAAACATTTTTATCGTCTTCTTGGTTGGCATTCCTGGCATACAGTTTTGGCCGACAGCCGGAACGCACGTTGGTCAGTTTTTGTGTTGCGGTATGGAATAGTAACTTACCCAAGATAAATAATAGCTATATATAAAACCGGCGCGAAATTAACACATTCCCGGCAAACAGGCCCCAAATAAGTGATTTCTATTTAAAAACACAAGACCTTATATGCTAAGTGGTTAATTACTAACACTATTTATGTACAAAAAAAGCGCTTATACCTATGGGCATAAGCGCTTTTTGTCCTATTTCAGGGAAGATCACTTCTTTCTTTTCCTTACCGGTTTGTACTTGCTCACCAGTTCCAGCACTCCTGGGTATTGCAACAGGGTAGGATCAATCACCAGCATCTTTTTCAGGTACTTAGGTGATTCCTGCAGGGCATTTTCCAGTAGCAACAGGCCTTCTTTGTGCTGGCCGGTAGCGATGCTGATGGCTGCCTTGCAATATAAGAACACCGGCTTCTGACCTACTTTTCGGGTAGCCGCTTCCAGCTGGGTCATGGCTTCTTCGTAGAAACCAGAGCGGTACAGCCCGGCTATAAATTCCAGCCAGGTATTGGCGCTGGCTGGACGGAGGCGTACAGCTGCCAGCAGGTGGATCAGGGCCTCTTTGTGGCGGTCCAGTTCCATGTAGCAATTGCCCAGTGCCATCAGGTACTCAGCATTGTTCTTATTTATCTTGATGGCGCTCAGAATGGATTTAATGGCATTTTCCCAGTTATTCTCCATAATGTAGGCAGCGCCGATCTTGTAATACAATTTATCGTTGCTGGGGCTCAGGTGCGATGCCTTGCGGTAGTAGTACCTGGCCTGTGTATATTTTTTCTGGCGATCGTAGCAGTGACCGATGGCTTCATAGATCACGTCCTCAGGTTTAGCGATTTCCAGGTGCTTTTTCAGCACATCGATGGCATCGGCATACTTGCGGAGGCGGATGAAGGCATCGCCCATATTCCGGTAAGCATAGTCGAATTTTTCATCAATAACGATGGCGTACTGGTAGGCGTCTATTGCCTTTTCATACAGTTTGAGCCCCTGGTAAGCCGTACCCAGGTTAAACCAGGCCAGCTGGTTGTATGGATGCTCATTGATAATGCCGGTATGGAGGCGGATACTTTCTTCGTTACGACCGGTAAATTCTGTCCAGAAGCAGATCTTGTGCAGCGCTTCTTCGTTGTTTGGCGCATGCTCCAGGGTCAGTTTCAGGCATTCGAACACTTTGTCGAACTCCTCACAATCGTCATACACATCAGCCAGCTCAAGTAATAGTTCCGTTTTATCATCTCCGTCAAACACGCTGATCTGTTCTTCCAGCAGGGCAGCTGCCTTCTGGTGCTGGTTCATAGCCAGGTAAACGTCGGTTTGCAGGATGTAAAGGTTGATATCAGTGCTGTCGAGGATGGCCGCTTTTTCCAGCAGTTCCATGGCCTCCTGGTATTTTTTGGATTCTATTAAAAGATTGGCTTTTTTGAGTAGAAGTGTCGAAGAGTACGGGAACTGTTCGATAGCCAGTTCGGCCGCTTGCATTGCATTGGGGAGTTCATCATGCTCATCATAGTAGTCTATGATCAGTTCGAAGGAATCCTCATCAAGGAAACTGTGAGACTGTCCGGATTTCAGGTTTTCAAACTGCTGTAACAAGTCTCTTATCTCCTCAAAATCATCGTTTAAAAATGGGAAGTCTTGATTCATTAATGTAAATATAAGTATTTTTTGATTCCTCAGCTTAGCGCCAGGCATGCAGTCGCTACCTCTGAAAATTTTCCTTTGCTAGCATTAATCTTTTAACAAAATTATGAGTCAAAAGAATGTTAAAACTATCCCTACCGATGTCAGCTATTCATATCTTAGGTGGCAAAAATCCTGCCGCAGGATCAAGCTACAGGAATAAAAGAAAGTCTTATCTGATTATCAGCATATTTAACATAGTTTAACATAACTTTAAGAAATTTTTACTAACTTCGTTAAGGAAGTGTTATAAAATATATAAAAAAGTTTGTACATTTGTGTTACAATGAAACAGATTACTAACATATTTAAGACCTTTTCATTGTCTTTTTTGTTGGCCGGTGTTATGGCTCTGGTAGCCACCAGCGCATTCGCCAGTGATAATATTACAAACGATAATAAAGACAAAGGAAAGAAGGCTGAAGAAAAGCTCTCCCTTAGCGCAATGCCTAAGGCAAATCTGAGCCTGGATGCAGGTTATCGCTTCAATGCGATCAATGCAGGCTTTAAGTTGTCTGACGATAATGCCTCATGGAACTTTAAGTCTACCATGACGATTAAGCAGGGGAATGTGACGTATGTCCTGCCTTATGCTGCTCAGATCCAACAGCCATCCAACATGGGCTACCATCATTTGCAGATTATTCTGCCTCTTAGAAAGAACTAATTTCATTTGAATATAGCGCATTAGGAAAATGCCCCGGTATACCGGGGCATTTTCGTTTATAGCCATTAGGGGTATGGCTTTGCGGTTCGGCCGTTCGCAGCACCCCCCCCCAAGTGCGGGTTCACGCCTTGGGCGTGAACCCGCACTTGGGGTCTAAGTAAAAAGGCGAAGGCTCCGGTTATACCGGAGCCTTCGCCTTTTTTGTGTTATGCTATTCAATTAACTATTTCATCAACTACCCATCCTCGCCAGTTCCTCCCTGCTGATCTCCTTATACCCCGCCTTCGGCACATCAAAATAAGACCCCGGCACCGCATTCAACTCAACCGTCACGGCTACCATCGTCATCTTCCCCCCATTCTTATTCAATATCTCAAACTGCAACGGTATCCCCTTCAAATTCACAAACCGCCTGTTATATTGCCTGTTTTCCGGCTGTAGATCAGTAGTATAATACACTTCGAAAGTCGTTCCATCCGGTAATTTTGCAGTCGCCCTCCGGCAATTATACCCTGCTATCTTCTTTGTTTCACTCCCATCTTTAAACTGTGCCCCGGCATACAACTTCAATTCCTTCTCATATTCCTCCTTTCCGGACCGGGTCAGGTACTTATCCCCATGGTTATTGATCAACGTCACCACCGATTCTTCCTTGCTATTTATCAGATAGCTGATATGGACTTCGCTGAAATCTATATCCACCCGGCTTTGAGTCCCTTTCATGTACTGGGTGAGCGTACCTCCTTTAAAACTGGAGTCTGTAGCCGATTGGCCGGAGGATTGCATATTGTATACAATTTTTGCATCGGACACCAGTCGTTGAGCATACGACTGGCTGGTAGAGACCATCACCAATAACAAAAACGTGAAAAGAGCTTTTTGCATGACAGTTAATTGTTTCGTGTAAAAAGTGTTATCGGTTAAATACCGGATGCCTGGCATGCATTTGACCTATTGGTTTAGGGATCATTATCATGCTTCGGTTTCATAGGTAATATTGAAAAAATCGTACCGGATTACCATGTCATTTTCTGCCTGTCCAGGAAAGCCTGTATACCCCGCTGACAATCAGCATGTTCACGGGTTACGGCATTTTCGGCGGCAGCGTGTTCCAATGCTTCGTCAAGTGGCAGGTCATATACCCGGGTGATTAACCGCTTCGTTACTTTTAACGAATTGCCCGAAGCATTGTTACAGAGATCCTCTGCTACTTTCGAGACAAGAGCAGCTATCTCTCCGGCTGGTACCATCTGGGTGATCAAACCATAGCCCGCAGCTTCTGCTGCGGTGATCAATCTGCCTGTTAAAAGTAATTCCCGGGCCCTTCCCTCCCCTATCTTTCGTACAAGGAATACTGATACCAGGGCAGGGATAAAACCGATCTTCACCTCTGTATAGCCCAGTTTTGCTTCTGGTACGACATAACTCAGGTCGCATAACGTCACTAACCCACAGCCGCCTGCAATGGCATGACCTTCTACCTGGGCTATGATCACCTTGTCATGGTAATAGATCTTTTTCATCAGTGCCATCAAAGCACGGGAATCTGCCAGATTTTCCTCTCTTGTATTCTTTTGTAATTGTTGCAGGGATTCCAGGTCCGCACCGGCGCAAAACGCCTCTCCGGAACCTTTTAATACGATCACTTTTACAGCGGCATCTTTGCCCGCTGCATCCAATGCTGCCTGCAATTCTACTACCATTGCGGCATTCAACGCATTGCGCTTTTCAGGGCGGTGGAGAGTGAGTGTGGCCACACGACCCGATACATTATACAGGATATGTTCGTATTTCATTTCGCGATTATTGCGAAGCTGGTTTCGCTGAATGAATATACTAATTTCTGCAAACTTAGTTCAATCTGTAACCTACGCTGGCATACACACCCAGGGACCGGAGTTTGTCGTGCACATAATCCGTGTGGAAACAGGCACAGAATCAGGCTAACAATTAACGTTTTCATAAGTAGAAATGTTATGTGTTTAAACCAAATATAAAAGAAAAACGCCGCTGCTTTTGAGCAGAAGCGTTTTTAACGTTTCTAATAGCATTACGTTTTTAATGAGCTATCGCATCTATTGGCAACCCCACATTTCCACTCGGCATCTGTATTCTCAACAAAGCTGCAATGGTAGGTGCAATATCCGTCATGCCCGTGAGCTTGTTGCTCTTCCCGGAATGTATACCCCATCCCATCCAGACCAATGGAATATGTGCATCATAAGGATACCATAAACCATGTGTTGTACCGGTTTTCCCTCCTTCTATATAACCAGGACGAACAATGTATTGAATATCACCACTCCTCTTGGCATTGTATCCGTTAATGAGCATATTTCTCAAAGGATTCGGGATAATCACATTCATCAGTTCTGACAAAGGAAACGCATTTGCAATCGCGGTATCTTTCAGTAATTCTTTGGCTGCTACTACTGCAATATCCTTCACAGATTTACCAGCTTTCTCAATACCATCGTGATCGAGGTACAATTGATAATTGCTTGCACCAATAACCGCTTTTTCCACACCAAAACGCTCTTTTACAATGGCATTGATCTGCTTAATATCCGAAGCCACGCTCCAGCTACCACCCGGTAATTTATTTTCTCTTGAAAAACCTGGTACATGTGCCACCCCATGATCGGCAGTCAGGAATACAAGGTATTGGCCTTTCCCCACAGTGGCGTCCAGGTATTTGAAGAAGGCAGCGAGGTCTTTATCTAATCTCAGGTAGGTATCTTCCGCTTCGATAGAGTTAGGTCCATACTGGTGCCCTACATAATCAGTAGAAGAAAGGCTTACCGTGAGCATATCTGTCACGCCATTATTCCCTAAGCGATAAGCATTTACCGCTTTCTGGGCAAAAGCCAGGGTCATGGTATTGCCGTATGGTGTACCAGCAATTCCTTTATTGGCATTTGCACTCATGTCATGTGGAAAAACGGGGGTAGCTCCTTCATAAGCTTTGTTATCTTCAGCACTCTGTCTATAACTTTCAATTGGGTACAGGGTATTCCATGGATGCTCCAGGTATTGTGCCGGCCACTTTTCCCTGTTATAATTTTCTACCCAGTCAGGCAGGCGGTTCATATAGTAAGAACTGGTGATCCAGTTGCCGGTAGTACCGTCATACCAATAAGCCGCTGTAGCGCTATGACCTGCGGGCAGAATAGAGCCTCTGTCCTTAATCGCCACACCTACCACTTTACTTTTGAAATTGGTAGCCAGCCTCAATTCATCGCCGATCGTGGTCACCTGCATATTCTCAGGACTCATTTTTCCGGCATTGGAAGTACTCCCCACGGTATTTACCGTACTATCTTCCGCACAATAAATCTCTCTGTTTAAGGCCGGGCTGAACCATTCATTCCCCACAATTCCGTGTACGGCAGGTACTGAACCGGTATAAACACAGGTATGACCCGCGGCCGTAACTGTTGGAGTATAATTAATTAGTGTATTTTCGCAGGAGAATCCTTCCCGCAACATCCGTTTGAAGCCACCATCAGAATAACGGTTGTTAAAGCGATACAGGTAGTCCCAACGCATTTGATCCACCACAATGCCAACCACCAGTTTGGGGCGGCCTGATAGCGGCGTGGCTGGTTTATCCCAGGCAGTAGCCTGGCCAGGTTTAGGAGAAGTAGCTTTTTGGCCACTTACCTGATTTAAAAAGACACAATTAACTGTAACTAATGCTATCGTTAAAATCTTCGGGCCGAGAATTCTTTTATACATTATTTTTTTTTAACATTTTGAAATGTAACCCAAGTTTACAAAAACTAATATTTTAATACCTTTGTGGCAAAATTAAAACAACCACTATTAATCATTATTTAACATATGGATATATTCGAGAAACTGCTGAAACACATGGGCCCTATCGGGGAGCACTCAGACAGAGCCCACGGTTATTTCGCATTCCCTAAGCTGGAAGGTGAAATTGGTCCCCGTATGAAGTTCCGGGGCAATGAGAAAATCGTTTGGAGTCTGAACAACTACCTGGGTCTGGCGAACCACCCTGAGGTACGTGCTACAGATGCTAAAGCAGCAGCGGATTTCGGTCTCGCCATGCCAATGGGAGCCCGTATGATGAGTGGTAATACGAACTACCACGAAAAGCTGGAAAAAGAATTATCCGATTTCATGGGCAAGGAAGATACATCGCTCCTTAACTATGGTTACCAGGGTATCATGAGTGCCATCGATGCAGTGTGCGGCCGTCGTGACGTGATCGTATACGATGCTGAGTGTCACGCCAGTATTATCGACGGTCTTCGTTTACACCAGGGTCACCGTTATGTGTTCAAACACAATGACATCGAAGACCTGGAAAAACAACTGAAACGTGCTGAAGACCTGATCAAAGGTACCTCTGGTGGTATCGTCGTGATCACTGAAGGCGTATTCGGTATGGCGGGCGATCAGGGTAAGCTGAAGGAAATCGCTGCCCTGAAAGACAAGTACGAGTTCCGCTTCATAGTGGATGATGCACATGGTTTCGGTACAATGGGTAAAACCGGTGCCGGTACAGGTGAAGAACAGGGTGTACAGGACAAAATTGACCTGCTGTTCAATACCTTCGCTAAATCCGGTGCTTCTATCGGTGCTTTCATCAGCGGCGAAAAGCAGATCATCAATTACCTGCGTTACAACATGCGCTCCCAGATCTTCGCGAAATCAGTTCCATTACCACTGGTAGTTGGTCACCTGAAACGCGTAGAACTGATGCGTAACCATCCTGAACTGAAAGCTAAGCTTTGGTCTAATGTAAACAAATTACAGTCTGGCCTGAAAGAGCGTGGTTTCAACATCGGTAGCACTAACTCTCCGGTAACGCCGATCTACCTGCAGGGTGATATTCCTGAAGCAACTGCCATGTGTCTGGACCTGCGTGAGAACTATAATGTATTCTGCTCTATCGTAGTATACCCTGTAATTCCTAAGGGACAGATCATTTACCGCCTGATTCCAACAGCAGCGCATAACGATGAGGACATCGAGCTGACGTTGAAGGCATTCAGCGAAACGAAAGAGAAGCTGGATAAGAAGGTGTATAATGTAGCTGAAATACCAATGATATAAGGTTATAATTAATAAAGCAAAAGCCCTGATCACCCAAATGATCAGGGCTTTTTGCATATATCAATAACGTTTTCCCAGCCGGCCGCAGGCCAACGCCCGCGCGAAAAAAGGGGATGTATCGTAAGTAACAGGAAGGCTATGAGAATTGCATCTACGAGAATTCTCTCCATCTGGTACCCGAATAAGAAGGGGCCGTCCCGAAGTTCTGAGTTCCCTTTTTCGCTATTTGATCGCGCTTAAAAACAAGGGAGCCCTTCGTTTTAATACGAAGAGCTCCTCTACAAATCTTTCTTTCTCACTAGGTGTAAATCACTTAGCTTTCATTAGGACATGGTAAGTAGAACAATTGGTTTTCATAGAATGGGAATCAATAAGACTCCTGGATATTTTTATACTAAAAAGCCCCTGACAACTGGACTTGTATATTGCATCTCTCTGAATCAAAAATAGTTAACATATGGTAATATAAACTCACACGAAGATGCTATTTTGTTAATGAGTTGTTAAAGTAAATACAACGTACAATAAAACCTCCTTTTCAGGAAAACCAGCCACCAGTAACGATTTAGTAAATTGGCTACTTTTTATAAGTGTATGATGAACAGCTAAAAAAGAGAAAAGGTGCAACATAACACCCATGTGGGATATATGTTACACCTCATATTCTTTTACAAGCTTGTTTCTTATGCTAAATGGCCTTCGATAGCAGTATCATACTGTTTTTTCCACTGGCTCACTTTACCCCAGTCATCACCATCTACAATTACATGTTCACCTTTCACGGCACCAATCTTCTCATACCTGACAGAGTATTCAGTTGCATCTACCAGTCCATGGAGCAAAGCTTCGAATTTCTCTTTATCCTCAGGTCTTACAGTGACTACCGCACGGCTCTGGCTTTCACCAAACAGGTAAGCATCCTTACGGAAGTTAGCATTGGTATGTACGTCAAAACCTAATCCGGAAGACATAGCGCTTTCCAGCAGGGTAATGAACAGACCACCTTCGCTCACATCGTGTGCAGACTGAATCAAACCTGCTTTATTCAGCTTGGTGATGGCATTTTGCAGCTGTGCTTCTTCTTCCAGGTGGAAGTGAGGAACTGGGCTGAATTCAATGCCGATCAGTTTGTGCAGGTATTCAGAACTGTTGATATCATTGCGGCTACGACCCAGCAGGTACACCAGGTGACCAGCTTCTTTGAAGTTCAGGGTCATACGGTCTTCGATGCTATCCAGGATACCCAGCATACCGATAGTTGGCGTAGGATATACAGCGCCATCAGGAGACTGGTTGTAGAAGCTCACGTTACCACCTGTAACAGGGGTATTGAATTTACGGCAGGCTTCACCCATACCTTTAATAGCATGTACGAACTGGTAGTATACTTCAGGATCGTAAGGGTTACCGAAGTTCAGACAGTTTGTAATTGCTACAGGCTCGCCACCACTACATACGATGTTGCGGGCTGCTTCGGCTACAGCGATCTGACCACCGATGTGAGGGTCAGCATATACAAAACGGCTGTTACAGTCAGTAGTTACAGCCAGTACTTTCTTCGTGCCTTTTACGGTTACGATAGCCGCATCACTTGGCGCGTTTGTAGAGGCATTCGCTGCACCTACCATGCTGTCATACTGGGTATAGATCCAGCGTTTGGAAGCGATGTTAGGCAGCTTTACCAGCCTTTCTGCCGCAAACTGTGCATGCAGGGTATCCGGAATGTTCTGGATACTGAAGGCTTTGATTTTTTCGAAGTAAACAGGCTCGGTATAAGCGCGGTGATATTGAGGAGCACCACCCCCCAGTACCAGGCTTTCTGCAGGTACATCAGCTTCCAGCACATCGTTCATATAGAACTTCAGTGACTTGTCGGTAGTTACTTCACCAATCTGCACGCAATGCAGGTCCCATTTCTCAAATATTTTCAGCACTTCGGCTTCCTGGCCTTTGTGCAATACGATCAGCATTCTCTCCTGGCTTTCGCTCAGCAGCATTTCCCATGCTTTCATATTCTGCTGGCGGGTAGGTACCTTATCCAGGTGGATAATCATACCATGTTCTCCTTTCGCACTCATTTCTGCGGTAGAACAGGTGATACCAGCTGCGCCCATGTCCTGCATACCTACCAGAGCTCCGGTTGGAATGATTTCAAGACATGCTTCCAGCAGTTTCTTTTCCTGGAATGGATCTCCTACCTGTACGGAAGGCAGATCTTCCACGCTGTCTTCGGTGATATTCGCACTTGCGAAAGAAGCACCACCTATACCATCTTTACCGGTTGCAGAACCTACGATGAATACAGGGTTGCCAGCACCATAAGAAGTAGCAGATACTGTCTGGCCTACTTTCACCACTCCAACGCTCATCGCGTTTACAAGCGGGTTAGTACCATAGCAATCTTCGAAGTAAGTCTCACCAGCCACAGTAGGCACACCAAAGCAGTTGCCATAATGACCGATACCATGCACAATACCTTTCAGCAGGTGCTGTGTTTTCTTGTCATTCAGATTACCAAAACGCAGAGAGTTCAAGGCAGCAATCGGACGGGCACCCATTGTGAAGATATCACGGTGAATACCACCTACACCGGTAGCAGCACCCTGGAATGGCTCGATAGCGGAGGGGTGGTTATGTGATTCGATTTTGAATACACAGGCATAACCATCGCCTATATCCACCAGACCGGCATTCTCTTCACCTGCCTTTACCAGCAGGCGCTCCCCATCGCGGGGCAGTGTTTTTAACCACACGATTGAGTTTTTGTAACTGCAATGCTCACTCCACATTACAGAATACATACTCAGTTCAGTGAAGTTTGGCGTACGGCCAAGGATGTTCTTTATGCGCTCAAATTCGTCTGCAGTAAGCCCAAGCTGTTCAGCTGTTTCAACGCTAGTCTGGGAGAACTTATCTGGAGTTTCTACGGAAGTTTGCATGTAACTAGATGTATGAGTACGATATATTTAAAAGAAGATGCAAACCTACAGGTTTTTCCTGCAATTGACAAGGAAATCACCTCTTGGTAGCTACCATTTTAACTGTAAATTATATCCTTTTACCCAAGAATTACTTAAGTAATTTTACCCAAAACAAGCCTTTTTCTACTCACTACTGAAGTAAAAAAGCCCTTTTGATACATTACTATTTTTTAAATACATCAGTTTAAGGATTACTCACCCCCGTTTTTTTGACCAAAAATCAAAATAATTAACCTTTATAACCTAAAAATGTAATTTTTTAGTTAAAATCAATTTAATTCTTGCTTATGTAAGCACAACAGCGTTCTTTTGTGTAAAATTATTTACAGCATGCAATCGTTACGCTTCACCGCGCTGGAAAACCTTTCTGGCGTTGATTCCAAAATCACATCCGAAGCACTCACCGGTACTAAGATCACCGAAGTGTTCGGCAGCAATGTATTCGCAGGAAAAGCAATGCGGGAAAGCCTGAGTGATGAGGCTTACAAAAGCCTGATGAACTCAATTAAGGCTGGCACCAAAATCGAACGTAAAATGGCTGAGCAGATCGCATCCGGTCTGAAAGCCTGGGCAATGAGAAAAGGTGTTACCCACTACACACACTGGTTCCAACCATTAACTGGTACTACTGCTGAAAAACATGACTCTTTCTTCACCCTGAAGAGTGATGGTACCCCGCTGGAAACATTTGACGGCGACGCTCTGGTACAACAGGAGCCTGATGCTTCTTCATTCCCTAATGGTGGTCTGCGTGCTACATTCGAAGCGCGTGGTTACACTGCATGGGATCCTTCCTCCCCTCCATTCATCCTGGAACAGGGATTTGGTAAGACACTCTGCATTCCTACTATATTTGTTTCATACACCGGTGAATCACTGGATTACAAAGCACCTCTGCTGAAAGCATTATCTGCTATCGACAAAGCTGCTGTAGACGTATGTAACTATTTCGATAAAAACGTTACCAAAGTTACTCCTACCCTCGGTTGGGAACAGGAATACTTCCTGGTTGACGAAAACCTGGCAAACGCTCGTCCTGACCTGGTCATGACTGGTCGTACCGTAGTTGGTCACGCACCTTCCAAAGGTCAGCAGCTGGAAGACCATTACTTTGGTTCTATCCCTGAGCGTGCTTACGCTTTCATGCGTGATTTCGAACTGGAATCATACAAACTGGGTATTCCTTTGAGAACCCGTCACAACGAGGTAGCTCCTTCTCAGTTTGAGTGTGCGCCTATCTTCGAAGAAGTGAACATCGCAGTTGACCACAACTCCCTGCTCATGGACGTGATGAACAAGGTTGCTAAACGTCACAAACTGAAATGCCTGCTGCACGAGAAACCATTCGCTGGTATCAACGGTTCAGGTAAACACAATAACTGGTCTATGGCTACCGACACCGGCGTTAACCTGCTGGCTCCTGGTAAGACTCCAAAGACCAACCTGATGTTCCTGACTTTCTTCGTTAATACGATCAAGGCTGTTCATGACTACGCTGACCTGATGAGAGCTTCTATCGCTTCTCCAAGCAACGATTTCCGTCTGGGCGCTAACGAAGCACCTCCGGCAATCATCTCCGTATTCTCAGGTAAATACCTGTACGATGTACTGCAGGAAGTAAAAACCCGCGTAAGCAACAAGTTCGATGAGCAGGATGAAGCTATCCTGAAACTCGACCTGCACCGTCACATTCCAGAACTGATGCTGGACAACACCGACCGTAACCGTACTTCTCCGTTCGCCTTCACTGGTAACAAGTTCGAGTTCCGTGCCGTAGGTTCTTCTGCTAACTGTGCTTCTGCAATGACAGTGCTGAATACTATCGTGGCTAAAACCCTCGCTACCTTCAAGGTTGAAGTGGATGCCCTGATTGAAAAAGGTGAGAAAAAAGAGATTGCGATTATGCAAACTCTTAGAAAATATATTGTAGATTCGGAAAAAGTTTTATTCGAAGGCGACGGTTATAGCGAAGAATGGGAAAAAGAAGCCGAGAAGAGAGGTTTACCAAATGTAAAAACTACTCCTCAGGCTCTGGATGCTTTCGTAACTGAGAAATCTACTAAACTGTTCACAGAAGTAGGTATCTACACAGAGAAGGAACTGCATGCTCGTCATGAAATCCTCCTCGAAGACTATGTGAAGAAGGTACAGATCGAAGCCCGCGTTATAGGCGACCTGGCTACCAACACGATCCTGCCTTCAGCAATCACCTATATGAATAGTTTGATCACTAACATCCGTGGTCTGAAAGAAATAGGTTTAGGCGATGCATCTGTTAAGGCGCAAACCCAGATTGCTAACAAAATAGCCGAACATGTTAACGTCATCAGTGAGAACGTACAGGCTATGATTGAAGCGCGCAAAGTAACTAACAAAGTTACTGACAGCCGCCAGAAAGCTATAGATTATTGTGAAAAAATTAAGCCGTACTTTGATGTGATCAGATACCACTCCGATAAACTGGAGTTCCTGGTAGATGACAAACAATGGGCATTGCCTAAGTACAGAGAGCTGCTTTTCTTGCGATAAAACCGTAAGATTGTTTTGGTGTATGATTAGCCCCGGGTATTTACCCGGGGCTTTGTGTTTTAAAGAGGTTTTGCACATAAAAAAATCCCGGCAGTCTGCACCACCGGGACCCTATCTAATAAAATATCTTACACTAACTTAAACGTCTCCGTAAACTTAGTTGTAAAGTTACCTTTTCTGAAATTCTCATCTCTCATCAGCTGCTGATGGAATGGAATGGTTGTCTTCACTCCTTCAATCACAAACTCACTCAGCGCTCTTTCCATGGTGCTGATCGCTTCTTCTCTCGTCTGTGCGATCGTAATCAGCTTAGCTACCATTGAATCATAATAAGGAGGAATTACATAGCCTGCATAGATGTGAGAATCTACTCTTACACCATGACCACCAGGAATATGCAAAACAGTGATCTTACCTGGAGAAGGACGGAAATCATTGTATGGATCTTCCGCATTGATACGACACTCAATTACGTGCATCTCCGGCATATAGTTCTTCCCTGAAATAGGAATACCAGCTGCAATCTTGATCTGCTCTTTAATCAGGTCGAAATTGATCACCTCTTCAGTCACACCATGTTCTACCTGGATACGGGTATTCATTTCCATGAAGTAGAAATTCCTGTGCTTATCCACCAGGAACTCAATCGTACCTACGCTCTCATAATTGATCGCTGATGCAGCTTTGATTGCCGCTTCACCCATCTTCTCACGCAACTCAGGCGTCATGAACGGAGAAGGAGACTCTTCAACCAGCTTCTGGTGACGACGCTGAATAGAACAGTCACGCTCACTCAGGTGACATACTTTACCATACTGGTCACCAGCTACCTGGATCTCAATATGTCTTGGCTCTTCCACGAATTTCTCCATGTAGATACCATCGTTATTGAATGCCGCGCGGGCCTCATTTTTTGCCATGTTGTAGGCATTCTCCAGCTCTTCATCTTTCCAAACTACACGCATGCCTTTACCACCACCACCAGCAGTTGCTTTCAGGATGATAGGAAGGCCCATTTCTTTAGCCAGTGTCCTTGCTTCTTCCAGGCTTTGTAATAAACCGCCGGAACCCGGAATAACAGGTACACCTGCTGCAATCATGGTTTCTTTAGCTGTCATCTTATCTCCCATCTTACGGATCATCTCCGGAGTAGGGCCGATAAATTTAATGCCGTGTTCTCCACAGATCTCTGCAAAACGTGCATTTTCAGCCAAAAATCCATAACCCGGATGGATGGCATCCGCATTAGTGATCTCAGCTGCCGCCATTAAGTGAGGGATATTCAGATATGATTCACTGCTCTGCGGCTTGCCTATACATACCGCCTCATCCGCGAACTTCACATGAAGACTGTCCTTGTCAGCAGTAGAATAAACAGCCACCGTTTTGATGCCCATTTCCTTACAGGTACGTATAATACGCAAGGCGATCTCTCCACGGTTGGCAATCAATATTTTCTTAAACATGTTTTTTCGATAGGTTAAAGAAAAAAGTTAATAAGCCTAAAAGGTTGGAACAATATGAAGCAGGGGAATCCCTACAATACCTCATAATATTCCAACCTTTTAACTAACAATTTTATGGTTCTACCAGGTACAGTGGCTGATCGTATTCTACAGGAGATGCATCATCTACCAGTATTTTTACGATTTTACCACTTACCTCACTTTCAATCTCGTTGAAAAGCTTCATCGCCTCAATGATACATACCACTTTACCTGCGGATACCTCATCACCTACATTCACAAAGAAAGGTTTATCAGGACCAGGGCTGCGGTAGAAAGTACCGATCATAGGAGACTTAATGGTTACCAGGTTGTCTGCTTTTACATCAGCAGCTGGTTTTGGCGCGTCAGCAGCCGGAGCTGATACAGGAACCTGCGCAGCAGCAACTGCCTGAGGAACTGCCTGTACAGGCGCTGCCATAGTTGGCAATGCAATCACCTGCTGAGTTTCGTTATCCTTTTGCTTTATTGTAATCTTAAACTTGTCCTGCTCAATGCTCAGTTCGCTGATGTTGGATTTGTTGACCATCTTGACCAGCTCCTGAATCTGTTTAAAATCCATGTAGACAGTTTTTGGTTTAGAAATGCTTGAAGTAGATATATAATTGGATGGACTAAAACTATTCTTTTACACGCTCAATGTAATCACCCGTTTTGGTGTTTACTCTGATCAGTTCTCCCTCATTTACGAACAAAGGAACATTCACGGTTGCACCACCTTCTACAGTGGCAGGTTTCAGCGTACGTGTAGCAGTATCACCCTTCAAACCTGGCTCAGAATACGTTACTTTCACCACGATTTTATCCGGTAATTCCACACTCATTGGCTGTTCGGTTTCCGTATTAATACTAACTCCTACTTCCTGGCCTTCTTTCAGGAACTGAGGTGCATCGATAATACTTGCCGGTAAAGCAATCTGCTCGAATGTCTCATTATCCATGAAGTTGTAACCACTATCGTCCTGATATAAGTATTGGAATGCCTTCTTCTCAACACGCACAGGGTAGATAGTATCACCGGAGTTCCAGGTATGCTCGATGGAACGGCTGTTATCAACACCCTTCAGTTTTGCCCAAACTTTAGCAGCGGCACGGGCTGTTTTGTTCTGACCAAACTCTACAACAGAATAAAGGCTGTTTTCCAGCTTTATTATCAATCCTGTTCTGATATCTGCAGTGGTAGCCATAAAAAGGATACTTAATTTAAAGTTAAAAATTTACGTTAAGGATTGCAAAAGTAATCATTCTGGCAAAACCCAAAACCCGTTGCTTCCTAATTTGTTTTAGTGTATTTAGAGACCTACTGTTACCTATTATTTTTTTTAGGAATGCAAACATAGTGTAAGGGAAGGTAATCTAGTAATTTTTTTATAAAAAAGTGGAAAAGTAAGCGTTTTGAGCCCTTTTTAAGCCAATTTAAGGCCAGAATAACATTGATTTCAGTGTATGAGGCCGGTTCTTCCAGTCATGTAAATGGCCCTTTTACGTATGCTTAAATTCGATACCTTTAGCTGTAATATTATTTTCAAATCAAAGAGTTATATGAAGCACTATCTGATCGTACTATTGTTATGTCTGCCAGCCTTGATGAATGCACAATCCAACAAAACTACCACTACTGCAGCCCAGGACCAACCTCCTTACCTGCAGTTTCCAACACCCCCCGCCTTTGAGTTTACCCTCCCTGACGGAAAGGTAATTACCAAAAAGAACTTGAAAAAGAACGTCAAAACCCTGATTTTTGTTTTCAGTGTAGACTGTGACCATTGCAAACACCTGACAGAAGAAATGCTCAAAAACATCGACAAGTTCAAAAAAGCACAGATCCTGATGGTGACACCGTTCAAACGGGAATTGATGAAAGAATATTATGACCATTATAATATTAAGAACTATCCGAACATTACCATGGGCAGCGAACCCACCCGCCAGATCATGTATTTCTACAACCTACACTACTTCCCAGGCCTCTTCGTATATGATAAGAAAGGTCAGTTTGTAAAAGGTTTTGAAGGTACCGCAAAGATCGAAGAACTCGCCGAGCTCCTGAAGTAGCCTGCAAATCTGCTTCAGCGGGCATTAGTTACATTTGTTCATCCTCATATTCTTCACCAAAATAAAAAGTATACGATGAAAGTTACTGTTGTAGGAGCTGGCAATGTAGGCGCAACCTGCGCTAATGTGCTGGTCCACAGAGATTTTTTACAGGAAGTCGTGTTATTGGACATCAAGGAGGGAACAGCTGAAGGGAAGGCGCTCGATACATGGCAGCAGTCGCCTATTGACTATTACAGCACCAGGATATCGGGGGTGACGAATGACTATGAGAAGACAGCCGGTAGCGATGTGGTGGTGATTACGTCGGGACTCCCCCGTAAACCTGGAATGAGTCGCGACGACCTGATCAACACCAATGCCAATATCGTAAAGTCTGTAACAGAGAATATCTCCCAGTATTCCCCTGATGCAATTATCATCGTAGTTAGCAACCCACTCGATGTAATGACGTATTGCGCTTACCTCACTGCCGGTAAAGACAGCAGCAAAGTGTTCGGTATGGCCGGTATCCTGGATACCGCCCGCTACCGTGCCTTCCTCGCCGAAGAAATTGGCTGCTCTCCCAAAGACATTCAAGCCATCCTCATGGGCGGTCATGGCGATACCATGGTCCCCCTACCCCGCTACACTACCGTGGCAGGTATCCCTGTCACTGAACTGGTAGCCCCCGACAAATTAGAAGCCATCATCCAGCGCACCAAAGTAGGTGGTGGCGAAATCGTAAACCTACTGGGTACCTCCGCATGGTACGCTCCCGGCGCCGCAGCAGCCCAGATGGTAGAAGCTATACTGAAAGACGAAAAACGCATCTTCCCCTGCTGCGCATGGCTCTCCGGACAATATGGCCTCAAAGACATCTACCTGGGTGTACCAGTGATACTGGGTAAAAATGGTATCGAAAAAATTATAGAACTACAGTTGGACCAGGACGAAACAAACCTGCTTAGAACCTCCGCTGATCACGTAAAAGAAGTGATGGACGTACTTGACAATATGAAAGTTGTAGCCTGATTCCACTTATTAACATCTTAAAATTGGCCTTCCGCCAAAACCACAAATCATCAAAGGGACCGTATCTTAAGTAAGATACGGCCCCTTTTTATTCGGATACCTAATGCAGATAGGTAGTATCTGTAAGCACTTCTGAGGAGATTTATTTATTTATTTTATACGCGCTCTTTATTTTTTACTACTCAATTAAGTGCCCCCGTTTATTTTCCATTCCCTATACATAAGTGAATTATCGTATTTTTAAGCCGATATACGCGCACTTATGTCAAATATAGAAAAACTGATCTCGCAAAAAAGTTGGTCCAGCGAGTATAACAAAGGGTTAATAGGTCTCATCTTCGTAGGTAACTGGCTGGTTTCCCGTCACCAGCATTTCTTTAAAAAGTTTGACATCACCATGCAGCAGTATAACATCCTTCGCATTTTGCGGGGACAACATCCTAAAGCGGCTAATATCAATACTTTGAAAGAAAGGATGCTGGACAAAATGAGCGACGTTTCCCGCCTCGTGGAGCGCCTCAGAAAAGCTGGGCTGGTAGAAAGAAAAGCAAGCGAAATTGACCGTCGTGCAGTAGATGTCATGATCACTCCCAAAGGCCTCGCACTGCTCGATGAAGTCGATGTAGACCTTCCCGCCCTGGAAGATTCTCTGAACCTGTCGCTTACTGAAGAAGAAGCGAAACAACTGAACTTACTGTTAGATAAGATCCTAATGAGGTATTAAAAACAAAAAAAAGCCCGGATGAGTGAGTATTGGTACTCAGTACATCCGGACTTTTTTTATCAACTATTCTTGTTTTAGATGGTCTCCATGTAATTCAAATCCTTTCCAAATGTCTCCGGCACCAGGTAAGATGCCAGTAACCCTAAACCTATCGTAATCAGACCCACGATTCCCGCACTGGTCAGATAACTGAAAGAATGCTGTAACCAGCCAAAAAGTATCGTGATCAACACCAGCATCCCCCTCGCAAAGTTAGGCACCGTAATCGCTACCGTCGCCCGCAGGTTCGTACCAAAACTCTCCGCCGCTATCGTTACGAATATCGCCCAGAACCCAACACTGAAACCAAGTAAGAAGCAAACCGTAAAGAAGAAGGTCTTGCTGGTACCCGATTGATGGAGGTAGACAACCGTAAAAATGGTGGTGAGTAACAGGAACAGGATCATGACCTTTCGCCGGCTTTTCCACAACTGACTCACCCAGCCCGTGACAAAATCACCCAATACCAGCCCCGCATAGCAAAAGGCAATAGCATCGCCAGGCGCTATCGGGTCCTTTACCCCCATTTCGACCGCAAACTTATTAGAGTATGCTACCAATACCCCTACCACAAACCAGGTGGGTGTACCCAGCATGATGCATTTCAGGTATTTAATAAACCGCTCCCGGTTATTTATCAGCGCAAATATATTCCCTCTCTTTACCGAATTGTCTGTAGCTGCCGCATGGAACATACCAGATTCCATCACACTGATCCTCAGTAATAACAACACTAACCCCAAACCACCACCAATGAAATAACAATACCGCCAGTCAGGTACCAGCTTTGCAATCAGATTTGCCGCTATAGCACCAGAAACCCCAACGGTCGCTACGATCATTGTACCATAGCCTCGCTTTTCCTTTGGCAGTATTTCCGCTACCAGGGTTATACCAGCTCCCAGTTCACCAGCCAGACCTACCCCAGCTACAAACCTCCAGAAGGAATACGCCATCGTAGTCTGTACAAAGCCATTGGCAATATTGGCCACTGAATACAAAAGAATAGAACCGAATAATACCCGGAGCCGTCCTCTCTTATCCGCAATGATGCCCCACATGATACCGCCTAACAGCAGCCCTATCATCTGGATATTCATCAGCCAGACGCCGATACCCTTGTCAATCTCATCCTGTGATACACCCAGTGATTTCAGGCTGGGCACCCGTACTATGGTAAATAGTAATAAGTCGTAGATATCTACGAAATAACCCAATGATGCCACCAATACGGCAACATTGAAGATGGTGGAATTTTTCGAGTCTGGTTTCATGAGGATTTTAAAGATAATTATTCATTCACATCCGCATGCGGTGGCGCATGGTGCTTCGTTTTACCGAAAAATAATTTTATTAAAACAGGCAATGTGGTAATAAGTATAAGTATAATAATGATCAGTTCCAGGTGCTTCTGCAGCCCAGGAAATGCTTTACCCAGGTAATGACCCGCCAGCATCATGGAAAACACCCATACAAATGAACTGACGATATTGTAAAACATGAATTTCTTCTTGTCCATCTGTACAATACCCCCAACTATCGGAGCAAATGTGCGTACAATCGGCATAAAGCGGGCAAGGAAAATAGCCCCGCCGCCATGCTTGTCATACAATTCCTTGGCCTGGTATAAGTGCTTCTTTTTAAAGAAGAGGGTATCTTTTCTACTAAATAATAGTGGCCCCGATTTCCGGCCAATCCAGAAACCAACCGCATTTCCTAATATACCAGCAACCGCCACCATCGTCATTATCACAATCAAAGGCGTATTATAAAAACTCTCGCTCAACATAGTGCCGTAAAATCCCGCGAGGAATAACAGTGAATCGCCGGGAAGGAAGAATCCTACAAACAGACCCGTTTCTGCAAAAATGATAATCAATAACAGGTACAATCCACCATGCTCAATGATCCATGCCGGGTTAATAAGATGCTTGAATAGTTCTAAAAACTGGTCCATATGCTTTGTATAATCTCCACTAATTTAAGGTCTTGCCCTGCGGAATCGCCGCGGAAGCAAAATAAGGATTTAAACGTTATCTCTATGTTATAGTTCAGGATTAGTTCTTGGCTCCGCCAGTGCACCCTCCCATTTTGATACTACGCCAGTCGCCATCGCATTTCCAATTACGTTGGTAGCAGAACGGCCCATATCCAGCAGGTGGTCTACCCCCAGCAACAGCAATAATCCCTCGTCAGGAATCTTAAACATAGACAGAGTGCCTGCTATCACTACCAGCGACGCCCTTGGTACCCCGGCTATCCCTTTACTGGTGATCATCAATACCAGCAACATAGAGAACTGCTGCTCGATGCCCAGGTGCATATCATAAGCCTGTGCAATAAAGAGACTCGCAAAGGTCATATACATCATAGAACCATCCAGGTTGAAGGAATAACCCAGTGGCAGTACAAAGCTCACAATACGATTGTCAGCACCAAATCCTTCCAGTTCTTCCATCACCTTAGGATAAGCAGCCTCACTGCTGGCAGTACTGAACGCCAGCAATACCGGATTCTTGATCCTTTTCAGGAGATCCAAACCACGCTTACCCAATATCAGGCAACCTACCCCTGCCAGTACAAGCCACAGGGTACCAAGCCCCATATAGAACTCGCCGATAAATATACCGTAGGTTTTGAGTATCCCGGGCCCCTTCTCTGCAATCGTGGCTGCCATAGCACCAAATACGGCAAATGGTGCAAAGTTCATTACATACCCGGTTACCTTGAGCATAATATGCGCTACACTATCCAGGAACTTGATCACAATCTGGCCCAGTTCCCCTACTGCTGCAGTAGCCACACCAAAAAACAATGCAAATATTACAATCTGCAGGATCTCGTTGTGTGCCATTGCATTCACTACGCTATCCGGAAACACGTGCTCGAAAAAACCTCTCAGGGTCATATCTGCCGCTTTAATACCGGTATCTGCATGTTTATCCACCAGGTGCATGTCAGCACCAGGTTTCAATATGTTTACCAGGATCAATCCCAGAAACAGGGAAACGAAAGTAGCTGTTATAAACCATAACATGGTCTTACCTCCAATACGGCCTACGGCCTTAATATCCCCTAACTTGGCGATACCTACTACCAGCGTGGTAAATACCAACGGAGCAATGATCATTTTAACCAGGCGTAGGAAAACACTGGTCAGTATCGATACGTTTTCTACGAACTTCCCAATAGTAACTTGCCCACCATCTTTACCCGAATAAGCAATATTCACCAAATAACCTGTCAATATCCCCAGTACCATTGCTATAAAAATATACAAGGTAAGGCGGTTGGTTTTCTTCATGCAGCGGTGCTTTTTATATTAATAAATTATATAAAGTGATAAAAATCCCTCAAAAATAACGCTGTTCATCTAAAGTTGTGTGTCATTTTATAAAATTGATGCCTATATTTGGCGATCTGTAATGATTTGAAACAACAAATTACTAAACCATTCAAACGTCAACCACAATAGACATACAGTATGGGCAAACTTTTTGTAAAAAAGCCTCTCTCCATCTTATTATCAGAAGCATCTGAATCGGACAAAGGACTTAAACGCACGCTGGGCGCAGGTTCCCTGATTGCATTGGGCATTGGCGCCATCATTGGAGCAGGCCTTTTTGTAAGAACTGCTGCTGCTGCCGGACAACACGCCGGACCTGCAGTAATCTTCTCTTTTATTATTGCAGCTGCAGGTTGTGCATTAGCAGGTTTATGCTATGCAGAATTTGCATCTATGATCCCTATCGCCGGAAGTGCTTACACCTATTCTTATGCTACCATGGGTGAATTTGTCGCCTGGATCATCGGATGGGATCTCGTGCTGGAATATGCACTTGGAGCCGCTACCGTAGCCATAGGATGGGCGCAATACCTGAATAAGCTATTGGAAAAAACAGTGGGATGGACCATTCCTTACGAATGGTGCCACAGTCCATTCGAAGTTTCTGATGCGGGAGCGCATGGTATCATGAACCTCCCTGCTATATTCATATTGCTGATGCTGAGCTTATTGCTCATACGGGGTATCGAAGGTTCTGCTATGGTGAATAACATTATCGTTATCGCCAAGGTAGCCATCGTAATCCTGATCATCATTCTTGGCTGGCAGTTCATCAACCCTGCCAACCATACGCCATTCATGATCCCTGCTGATGCCGGCACTGTCACCATGCACAATGGTACAGTGATCGATTATTCTGCTTACGGGTTCCATGGTATATCAGGGGTCCTTCGGGGTGCTGGTGTTGTATTCTTTGCTTTCATTGGTTTTGATGCGGTATCTACTGCTGCACAGGAAACAATCAATCCTAAGCGCAATATGCCAATAGGTATCCTGGTTTCCCTGTTCGTATGTACTGCCTTATATATCCTCTTCTCTTACGTGCTGACAGGTATCGCTCCTTACCAGGACTTCGTGAAAGAAGGTGGTGAAGCATCTGTAGCTTACGTAATTGACAAATACATGATTGGGTACGGCTGGCTGTCTACATTCGTAACAGTAGCTATCCTGGCTGGTTTCTCATCAGTTATCCTCGTAATGCTGCTGGGACAGACCCGTGTATTCTACTCCATGGCCAACGATGGTCTGGTACCAAAAGTATTTGCTGAACTGCATCCTAAATACCGTACGCCGTACAGGTCACAGGCTATGTTCTTTGTGTTCGTATCCCTGTTCGCAGCATTCGTTCCGGATAGCGTAGTGGGTGATATGACAAGTATCGGTACCCTGTTTGCCTTCGTACTCGTATGCTTTGGAGTGATCGTAATGCGTAGAACAGATCCTGATCAGCCCCGTGAATTCAAAACTCCATGGGTGCCAGTTGTGCCTATCGTAGGTGCGTTGTTCTGCCTGGCTATGATTTTCAGCCTTGGCTGGGAAAACTGGTTAAGACTGCTGGTATGGCTGTTAATAGGCTTCATTATCTATTTCAGATATAGCGTCAAGAATAGCAACATCAGAAAAATGTAGTAATAAAATATTCTCCAAGTATAAGCAGGAAGGGGCCGGGAAATTCAGTTTTTCCGGCCTTTTCCATTAAATTTGCGTCTCTATTCTTAATAACTAATTACATTACCCAATATGGGAAGGATATTTGAAGTAAGAAAACATACCATGTTTGCCCGCTGGGACAGGATGGCAAAGCAGTTTACCAGGATAGGCAAGGAAATCGCGATAGCTGTAAAAGCGGGAGGTCCTGATCCTGATAATAATCCAGCCCTCCGCAGGTGCTTCGCGAATGCAAAGGGTGTAAACATGCCCAAAGACCGCGTAGAAGCTGCGATCAAGCGCGCGATGGGGAAAGATAAAACTGACTACGAAGAAGTTGTATACGAAGGATATGCACCGCACGGGGTGGCTGTAATGATAGAAACTGCTACAGACAACCCAACCCGTACCGTGGCTAACGTACGTATGCACTTCAACAAATTAGGCGGCTCCCTCGGCAACAGTGGTTCCGTAGGTTTCCTCTTCAACCGTGTGGGTGAATTCAAAATTAAAAACGAAGGACAGAATCTGGAAGACCTGGAACTGGAACTGATTGATGCCGGACTGGAAGAAATCGGGGAAGACAGCGAGGGTAATATCATTCTGCGTACTCCGTTCACTGAATTTGGGAACATGTCTAAAGCACTGGAAGATAGAAATATCATTCCTATCAGTGCTGAATTAAAACGACTCCCTACCACTACTACCGAGCTGAATGAAGAGCAGGCGAAAGAAGTGCTGGAACTGATTGACAGACTAGAGCAGGATGATGATGTACAGCAGGTGTTTCACACACTGAAATAATTGCAATCTTTGCATAAAATAAAAAGGGTCCGCTATGGCAGACCCTTTTTATTTTTTAAAGCTTTTCAGCAACCTTTTCCGGTTCGGTCAATAACCTTAACCCTTTCCCGTGTATGGTTTCCAGTTTAATGGTACCATCCAGCTTAAAATGCTTCCTGATACGCGTCAGGTATACATCCATGCTTCTGCCGGTGAAAAAGTCGTCATTTCCCCACACACTGAGCAGAATCCCTTCTCTCTTCAGCTTCTTATTCGCATTTTCACAGAGATACTTGAGCAACTCAGCCTCCTTAGGCGGTAAATTGATATTGGTATTGGTTGGTTGATGATATATTTTGAATTCGCTGTAATTAAACATGAGCGTACCAAGGGTGAACACCACCTGCTTGTCATGCTGTAACAGACGGCTCCGCTTCATAAACACTTCCATACGGCAGAGCAACTCTTCCATATTGAAAGGTTTCACGAGGTAATCGTCCCCACCAGCTTCAAAGCCATTCAGCTTATCCTGCTCCATATATCGGGAGGAAGCAAAAATGATAGGTACGTTCTCATCCTTGTCGCGGATTTCCCGGCACAGGGTAAACCCATCCATGCCTGGCATAATCACATCCAACAGACAGATGTCGAAGGGCTTTTCCTGAAAAGTTGCCCAGCCCTCTTCGCCATTGGCACAATGTGTCACATCATACCCGGCTTTTTCTAAATGGTTTTTTACCACTTTGGCAAAAAACAGATCATCTTCAACTAACAGTACTCCTGCTTTCATAAATGGATTTGGGTTGATAATTAAATAATTTAATTACTATTAACCTATCGTAACGTGGTGCTTGCTCAATTCGCCCTCTAAAAAATACAATACAATTTATATCCTGCGCGCTGATTTTCAAACATTCATTTTATTCATTCCTGATGACTAAGAAAAAATCAATGTCTAATATGTTAAGTATCACTCACTACAGAATTATAACATACTTAGAGAAAAAAATGTTTAAACATTAGTAATCCTAACTTAATTGTCCTGTTTCACTCAATTAGGAATTTCTTTTGCAGGAATAATAAATATTATAAAACTATTTATCATATTTGTACCTGTACTACTTGTCATTTCTTAAACCTACAACGATACAAAACAAAAACGCAAGGCCTTTTACAGCCTTGCGTTCGTATTTTAAGCTCAATTACTTTTTTTATTCAGCCACCATTTCCAGCACTACTCTCACTACATCTTCCACATTTGGCTTGGAGAAGTAATCCCCATCAGAGCCATATGCAGGGCGATGTGCCTGTGCGCTCAATGTACGTGGGGCCACATCCAGCCAGCGGTAAGCACCCTGACCTTCAATCACCTGCTGGAACATATAAGCGGTACCACCACCTGGTACGTCTTCGTCTACAAACAGGATCCTGTTCGTCTTCTTCAGTGATTCCAGGATCTTATGATTGATATCAAAAGGTAACAATGTCTGTACATCCACCAGTTCAACGGATACCTCCAGCTCTTCCAGTGTCTGCATCGCTTCTTCTACAATACGTAAAGTAGAGCCGTAAGACACGATGGTGATATCTGTACCTTCTTTAATCACTTCCGGTACACCCAATGGTACGGTAAACTCACCCAGGTTATTAGGCAGTTTTTCCTTCAGGCGGTAGCCATTCAGAGATTCGATCATCAGGGCAGGTTCATTGGCCTGCAGCAGGGTATTGTACATACCTGCCGCCTGCACCATGTTACGTGGTACACACATATGCATACCTCTCAGGGCACCCATGATCATGCTCATTGGTGAACCGGAGTGCCAGATGCCTTCCAGTCTGTGACCACGGGTACGAACGATGATAGGACACGCCTGGATACCTTTTGTACGGTATTGCAGACTGGCTACATCATCACTCAGTGGTTGCAGGCCATAGAGCAGATAATCAAGGTACTGGATTTCAGCAATTGGTCTTAAACCACGCAATGCCATCCCTATACCCTGCCCCATAATTGTTAACTCACGGATACCGGTATCGAATATGCGTTTATTGCCGTGTTTTGCCTGTAAACCAGCAAAACCCTGATTTACGTCACCAATTTTACCTACGTCTTCACCAAAGGCAAAAACTTTAGGATTATTACCGATCAGCTGATCGAAATATTTGTTCAGGATCTCGTATCCGTTTATACTTACCGCATCTTCATCATACACTGCCGGTACTGTTGGTACATTCAGTGCCGAATTCACGCCTGTAGCATGCAGGAAGGAGTTGTAATTTTCTTTTTCGCGGTCCAGCAGGTCCTCATAGTAAGTTTTCAGGGCAGCAATAGCCGGTGCCTTGATGTTCCTATGACGAAACAGGATGTTAGCAGCTGTTTTCAGGATGTCCTTTCTCCAGGGCTCCCTGTTATTCTGCAACTCCTGCAGCAGGTTATTCACCATTGCTGTATCTACCTGTGGCAATGCAGCTACTGCCTGACCAAATCCCAGCATGGTCTGTACCTCTTTGCGGATAGGCGCGATGTACTTTTCCCATGCACTCTTACGTGATTCCTGTGCAAAAGATTTGGCTTTCGCCTCTATTTCTGCCAGGGTAGCTTCGTCAGAAAGTGCATTTTCTAATATCCACTGGCGCATCTGGTGATTACAGTCAAATTCCTTTTCCCAGGTCAGTCGCTCCTTGCTTTTATAACGCTCGTGAGAACCACTGGTTGAGTGGCCCTGTGGCTGGGTCAGCTCTTCCACATGGAATAAGGCAGGAATGTGGGTTTCCCTGATCTTACGGATGCCCGCTTCAAATACCTCGCACATGGCGGCATAATCCCACCCTTTCACATTATATATATCAAAACCGTTGGATTCTTCTGTTTTACGGAAGCCTTCCAGCGCAACGCTGATGGAGTCTTTAGTCGTTTGGTACTTACGCTGTACGGAAATACCATACCCGTCGTCCCATACAAATACCGCTAACGGTACCTGCAATACACCTGCCGCATTCATGGTCTCCCAGAAGTGGCCTTCTGATGTGGATGCATCACCGATAGTAGCAAAACAGACCTCGTTCCCGTTCTTTGACAACCCTTCCAGATCCTTCAGGCTTTCTACATCCCTGAATAATTTGGAGGCAAATGCCAAACCCAGGGCCCGTGGCATTTGGGCTGCAGTAGGCGACATGTCTGTTGCAGTGTTCTTTGTTTCTGTCAGATTCAACCAATTACCATCCTGACCAAGGTTAGGAGTGGTAAAATGCGAGTTCATCTGTCGGCCTCCCGAAAATGGCTCATTGGCAAGGTCAGGATCTGCATACATCTGTGAGAAGAACTGCTCAGGAGTGGCAATACCACTGGCGAAAGCAAACGTCTGATCACGGTAGTAACCGGAACGGAAATCTCCTGGCTGGAAATACTTGGCCATGGCTACCTGAGCCACTTCCTTTCCATCTCCGAATATACCGAACTTGGCCTTACCTGTAAGGACTTCCTTACGGGCCAGCAGACTAACTTCTCTGCTTTCGCAGGCCAGGCGGTAATCCTCAAGTACTTCTTTCCGAAATTCCTCGAATGACAGCCGGCTTTCCGTATTCATAGTTAGTTCATTGTTTTCTATCATGCCTCGTTGTATATGTCACAAAAGTAAGGTATAAAATAGAAGTGAGAAATGATTGTAAATGTATCAGGTAAAATAATTAGAATTTTTTTAATAAGATTTTAATAAATTCTCTATTGAAGCGTTATTTTTGGCTGTAAATTTGTTACTTACGAAACGGTGATCATTTTTTTAACCAATCGTCTTAAACCACATTATATCAAATGAAAAAGTTTATCTTATCCCTATTTGCGAGCATGTTGTTAACTACTGCTCTTTGGGCTCAATCTCAGACTACTACACCAGCAAATCCTGTTGATGGTAAAGTGAAATTTGCGAAAGAAACCATTGACTTCGGTAAAACTAAGTTTAACAAACCAGTTTCCGTTGATTTCGAATTCACCAACGTCAGCAAAGAACCTGTTATCATTGAAACTGCACGTGCGAGCTGTGGTTGTACTACTCCTACCTGGACCAAAGAACCAATCCTGCCTGGTAAAAAAGGTAAGATTACTGCAGGTTACAGCGCAAATAGCGTAGGTACACAGAACAAAACTATCTGGGTAAAAGTTAAGGGAGTAGATCAGGATAAAGAACTGCACCTGACAGGTCAAGTTGAAAACTAATTTGTACTGCCATTGCAACGGCCCCCGTTGTATAACTTATTAAGCCTTACAGTTTTTAAAATTGTAAGGCTTTTTTTATTGCTACCAGACTCTACCTGCATACCATATATTTACCCAACCATCAGCATCTGCGAATCCACTACCTTTGTATACGCAAATCAAACACAATATATGCCTACCATTAGCAAGAGAGGTGAGGAAATGCCTGCTTCTCCCATCCGAAAACTTGTCCCTTACGCAGAAACTGCTAAGAAAAAAGGGACCAAGGTATTCCACCTGAATATCGGCCAACCCGATATTGAAACACCAAAACAGGTTCTGGATGCGGTACGCCATTCAGACTTCAAAATTCTTGAATACAGTCACAGCGCGGGAAACGAAAGCTACCGCCGCAAACTCGTGACTTATTATGAACGATTTGGTATTGAGCTGAACCATCAGCAGATCATTGTCACCACAGGTGGATCTGAAGCCATCATGTTCGCATTCATGGCCTGCCTGGATGCGGGCGATGAAGTACTCGTACCTGAGCCTTTCTATGCAAACTATAATGGGTTTGCTACAGAGGCAGGTGTAACGGTCACTACCATCACTTCTTCCATTGAAACCGGTTTCGCACTACCGGCCATGGAGGAATTCGAAAAAGCCATCACGGCACGTACCAAAGCGGTGATGATCTGCAATCCCAACAACCCCACCGGTTATCTCTACAGCCATGAAGAACTGAATGTACTGAAACAACTCTGTTTGAAGTATAACCTGTACCTCTTCTCTGACGAGGCATACAGAGAGTTCTGCTATGTAGGCGATCATTTCTCCGCCATGAATCTGGAGGGACTGGAGCAACATGTCATCCTGATGGATACCATCTCCAAGCGTTATAGCGCCTGCGGCGGCCGTATTGGCGCCCTGGTGACAAAAAACCAACAGGTATTAGACGCTGTTATGAAATTCGCTCAGGCAAGACTGAGCCCTCCTTCGTTTGCCCAGATTGCCGGCGAAGCTGCCGTGGATCTGCCGCTTAATTACTTTTGGGAAATTAAGGCTGAATACCTGTGTCGCAGAGATCTGCTGGTGAGCATGCTCAACGAAATTCCAGGCGTGTTCTGCCCTAATCCGGGTGGCGCATTTTACGCAATGGCCCGCCTGCCGATCGATGACAGCGATAAATTCTGCCAGTGGCTGCTGGAAAGCTTCGATTACGAAGGCAAAACACTGATGCTGGCACCAGCTACCGGTTTTTATGCAACCCCAGGTTTAGGCCGTAATGAAGTAAGACTCGCCTATGTCATTAATACCGATGATATCCGTCAGGCTATGATCTGTTTAAGAAAAGCGCTCGAAATCTATCCAGGTCGCACTGAAGTCGCACAGGAAACGATGGCCGAAGCCAGACAATAGTTACATTATATAAAATTACATATAATAGATATTCTCTTCAGAAATAGAAAAAGAGGCCAAAACGGCCTCTTTTTTACATTAAGAAAAAATATATGTACATTTTTTTAAACAAAATGTGCAATATTTCTATAAAAAATGTTGGATTCTTCAATTTAGTTCGTATATTTGAATTGTGAACGACGGGATAGAGATAGAAGTAAAGAATAGTGAAACTCGTGGTTTAGCATAAATTTAACCTTAGAAATTTTTCCGAACGTTTTTATCAACCGAACTTTACTCCGTCAACACAAAGGTGTTGCGACTACAGAAAAAAGAAATTTTCAGATTTCTGTAAAAAAGTTTGAAGAAAACTAAAACGTTTTAGCAAAATACCGTATTTTTGTATCAGTTTTTCATAACGTGGAATTTATAAAGGCAAACGGCTCCGTTCACGGAGCCGTATTTTTTTGCCCAATATCCAAGTAAACTATTGATAATCAATACTATTTATATCTCACTCCATAAAAAGGGGCTTTTGCATAGTGCAAAAGCCCCTTTCTTTTCAACCAGTATTTTAGCATAAATAGGAACGGCCCGGACATAGCCGGACCGCCTTTTGGTCATATTCTACATACAAACTAATCTTACATGTGCTTCTTAATCATGGTAAAGAAGTCATCGAACAGGTAACGGCTGTCATACGGACCAGGAGTTGACTCCGGATGGTACTGTACGGAGAATGCAGGTTTGTTCTTAATCCTGATACCTTCGATTGACTCGTCGTTCAGGTTTACGTGTGTTACCTCTACATGCTCGCTGGCAGCTATTGCCTTCGGATCTACCGCAAAACCGTGGTTCTGGGTAGTGATTTCGCAACGACCAGTCGCCAGGTTCTTTACCGGATGGTTCAGACCGCGGTGGCCGTGGTGCATTTTATAAGTAGGGATGTCGTTGGCCAGTGCCAGCAACTGATGTCCCAGACAGATGCCAAACATTGGCTTTTCTGCCGCCAGAATTTTCTTCACTGTATCCACTGCATATTTCAGCGGCGCCGGATCACCAGGACCATTGGATACAAAGTAAGCATTCGGCTTGAATTTCTCGCACTCTTCAAAAGGAGTATCTGTAGGGAATACCTGCAGGTAAGCACCTTTGTCAGACAGGCATTTCAGCATATTACGCTTTACACCATTGTCCAGTACTGCTATACGAATCTCAGCGTTAGGATCGCCTACATTATAAGCTTCTTTAGTAGACACTTCCTTGCAGAGTGCCTGACCTTCCATTGAAGGTACTTCCTTCAGCTTAGCTTTCAGCTGATCTACGTCAAGTATTTCGGAAGAAATGATACAGTTCATCGCACCCTGGCTACGGATGTGTGATACCAGCGCACGGGTATCTACATCGTAAATAGTAACCAGGTTATTCTCGTTCAGGAAATTCTCAAGAGAACCATCCGCCAATGGACGGGAGTAATTGTATGCAATGTTCTTAGCGATCAAGCCATTAATTTTCACACTTTCACTCTCTACATCATCCTTTTTCACCCCATAATTACCGATATAGCAATTATTCATAATAAGGACCTGCCCTTTATAGGAAGGATCGGTAAATACTTCCTGGTATCCCGTCATACCAGTATTAAAACACAGCTCACCGGAAGCGGTGCCTATTTTACCAAAAGCTTTTCCCTGAAATACTGTTCCATCTTCTAACAGTAATATCGCAGGCTGGATTGATCTTGTCTGAGGCATTGCTTATTATTCTTTTTTAAAAAATCGTGCAAAGTTATTGAATAATAGCTTAAGAATTGAGAAAAACTCAGATTAATTCTTCGCCCACCTCAGCAATTACTTAATATGTATCGATTTTATGATACGTAATGCGGCTGTAGATGCATCTTTATCATCATCACGGTACCTTATTCCAATTTCCCAGCGGTGTTGTCCACGGGTCACCAGCAGGTCATAAAATGAGAGTCGAAGGGAACCTTTGTAGCTAAAGGTACCCTGCAGCAGCAATGCATCCATACCACTTTGAGTAATGTGGCTGGTCGTATATTTCAGATCAGAGATGGCATCTTCTTTCTGCATTCCGTTCGCAGCAGTAGTAGCTGCAAGTTCCAGATCGTTCGAAATGTTAGTCCGGAAGCTGAACATGTTTACCATTACCTGCATACCTTCCTCTGATCGGTTACGATAGCTTTTGGCATATTCGACCAGCGGAGCCAGTTCAGGGGTCAGTGGCTGGTCGTTGACACCCAGGTGCATTGGTGTGCTTATTTCGACCGCCTGGCGGCCAATAACAACAGTTTCCCAGGTCGAATAAAGCCAGGACTTATCTATTTTAGGATAGATGATGCTTATGACCATTTTCTTGCCGAAATACCCCCCGGCTACTGCAGCAAGACCTATTACGAGAATCAGGGATACAAGCGCACCCCGCCGGCCGGCCCATTTAATATATCTTTCTTTGAGACTTTCTTTAGGTTCTTCTTCTTTCACATAGATGCCAACTTCCTGTTGGAATGCTTCAAAATCGCCTTCCGGGCGTTTTTGTTTCCAGTTAGAGAAGCAGTTCTCTATCTTTTTGCCACATTTTTCACAAAATGTGAGGAATTCAGAGCGTGACGGGTTGTGGTGAGCACAGGCGTTGCACTTTAAATAAATCATAGGTTTCAGAGATTATGGTTAGTTGTCCTGTTAGCAATATTACAAAATAATCTAATTAATTAATTGAATAATACGACAGCTGCCAGAGGCCCTCTCCTATTCTACAAATAAAAAAATCCCGGGATTACTCCCGGGACTCTTTCATTATCTTCGGATACTATTTGCTAATTACTCAGCAGTTTTCTCTTCAGTTGCATTTGCCGCTGCATCATTCTTCTTAGCACCGCCGGCACGACGGGTTTTCTTCGCAGGAGCTGCTTTCTCTTCCACTTTACCACCGTAGATTTCGTTGAAATCAACCAGTTCGATCAGTGCAGTTTCAGCATTATCGCCCATACGTTTGCCAAGCTTGATGATACGGGTATAACCACCTGGGCGGTTTGCGATTTTCTCGCTTACTGCACCAAAGATTTCCTTGATCGCTTCTTTGTTCTGCAGGTAGCTGAACACAATTCTACGGTTGTGGGTAGAATCGTCCTTTGCTCTTGTCAGCAGAGGCTCAACATAAACACGCAGCGCCTTAGCTTTCGCCAGGGTGGTGGTGATACGTTTGTGATTGATCAATTCGATAGCCAGGTTAGATAACAGGGCTTTACGATGAGAAGCAGTTCTGCTTAAGTGGTTCACTTTATTACCGTGACGCATGACATTGTGATTTTAGATTCCCCTGTACCGTGTCAGGAATTACAGAGTACTTATGTTATAAAGTAGTTTAGACTATTCTTCGTCTAGTTTCAGTTTGGAAAGATCCATACCGAAATGCAGACCTCTTTCGTTCAGTACCTGCTCGATTTCGCTCAGGGATTTCTGACCAAAGTTTCTGAACTTCATCAGCTCTTCCTGTTCGTACTGTACCAGTTCGCTCAGGGAGTTGATTTTAGCAGCTTTCAGACAGTTGAAAGCACGTACGCTCAGATCCAGATCTTCCAGTGGAGTCTTCAGGATCTTACGCAGCTGCAGTGTTTGTTCATCAACCACATCTTCTTTCTCAGTATCCTTCGTATCAAAGCTGATATTTTCGTCAGTGATGATCATCAGGTGCTGGATCAGGATGCGGGAAGCTTGTTTAACAGCTTCTTCCGGGTGGATGGTACCATCAGTGATCACTTCCATGATCAGCTTCTCGTAGTCAGTCTTCTGCTCCACACGGGTATTTTCAATGCTATACTTTACATTCTTAATAGGTGTAAAGATAGAGTCGATGGCGATGTAGCCGAATACTGCATCCTTTGGTTTGTTTTCCTCAGCAGGCACATAACCACGGCCTTTACCGATAGTCAGTTCGATATCCAGCTTTGAAGATGGATCGAGTGTGCAGATGAGTAACTCAGGATTCATAATCTGGAAAGCACTGGTAGCTTTCTCGATCATATCAGCACGGAACTCGGTCTTACCTTTGATAGAGATCTGGATCTTTTCGTTGCTCACTTCATTCTCCACGATCCTTTTGAAACGAACCTGTTTCAGGTTCAGGATGATCTCAGTTACGTCTTCGGTAATTCCTTTTAAAGTTGCAAACTCGTGGTCTGCTCCTTCTATCTTTATTCCCACAATGGCATAACCCTCCAGTGATGACAACAGGACACGACGAAGCGCGTTACCTACAGTCACCCCATAACCCGGTTCTAACGGCCGGAATTCGAATTGAGCTTCAAAGTCTGTTGACTTTTGCAAAACGATCTTATCAGGCTTTTGGAAATTCAGAATTGCCATTGATATGTTAAGTTTAAATGTTTATGTAAAACTGCCAATAGCCGTCAGCAGGCAATCATTAGATACCAATATAAGAACCTTACATTGATAACTGACGATGCTTCGCTAACGGCTAAAGTATTGTTATTATTTAGAGTACAATTCTACGATCAGCTGTTCCTTGATATTCTCAGGAACTGCTTCCCTTTCAGGATAGGCGATGAAAGTACCTTTCAGTTCTTTCTCGTTCCAATCCAACCAGCTGAATTTAGGGTTTTTACCACGAATGTTGCTGGTGATTGCAGTGTTAGTTGCAGCAGATTCTTTCAGTCCAATGATATCACCTGGTTGCAGTTGATAAGAAGGGATGTTCATTACCTGACCGTTTACAGTGATGTGCTTGTGAGACACCAGCTGACGAGCAGCAGGACGGGAAGGAGCAATACCCATACGGAATACTGCATTATCCAGACGAGCTTCCAGTAATTTGATCAATACTTCACCG
This sequence comes from [Flexibacter] sp. ATCC 35208, assembly GCF_001975825.1. Lineage (GTDB taxonomy): Bacteria > Bacteroidota > Bacteroidia > Chitinophagales > Chitinophagaceae > Chitinophaga. The sequence goes on from NZ_MTKN01000003.1 coordinate 106,483, forward strand.
GTAACGCCTTTACGACGGTTTGCCTCAACGAACAGGTTAGCGAACTGACGCTCTAATACACCATAAGTGTATTTAGCTTTCTGTTTTTCACGCAGCTGCAGTGCGTATTCACCCAGCTGTTTACGCTTACGGGTTGCACCATGCTGACCCGGAGGGTTGCTGTTCTTTCCTAAATACTTACCGTTACCTAAAATCGGCTCTCCGAAAATTCTGGAGATCTTGGTCTTTGGTCCTGTGTACCTTGCCATTTTGTTACTAGATTTTTTAGTTACGATATATGATCTTTAAAAAATCTTAAACACGATCATATACCCACTTGTTTGTTAAAATTTCTGAATTAGAAATTCGAAAGTAGTCAGTGAGAGTTTTCCCTCAGCTATCCACTTTCGAAAATCTTCAGTATATTATATAGATACTATACTCTTCTCTTCTTAGGAGGACGGCAACCATTGTGTGGCAGCGGAGTCACATCCTTGATCATAGTCACTTCGATACCGGAGTTAGCGATCGCACGGATTGCGCTCTCACGTCCTGCTCCTGGACCTTTTACAAAAACATCTGCTCTTTTCAGACCAGCATCCAGTGCTACTTTAGCAGCATCGGAAGCAGCCAGCTGGGCAGCATATGGAGTGTTCTTCTTAGAACCCTTGAAGCCCATTTTACCAGCAGTAGACCAGGAGATTACCTGTCCTTGCTTGTTGGTAATGCTGATGATAATGTTGTTGAAACTAGCAGAAATGTGAACATCACCGTAGTTATCTACTTTAACTACCCTTTTCTTGCTAGCTGCAGCTTTTGTATTTTGTGCTTTTGCCATAATTATATAAAATTCCAGGTTCCAGGTTCCAGATACACCACGTCATCTTTACGACAATTGGAAACTGGAACTTGTTATTTGTATTATCAAGATTATTTCTTAGGCGCTTTTTTCTTACCTGCAACCGTCTTACGTTTACCTTTACGGGTACGGCTGTTAGTACGAGTACGCTGGCCTCTGAGCGGTAAGCCCTTTCTGTGGCGAAGACCACGGTAACAAGCGATATCCAGCAGACGCTTGATATTCATTTGTACTTCAGAACGCAGCTGACCTTCTACCTTAAACTCACCATTGATGATGTTACGGATAGTTGTCTGCTCATCATCGTTCCAGTCTTTTACTTTCTTGTTAAAGTCAATTCCTGACTTCTCCAGAATGTACTGAGCGGTAGAACGGCCAATACCATAGATATAGGTCAGACCAATTTCTCCTCTTTTATTCTTAGGTAGATCGATACCGGCTATACGTGCCATATTTGAATTAAATTTTCTAGTTTATTTAATATGATTAACCCTGACGTTGTTTAAAACGAGGATTCTTCTTGTTGATCACCAACAATTTACCCTTCCTGCGCACGATCTTACAATCTGCACTTCTTTTTTTTATGGAAGCTCTTACCTTCATAAGTTATGAGTTATAAGTCTATGTGTTTATTTATATCTAAATATGATCCTTCCTCTGCTCAAATCATATGGGCTCATCTCGACCCCTACCTTATCGCCAGGAAGGATGCGGATATAGTGCATTCTCATTTTGCCAGAAATGGTGGCCAAAATCTCATGCCCATTTTCCAATTTCACCCGGAACATAGCGTTAGACAAGGCTTCTAGTATTATTCCATCCTGTTTAATGAGTGCCTGTTTTGCCATAAAAATTTTTAGGACTGCAAAGATAGCGAAATCTTCGTAAAAAATAAAATTCTAAAAATAAACCTGAATAATTGTCTGAGAAAACGAATTATAATCGTCCTTACTCATTAACTATCAATAGGTTGCGGTTAATGCAGGATTTTCCGCCTCTGCCTTCTCGATACCGGCAAATGACGATAAAAGGTCTGCTTTCCCTTTCATTACTGCCACATTGTGCTCAAAGTGAACGGAAGGTTTCTCGTCGCGGGTGATCACTGTCCACCCATCTTCCATATACTCCACGTCCTTTGTGCCCAGGTTGATCATCGGTTCGATCGCAATCACCAGTCCTTCTTTCATGATAGGACCACTGCCTCTCTTACCGTAATTAGGTACCTGAGGATCTTCGTGCAGGTGACGACCCAGACCATGACCTACCAGCTCACGTACCACGCCATAACCCCTCTCTTTCTCGGTATATTCCTGAATAGCATGAGCGATGTCACCAACACGGTTACCTGCCACAGCTTTCTCTATACCTTTATACAAAGCGGCCTTGGTTGCCTTCATTAACTGTAAAACTTCCGGTTTTACATTACCTACCGCAAAGGTGTAAGCACTGTCGCCATGGAAGCCGTTCAGCAATACCCCTACGTCTACGCTCACGATGTCGCCATCCTGTACCACGTAGCTGTTAGGAATACCATGTACCACCTCTGCATTCACAGAGATACAGCAGGCCTTAGGGAACCCTTTATAGTTCTTGAAGGAAGGTACGGCGCCGTTGGCTACGATGAAGTCTTCAACGATCTTGTCGATATCATCAGTAGTCATACCCGGTTTCAGCTTCTTAGCTACCTCTTCCAATGTTGCGCTCACTAATAATGCGCTTTTGCGCATCAATTCGATTTCGTCTTTAGTCTTATAATGCACCATAGTAAAAACGGGTTGGACTTGTGTCTTTTAAACAGTGAAGCCACCAAGCATAAAGCCTGCAGCAGGGTTAGCTGCTGTCTGCTTTATGCTTCTGTGGCTACTTACGACCCAGCTGTCTAATGAGAATTAAACATTTGCCGGAGCAGTTCTGCCCTTGATACGGCCAGTGCTCATCAGGCCATCGTAATGGCGCATCAGAAGCTGGCTTTCGATCTGCTGCAGCGTATCCAGAATAACACCCACCATGATCAGCAGTGAAGTACCACCGAAGAAGGTTGCGAAATTACTGTTGATATGCACGGCAGCAGCTACACCGGGCAGGATACCCACCATTGCCAGGAAGAATGCACCTGGAAGGGTGATGCGGTCCATAACTGCACCAATATAATCTGCAGTTGCAGTACCAGGTTTAACACCTGGGATGAAACCATTGTTACGTTTCATTTCTTCGGCCATCTGGGTTGGGTTGAAGATCAATGCAGTGTAGAAGTAAGTGAATACAATTACCAATACTGCATAGATCACATTATACCAACCATTGGTATGGTCGCTGAAGATACGGATGAATCCGGAAGCACTGTCACTGGTAGCAAAACCAATAACGGTAGCCGGGATAAACATGATAGCCTGGGCAAAGATGATTGGCATTACACCCGCTGCATTCACCTTGAGAGGAATGAACTGGCGTACACCACCATATTGTTTGTTACCCACTATACGTTTAGCATAGTTCACCGGTACCTTGCGGGTACCTTGTACCAGCAGGATCAGACCGATAGTAATGAATATGAATACTGCCAGTTCTATCAGGAAAACCAGCAATCCGCCGCCGGCTTCCGCAGTTCTGGAGGTAAATTCCTGAATCAGGGCCTGAGGAAGGCGGGCAAGGATACCCACCATGATGATGATGGATGTACCGTTACCGATACCTTTATCAGTGATTTTTTCACCCAGCCACATTACAAAGAGGGTACCTGCAGTCAGTACGATTGTGGTAGTGAGCCAGAAGAAGAAGGTACCATATTCAGCGATAATAGCTCCACTGGATTGGCCTCTCAGAAAGGCAACATACGCACTCGCCTGAAAACCGGTCACCACTACCGTAAGGATACGGGTGAACTGATTGATTTTCTTTCTGCCACTCTCTCCTTCTTTCTGGAGTTTCTGGAAATAAGGTACAGCTATGGTCAACAGTTGTATGGCGATAGAGGCAGAGATAAATGGCATGATCCCCAGCGCAAAGATGGACGCTCTTGAGAAAGAGCCTCCGGCAAACATATTAAACAGTCCGAGGATACCCTGATTGGATTTCTCTGAGAACTGATGCAACAGGTTGGCATCGATACCGGGTAACACGATATAGGATCCTACACGATAAATGAGGACAAGAAGCAGGGTTGTCAGGATTCTGCTACGCAGATCCTCGATGCTCCAGATATTCTTAATCGTTTCGATAAATTTCTTCACAGGAAGATGAATGTTTAATATTCAAAATTTCATCCCGGTTATGGCGGGACCAAATTCCAAACCTGCAATTAGCTGCTCTTCAGTAACTCTGGCCGGGATTTGTGATGTATTATTTCGCTGGCTGAATAAAAGATGAAAAGACGCACTACTCCGTAGGCGTCTCTCCAGTCGTGAAAACTTACACCAGTTCAACTGAACCACCAGCTGCTTCGATCAGCTGCTTGGCCTTTTCACTGATAGCGTTCACTCTTACAGTAACTTTAGCCTTCAGTTCGCCCTGACCCAGTATTTTTACTTTTGCAGTGCGGCTGATTAAGCCGTTCATGTACAGATTTTCCAGAGAGAAATCCTGTAAACCGTATTTTTCTACCAGGGTGTCAAGCTGACCGATGTTGAATACTACATAGGTAGTAGGATCCAGGCTCTTGAAACCACGTTTTGGCATACGACGCTGAATTGGCATCTGACCACCTTCGTGACCTCTTTTGCTGGAGTAACCAGCACGGGACTGACCACCTTTATTACCTTTTGTAGCTGTACCACCTTTACCGGATGCTTCACCACGACCGAGGCGTTTTTCTTTATGTACGGAACCTTGTGCAGGTTGTAACGTGTGCAGATTCATTGAGTTAATTTTTTTTACTTACGCGGAAATTAACCGCTCGCATTAAATGTATAATGTTATTCGCAAATAATCCACTATAAATGTAGCATTTTTTTCCAGAGGAACGGCAAAGCCTTAACCCTGTACTTCTTCTACCTTTACCAGATGATTTACTTTACGCACCATCCCAAGGATCTGGGGAGTGGCTTCCACCTCAACGGTGTTGTGCATTTTGTTCAGACCCAGGGCCTTCAGCGTCAGTTTCTGACGTTCTGGACGGTCTATACCACTTTTTACCTGAGTGACTTTAATCTTTGCCATTGTTATTTTGAATTAGCACCTTACAATTACAGGAGCTGCTGCGGTGCAGCAGTCCCTTTCACCATAGGGTGTTATTATCCATTAAATACTTTCTTCAGAGATACGCTTCTGGTTTTTGCAATCTGTATTGGCTCACGCAGCAGGCCTAAAGCTTTGAATGTAGCTTTTACCACGTTGTGAGGGTTTGCAGAACCCAGAGATTTTGCCAGAACGTCAGTGATACCTGCGCTTTCCAGCACGGCACGCATAGAACCTCCGGCGATTACACCAGTACCATGAGCGGCTGGTTTGATCAGCACCTTAGCAGCGCCTTCTTTAGCCAGCTGGTCGTGAGGAATAGTACCATGCATTACAGGAACCTTGATCAGGTTTTTCTTGGCATCATCGATACCTTTAGTGATTGCTTCCTGTACTTCTTTGGCTTTACCCAGGCCATGACCTACTACACCGTGTTCGTTACCTACTACTACCAGGGCAGAAAAACTGAAAGTACGACCGCCTTTGGTGGTTTTGGTAACACGGTTGATAGCTACCACTTTTTCTTTCAGCTCCAGGTCACCCGCCTTAACTTTATTAAATGTATTCTTTGCCATTTTATTATTTGCGAATTACGATTTAATCAATTTCGATTTTTAGAATTGGAGACCAGCTTCTCTTGCACCATCAGCTACGCTCTTCACACGACCATGGTACAGATAACCACCACGATCGAATACCACTGCTGTAATACCCAGTGAGGTTGCTTTAGTAGCCACAGCTGCACCTACCAATTTAGATTTCTCGATCTTGGTACCTTTCTGTGCTACGATATCCTTATCGCGGGAAGATGCAGAAGCCAGTGTAGTACCGTTTGCATCATCGATCAATTGCACGTAAATATCGCTATTGCTGCGGAATACAGATAATCTTGGTCTCTGAGCGCTACCTACCACTTTCTTACGGATGCGGTAACGGATTTTCTGTCTGCTATTAACTGCTTTTGTGCTCATTTCTATGTTTAATTTATATATTCCGATGCTGCCGGAATATTGTTGAATTAGCTAACCAGTAAAGCATACCGGTTAGCCAATTAAAATTATTTACCTGCAGACTTACCTGCTTTCTTACGAACCACTTCATCGCTGTAGCGAACACCTTTACCTTTATAAGGCTCTGGTTTACGCAGGCTACGGATTTTAGCAGCTACCTGACCTAACAGCTGGTTGTCAATACCTTCCAGTGTGATTTTAGGGTTAGCACCCTTTTCAGTCAATGTAGTTACTTTCAGTTCTTTAGGGATTTCAATCACGATATTGTGAGAGTAACCCAGAGACAGGTCCAGCAGCTGACCAGCGTTGGCAGCCTTGTAACCCACACCCACCAGCTCAAGTTTTTTAATGAAGCCTTCTGTAACACCAACCACCATGTTGTTGATCAGTGCGCGGTACAGACCATGCAGTGCACGGTGACGGATCTGTTCAGTAGGACGAACTACTGTCAGTACACCATCAGCCACTTCTATTTTGATATCCCTGTCGATGTTCTTTTTCAGTTCACCTTTAGGGCCTTTTACTGTCAGTTCATTAGTAGCGGATACAGTTACTGTAACACCGGCTGCTAATTTGATAGGAGCTTTACCTATACGAGACATAATTGCAGTTTTTTACTGTTATGTGTTTTCGATCCCTCAGTGTTCAGCCACCGTATAGAAAGGCTTAATTCTGAAACGGACCATTTATTGGTGAGATCTGCACAAGCCATTGACAAACGCCAGAAGGTCCTGTGCGGACCTTAATATATTAATAAACGTAGCAAACAACTTCGCCACCCACGTTCTGTACTTTCGCTTCTTTATCAGTCATTACACCTTTAGATGTAGACACGATAGCGACACCCAGACCATTCTTGATACGTTTGAAATCAGCAGGTTTGGAGTATTGACGAAGACCAGGACGGCTGATACGCTGCAGATCAGTGATAGCAGGTACTTTAGTCTGAGGATCATACTTCAGAGCTATTTTGATCAGACCCTGTTTGTTGTCTTCTTCAAATTTGTACTTCAGGATATAACCTTTGTCGTACAGTATCTCAGTGATACGTTTTTTCAGTTTGGAGGCAGGAATTTCCACAATCCTGTGGTTGGCCATTTGAGCATTCCGGATTCTGGTCAGGAAGTCTGCTATTGGATCAGTAACCATTGTTTCTAATAATTTTAAAAACTTTTTACAATGCGATATCCAAATCGTGTAGATAGGAAAATCAAGATCTTTAACGAATATAAAAGGGGGAAAAAGGACAATTACTATTCGTCGGGGGATAATTGTCCATCCCATGAGTGGTGATTACCAGCTAGCTTTTCTTACGCCAGGGATCTTACCAGCGAGCGCCAGGTCACGGAACATATTACGGCAAAGACCGAAATGACGCATGTAACCTTTTGGACGACCGGAAAGCTGACATCTGTTGTGCAGGCGAACAGGAGAAGCGTTTCTAGGCAGCTGATCCAGTGCTTCGTAGTTACCTTCAGCTTTGAGGGCAGCACGTTTTTCAGCGAACTTAGCAACCATGGCTTCTCTTTTCCTTTGTCTAGCCTTTATGGATTCTTTTGCCATAATTAGAGTTTATAATTCCAGTTTATAAATGTCAAATTCCAAAACCCGGAAGGGATTTGGAATTTGAGATCAAATATTATTGTTGATCTTTCTTGATGTTCTTGAACGGCATACCCAGTTCTTTCAGGAGCTCATAAGCTTCTTCGTTGGTGTTAGCCGTAGTAACGAAAGTGATATCCATACCGGAGATCTTTGTTACTTTATCGATGTCGATCTCAGGGAAGATGATCTGCTCATTGATACCCAGGGTATAGTTACCGCGGCCATCGAAAGCTTTTTCATTGATACCCTTAAAGTCACGTACACGAGGCAGTGATACAGCGATCAGACGATCCAGGAATTCGTACATGTTATAACCACGCAGTGTTACACGAGCACCGATTGGCATGTTCTTCCTGAGTTTGAAATTGGAAATATCCTTTTTGGATAAAGTAGCGATAGCTTTCTGACCGGAGATACGGGTCATTTCATCCACAGCAATATCTACCAGTTTCTTATCACCTACAGCACCATTGATACCCTGGTTCAGACAGATCTTCACCAGGCGAGGTACCTGCATTACGCTTTTGTAGTTGAATTTTTTGTGCAGAGTATTAACTACTTCAGTACGGTATTTAGTCTGCAGTCTGGGTGTATATGTAGTGTTTGCCATTATTTGATTGCCTCCCCTGATTTTTTAGCTATACGAACTAATTTACCATTTTCACGCTGACGGTTTACCTTGGTAGGTTTACCAGCCTTAGCATCCCACAACATTACGTTAGAAATGGCGATAGGAGCTTCCTGCTTAACAATACCACCTTTGGTATTCTGAGCAGTTGGTTTGGTATGTTTGGTGATGATGTTCACACCTTCTACCAGTACGCGCGCCTTGTCAGGGATCACTTCCAGCACCTGACGGGGCTTGGTCCTGTCCTTATCATCGCCGGCAATCACTACAACGGTGTCGCCTTTCTTAATGTTGAACTTAGGCTTGAATCTCGTTTTCATTATTTGTTTATTTATAAACGCCAAGCGAAACATCGGTTCCGCTTGATTAATATTCGTTTTAGAAACGGGCAGCAAAGATATGCATTTATGCTGAAAGCACAAAGCAATAAGCTTTTTTTACTTTTTGCTTTATGCTTTCAGCGAACGCATCGATATCTTTACAATACTTCGGGAGCCAGAGAGATAATCTTCATGTATCCCTTATCGCGCAGCTCACGGGCAACTGGGCCGAAGATACGGGTACCGCGTGGCTCGTCAGAGTTGTTCAGTAATACAACGGCATTATCGTCGAAACGGATATAAGATCCGTCTTTACGGCGCAGCTTGTTTTTAGTTCTTACGATAACAGCTTTGTGCACTGTACCTTTTTTCACACCACCACCTGCGATCGCGTCTTTTACAGTAACAACGATCTTGTCACCTACTTTTGCGTAGTCCTGGCCGGAGTTGCCTAACACTCTAATACACAGTACTTCCTTGGCACCACTGTTATCAGCTACATTCAGCCTTGATTCTTGTTGTATCATCCTTTTATAAGATTTGTATTTGTTTAATCAGCGGCTGCATCCAGGAACGCTGCATGCAGCTTGAAACAATAATAAATTATTTTACCTTTTCGATCACCTCTATCAATCTCCAGCACTTATTCTTGCTCAACGGACGAGTTTCCATTATTCTAACGGTATCGCCGATGCTGCACTGGTTCAGCTCGTCATGAGCCATGAACTTGGTGGTTTTTTTCACGAATTTACCATAGATCGGGTGCTTCACTTTACGCTCAACGCTAACGCTGATTGTTTTTTCCGCTTTGTTGCTGGAAACGACACCAATTCTGGTTTTTCTTAATTTTCTTTCGCTCATTGTTGAAAGTATTTATTATCCAGACCGCTCCTTACGGACCGATGAATGAATTTATTTTTAAGGCTTAGAAGCCCAGTTCTCTTTTGCGCAGCTCAGTTTTCAGCTGTGCGATCTGACGCCTGAGAGAGCGGATGCTCATTGGATTCTCAATTGGCGTAATTGCGTGACTGAATGTAATTTTCTTCAGGCGTAATTGCTCTTCGGAGATTTTCTCTTTCAGCTCCTGTTCGCTTAAACCTTTCAGATCCAGCTTTTCGTTTGCCATTGTATTTATTATTTCTGGTTTATCGTTTATAGTTTATCCCGGTTGCTGTAGCAATTATGCTTCAGCGTAATCGCGACGTACTACAAATTTCACTTTAATAGGCAGTTTCTGTGCAGCCAGCTCCATTGCAGCTTTAGCTACTTCCAGAGGTACGCCGTCCGCTTCGAACAACATACGACCTGGCTTAACTACAGCAGCCCAATGGTCAGGAGCACCTTTACCTTTACCCATTCTGACTTCCAAAGGCTTGGCAGTAATGGATTTGTCAGGGAATATACGGATCCACACGTTACCCTCACGTTTCATTGCTCTTGTCAGAGCCACACGAGCAGCTTCGATCTGCCTGTCTGTGATCCACTTAGGTTCTAATGCTTTCAAGCCGAAACTACCAAAGGAGATATCCGCACCACGTTTTGCGTTCCCCTTGATGCGGCCTTTATGCATCTTCCTGTGTTTCGTTCTCTTGGGCTGTAACATCTTAGTATATGTTAAATGTTAATGTTAATTGTTATAAAGATTATCTACGGCCACCACCACGGTTATCGCCACCTCTTCTGTCGCCGCCGCGGTTATCACCACCTCTTCTGTCGCCACCGCCTCTTCTTTCTCCACCACGATGACCATGACCTTCACCACCTGTGCGGCCTTCGCCATCCTTACCGGAAATAGCATTTGGATTCAGATCGCGCTCACCCAGTACTTCACCTTTACAGATCCATACTTTGATACCGATCTTACCATATACTGTTTGTGCAAACAGAGAAGAATAGTCGATATCCATACGGAAGGTGTGCAAAGGTACACGACCTTGCTTCATCTCTTCTGAACGTGCGATTTCAGCACCACCCAGACGACCACCTACTTTAACCTTGATACCTTCAGCACCCATTCTCATTGCAGTAGCAATCGCCATCTTGATAGCACGTTTGTAGTTGATACGGCTTTCAATCTGTTTTGCGATAGTTTCAGCTACGATATTGGCATCTATTTCAGGACGACGGATCTCCAGAATGTTGATCTGTACATCTTCTTTAGAAGTCAGTTTCTTTATTTCTTCCTTGATGCGGTCTACCTCTCCACCACCTTTACCTATGATGATACCAGGCTTGGATGTATGGATGGTGATGATCAATTTACCTAAAGTTCTCTCGATCACTACCCTGGAAATGCCACCTTTGTTGATACGGGCATTCAGGTAAGTTCTGATCTTGTTATCTTCGATCAGTTTGGTAGCATAATCTTTTTTGCCACCATACCAATTAGAGTCCCAACCTCTGATGATACCTAACCTGTTACCAATAGGATTTGTTTTCTGACCCATGTTCTGGTTTATTTGTCTATTAGATAAATAGTTTAGTTTCTTTTATTTAGCCTCAGCCACTTTGCTGTCAACTGCAAGGGTTACGTGATTGCTTCTTTTGCGAACACGGTAACCTCTACCCTGTGGAGCCGGACGCATTCTTTTCAGGATACGACCACCATCAACGAAGATGGTTTTAACAATCAGATTCGCATCTTCAACGCGTACACCTTCGTTCTTCACTTTCCAGTTCGCAACAGCTGACAACAGCAGTTTTTCCAGAGGTACACTAGGGTGCTTAGGATGGAACTTTAATACATTCAGCGCTTTCTCAACTTCCATACCACGGATCAGGTCTGCCAGCAGACGCATTTTGCGGGTAGATGTTGGATTATTATTAAGCTTAGCTACTGCTTCCATTGTAATTATAAATTTGAATGTTTGAGGTCCGAAGTCCCGGGTTCGAGGTATTTCACGCTGCAAACCTCGAGCTTAAAACTTCAAACGAATGACTACATTTTCTTGTTAGCGTGTCCTTTAAAGTTGCGGGTTGGTGCAAATTCTCCCAGTTTATGACCTACCATAAACTCGGTAACGTATACCGGAATGAACTTGTTACCATTGTGTACCGCAAATGTATGGCCCACAAAATCAGGTGTGATGGTAGAACGACGGCTCCACGTCTTGATTACAGTACGCTTGGTGCCTTCATTCATTTTATCTACTTTCTTTCCTAATTTCTGGTCAACGTAAGGACCTTTTCTAATGGAACGACCCATGTCTTTTTATTTTTATTCTACTTTAACCGTTCCGCTTCTGGCTATCCGCCCGAAGCGGAACTGGTAAAAGCTTTATGAATTATAATTTTTTGCCGTTTTTCCTGCTGATGATCAGTTTATCAGAGCTCTTATGCTTACGAGTCTTCAGACCTTTCGCATATTTACCTGTTCTGGATCTAGGGTGACCTCCGGAAGATCTACCTTCACCACCACCCATCGGGTGATCTACAGGGTTCATGGCTACACCACGGTTACGTGGCTTGATACCTCTCCAACGGTTAGCACCCGCTTTACCAATTGATTGCAGTGCGTGGTCAGAGTTAGAAACTGTACCTACAGTAGCAGCACAAGTGATCAACACTTTACGCAGCTCACCAGAAGGCATTTTCATTACGGCATATTTTTCTTCCTTGTTGCTCAGCTGTGCATAAGTACCGGCACTTCTAGCGATTGCACCACCTCTACCAGGCTGCAGTTCGATATTGTGTACAACAGTACCCAGTGGCATGTTTCTCAGCGGCAGGGAGTTACCTACTTCAGGAGCAGCATCAGGACCGCTCACTACTGTAGCACCAACCTGTAAACCCTGAGGAGCCAGGATGTAACGTTTTTCACCATCTGCATAGTTCAGCAGTGCGATGAATGCGCTACGGTTTGGATCGTACTCAATGCTCTTTACAGTAGCAGGAATACTATGTTTGTCACGTTTGAAGTCTATGATACGGTAATGTTGCTTGTGTCCACCACCGATGTAGCGCATAGATCTTCTACCCTGTACGTTTCTACCGCCGGTTTTGGACTTAGCCTCCAGCAGGCTCTTTTCAGGAGTATCCGTGGTCAGCTCAGCGAACGCGTTGCCAATTTTCCAACGGGTACCGGCTGTCATCGGTTTAAATTTCTTCAGTGCCATGATCTAGTAATTGTTTAACTAGTTGCTTTATTTATAAATGTGATCTGCATATACATCCATCATGCCGCGTTGCCGCAGCTATGAGCACTATATGTTAGCATACAGATCTATAGATTCTCCTGCAGCCAGGGTTACAATTGCTTTCTTGTAAGAAGGTTTCTTACCAGCAATGAAACCAGCTTTGGTAAAACGCTGTTTAGCTTTACCAGGCATAACGGCAGTGTTCACTTCTGATACTGCAACGCCATAGAACTCTTCAACTGCTTTCTTGATTTCCAGTTTGTTGGATTTCTTGTCTACGATGAAGTAGTAACGGTTGAATTTATCAGTGGCTTTGTTCACTTTTTCACTTACTACCGGTCTGATTAAAACGTCTGAAAGTTTCATCTTTTATCGCTTTGAGTGGCAGGCTTTCCCGCCAGCTGTGTGATTTAAATTTGACAATTAAGCTTCTACCGGCTCTTCTGTGAAGATTTTAGCAGCACTCTCAGTGATGATCAGGGTATTGCTATTCATGATATCATAAGTATTGATATCGCTCAGCATTACGCTATCTACTGTAGGGATGTTGCGCAGAGACAGGTACACATTATCATTGTATTCAGGCAGTACAACCAAAGTCTTACGGCCATTTACATTCAGGTTCAGTTTCGCCAGGATACCCGCAAACTGTGAAGTTTTAGGAGTAGCCAGGTTCAGATCTTCCAGAACGATGATACTGTTTTCTTTAGCTTTTACAGACAGTGCAGAAATCTTAGCGAGATCTTTTACTTTTCTGTTCAGCTTAATGTCATATTTGTGCGGTTTTGGACCGAAGATGGTACCACCACCTTTATACAGTGGGTTACGGATGTTACCTTTACGGGAACCACCAGTACCTTTTTGCTTGTGCAGTTTACGGGAAGCACCTTTCACCTCAGCACGGGTCTTTACCTTGTGGGTACCCTGACGCTGAGCAGCGAGGTATTGTTTAACAGCCAGGTAGATCACGTGGTTGTTAGGCTCCACTCCGAAAATTTCTTCAGGGAGCTCAATAGTTCTTCCTGTTTTCTTACCTTCTATATTTAAAATATCAAGTTGCATATTACTTCTGGATTAAAACGATTGAACCAATGTGGCCGGGAACGGAACCACTTACCAGGATATAATTTTTCTCAGCGAAAATCTTAACGATCTTAAGACCTTTAACTTTCACCTGCTCATTACCGGTTTGACCAGCCATACGCATACCCTTGAATACGCGGGAAGGATAAGAGGATCCACCCACGGAACCAGGAGCTCTGCTTCTGTCGTGCTGACCGTGTGTAGCTTCGCCCACACCGCTAAATCCATGGCGTTTAACAACACCCTGGAAGCCTTTACCTTTTGAGGTACCGACTACGTCAATTGTTTCTCCTTCTGCAAATATTTCGGTGGTAATGGTTTCACCAAGAGCTTTTTGTATATCCGGGTTGCGGAACTCTTTTACAAATCGTTTGGGGGAGGTACTTGCTTTCGCGAAGTGATTGATTTGTGCTTTGGTAGCGTTCTTTTCTTTTTTCTCGCCAAATGCTACCTGAATAGCGTTGTAACCGTCAGTCTCTTGAGATTTAACCTGAGTTACTACGCATGGACCGGCTTCGATGATGGTCACAGCAGTCTGCTTACCATTCGGTTCGAAGATGCTGGTCATGCCGATCTTTTTGCCAATAATACCTTTCATGTTATTATATATTATACCCAGCGCCTGGGGGTGGATCTAGCTATCCCCAGGATAGGCGGTTTAAATGCTTTATTGGGCGGCCACCCAGAAGGCGTGACCTATATTTTAATTTGTGGCGTTTATACTCTGACAAACGGAGATTACTTTCCCCTGTGAGATTGTATACCTCACTGTCAGCAAAACAGCAGTCATAAGATTAAATCAAACCAGGCAGGCCTTTTGCCCACCTGCTGATGTCCTACGCTTTGATTTCTACTTCCACACCGGAAGGCAGATCTAACTTACTCAAGGCGTCTACAGTCCTGGAAGAAGAGGTGTAGATATCCAGTAAGCGCTTGTGTGTGCACAACTGGAACTGCTCACGAGCTTTCTTGTTAACGTGCGGTGAACGCAGCACCGTAAAAATTTTCTTTTCAGTTGGCAAAGGTATTGGACCTGTTACCACGGCACCAGTGTTACGCACTGTTTTAACGATCTTCTCAGCAGACTTATCTACCAGATTATGATCGTAGGACTTCAGCTTGATTCTAATTCTCTGAGACATATGCAATGAACTTCTACTTTTTTCCCCTTTACAATTTGGGAGGGCAAAGGTAATCAGTATTTTTGTATTCCCCAACAATACCGGGGAAAAATAAATACCTTTTTAGTTAAATGTAGAATGATGGCGGGTTTGAGGCAAATGTTAATTTGTGTAAAAGTATAATTAAGGCAGGAAAATAACTTATTAAAGGAAATTGGCACACTGTTGGCTTCGCTGCTTCCAATACCCCCCATAAAAAAAACAAGCCGCCGGGAAACCGGCAGCAAGTCCTGTCTGGGAATGCAATAAGCAATATTTCTAGACCTGTCAGCTTCAGAGAGGTAACTTACCCAACAAACGCTGAATCAGACCAAGAACTAAAGCCAATACCTGGTTCAATAAATCCATAGATGTTTTTGAAGGCTTTTCATAAGGTTATGCCTACTCTGTTACTTGGTTTTCGGCAATCCCAAATGCCCCTCACACAAGGAACATTGGATTAAAATTAGCCGCAGAGAATCAATTTGTAATAGTTCATTTCATTCATTTTCAGCTGCTTGTTCATTTCGTTCAGTGAAGAAAAATGGCCCGTTCATTTTCTTTTAACTAATACTCCTGAATACGCCACTCCCCCCAGCAAATCCAGGCTGTTCACCATGAGATAGCTCGTTCATTATAAAAAAAGCCTCCCCGGCTCGCACCAGGAAGGCAATAAGTTGGAAAATGTCTTTTTTGTTGCGTGGCATTTTCCGTGGAATCAGGGGCGTAATAAATTACAAACCACCCAGCAGAGATTGCAACAGCGTTAAAAGTGTTGCTAATAATTGGTTCAGCAGATCCATGGTTATGGTTTTTCACTGGTTACGCCTACTCTAATAATGGTTTTCGGCAATCCCATATTCTAAAATTAGTAAGTAGTAGGAATACTACCATCGTTCATTTCATTCATTTTCAACTAGTTCAGAATATTCCGTTCAGTTATTCCTGTTCAGTATTAATCTCACACATATCCCCACATAAAAAGGTCCCGGTTACTACCAGGACCTTTAAAAGCTTGCCAATGTTTCGGGAATCTACAGGCTACCGAACAGAGTATACAAGAACTTAGTCAATGCTGCTAGAATAGTTGCGGTCATTTTCTTAGTTTTTCAGAGGGTAAAGGCCTACTCTATTGTTTAACTGGTTTTCGGCAATCCCAGCAACGCCCCTGGCGGCGTCTTACTTATATAAAGATAATAGTCACTTTCCTTATTACAACCATTCATTATGTTCATTATCAACCAGTTCATTCAAAGTGTTCAAAACAGAAAAAAGCCGCCCACAGACCAAAATGATCCGTAAGCGGCCCCTCATTATTTTTCTAATGCCTATTTCATATTACGCTTCTCCTCGTTGTAGATCTCCTTCGCCTTCGCTCCAGGCAGGAAAATCTGGAAACCTACACCCAGGTTCAACTGCTGTGCCGTAGTTGAGTTACCACCACCAACAATAATATTGTACTTCAACAGCGTTTCCAACGCCACATTAGGTGTAATGAAGTAAGAAATACCAGGGCCTACACCCAATTCTACCCCATTCGTAGATGCGCCACTCGCAGGATTCGTACCACCAAAACCGGCATTACCCTCTACAAAAAACCTTGCACGCTTGGAAAACTCCAGCTTCTGCACATTCTTGTCTGTCGGATAATAACGCGCCAGGGCACCAATACCATAACTTACATCAGAACCTGCTCCATTACTGGTCGACAGCCCGAAATTCACATATCCACCCACTGCCAGCCCATCACTGATAAACCAGGCTGCTTTAGGGTTCAGATTAAAACTAAACTGGGTACTGGATTTTTGAAAATTCAATCCAATGTCTGTAATGTCAGATCCAATCAAAATGTTTCCCTTCTGGGTCTGCGCAAATGCCGTGGTGCTAAAAAACAATACCGTCATCAGGGCCAGGGTTAATGCTTGGAATTTTTTCATTTTCAGTTTTTTGATTTTATTGATTAATACTTGCCATCGGGACAATGCCCTATCGAACTAGGAAATACATGCAATCTGTAAATGTGTCTTGCTTTGCTAATGGTACCTGAGCCAATAAGATAAGAGGATAAATAAGCAGGGATGGGGACAAATGGGGTATTTCAAATTCAGTGCCAGACATCAACAATATAGTTGCGAATATACTGGAAATGAATCAAATAAGTATAAAGAAAATGAGATCAAATGAAGCTGGTATTGCAATCGATGGCTATTATTAGTCGGTAAGCTGTTCCTGCAGCCACTCAATATGGGGTATAAACTGACCTTTGCGTTGCAGATAACCCAGCACGCTGTCCAATCGATCCGCCAATCTGGGGCCGGTAGCACGCGAAATGGGGTGTACACTCAATTCCCAACTACGGAAATGCAATGAAATAACAGGTTGACGGCCTAAAAAGAGTTTCGTAATCCACAACGGACGCACAGACTCCGCATAAATCTCATAGCAATCCCCTTCTATGGTCATAGGACGCACCTGCTGACCACCGGAGTGGTATAAGTACCCGGCAGCCCTCAGCGAACTATAATCGGGCTTTATCGATGCCCCCATGCGACAACCGTATAAGCGGTCACCAATGATCTGCTCCAGTACTTCTTTATCCAAAGCACCATGTGAAGCAACTTCGTGTTTGAGGGCTAACTGACGCACCACTTCCGGATAGGCCTGCGCCCAGGAGGCGGTAATAAAAAAAGTAGCTCTTACCTGGTACTTGTCCAGTAAGGTGATTGTTTTTCCCAAACCATCCAGTGAAATCTGCTGCCTTTCTTCCAGGCTCATCTCCTGGCCATTATTATTATTGGCTGACAGTTTCAGCTCTTCCAGATCAATACTGATCAAAATTCGGGGGGTGTTCATTTTTGGTTAAAGTCGGCTTTTGTATAGAGACAATTTTGGGTATATACTACCCTATAAAGAAAAGATCCAGCATCTTGAGGATAAAACGTTGCAGTGATAGAGATGTTACAATTGGCCCCAAACAAAAGTCCCGTTCCTGATTAACCGGAACGGGACCATATTCAATCAGATACTAATCATGATTTATGCATTCACTTTACCTTTTGCTTTTGCCATTTCTTCTTCAGCAACAGCATTTGGAGCAGGTGAGTAGTGAGAGAACTCCATGATGGAAGTAGCACGACCGGAAGACAGGGAGCGCAACTGAGTTACATATCCGAACATTTCTTTCAGAGGTACTTTAGCTTTGATTACCTGTACACCGTTTCTCATTTCCATACCTTCCAGCATACCACGACGACGGTTCAGGTCACCTGTTACGTCACCCATGTATTGGTCTGGGGTCTGAACTTCTACTTTCATGATTGGTTCCAGCAGAACTGGTTTTGCTTTACGACCTGCTTCACGGAAAGCTGATCTTGCAGCCAATTCGAAGGATACTGCATCGGAGTCAACCTGGTGGAATGAACCATCATACAGGCGAACTCTCAGGTTATCCAGCGGGTAGCCAGCCAGTACACCCTGGTGCATAGCAGACTCAAAGCCTTTCTGTACCGGAGCAACGAATTCTTTAGGGATGGAACCACCGAAGATATCGTTGATGAACTGGAATTGTTTACCGTCGTTCTCTTTCAGCCATTCCGGATCAGCAGGGCCGATTTCGATCTGGATGTCTGCGAATTTACCGCGACCACCAGTTTGTTTCTTATAAACCTCACGGTGTTCAACCTTCAGCGTGAATGCTTCCTTGAAAGCAACCTGAGGTGCACCCTGGTTAACTTCTACCTTGAACTCGCGACGCATACGGTCAACGATGATTTCCAGGTGAAGCTCACCCATACCGCTCAATACGGTCTGGCCGGTTTCTTCATCAGTTTTAGCTTTCAGGGTAGGATCTTCTTCTACCAGTTTAGCGATAGCCAGACCCATTTTGTCCATATCCGCCTGAGTTTTAGGCTCGATAGCGATGTGGATAACTGGTTCCGGGAAGGTCATAGATTCCAGTACGATAGGATTTTTCTCATCGCACAGGGTATCACCTGTTTTGATATCTTTAAAACCTACAGCAGCACCGATATCACCAGCTTCGATGAAGTCGATTGGGTTCTGCTTGTTGGCGTGCATCTGCATGATACGGCTGATACGCTCATTTTTACCTGTACGGGTGTTCAGTACGTAAGAACCAGCATCCAGGTGACCGGAATAAGCCCGGAAGAACGCCAGACGACCTACGAATGGATCAGTCATGATCTTGAACGCCAGTGCAGAGAATGGTTCTTTTGCATCTGGCTTACGCTCGATCTCGTTACCATTGTCAGGATCAGTACCTTTAACCGCTTCGATATCTACTGGTGAAGGCAGGTAACGACATACGGCATCCAGCATTTTCTGTACACCTTTATTTTTGAATGAAGAACCGCACAGCATTGGGATGATAGCGATATCGATCGTTGCTTTACGGATAGCTTCGTGAATTTCATCTTCAGAGATAGTATTAGGATCTTCGAAGAATTTCTCCATGAGTTTGTCATCGTATTCAGCAACAGCTTCTACGAGTTTAGCTCTCCATTCTTCAGCTTCATCCTTCATATCAGCAGGAATTTCGATTTCCTGGTAGGTAGCACCTTTACCTTCTTCGTCCCAGATGATACCCTTCATGGTGATCAGGTCAACCACACCTTTGAAAGTATCTTCAGCGCCGATAGGCAGCATCAGTGGAACCGGATTTGCACCCAGCATTTCCTTCACCTGTTTTACCACGTTCAGGAAGTCAGCACCGGCACGGTCCATTTTGTTTACGAAACCTACACGTGGTACACGGTAGCGGTTAGCCTGACGCCAAACGGTTTCAGACTGTGGTTCAACGCCGGATACAGCGCAGAACAGAGCCACCAGACCATCCAGTACACGCAGGGAACGTTCAACCTCAACGGTGAAATCCACGTGACCTGGAGTATCGATGATGTTAAATTTGTATTCTTTTGTATCTGGCTGGAGCTTTCCCTGAGTGGTTGGGAATTTCCAGAAACAGGTAGTAGCAGCAGATGTGATGGTAATACCTCTCTCCTGCTCCTGCGCCATCCAGTCCATGGTGGCGGCACCTTCGTGCACTTCCCCTATCTTATGGGATTTACCTGTGTAGTACAGGATACGCTCTGTGGTAGTGGTTTTACCCGCATCAATGTGCGCCGCAATACCAAAGTTTCTTTGAAATCTTAAGTCTGCCATAATATTAAAATGACTGTATAATAATGCAATTTGGGGGGCAAAGGTAATTCATTTTTGCTAATAAATACAACAGGCAATTTTGCCAAATTGTTATTTCAGCAGCAGAATACTTACGCGACCCTTTAGTTACAAGGTTTAAAAAATTGGTATATATGAGAAAAGGAAAAACATCCCCCAGTATAGCCCAGAGGATGTTTCCCTTATATCTTTATAAACCATCTACCGTAAAACGGCAATAGATTTAGATCCTGAAGTGAGAGAATGCCTTGTTAGCTTCAGCCATACGGTGAGTATCTTCTTTCTTTTTGAAAGCAGCACCTTCACCTTTTGCAGCAGCTATGATTTCAGCAGCCAGCTTTTCAGCCATGCTCTTACCATTCCTTTCACCTGCGAAACGGATCAACCATTTCATAGACAGGGAGATCTTTCTGTCAGGACGAACCTCAGAAGGGATCTGGAAGGTAGCACCACCGATACGACGGCTTCTAACTTCAACGGCAGGAGTTACATTTGTGATCGCTTTCTTCCACACTTCGTAACCATTATCGTTAGTGATAGTGCTCACTCTGTCGATCGCATCGTAAAATATCCTAAAGGCAATGCTCTTTTTGCCCTGCTCCATCACGTTATTAACAAACCGGGTAACCTGTTTGTCGTTAAAGCGAGGATCCGGAGCCAAAGGCATCTTTTTCGCGGCTTGCTTTCTCATTTATTTGGAAAATTTCAAATAGTTATTATAAATTATTTCTTAGCCTTTTCCTTTTTGGTACCATACTTGGAACGGCTCTGCTTTCTGTCTTTCACACCAGCAGTATCGAGGGAACCACGAACGATATGGTAACGAACACCCGGTAAATCTTTTACCCTACCACCACGGATCAGTACGATAGAGTGCTCCTGCAGGTTATGTCCTTCACCAGGGATATAAGCAATCACCTCTACTTTGTTGGTCAAACGCACCTTTGCTACCTTACGCAGTGCAGAGTTTGGCTTCTTAGGGGTGGTTGTGTACACACGGGTACAAACACCACGGCGCTGTGGACAGCTATCTAAAGCCCTGGACTTGGACTTAGCCCGGATAATTTCTCTTCCTTTTCTTACTAATTGTTGTATAGTAGGCATTCTACCTAAGTTTTTTTTTCTGTCGGTTTACAATGACATCCAAATCACCCAGAATGGGAATTTGGGAGGGCAAAGGTAACACGAACCTTGTTAATAACAAAATGTTTTGAACATTTTTTTGAAGGAAATCATGTCATGTATTGATTAATTCCGTGACAATATCCGTCCATTCCATGTCCAGCGTAGATTCTGGCATACTTCGTCCCGCTCTGTTGTACCAATACCGGGCGTTTCCCCGGTCGCCTTCTTTCCTGTGGAGGTAGGCATGCACCCAGGCGGCCGTGTCATTATCCATATGCTCGATAATGTCGTGAGCCTGTTGCCAGTTCCCTTTACCATCCCACCACAAAGCCTTCAAATAAGGTGAAATCTCCCCAGGAGGAGCAGCCTGATCCAACGACGCGATGAAAGATACCATGGTCATAGGGCGCAAATGTACAAAATAGCTTTGTGTTTCCATCGCGCCTTTGGTTAAAATAAAGGCTAACCCGTACATATCCCGCCTATAAGCCGTAGATAAGCCGCCTCTATATAGATGCGGCTTATCTACGGCTTATAGGCGGGATATAGGCGGCTTATGGGCGGCTTATCTCCCTGTGAGACCTAAGGATGTCTTATCGGATACGTATTTCGGCCGACATATATAAACAAAGCCGTCTTTGTGCAAAGACGGCTTTATATAAAAGAGAAAGACCATCTACTCGCGCAGATGGCCTTTCAATTCAACACAACTAAGACTATTTTGAGTAAGTTCCTACTTTGTAATTCCAGTGACGGGTATCTTCCGCTTTACCCGTACGGATAGCATCCAGCCTTTGCAGCAACTCATTTCCTACCTCGTATCTGGTAGTATCAAGCCTGATCTGGTGCTCTTTGTAATCCAACTCCTGTACATAGGCCACACTGGCAGCTGTACCGGTGCCAAATACCTCGCGGAGGGTACCCGCTTCATTCGCCGTTACCAACTCTTCGATCGATACCGGCCTCTCCTCTACTGTCAAGCCCATATCTTCCAATACAGACATTACAGCAGCGCGTGTTACCCCAGCCAGAATCGTGCCTTGATTCAAATCCGGCGTTATGGCAGTGTTCCCTATTATGGCAAACACATTCATTGTACCGCATTCCTGTAAGTATTTGAATTCCAATCCATCTACCCACAGTATCTGATCATAACCCTGCTTGCGTGCCTGCATGGTTGGGTACATTACCCCGCCATAGTTACCTGCTGCTTTGGCAGCACCTACACCACCAGGAAAAGCACGAATATATTTGTCCTGTACCAGCAATTTAATCGGTTTATTAAAATACGGACCGGACGGCGAGTTAATAATAACAAATTTATACGTATCTGAAGGCCTTACGCCAATAAATTCATCAGCGGCAATCATAAAAGGACGTAAATACAGAGAACAACCATCATTAGTCGGCACCCAATTTCTGTCCAGATCGATCAAAAGTTCCATCCCGCCTATAAAAAGCCACTCCGGCACTTCAGGCATCCCCATACGCTCTGCAGAACTGTTAAAACGTGCATAATTATCGTATGGACGGAAAATCATCGGATTGCCCTCCTGATCTTTGTAGGCTTTGATGCCTTCAAAAATAGCCTGGCCATAGTGCCATGCAGCATTGGAAGGACTCACTGACAGATGGCCGAAAGGCAGGATCTCTGCATTCTTCCACTCTTTCCCATCAAAATCTGCCACCAACATATGGTCGGCATATTGCTTCCCGAAGATAAGGTTATTGAAGTCTATTTCCCCAATCCTTGAGTTCTTTGTGCGGGTTACCTTAATTTTTTTTAAGGCTTCTTCCCCTACCCTGTTTTCTATTTGTTTATCTACTCCCATCATAATAAAGTGCTGTTAATTTGTTTTGGATGTATGAAAGGAAGGCGAAATCTAAAGTCGGAAATCGCGCATCTGAAAATGAATAGACTTAAATTTGCTCAATTCGTCAAATGCAAATAAAGCAAATTTTTCCCCAAAGGGGGCCTTTACATTCAATTTAAACTATATATGCATGTCTTTTGATCAAGTACAGCTGGACCCATACTTTCTGGCCAGGATCTTTACCCAGCCCATCATACCGGGGGAAAAAGCACCTGTTGCCACCACTCCTGCTGTCATTCCGGACGTGAAATTTTTAGGTGAAAATCAAAAAAATATTGCGCTATTCATACAAAATGAGGGGGGAGCGTACTTAAACGAAGAATTATTCAACCTCCTCACCAATATCTTAAATGCCTGTAAACTGGGTATGCAGGATATAGCATTGATAAATATAGCCCATTACCCTGCCATGGCCTTTACATCCTGGCAATCGGCCGTAAAAATGAAGCAGGCTGTGTTTTTTGGCATCCCTCCTGCTACCATGGGGTTGGAAGATTTCCCTGTTTACCAGATGATCTCCGCCAATGGCTGTCAGTTATTGCATTCAGACGATCTGCAGCTCATCGCACAGGATAAGATGTTGAAAGGAAAGCTGTGGGGAGGCCTCAAACTATTGCTGGGGATATAAATCTGTAACTTACATTCATGAAGCTAGTATTCGCTACCAACAACGAAAATAAAATAAAGGAAATCCGCTCCATGCTGGGCGACACGTTCGAGATCATCACCCTACAGGAAGCCGGTATCGACATCGATATACCGGAACCACACGATACCCTGGAAGAGAATGCCCGGGAAAAATCGGTGACCATCCACAATATGACTCACCAGCACTGCTTCTCTGAAGATACAGGGCTGGAAGTATTTGCATTGAACGGCGCCCCCGGTGTACTCTCCGCCCGCTATGCCGGCGAGCAGAAATCTGCCGAAGACAATATTGAGAAGATGCTGCACGAAATGAAAGGCCAAACCGATCGCCGTGCCCATTTCAGAACCGTCATCTCCCTTATTCTCGACGATAAAGAATACCAGTTCGAAGGTATCTGCCCCGGCACTATCCTCACCGAACGCAGAGGTGGCAAAGGCTTTGGCTACGATCCTGTCTTCGTTCCTGATGGTTCTGCGCTCGCATTTGCCGAAATGGACATGGCCGGCAAAAATGTTTTTAGCCACAGAGCCAAAGCATTCCAGAAACTGATTGCCTTCCTCAAGGCTCACTGATAACATACATAAATGGCCAGAGTAAAAATTGAGCTTCCCGAACAAATGGATTTTCACACCCAACTCCCTGTAAGGATTGGGGATATCAACTATGGTGGTCACGTAGGTAACGATGCCATTCTCTCTATCATTCACGAAGCACGTCTCCGCTTCCTTGCCAATTTCGGGTATGGTGAACTGGACAAAGATGGTCAGGCAGGCCTTATCATGGCCGATGCCGCCCTCGTATACAAAGGTGAAGGCTTCCACGGCGATATCTTTGACATCGCTGTAGGGGCCGACGATTTCACCCCTTTTGGTTTTGATCTTTACTACCGTATTACAACTGTCCGCGGGGATAAAACCATCCTGATCGCAGAAGCCAAATCCGGTATGATTTACTTTGATTACAAAACCAGAAAAGTAGCCCGCCTGCCCGAAGAGTGGAAACAAACTCTTTCACCTGTTAAATAAAATATCGCGCATGGACTTTGAACAATTGAAGAGCATTATCACCACCCGTCGGAATATCAAGCCGTTTTCTATGAATGGCAAACACATTCCGGACGAACAAATTCAGGCTCTCCTTGAACTGGCTGACTGGGCCCCTACTCATGGTTATACTGAACCATGGTACTTTCCGGTATTTAGCGGCGATGCCGTAAAACGCTTTTGTACAGCTCACGCTGAGCTATACAAAGCCAATACCGCCCCTGATAAATTTATCCTGGGCAACTACGAAAAACTGAAAACACAGGGCGACCTGGCCTCCCACGTAATCGTACTTTGTATGAAGAGAGGCAACAAACCAGGTATTCCTGAAATTGAAGAGATTGCTGCCGTATCCTGTGCAGTCCAGAACCTGTGGCTGGGTGCTACCGCCCTGGGACTGGCTGGCTACTGGGGTTCCGGTGGTATGACCTTCTCTCCCGCCATGAAAGATTATCTTTCTCTGGGCGAGGAAGACAAGGTAATCGGCATCTTTTACCTCGGTTATTCCGATGAACCCCTACCTGAAGGCAGGCGCTTAAAGCCAATGTCTGAAAAAGTGAAGTGGGAAAAATAAAAATCCGGTATTTTTATTGATATGGCTTTGGGTGCTCACAACTTACTCAAAGCCATATTCTTTTTAATCTGCTAATACATGAAGGTCAGATTAACCTTACTCCTGCTATTCTTGTGTCATGTAGTATTGCTGCACGCACAAACCCCTGCGTCCAAGCCCCTGGACAGCGCGACCCTGAGCAAAATCATTTCACAACAGGTGAAAGACAGCTCTTCGGGGAAACCTAAACTACACCTTTCTGATACCTCGGTGGCGGTGCTGATCACCCGACTGGAAAGTTATACCCTCATGCTCAATGAGGTAATGAGTATACTGAAACGAGGGATGGATACCTCTGAGATCAGTGAACGACTCCCACTGATCGATTCTTCTCTGAATGTAGTGAAGCGGGATATTACCGCCCTTGGAAGTACCCCGAATGTAATGGACCTGTATACCAACAGGGTCTTACTCGTACAATTGGAATGGCGGCTGGATAACTGGCAAAGCCAGTTATTCAAATATTATGATAAATTAGTAAACATCACGGATACCCTACAGCAATTGCGAAAGGATACCACCATGAGAGATATACCTGCGGAAGATGAACTGCGGGATATTTATGTGGGGCAAATGGCCACACTGATCACCAAGTGGAGACAGGTGGACAGTGCGAACAAGCGCAATTTATTGTTCCTTGGATTATTACAGAATAAGGTGGCAAAGCGGTACCTGGAATCCACCAACCTGTTAGAGGATATGGATTTTCAGTTGTCGAAGTATAGTGTGCGGATGTTCGATAAAGATTTCAGTTATCTGTGGGAACCGCCGCGGCCAGGTAAAAAGGGGCCTACTTTCCCACACGTATTACAGCGATCAGTGGCGAAAAATATGCATGTATTGCAGATCTTTTTTGCTATCAGAAGACCGATGATCTTATTCTGGTTGCTGGCGGCAGTAGGGTTTGCATGGTGGGTAATGTCGAACATAAGACGGATCAGAAGAGATCATACCGGTCCGGAAGCGGAGACCATCCTGCAACAGATCAGGTATGTGATTGTACATCCGATAGCGGGCACATTGTTATTGATGGCCACCTTGTCGGCCATGCTGAATATTCAGTACCCGATATTGTTTTCGGAGATTACATGGGGTATAGCGGTGATTTGCGCTTCTGTTATTATTAAAAAGTATCTGCCAGGACATTTGTTCAGAAGATGGTTCCTGCTCGTATGCCTGTTAGCGTTATACTGTGTGAATAACCTGTTGATACAGGTCACATTTACAGAGCAGTGGGGCATCTTTACAGGTGGCATACTCGGTGTGATCTTAGGTTACTACCTGTTGCACAGCATTGAGCAAACCAAGCTGCCATTACCGAAATATGCAAAACATGCGGTGTGGATCTTTATGATGATGAGTGGATTGTCATTGTTCCTGGTGATCATAGCGCGGGTCACTGCGGCAAAGATCTTTGGCGCGGCGGGCGTGGTAAGTATTACCATTTCACTGGCGATTGTGTTGACGGTGGAGATACTGATGGAGGCCATTTACCTGCATGTGGAGGCGAATAAACATTCAAGTACGTTTGTGTCTTTCCTCGATTATCAGCATATCAAGGCAAGGTTGAAATCGATCCTGTATGTAATAGCAACAGTGGGATACCTGACGCTGATAGCCAGGAACCTGTACATATATGACGCCTTATATGAACTGGTAGCAGATATACTGGTGGCAGAACGAAAGATAGGCAGTTTTGCTTTTTCTTTTGGAGGGGTGATTGTGTTCCTGTTGATTATTTGGGTGTCTTCGGTGGTGAGTCAGTTATTAACTTTCTTATTGGGATATACCGGCAATAATGTACCGACCCGCAAAGGCTGGGGATCTTACATGTTGTTACTACGACTGGCAGTTTTAGGAGCTGGCGTATTACTGGCGTTTGCAGCTTCGGGGATACCATTGGATAAGCTGGCAATTGTCGTGGGGGCATTGGGTGTAGGTATTGGTTTTGGATTACAGAATATTGTGAATAACCTCGTGTCGGGGATTATACTGGCTTTTGAAAAACCAATTGAGGTGGGTGATACCATTGAATTAGGAACCCGTACGGGTGTGGTAAAGGAGATTGGTATCCGGTCCAGCAGGATTTCGGCTGGAGATGGATCGGAGGTGATTGTGCCGAATGGAGAACTGATTGCGCAACAGCTGGTGAACTGGACATTGAGTAACCGTTCACGGAGAGTAGACATCATTGTAGGTGTGACGTATGGTGCGGATATTAATAAGGTGATATTGGTGATGAAACAATGCTTGCAACAGCATGAAGGGGTCATGGCGGCGCCGGAGCCCACAGTGTTACTAAGTAACTTCAGAGATGGGGGGATGGATTTTCAGGCATTCTTCTGGATCAATGATCTGGGTCAGGCAGGGAGCATGAAAAGTGCGGTGCTGACGTCAATATATGCTTCCCTGCAGGAAGCGGGTATTACGATTGCACATCCTACACCACAGCAGGTGCAGATAAATATGGATCCCATGTTCTGGCAACAGCAGCACCCTAATCCACCAACACCATAGTTTCTGAAAGCGTATTCACGCTTTCAGAAACAAAATGATGAAAACCTGCCACGGGAAAATCGGGTAATATCCATTAAATGTCTTCACTATAACGCAAGGTAGCATCTGGCACACTGTATGATGTATCAGTATATAAAGCTAAGATTATGAAAAACTTACAACTTGCGTTACTGGGTTTTGCCATCATGCTGTTAAGCAGCTGCGAAGTAGTAGGCGGTATTTTTAAAGCCGGTGTATGGACAGGGATCATTGCTGTAGCAGTTGTGGTGTTCCTGATCATATTTCTGATATCCCGTGGACGGAAGTAACAGAGCCACTGATATATCCGTTGGCATAAAACTCCTGCTTGATGCGGGACCATATCCACGCACGGCCCTTGCCTGATTTAAGCAGCCATTCATGTTTCATTGCGGAGATCTTATCCTCAAAGTTTTGCAGATAGATGACCTCCCATGGCCTGTACTGCAGGGTGCCTTTCTGGCGCCCATGCACATTGTGAAAGTGAAATCTTTTAACAAGATCAGTCGTGTGTCCGGTATAGATTTTCTGGTACCTCCGGGAAAAAAGGATATAAACGGTATACATATTAATGGTTAAGCCATGAAACACAAAAGGTTACCCTGTGTCGGAGGTAACCTTTTGTATTCCTGTATTTCATAGAGAAGCAAAGATACTTATTTTATCCGGGCAAGGCGGGCATAAATTTCCATCATGCCCGTTTGTCCTAATAAATCTTTGTCCTTCTTATGACCGACCAATCCTCTTTCATCACTTTCGGTAGTCCATACTTTGTCGGCATCTTCCTGCATTGCATTGATATACTGTCGGTTACCATCCACAGCATACAATGCTTCGTACCCTCTGAGCAGGACAGCATTGAACCAATAGGAATATGGAAACCTGCCCTGGCGGAAAAAGTGAGCATAACTGCCGGCTGCTATGTGTTGTGCAGCTTCCAGGTAATGCTTATCCTTTGTAATATGA
The DNA here is from genome assembly GCF_001975825.1 of [Flexibacter] sp. ATCC 35208. Taxonomy (GTDB): domain Bacteria; phylum Bacteroidota; class Bacteroidia; order Chitinophagales; family Chitinophagaceae; genus Chitinophaga. The sequence continues at coordinate 135,440 of NZ_MTKN01000003.1, forward strand.
TATAGTTTGACATTGGCTTCCAGCATCGTACCCGCATTGTAGGTGTAAGCAGCGGAGTCGATTTTCAACGATGGCACATGGATCATGTCGTAATAAAAACCTTCGGGCGCCTGCAGGTATTTGTTGACCCAATTGTACAACAGCAGCGCTGTATCGAGATAGCTTTTCTGGTGGGTAGCCTGATATAACTGTAAGGCTACCAATATGCCCGGGCCATTGGAGCAGGTGTTTTTACCACTTTTATCTCCCTCTTTCCAGTATAAACCACCGCCGGAAATGGTATCAAAGCCCGTCATCATAAATTTATAAATTTCCGTGGCTTTTTCAAGATACCATTTCTTCTTTGTGCGCTTATACGCATCCAGGTAGGCGATGGCAATCCACTGATTGTCGTCATAAAACCTGTCTCCGCCCTTTTCTTTCACGACATAGGAGTCATAACCCGGTGCGGGCGCTTTTTTGTCGTAATAGGCATTAATGGCTGTAATAACGGTGGGCATGTAGTTTTTGCCCGGGTGAATGGCTTCCATTTCGTTGGCTGCCTGGATCAAACCACACAAAGGCCAGAGATAGGAATGCGGGTTTTCTCTCTTTTCCTTGTCAGTGGTTTCGTAATAGAGTTTGTTTTGCGCGTCATACAGATTCCTGGTGACTGCTGACCAGAGTGTGTCTGCGTGAGTTTTGTTGGCAGATGACTGCGCGAAAATGCTGCTATGAAGGCATAGCAGCATCATGAGACCTGAGTATTTAAGCATGCTTGTGGATTTTTATATCTCCGGCCGAAGCCGGAGATATAAAATTAGTCAATCAATTCCAGTTCTTTTAGTCTGGCGACAGCTTCTATCAACATAGATCCGCTGAGCTGGGTAGTCAGATCTGTAGTAGTTGCTGTACTTGTCCAGCTGGTATTAAAGATCACCTGTGGACGGGTAGTACCCTGCAACCACATAGTTTGTGCATTCAGCAATAAGGAATTCGCAAATTTCGCCTGGTCGGTGCTGGAAATACTACCATCTGTAATGAGCAGCATTAAGTAACGAACCAATATACCTTTGAACAGACCACCATCGCCCCCACCTTCGTCTTTGAAGATGTTGTTGGTGGTGAACTCACTACCCAGGGAATTATTCGCCGTTCTCAAGGCATCAGAGAGGTAAGTATTATCTCCTGTAAGTTTGTACAACTCTACTGCTGCACCTATGAACACACCCTGGTTGTAGGTAAATTTCCAGGCCTTGTTCGTACCACTGGCATCCAGCCCATCCCATACCAGCCCTGTAGTTGGGTCTACGAGATTATCCTTTTGCCACTGATAGATCTTCTTGGCCCATGCCAGGTCATCGCCTTTATGATCCAGCTGGTAAAAGCGGGAGGCGATGATACTGGCGGGCGCATTGGCGGGCGTATTCTTATTTTGACGGTCCTTGTTCCAATAAATGCCACCACCAAAGGTTTCATCCCATCCACCTTTGATGTCTTCCCACAGGGTAGTAGCGGCAGTTTTGTATCGCGCATCACTGGTGGCTTCGTATGCACGCAGGCAAGCCAGCGTCATCCATTCCATATCATCATAGAAGTGATTGATGATGGTATTGCCATTCTTCACCTGTGCACCATCCAGCAATTTATCCATACGTGCTTTGATGGCCACATCACCTGTACGCAGGTATGCATCTACCAGTAGATCCAATGCATGCGCATTGGGCCAGTAGTTGAAAGTCTGATCACTGCTATTGTTCTTATTAAAGTAATTGCCACTCTGATTGTACCAGCCGCTGATCAGTGAATTCTCTGTAGAATCAGCAATAGCAGGCCAGTTATATACATAGCTCACAGCGCCTGCGCCAGGCCCGGGACCATCGTCCACAGGCTCTTTCAGGCAGGAAGTAAATCCTGTAATGAGTAAGGTGCCAACAATTATCAATTTGCGCATAATTCAATAATTTATTTAATGATCACTTCATGCGTATACGTCTTGTCAGGAGAGAAGTATACATTCACATCACAGTTTTTAGTGTCTACATCACCGTTGAATTTGAAACAGTAGTTGTACTGATCGCTGTTGCTGATCAGGTGCAGTTCCCAGAAAGACAGTGGTGTGGCAGAAGTAGGACGGTTGTTGTCTGCATTGGAAGAACCCCACCATTCGTAACCTGTCGTACCATCAGCTGCAGTGACACTCAGGCGGAATTTATAACGTTCATCACGCCCCCATGATTCCTGGTGGAAGGTGATCGGCTGGTTTTTGAAAGACCATACACCATTGCTGGTATAATCCAGGTTGTACATGATTTTGTTTTCAGGTGCGAACCATAGACCTATCGCAGTAATTTCAGTTACAGTAGCTGCAGCATTGTTGAAATCCAGTTGCAGACGGTATATTTTTGTGCCAACTGCCTGCGTACTTTCGCCATCTTGTTTTACAGCTCCCCCATCAATATAGAAGGTAGTCGGCGTACCAGTATTTCTGTCTGTGAAATGGTAAGTACCATTTTTCAGAGAAGTATAGATTTCAAATACACCCGCAGAAGTAGATTTCATTTTCAGCGCAGCAGCCAGGTTATCACCAGCTTCAGTAGCAGCACCTGTCAGGAATACATCAACAGGAATTTCTGCAAAACCATTTGGTCTTTCTACTTCGATAGTACGGGTTTCAGCAGCTTTCTGAATATTGTATCCTTTTGATGAGTTGACAGTCCATTTCAATTTGCCTACTGCAAGAGAAGCGATACCCGCTTTGGCAGCGATGGTATTCAGATCTTTGTGAGACAGTGTCAGTTTGTTATTCACACCACCACCATCAGATGCAATGGTAGCAAGTGGTGCAGAGAAGTCGCCGTCTTCCTTGTCGAACACTACTTCGTACAGTACCAGTGAACCATCTTCGGCACGTGCCTGCTCCCATTCGAATGATACGGAAGCGCTGGTAGTAGGTTGCAGTTTGATATACTTATCATCTACCGGTGCACTCAGCGCTGGTACCGGCTTCATGTTCGTATTGAGTTTGTAATCGTCCTTTTTACAGCTGACAGTCAGCAGGGACATGATAGCTAATATATGCAGGAAGTATGTTTTCATGTGTTGCAGCAATTTTTAAATAAGTGGAAATTCTACCAACCCTGGTTTTGTCCGAGGTGGCTGTTTTGGTCGCGTTCGAATGTAGGCACCGGCCAGAGGTAATGTTTTGGATTGTTGAAAAGCCTGTTTTCTACAATGATATATCCATTTGCATCTTTGTTAAAAGCACCTCCGGTTACCTTGATCCCTCTTACTGGTCTGGCCAGTACCTGGTCAGCTATTTTCCAGCGACGGATATCGAATGGACGAATACCTTCGAATACCAGTTCTGCACGTCTTTCACGGCGTACGATGGTTCTGAGCTGATCGGTAGTGGCTGAAGGATATTCAGTAGCACCTGCATCATTGAAACCAGCACGTACACGCAATGCACGAACAGTGGTATTCCATACGTTCGCATCCAGTTGTCCCAGTTCATTTTTTGCTTCTGCATACATCAGCAATACTTCTGCATAGCGAATCATGATCAGATTCAGGCTGGAGTTGTAATTGCTGGCGGTTGGATCGTAATATTTGTAGAAGTAATAACCGGTGGGAGAAGCTCCCTGATCATCCACACTATTGGTAGCGGGATTAGAACCTGGCTGTGTGAGAATCGTTTGTACCGCACCGTTAAAGTCAGTGATGGTAGAACCATCGTGCAGGATGGTGGCTTCAAAACGAGGATCCCTGTTGGTGTAAGGATTACTTTCATTGTAACCGGAACCTGATTCAGCGATACCTTTACCATTCAGCATTACATAATCATCTACGAGGTCCTGTGTAGGCACCAGCACACTCCTCAGCAAGGCAACTGTCTGTGGCAGGAAGTTGCGTTGTGTAGCATAGGTACGACCACCCCCATATTGCAGGTCGAGGATCACTTCGCTGTTATATTCATTGTTGATGCTGAATACATTTTTATAGCTGGATTGCAGACTATAAGTTCCGTTATCAGTTTTGCCAATGAGTTGTTCACAATCATCTACCACAGCCTGCCACTCTCCCTTGTACAAATGTACCCGTGCACTGAAAGCGATCGCAGCACCACGGGTGATGCGGCCTCTGTCCTGTTCAGCATAAGCAGTGTTTACCGGCAGGTCTGCACGGATGGCAGCCAGCTCTGACTGTACAAAATTGAGGATGTCTGCCTTTGGTGTGCGGGTGATGGATTTAGCTTCGTCGATGGTAATGAGGTTGGTATAGAATGGAACATCCCCATACCAGTCTGCCAGCTGAAAGTAAGAGTAGGCACGAATAAAACGGGCTTCGGCCAGGATCCTTTTTTTCAGGGTAGAATCCATGTTTGGCACCTTGTCGATATTCGTTGTTACGGTGTTACACTTGCGGATACAGGTATAACGGTATGACCATTCATTCGTTACTCTTGCATTGGATGGATCGTAGGCCCCATCAGCAATAGCGGTCACGTTGTCAAAACCGGTACCGTTTACATAAGCATTGTCGCTCAGTGCTTCGTTGCCGAAAAAGTAGCCGTCGTTCGACATATTTTCGTAACAACTGTTTACGGCTGCGAGTGCATCATCAGCATCCCGCCAGTAGGCCTCCTCTGTATATTCGCGTGTGATAGGCTGATCCAGCTTACGGCAGGAATACAGCGTAGTCGCACTTATGAGTATTATCAGTAGTCTCTTCATACGTTTAAAATTTCAGGTCTATACCAAAAGAGAAGGTAGCTGCATTCGGATAGCTACGTCCTGCAATAGCATTGTAATTGGAAAAAGACAGCTTATCGTCGAACTGTGTGAACTCAGGATCTACACCCAGATCGTGGAAGCGACGAGGTGTGAAGGTGAGCAGGTTCTGACTGGTGAAGTAGATCCTTGCACCCTGTACCTTTATACGATCGGTAAAGCGCTTAGGCAGATTGTAGCCAAATTGCAGGTTCTTCAGGCGCAGGTAGCGGGTGTCGAACAGCCAGTAGTCTGAATAAGCGAAGTTGTTAGCATCAGCCGCACCGATGGTGAGACGTGGATAGGTTGCATCCGGATTTGTAGGTGTCCAGCGATCCAGGTGTTGTACAAAGGCGTGGTCCTCATTGTTATGGAATGCTTCTACGATATCACCGCGCAGGAACTGGGTACGCTTGCCAACTCCCTGCCAGAACATGGAGAAGTCGAAGTTGCGCCAGCTGGCACTGTAGTTAAATCCGAATGTGTAACGAGGGAATGGATTACCGAATACATAACGGTCGTTTGCATCGATCACGCCATCACCATTACGGTCTATATATTTGATATCGCCGGGCATCACCTGTTGATTGTAGGCGAATGGCACTTTGGGTGCATTCTTGATATCGTCGAGGTTCTGGTACAGACCATTGGATTTGTAGCCGTAGTAAGAAGCGATCGGGAATCCTTCTTTGATGATGTAAGTGAAGTCAGAACCCTGAATGGACTGTTCACCATATTTGATCACCCTGTTCAGGTTATCAGATAAGTTTACGCCGATCGTGTGCTTCACAGCGCCTGTTTTCGCGTGGTAGGATAAGGAGATTTCCCATCCTTTGTTTTCCACTTTACCTACGTTCTGCAGAGAAGAGCCGATACCTGCTGTACCCGGTACTACCTGGAAGAGGTAGATGCCAGTGGTAGTTTTATTGAAGTAGTCGAAGCTGGCGGTGATCTTGTTATTGAACAGATCCATATCCACGCCATAGTTACTCATGGTAGAGATTTCCCATTGCAACGTTTCGTTGTATGCGGAGAAATCAGCACCGGGAGCAGGTGCGTTGTTGAACGCATACTTGCCGGAGTTGAGCGTTACGCGGGCCAGGTAGTTGAAGCCTCCGATGTTGGAGTTACCCACTTGACCCCATGAGTAGCGCAGCTTGATGTTGCCGTATTTATCTTTGAAGTCTTTGAAGAGCTTTTCGTCTGTCACTCTCCACCCCAGGGAGAATGCAGGGAAGAACTGCCAGCGATGACCGGGAGCCAGTTTGGAAGAGCCATCATAGCGCCAGGTGAACTCCGCGAGATATTTATCGTCGTATACATAGTTGACCCTTCCAAAGAGAGAGTTCAGTGCATAGAGATTGGGATTGCTGATATCATTGTAAGTGCCGATGGTAGAATAATCATAGCTGCCATCAGGCTTAGGAATATAACCGCCACCAATAGCCCATTGGTCATCGAGGTTGGTGGTACCGTAGCGGCTGGCTTTGATACCATAGTATTCATTCACGGCATCGCTACGTGCGCCTACCTGTGCTTTTACGTAGTGCTTGCCGAAGTTGTTTTCGTATTCAGCAGTGGCGTATACGTTCGTGTTGTTATCCTTGTATTCAGATTCAGAATACTGGTTGTAAGTAGGTGGATTCGCAGTGGTATAATAAGGAGCGTAGCTATACTTATTCACCCTGTTGATATCGTTGGTGATGGTGTAATTGCCGGAGGCATTGAAGTTCAGCTTCAGGTGTTTCACCGGAGTTATCGTTACATCCAGACCACCGAGCAGGTTATCTTTTTCAACCAGGTCAAACCCTTGCAGATCCAGCTGTGCGAACACGTTGTTACTGTTCAGTGCAGGAACGACGAAGTTGCCCAGAGAATCTTTTACAGGATAGATACGGGGTGTACGCATGGCATCGCGCATCAGGATACCGATGTCGGCAGATTGGCGGCGGAAGAAGGATTTAGTGTACGCAATGTTTGCATTTACTTTTACGTATTTGCTTACATCTACGCCGAGGTTTGCTCTGGCGTTGTAGCGTTTATAATAGAAGTCCTGGTTTACGTATTTATTCTGCAGCATGTTGCCCTGGTTGACATAACCGAGGGAGATCAGATAGCTGCTGCTTTTACCCCCGCCAGTCAGGCTTAAGCTATGATTTTGCTGAGGGGTATAGTTACGGATCATTTCATCCATGTAAGAGGGATATGAACCTTTACGTTTCCAGTAAGCAATTTCATCAGGTGTGTACTGTGGTGTTTTACCGGAGTTCACCAGTGCTTCATCTTTCAGGGTCATATATTCCCATGCTTCTACGTTGCGGGGTAGTGTGGTTGGTTTTTGCCAGCCATACATCCCATTGTAGGTCACGGATGGTTTATCGTCTTTGGAACCTCTTTTGGTGGTGATATAGATAACACCGTTAGCAGCCTGAGAACCGTAGATAGCGGAAGAAGCGGCATCTTTCAATACGGAGATGCTTTCCACATCGTAAGGGTTCAGGTTTTGTAAGCCATCGCCACCGGTCTGCACACCATCGATGATGATGAGTGGGGAGTTGCCGGTGAGGCTACCCACACCACGGATATTGAGGGTGAGTTTAGCACCTGGTTCTGCATTTTGTTGTTGCAGGATGAGGTTTGGGGCAGTACCCTGTAGGGCCTGGAACATGTTTGTTACAGGGCGGCCTTCAATATCCCTGGTCGAAATGGTATTGATGGCCGCAGTTACCTGGGTTTTCTTTTGTGAGCCGTAAGCTGTGATCACTATCTCTCCCAGGTCCTTGGAATCGGCTGTGAGCATTACGGTAATATTAGTTCTGCCATTGATACCCACCTCCGATGGGATGTAGCCAACGGAAGAGCAAACTAAGGTACCATTGGCTTGCCCAGCTGGGATCTTTAGCGTAAAAAAACCATCATCATTTGTAGTGGTGCCTAGATTGGTACCTTGCAGACGTACGTTGACGTTAGGGATGCCAACGCCTTTGGCGTCTACAATACGGCCACTGACACTCAGATCATTTGCCTGGTAAGTAGCGGCTGGCTGGCGGCCCTGACGCAGGATGATTTTGTTATTGATCTTTTCGAAGCGGATGTCCAGCGGAGAGAGGATGAGTTTGAGCACATCGTCGAGCTGTTGATCTTTGACGGTAAGGGTGACTCTTTGGCCGGCTTTCACTTCGTCGTTAGAGTAGACGAAGACGAAGGGTGTTTGCGCTTCAATTTTTTCCAGCACCTGTCCCAATCCTTCATCGTTTACCTGGAGGGAGATGCGGTTTTCTGTGGGCTTTTCGGCGGCATTGACCTGCTGTGCGCCTGAGCAACGGCCAGTGTTGGAGGCGAAAGCCATCTGGGCGCGCAGATCGAGTATGTTCATAACGATCATACAGACGAACATAGGCAGGAAAAGGGAGCGGAAAGTAGCCGGAATAGTAAAACGTAGCGGTCTTTCTTTCATAACGCTATTTTGGTTTATTGTGTGTATCAGTGATATTTACAGAGTAGGGGGCGGCTAAAAAGGGCTGAATTGGAAGCCCTTTTTAGTGATGCCTGTACCTTAACGTGAATTATGCTGTTTGTTTCTTTTTCTTTTACTGTTTTGATTTACGTGTTTAGCATTTGCGGTCTGGCAGCTTTGCGGTTATGCAAAAGCTGTTTGCTTTGCCGTTTTGTGGTTTCGCTGTTATGCATCGCTATTTAGCTTTGCGGTTTGACAGTTTTGTTTTTCCTGCATCAGCTGTTTTGCTTTGCCATCTGGCGGCCTTGCTGCTATGCATAAGCTATATTGCTTTTCCGTTTTGTGGCCTTGCTGTTTGCCTATCAGCAATATGCAATTACAGTGGTTGCGTTTACCTTCCTGCTATTCACTTATCAGCAGTGTGCTATCAGTTATATTATAGTGGAATGATCTTGATCTGGCAAGGTAATACATGATATCCTGCAGGTTGTTGTTCTGGAATGAGCCGGTGAGCCTGTAATGCCGTGGTGCTTCATCTATAAATGAGATCTTCTTACCGAAGGTCCTTTCCAGTTCAATGCCTATTTCTTCCAATGTCTTATCTCTGAATACGAGTCGGCCTTCAGTCCAGGCTTTATCGTCTTCAGCAGCTGTTGGTTCTTTAATAATTGCTTTTGTAGCGGCAGGCTGATAGGTTACTTTTTCATCTGGTGTGATGAAGACGGTATCCCTGTTATCAGCAGGTATAAAGGCTACTTTACCTGTTTGTACGGAAGTCTGCACGGCTTCATTATCATAGGCACGGATGTTAAAGGAGGTACCTAGTACATGTACACTTCCTTTAGCGAGGTGAATGATGAAAGGCCGACCAGGATTGGGTGCGATATCAAAGAATGCTTCGCCGGTGAGGTAGACTTCCCTGGACTTGCTGTTGAACACTTCAGGGTAAGTGAGTTTACTGTCTACATTGAGCCAGATCTTACTACCGTCAGCGAGTTCGATGCTGGCGCGGGTTGCTTTGCCATTCTGGCGATGCAGCCATTGCATGGTGTCGTTGGCTGCCATCTGTGATATAGGAGTATGTGCTTTGTCTACATACAATAATCCGGTACCGAGTATTAATATAGCGGCGGCGGCGACACTGAGCCATTTCCACACAGCTCTTTTGGGTTGGAGTGTGGGAGTGGCGTGAATGCGTGCCATGGTTTTTTGCAGGGCTAGTTCAGTATCTGCAGCAGCGTGATAAGGTGCTTCCCTGAAATAGGATTGTAATAGGGTAAATTGTTCCCGTAAATAATCGTTATCCTGCATTAGGATATCCAACTCCTGCAGCTCTTCGGCGGTAGCTTCTCCAGCCAGTTTCCTGGCGGCTAGTGTATTAAAAAGTTCATCGTTGATCATAATTGAGAAGCCGGTTGTATGAGAAGGACAGAGATATTTTGAAAACTACTTACAGAGAGATTTATTTTTTTTCTGTTTAGGGAAATACATGTTCATTGCCAGAGAAAAGAAAGGCCTATTTCTTTAGCTAAAAGAATGACCTACTTTCTTTTAGCAAGACGAATGGCTTACTTCTTCAGCGAAATGAATGATCTACTTAGCGAAATACATGACCTACTTCATCCGCAAGACGAATGGCCTATTTCTTTTTTGCTTTCATTGAAACAAATGGACCGATCACTTCATTCAATCGCTTCATCGCTCTGAATAATTGTGTTTCGACAGTGCGTGGCGAGATGTTAAGAATTTCAGCCACATCTTTATATTTAAATCCTTCTTCTTTAATCAGTTTAAATACCCGCCGACATTGATCCGGAAGGCGGTTTACTTCCTGATCCATTTTGAAGAGGATCTCTTTCCATTCCATTGTTTTCTCCGGGTCTGTAGTGGTCAGCCCGGCTAAACCTGAATCATCATTTAGTGGAGTAATTCTAAGGTTGGAATATTGTTCAAGATAATTGAGTGAATGATTTTTGACTGCTACGAACAGGTATACTTCCAGGTTAGAAATAGCACCCAGCCCGGCACGTCGGTTCCAGATCTTCACAAATACGTCGGAGACGATTTCTTCCGCAGCTTCGCGCGTGGACACATATTGCATGCAGAAATGCAACAGTCGTTCGTAATAGTGACGGAATAGCGAGGCGAAAGCTTTTTCATCGCCATCATCAGCTATTTGCTGTTGCCATAAACGGATGTTTTCATTGTTGCTCATACCCTGCTGACAGTACCGTAGACGATATAGATAATTTTTGCCCCTTTCATAATGTGGAATAATGGCAGTTAGGCCATTTGATATAGGACAGATAAATTAGAAAAATTACTGACAGCCCTAAAAAATATTTTTTTCCAGCAAGCCGCTTCTTCCGGAAGCTGCCGCAGGGGCCACCCAAACCATTTGAATTTGCCCAAGGTAAAATTGAAAGGAATAGAGTGGATTACTCATTCAGAATTGAGTACTTTTCTGTCAAATAAATAAAACCAAAACCCTTTACCAGTATACACTGCGACAGTAATATCAGTCATTAATTGAAATGTTAATATAGTAAGAATTTTATGTGTGAATCGGGGGAAAAGTCTTAACTTAGTATTGTTACCCAAAATTATCAAACTTCAAATGATTAATGTCGGCGATATTTAATACCATATTATCAATTATAGCTGTTTTCAGCTTGCTGTCTACCTTAGCATTACCTGTTATCAGTGCCTGGAGGGAATCAGCCAGGCTGAAGAAATATAACACACATCCTCCGAAGGCTTTAGTATTGGAGGACAGAAGAGGAAAGGTAGTAGTACTTGAACTTGAAAAACAGAATGATGTACAAGAGATTCTTCGCACGATGGATGTACTACTAGGGAAGTGACCCAAATACCATAAAATCAATTCAATCCTATAAAACCATTTTCATTCCTTGGATCAAGCAAACTCATTGGTTGCTAACCCATCCACAGAGGCTCTCAATAACCAGCAACCAAGCTCTACATCTGCCAGTATAGCTGGCGCAAGCAGTGGTACCCTGCTCGTACTACTAGCTAGCAATCTCCCTGACAATTATCCACTAAAGTCCTGGCTTGTAATTATTGCTCCCACTGTTTCAATAGCCTTCTCTTTAATCTGGAAGTTCCTTATCCGGGAGAAGAATGCGTATTACAAACGGAAACGGGTAGTGAAATTTAAAAAACTTTTACTACAGAAAATAGAAGCAGCATTAAGTGATGGGCTTATCTCTTCTGAAGAAGCAGCAGCACTGAAAAGGAAAATGATAGAGATCGAGCTGCAAAGTATCGACAACCTTGCTAACAAGATCAAAACCATTGAATTTGAAGAGTAGTCTATTCCGTTTGAATACTTTGGACCGGATTGGTCAGCGCGGCAGTCATTGCTTTGTGACTCACGGTGAGCAAAGCTATGGCTACCGATGCTGCAATGGCGGTCAGGAATACTGTTGCTCCGACGTCCGTACGCAATGTGAAGTTTTGCAACCAGTTGTTCATGAGCCACCAACCAGCTGGTGCGGCTATCAGGAAAGCCATGCCTGTTAAAGTGAGAAACTCTTTCCAGAAGAGGTAAAGTATATTCATGACAGATGCACCCAGTACCTTACGAATTCCGATCTCTTTCTTTTTTTGTACTGCCATGAAAGAGACCATTCCATATAAACCCAGACAGGAAATAAATATAGCGATGCCGGCAAAGAGGCGGTAGAGCAGGGAAAGCTGTTGCTCCTGCTGGTAGTAGTTTTCCATTTGCTGTGTGAGGAAGCTACCATTGAACACATAGCCGGGAAAGGCTTTCATCCATTCGTCTTTCAGTACATCGATCATTTTGAAATCAGTCAGTTTTATGCAGGTAAGCCAGCAGGCTTCGCGCCAGGGCATCACTACAGACGGGCGTACCTGTTCTCTCAGGGAATTGTTGGTAAAGTCTTTTATCACACCTACGATTTGGTGCCATTCGCCTGTGTTGCTAATTTTTATCGTGTGACCGATCGCACTTGCAGGATCTTTATAGCCTAATTGCTTTGCAAAGGTTTGATTGATGAGAAGCTCACGGATATTTTTACCATCCTGGTAGTTACGCCCTGCTATGAGTTGCAGGCCAAAGGTGCGGACGTAATCAGCATCCCCACAACGGATGTCAATATTATAATTGCTGGGAGTAGCCCCCTGGTCAAAATAAAAAACATCCATCCAGTTGCTATTTGCAGTGGGTGGCATATTGGCTAAGGTGATGCTGGCGAAACCGGCGTATTGTTTTAAACGGGTTTTGAGGGCATTAGCACCATTCAGGTCGTAATTACCAAAACCATGTACCGTGTATACCGCCTCCTTATTAAATCCCAGGTCAGCAGATTGTAATAGGTGTACCTGCTCCATGGCCACGATAGTGCCGATGATCATGATCTGGGAGATGGCAAATTGAGTGATGACTAAACCACGGCGTACGGAGAAACCAGCGGGTTTGAATGCTTTGAGCGGTTGATAACCGGATAAGATAAAAGCTGGGTAGATGCCAGCGAATAAGGTGACAGAGATTAAAAGGATGAATAAGAAAACAATATTTTCTATGCTGAATACGGCGATTGGCATGGGGGTAAATCCGCGCAATACAGGTAAGGATAATTGTGCGATGCCGATGGCTAGCAGGATGGCTACGGTTACGAGTATAGCCGTCTCAAAAAGCAGGTCGGTGATGAGTTGTCTTCTTAAGCTGCCTAATACTTTGCGGATACCGATTTCTTTGGAGCGGATGGCGCTTGGGGCGGTGGTGAGGTTGATGAAGTTAATGATGGCCATGAGCAGGATGAGCACACCGATGAATGTAAGGGTGAGCAAACGGGTATGGCTGGAAACATGAGGAACGATATAACTAAAACGGTTGTCAAAGTGGTTTTCGCTGAGGGGAAGTAAGAGCAGGGTTCTTACTTTAATCAATTGATTGGTGTAGTGTTCTTTGCTGAAAGTTTTAAGGCGGTTGCTGATAGTAGCAGGGTCTGTATTTTCTGGTAATTGTACAAAGACCTGGTGCTGACCATTCATGCCGCCCCAGTCGTTTTTTACATAGCTATAATCGTCAGGGTGCTGACGGAGGGTTTCAAATGAAACTACCATGCGGAGGGGAAAGTCAGTATTGGCAGGTGCGTTATCTAAGATACCGGCTACTTTGAGCGGATACTTATTGTCTAATGTGATGATCTGGCCGATGGCTTTTTTCCAGGTGCCGAAGTATTTTTCGGCGGTGGTTTTGTCTAAGACGATTGTATTGGGAGCGGCTAATTGGGAGGGATCGCCTGAGAGCCATTTTTGGTGGAACAGGTCAAACCAGGCGGGTTCTATAAAGTAAGTACCGTGGTCTTCTTTGAAGACCTTTGCGCTTGTATTTTTTCCTGCATTATTGCCTGTATTCTTTCTTATATTATCTCCTGCATCCTTGCCTACATTATCTCTTACATTCCTGCCTGCATTCTCTTCTACATTCCCGCCTGCATTCTCTTCTGCATTTTTGCCTGCGTTATCTTCTACATTCCTGCCTGCATTCTCTTCTGCAGAAAACTGCGCCCCCTCTATCATTTGGAGGGTTGCTACTTTTTCCATTTGTGGAAACTCGTTTTTTATAGCATCAGGTACGCCGGTGGATACTCCAGAATTGTATTGTACGCCGGTGGAGTAGTCTGTTTGGGTGACGATGCGGTAGATGTTTTTATAGTTGGGCTGCTGGGTGTCGAAGCTGGTTTCAAAGCGAATGATCATGAACACGATCAGGGAGGCAGCGATGCCGATGGCAAGGCCGGCGATATTGAGTAAGGAAGCTTTTTTAAAACGGAGGAGGCGGCGGATGGTGATTTTCAGCATGAGGAGGTGGAAGCAGGAATAGTGCCATGTGGGAATAAGATGATAGTCAGAGGGTTGTGGGGGTAGGGTGTCCGGTTTTGAGCGGAGTGATGTCCGGTTATGGACGAGGGAAGATTAAGATCGTTTTATTTGTTGTAAAAGATCTTTTGCAGGTACACTTTTGAAATTGCCATCTTTGGGCATGATTAAATTTACTGAATAATCACTTTTTCGCAGCAAACTTCTCTCGCTGTCCCAAATATAACCCTGCTATTACTAAAATCGTCCCCCCCCATGTAAACAAGGTAACCGCCTCATGCAATAAGATAGCTGCATAAATAAAACCGAATACCGGACAGAGAAAGAGCCAGAGCGATGCACGTACTGCATCACGCTTTACAAGGTAGAAGAAGAGTTGTAATGCCGTGACAGAAACAGGAAGTACCAACCATAAAAGCCCACCCCAAAAATTGATGTCGTATCTGGTAGTAGAAAAATCAGAAGTTAAGCAGGTAAATGGCAATAACAACAACCCACCCAGAAACACCTGCCAGCCATTAATGACGAGATTGGGTAACTCCCATTCGATACGGGAATAATAGACAGTAGCAACAGAAACAGATAACATACCGGTTAGCAGTATAATTAGCCCTGCTACAGACCCATGGCTCTCGGCCAACAAAGGATAAGTAGCTACTGCAACGCCGGATAAACCAAGGAACATACCCGTGAGCTCATACCATCTTAATGGTCGCTTGAGCCATAATGCAGATATCGCCATGATGAATAAAGGGTTCGTTGCAGTAGCCAGGGTGCCGATACCCGCAGATACCGATTTCATGGAAATAACATATAAACTCAGGTATAAGGTAGTATTGAGAAACCCAAATGTGAGCAGCTGTCTCCACTCCTTTCCCTGCGGCATTCTATGTTTGCCTTTCTGAATAAGATAGGCAAACAACAACATCCCTCCTCCTGCGAGGAAAAATCGGAAGTTGGCCAATATTAAAGGCTCTGCTGATCTGATACCAATCTTGGTAGCCACGCTGGCGGAAGCCCATAGCATGGCGAATAATACACCGAATACAACTTGACGCATCTGATAAAACCTGGTTACTTCCCAAAGGTAATATCTTTCCTGTCATCGGTTCTGAAAGTTGCTCTGGATACTTCTACAAATGGATTCATTCCAACAATATGTTCTGAAAGATTTCCACACTTATGTTCTGAAAGTGATCCCTCCTACTTCCCAAATGTCACTCCCTTCCAATCATCTGTCCTAAAAGGACTCGCTGGTAACCCAGCACCATTGTAAAGATTACCCTCAGGATTATTGGCCCAACCATACCTCACCGCCACAGGATGTGGCACCTCTTCACTCCACACCACGACCTGATTCCCCTTGATCGTAGCCTGTGCCCAATGGAATTGCTTGTCTTCGCCAGCGATAGCGAACCCTTTTAATGTCCCACCTTTCTTCACCTGCAATCCATCATTGGTATATTTAAAGTTCAAAGTCACTTTGTTCCCTGCAATCTGCTTAGACAAATAGATAGGCCCGGAATAAGGAATTTTCTCCCCATACACCTCTGCCCTTGCGATGAGGGACAACCTACGCCCTACCTCCTGTTTATTTTTAGGATGTATATCTTTCGCCTCTCCAATATCAATCGCCGATGCCATACCTGTAGCTGGCAGTGATAAAGTCTTTAACTGTGCCTCCCGCAGCTCTGCCCAATCAGACTCCACAGGTTGTGCATCCACATCCTTGTAATTAGCCAGCTGTACGAAATAGAAAGGAAAATCCCCCTGCTTCCACTGTTTCCGCCAGTCTTTGATCATGAGGGGAAACAACTCCCTGTATTGATACGCCCTCTCAGCGTTGCTCTCCCCCTGATACCAGATCACTCCACGGATGGTATATGGTATAACAGGATGGATCATCGCATTATATAATAATGTTGCCTTATTAGGATTTGAAGGCGCTTCCGGCGTAGACAGTTGCTCAAATGATTTAACCGCATCCGCAAATGCCGGCATTTTTTTCAACGATTCCCCACTCGTCCACGCTTCTGCTACAGTCCCCCCCCACGAAGTGAGGATGATTCCCACAGGTACTTGTTGATACCCATTAATTTCACGGGCAAAAAAGTATCCGACTGCAGAAAATTCCGGAATATATTGCGGCGTACACGCCTGCCATCCACCCTGCAAAACAGTGACGGTATCAAGCGGTACGGTACTGGTTGCACGTTTTATCATCAGCAGACGAATGTTGGGATAGTTCGCTGCTTTGACTTCCTGTTCGAAGTTGTGGACCTTGCCCCAGCCCTGGAGCGGTATTTCCATATTTGACTGGCCGGAAGCCACCCATACTTCACCTATTAATATATTATCAAGGTGAATAGTGTTCTTCCCTTTTAACGACATTTCGTAAGGGCCGCCAGCTGGCATCGCAGGTAATGTAACCTGCCATTTACCTTTTTCTGTTGCAACAGTTTTTACTGCTTTTCCTTTAAAAGTTACTGTGACTGTTTCGCCTTTATCAGCCCATCCCCAGATATGTAATGGTTTATTGCGTTGCAGAACCATATTGCTTCCGACTAAAGCAGGCAATTTAATATCAGCATAACAAAAAGTAACAAATAGTGATAACACAGTGGTACTGAGGAACGTGGATAATCGCATGAAATTAGTTTTTTAATGATCTCTACAAGTTACAAAAGTTTGGCACGAAATTTTTATAGGATGAGTTATTAAAATGAAACTATCATGGCAAACGGTATCATCACTTTCGAATTTGACATCAAAGCACTTCACTATTTGAATTCAAATAGCAGCTTTATCAAAGCCACTGCAGATGCCTACGGTAATATCGACATTGCAGCAGCAGCTTTACAATATTATAATACGACCAATTCTCATTTCGATATGGAACTGGAGAGCGAAGAAGATGTGAATAGATTTAAACACGTAGCGCGTCGCTTTTTCAGTGGGTTTAGTGAGAACTAATTGATAAGTGATTAGCAAGAACTGATTGATCAGTGTTTAGTCAAAACTGGTTTAGTTCAAACTAATTAATAAGATATTTATTCGTGTAGTGCAAGCAGTTTTCATTCCATTGTAACTTCCAAGAGTTTCATCCAATTTACCCCCGAAATTTCGTCCATTATTCCCCCCAGCTTTTCATCCATTTCACCCTGAATTTCGTCCATTTTCACCCTGATTTCTACTTTATTTTCATCCAGTTGCCGCCTCCAAAATTTCATCCATTTTAACCTCCGATTTTTTGTCCAGTTGTGATCCCCGGATTTCATCCAATTGCGACCCCTGATTTTTCATCCGGTTGGCAATGCCCCAATGTTCATTGTTTCCCCGTTTCGTTCATTGTTCCCCAAACCCCAAACATTCATTGTTTCCTTATTCCATCCATTTTATTTCCTCAATTGCATCCATTACCCAAAAAAGTGAGCAGCCTGCGAAGAGAATTCGCAGGCGCTTCTATTTAAATGATGAGGGCCTGTCGTTGACAGGCCTTCATCATTTAAATAATCTGAAAAAAAACCGGCCAAACCGGCCGGTACAAGTAATAGATGTAGGTAAAAAGATAAAGGGATAAAATAAGATTTGAAAAATGAAAGGTCGCCAGGAATGACAACCTTTTTCTACCATATCCTAATAAAAACCAAGCTCTTAACAGTATATGATCATGCTCATATACATATATTAAATAAATTATTTTAGATTGATATTTGGCAATAGAGAAGTCTAAGGATAGTATAACAAAGTGTGTGTTGCAAATATAACCAAGCCGCCAATGATGACGTGTAGTACAATTACTACACCTTAAAAACAAAGGTGAGGAAGCCTGTAAAAAGGCCACCCCACCCCGATACGGCTGATTGCAGCCAATTATTTACCCAGTTTCTTTTCCAATATTTCCATAAAATATCCACCTACCACACTTCTCGCCTGGAATCCTACCATCTTACCATCGGTAGTTTCATGCCAGTCGGAAATAGGTACACGGCTGCTGGTCTCTGTTGCATACTTATACACCGGTGTGATCAGTGCTTCAAAATCAGCCTGGTTATCGGTGAGCCCCGCTGTCCACACTATCCAGTCAGATTTAGTGTAGGTTTTACGGCTATCCAGTGGTAAACCAAAACGTTGCTGCTGTGTCAGATAATATTTGATTTCCTTGTCGTATACAGCTTTTGGAAACAGGTCCAGCCCCAACACTTTATCCCAAACCAGGTTGTACTTCTGGCTCCAGGTACCTTTGCGCTCAAACGCCAGGGTGTAGTGGTCACCATCATCTGCCAGTTTCATCCAGTTAGTCACCATATTCTTTGCCGCTGTTCTGAATTTCTCAGCTGTTGTCTTTTCGCCCAGCTGATCTGCCAGCATAGCATAACAACCCAAACCAACGATCGCTTTTACAGAAAGGTTTGCATTTCTGGCCAGGTGACCGGCAAAGTCATCGGTACACAGCTGGTTAGCTGGATCGAAACCCTCTTTCAGCAGGTAGTCTGCCCAGGTTGACAGCGTCTTCCAATGCTTCTTTGCATAATCAGCATTACCTTCTGCTTTTGCGATAGCTGCAGTCAGGATGATCATGTTACCAGATTCTTCTACCGGCATGCCTTCGCCATATACCTGCCCATTTGCCAGCGGATAGGTACCCAGGTCATGTGCAGCGTAAGGCTCGGTGTATTTACCGCTTTCGCTAAAGTAGAAGATACCGTTTGTCATCCCCTTCATCAGATCAGGATTGTAGATCAGGAACAGAGGGGCGGATGGATAAGTTACATCCACTGTATTGATACAGCCATTGCTGAAGTTCTCTTTGGAGAGGAACAGTATTTCGCCTTCAGGACTCTTCACCAGTTTATGTGCAGCGATGCTCTGGCGATAACCGAGTACACACAACTTAGCATAAGTGTCGCCACCTGCTTTGGTTGCATCAGCATACATCTGTTTGTCGAAGGTTTTGCAACGTTCCAGGATGGAACCATAGTCTTTGCTGGCAGCAGCCAGTTCTTTTTCGATGGTGAAGGTGTCATCCTTTTTCCACCATGGGCGCAGGTTAGTACCGAAGTACTGAATGCTGTAGATATCATCATAACCAATAAGGACAACCTGTTCTTTGGATTCAGCACCTACTTTACCCAGTTTTACAACCGTGTTCAACATCAGTTGTTTGCCGGCAGTTACTGCTTTTGGTTTCCCTACGAAAGAAGCAATCGCATCACCATCAGTTGTTATAGTCTGGGTAGCGTTGGCTTCTTTTGGTACAGCTACATACAGGTATCCCCAGTCTATGCGGAGGTCATCACCTTTCTTCGCCAGGATTGCCTGCTCTGTTGTACCTGCTTTCAGGATAGACAGGCCATTGCTGGTGAGCTGCTGTGCTGTCACTTCCTGGCCAGCGGTATTGGTAGCGAGCGTGGAACTTGCACCAAAGTACACCTGTACATCGTGCTGTGCACCATCGTTAGATTGTACTTTGTAGCTAATATAAGATACCGGACGAGACATCAGGTCAAGGTCATTTAATAATAACGGAGACAGGAAGTTCAGCGTCAGGTCTACTTTACCACAGCTAAAGGTGTAGGTAGTCTGCGTAGCGGTGAGCTGTACGCTTTTCTGCACGGCTGTTTTGATATTGTCCGCCAGTAAGTTCTTTGGTTTTACTGAGATACCAGCATCGAGGAAAGCACCGCCCTGTGTATTGGTAACATGTATGGCCAGTACATTTTTACCTTTCTTCAGGAGCTTCTTTACATCGTCGCTAATGGGGAAATATTGTGTGTGGTTCAACCAACCTTCGTAGCTATACGCTTTAGTACCATTAATATATACTTCAGCGTTATCATCGTGATTGATCTTCAGGAACAATGGTTCTGAAGGGATCTTATTCAGGTTGAATGAGCGGCGTACCCAGATGTCGCGGGTATTCCATTGTGTACCTGACATGTGTTTGTCGTTGGTGAAAGGAGCTTCACCTGTCTGCCAGCCTTTTTCAATGAAGTCGGTCGACATCCAGTCAGCAGCAGGCGCTGTTTCTGTATAGGCGACAGTATATTTCTTTTCGTCGGCAGCAGGCACGATACCATCATAATGTTCACCTTGCTGACCGAGTACACGGTAAGTGGTGCCATCCACTTTTACCATGCCTACGATAGGCTGTTCTGCACCTGTCCAGTGACGGGTGGCCGAAGCGGTGAGATTGTCCGAAGCGGACCAGATGCTGAAATAAGGATCGTGTGTGACCAATGGATAGGCTGGAGCCTGTTGTTGTTGCGCATGCAATTGCTGAGCGAGCAACAGCGCGGCAAATCCCAAAAATTTGTTCATGGTTTTGTGGAGCTTTATATTGATTAAATTATACGCGAACGTGGACGCAAAGCCATTGCTAGCTGCGGAAGTGTTGAGACGCATAGACCTGAGTTTGAGTAATGACGTGGTATTCTGCTACACTTTATTCATTCACACGAGTGAAAAATAGGGATTTTATTCTAAATAAAGGTATATGGTACGCTTAATTTTTTTGCAAATGGGGTTCAACGAGGGAGGGTGGAGCCTGCGGCAGGCAGGAAAGAAGCAATAGCTGCCACAGGCCTGAAAAATCATTTTAATTTATAAATCTCACTACCTGCGAGCAGGAAACATCCCAGCCCATAATCCTCAAAATCAGGTATCTTATCAAAACTAACCGGCTGACCATCTGAAGGTTGCTTACCTGTACTCTGCACAAAGCCCAGCATTCCATTATCATGTACACAATCTTTTACCAGCGCGTTCCACGCCTTCACTACCACCGGATAATAAGTCTTTTTATCCAGGTAGCCTTTACGAATACCCCAGGTAATACCATATACAAATAATGAAGTACCTGTCAGCTCTTTTCCACCATAATTATTTGGATCATGCAAACTCGCATTCCAGAACCCATCCGTCCTTTGCAGGGGTAAAACAGCGGCTGACATTTCCTTAAAGTCATTGAGGAAGATCTTATAATAATGGGAATTTTCGGGGAGTTGTTCCATTGTTCTTACCAATGCTGCCAGTACCCATCCATTACCACGACTCCAATAGCAGTTCTGCCCATTTGGTTCTTTATAAGGAGGAATGAAGTCCTTATCTCTCCACCACAAATGCTCTTCTTTATTGTACAAACCATTCTTTGTCCACTCATACATTTCATACATGCGGTGGAAATAAGCCGTATCCTTATATATTTTACCTAAGCGGGCCATTACAGGCATCGCCATTTGAATGGCATCGATCCAATGCCAGTCGTCTATTTTAGATGTCTTGAGCATTGTATCAATAGACGCTTTGATATTGGCGATACGTTCCGGTTTTTTGTCTATCAGATACAGATCAATATACGTCTGCCCACAATCCTGGTCATCCGCATTGCGGGTTTTAATACCATTGCGAAGATTCCAGTTATGTTTTTCACCCCATTGCACTGCATAATCATAATAGGGTTGCTTTGGATCAATAGCATACAATGCCATGAGGCCTTCATAATACACACCACGGGTCCAGATATTAGATGGCCATGTTTTATTCAACACAATCTCTTTGCCCGTATCCGGCCACTTCTCCATAAAATATTGATTCGTCTTCGTCAGCGCAGCCAGTGTGGTCTTCTTTGGAATGAGGGTTTTCTGTGCCTGGGTGTTTACGGCCAACAGCATGGTAACGAACAGGAAATACTTTTTCATTGTGGATTTATTTTAATTTATCAGGGCATAGGCTGCAGGCCTTCCCATTTTATTTTCCATTTACCGTTTTTAGGAATACCCGGTTCTTTGATGGTACAGCCATCATAACCTGCACACATCAGGGCCACCGCTGTTAATAACCCACCGTTTCCAGGCAGGTAAAGCCTTAACCGATCATCCTGGTAGTTATGGCCATTGGGTAACCAGGTATTTGTTTTGATATTCATAAACAGGGCATCTATCGCTCTTTCAGGTTGTCCCAGTCTCACCGCCGTCATGCAGGTGAGTGGAAAATCCCATCCCCAGGTATCTTTCCAATCCCAGCTGGTCCATATCTTATCGAGGGTATGATGCATAACAACCGTATCCAGTGCAGCACTGGTGGGTAACATCCCCAGGGTACCCAGTACAGCTGGGTGATCTGTCATGTATGCCGGTCGGGTATAACTATCAGGCGCACTTTCAGCTGCCAGGTACAAGCCTTCCTGCTGTGGTAGTGGTGATAAGCCATTTAATACCTGATCCCATTCCGGGTTACGGGGTAGCCCTGCTCTTTCTCTCCATCGTTGAGCCGTTTGCAATCCCCATCGCCAGTAAGCCAGTTCGTATGTTGGATTGTACGTGTCTTCCGGTTTAAATCTTTCCTGTGCAGGAATGAGTCCTTTGCCTAAAATATAATGATGGGTGGCACTGTCATACCACGCATAAGATGCCATAAAATCGGCCGTGGCAGCGACCAGCGACTGATATTTTGCCAATACTTCCGGGTGCTGGCGATACAGTAACTCAGCCATGTAAATAAAATGAGGCTGTTGCCAGATGAGGAAAGCGCCTACAGAAGAGGGGCTTTCATTCCCTTCAGGGTCTGTCATCTTTTGCCAGCGAATACCTTTGTAACCCTGTCTTTGCGCAATAGCACGGGCTTTGTCTGCAACGGTCGCATACCATTGCAGGCTTTTCTCCATCAGGTCTGCCCTTCCCCAAAGAGCAAAATGAACGGCATGCCACCAGTACATTTCAAGGTGTGGTTTACCATACCAGCTATTGTACGTCAACCCTGTTTCCTGCGGCGGCATATAGCCAGCACATTGCACTGCCATGAGATATTGGGAAAGGACCACTCTCCTTTCCAGTTCAAAGGCGCGGGGGTCTGTACTACCACTGAAATCAACCGCTCCGCCCCTTTTCCAGAATGCCTGCCAGTATTGGCGGCTGTCTTTTTCCGTTTGCGCAAAAGAAGGAAGGTCCTGCGCTTCATGAGGAGAGAACTCAACAGTGATCTCCTCGTCAGGGGTAAGCAGAAACTCATGGAGATGAGGACTGCTGGTATTTATAGGGGAGTAATTCAGATAATAATGGGTTGAATCTAACTCGTGGATGATAAGACCGGGTTTAATAAAAGACGATTGGTGCCTGTCAGGATGCTGGTAGTCTGTACCTGCATCTGCGAATTCGCCTGTGGGGTAAGGAAGGCGGATACGGATTTTCAGACGCCCCTGCTTTACAAGCGGGGAAATGACTTTGATGGATACGAGGTCTTTTTGCGGATGAACGACGGTACGGACTTTTACGGGGACGCCTTCTACAGTAAAAGCGCTGCGGATCTCTCCATTCCAGAGGTCCAGTACCTGGTCTAGCTGTTGGATATCATCGAGGGTAGCGGGTTGTCCATTCCTTTTCAGTATCTGAAACCCAATATTTCCCAATTGTAAGCGATGTACATTCTGGCGGAAATAGTCGACAGCAGGGGTATTCTTTTTTTGTACCGCGTAGGTGATATCCCGGCCATGCAGGTGATAAGGCTGGTAAGCTTCATCGATTTTATACCCTCCCCTATTGGGAAAGCTATGCCATCCCCAGCCTGACTGGGTACCCAGGGGAATACCTTTGCTATATGCTTCGGGAAACGTTTGCAAACCAGTGACATCTACAGTAAATGCAAAGTTGCCATTGCCCAGTGTCAGAGCAGCGAGCGTATCTGCCTGGTGCAGGGTCACATTATGCCGCTCAACCAGCGCCTGGCGGTTGATGGGCGTTTGTCCACACACTATACTGTATGTGCAGGTCAACAGGAAAGTAATATAGTTCTTCATTCGTGGAATACTTAAAAGTACGTTTTTATGGAAACGTTTGCATAAAAAGTTGACTTTTCAAATATGCAAAATGATAAGAGGAAAGGTATCCTATGCTGTCTTTTTACTATTTTAGCTTATATGAAAAAGTTACTCTTGTGCTGCCTTATGCTTAGTCTGAAGGCGGTTTGCTATGCCGAAGAAGGTACCCCACCACAGGAAAGATATATTTTAGTAATTCATGGCGGTGCTGGTACGATTACCAAACAAAACATGACTCCTGAAAAAGAAGCTGCTTACACAGCGGTACTGAAAGAAGCCCTGATTACGGGTTACAAACTCCTGAAAGCCGGCAAGAGCAGTGTTGATGCAGTAGAAGCTACGATCAAGGTGATGGAAGACTCTCCTCTCTTCAATGCGGGCAAAGGCGCTGTTTTCACTCATGATGGCAAAAATGAAATGGATGCTGCCATTATGAATGGTAAATCCCTGCAGGCAGGTGCTGTAGCCGGGGTGACCACTGTCAAAAATCCGATTGCTGCCGCCAAGGCTGTGATGGAGAAATCTGAACATGTGATGCTGGCGGGTCGTGGAGCTGAGCAGTTTGCAAAAGATGCAGGTCTTGAAATCGTAGACCCTAAATATTTCTGGACACAGGAACGCTGGGACGCCCTGCAACAAGTACTCAAAACCGATTCTACCAAAACAAAACCGGACCATAGTTATACGCCAGCCGGCAAACTGGGTATCGAAAATGTGGATAACAAGTTCGGTACAGTAGGCGCTGTAGCGCTGGACAGAAATGGTAACCTGGCGGCAGGAACCTCTACTGGTGGTATGACCAACAAAAAGTACGGCCGTATCGGTGACTCTCCTATCATTGGTGCGGGTACTTATGCTAATAATAAAACTGCCGCTGTGTCCTGTACCGGTTGGGGTGAATATTATATCAGAGACGTAGCAGCTTACGACCTTTCTGCCATGATGGAATACAAGGGTATTAGTCTGGATCTGGCTGCGAAAACAGTGATTGAGAAAATCGGTATCCTGGGTGGGAGCGGTGGATTAATTGCACTGGATCAGGCAGGCCATGCTGTGATGCCTTTTAATACAGAAGGAATGTACAGAGGTACTATTACCGAAGATGGCCAGATTGATATTGAGATCTACAAACCACAATAAAAAGCGAAAGACTGACTAACAGGCAACCATTTTTAGAGGGGGGAATGGTAAATAACACCTTATTAGTCAGTCTTTTTATGCTTTCAAAAGGATAGTTAATCCGGGCTTTTCAACAATGATTGGGATTAATTTTTTCTGAAAACATGCTTAGTTCAGAAAGCTGAATTTGTTTTCGAAGACTTTACCAATTACTGGTACAGGTCTCTGTGCTTCATTAGAAGCTGTTATTATTCCAAATATCAGCAGAATCAATGGAAGAAGGCCGGCTACACTCAAGAGGAATCCCATGGTAGGAATTATTCTTGCGACGATAGAAACAATAATTGAAATTGCCAGACCAGCGATAAATACGCCTAAGGCCTGTGCAAGATGGTAACGTACCAGTGGTGAGCGTTCAGGTGTTTCTTTATACTTAATGTATGCAACTACCCAACCAATTATTGTACAGTAGGCGACGATAGCTAATGTTTTGTCCTTCATGATATGATCATTTTTTTGTGATTGATGATGTCACAAAAGTATTTGCCCCAAACATGTGTAGCTATTTTTTGCCTACTACGGAAGTACTACAAGCGAAAAAAACAGCGTCTACGAAACAACTACAAACAATGCAATCAATTCAGGATCAGAATATTAAAACTATGCCTCTCTATTAATATCAGCGATTTCTTCCTTTGCAGCCTGGCTATCGCGGGTGTTTTTCTGTACTGCGATGGCACCAAAAATGCTCAGTAAAAATGCAAATGCGTAAAATCCTTTTTCGCTAGGCAGCATGGTGGCGTTCCATAATCCAACTGCCAGGAGGATCAGACAGAGTAATGTAGACACCCAGCTTATACCATAGTAAATGTCTGTAACGGGAATTTTCTCTAACCTATCCCTTACGCACTTTTGCACAGATACCCCTGCAAAGAGACCATACATCAGCACAGTGAAATAGTATCCCTTTTCATTAAGTTGCATTTGGGCATTATACAGGCCTACGATGTAGCCAACAACCCCAATAAGCAACGCAACCCAGGATGCGGCAATAAATGCCATCGATGGTTTTTGTTTCATTGTATCGGTAAATTTCTATATAAGATACAAATTAACCCTAATTATCAGGGGCCTGAAATAGCTGAATTCAGGGATAATTTTTTTTTGCGTTATAATATTATGAAAATCAAGCTTCTCTAATGTGCCGGTTTTAAATACTCATTCTATTTTGATAATTTTATATCAATACTAATAAGCATGCATCAGGAAACACACATCAGTAGCTCCAACTTTGTCAGAGATGTTATCATCGGCATGTCCGACGGGTTAACCGTACCCTTTGCCCTTACTGCGGGGTTGAGCGGCGTACTGGATACGAACCACCTCATTATCGTGTCCGGACTTTCTGAAATTGCAGCAGGTTGCATTTCAATGGGATTGGGTGGATTTCTTGCCGGTCAGACAGAAGTAGAGCACTATGATTCCGAACTAAAACGGGAATATGAAGAAGTAGAGAATGTACCGGACACAGAAAGAATGGAGGTGGAAGCCATCTTTATTGACATGGGTGTAGATAAAGAGCTGAGTAAGCAAGTGACTTTACAAATCAGCCAGGACAAACATAAATGGGTAGACTTTATGATGCGCTTTGAACTGGGGCTAGATAAACCGGATAAGGACAGAGCGATCAAATCTGCATTGACGATTGCATTCTCTTACCTGGCAGGTGGGTTTATTCCTTTGTTCCCCTATCTAATGACTTCCAATAACCAGCAGGGGTTTTATTTTTCTTGTATCATTACGGTGGTAGCCCTGATCATATTTGGGTACTTTAAATCAAAAGTAACCGGGCAACCTTTGATAAAAGGCACTTTGAAGGTAGCGCTCACAGGCATTATAGCGGCTGTGGCGGCTTATTCACTGGCTAAATTGGTGAGCTGATTCAGAACACGACTTTGCCTCCTGACCGACCATTTAACCCCATTGACCTACATCGCCTACTTTGACGTTTCATATGCTTTTAGCTTTGTATCAGTATTAAACTAAAAGCATATGAAAACGTTATTCTTATCAGCAGCCGCCCTTTTCATGGTGGTAATGACCAGTGAGGCAAACTCCTTTGACAAGGTTGTCAGCAATCTATCCAAAACACAATTCTCACAGGATTTCAGCCACGTGCAGCATGCGGTATGGTCTCATCCCGGCAATTTCGATGAGGTCATCTTCCAGCGGCAAGGGCATACCATGACAGCCTATTACGATGCTGGCTCCGAATTGGTAGGTACTACCAGCAGTAAAAAGTTTACCGACCTGCCCCTGAAAGCTCAAAGCAAAATCAGGAAAGAATACCAAGATTACAATGTGGTATCTGTAATAAGGTATGATGATAACGAGAATAATGGTACAGATATGCAGTTATTTGGTGTGACTGCTGACGCCCCCGACAGTTATTTCGTGGAGCTCAGCAAGGGCGCTAAGAAAGAAGTGTTACAGGTTTCTGATGAAGGGAATGTGAGTTTCTTCCAGGCATTGAAATAACCTTAAATTTAATAGTCATGAAACGTATTGTTTTAGCCCTGTGTTCGTGTTTATTGTTGTTGAATAGTTGTACTACTACAACTGCGATACAAGGTAGCACCTCCCCGAATGGAAGTATTACTTACCAGACATTTTACGATGACCTGTCGCCTTATGGCAGCTGGATTGATTACCCTGGCTATGGCCATGTGTGGAGTCCGGGAATGGATGGAGAATTCCGTCCTTATGCAACGAATGGTCATTGGGTATATAGCAATGAAGGATGGATGTGGGCATCTGATTTCAACTGGGGATGGGCACCTTTTCATTATGGCCGCTGGTTTTACGACGATGCGTATGGCTGGTTATGGATACCCGGATACGACTGGTCACCAGCATGGGTTACCTGGGGTGCTGTGGATAACTATTACTGCTGGGCGCCACTGGGACCTGGTGTAGGCGTAGGTGCTGCCTATGGCGGGTGGAGACCACATGACTATTACTGGAACCAGGTGCCAAGGGATCACATATATGACAATGATATTTCGAGAGTGGTAACACGGCCCAATAGTACAGACAGGATCTCTGTGATTAACAATTTTGCCACTACACACGGCAATAACCTGTATTATTCACAGGGACCGAATGTGGCAGAGGTTCAGCGGTATACTAACAGGACTATCACCCCAATGGCTATACAGGAAACCAGGGTACGCGGCAATGCCGTACAGACTGGCAATAACATGCAGGTGTACAGACCACAGGTTCAGAATCCACAACCCAGACAGTTCAGGAGTTTTAATAGTAACACGACTGCCCGGCCAATTATGCAAATGCAGGACAGACCGACGCCGACCATACAAAGATCTGAGCAAATACGAAATGTAAATAGTTTGCCTATGCGTACAGCACCTATGATGTCTTCACCGTCACCATCATCGAGAGTGAGAAGGTAATAAAAGAATGCCGGTGATATAATCACCGGCATTCTTTTATCTCAACAACTTTCTGTCTTCGTCTGTGAGTGGTACAATATGGCTGACCAGCTCTACAATGTCCTCCTTCATACCCGCTTCCAGCAGAATACCGAGCAAGCCAACATTGATACGCTGCTGCTCTTTGTTTAATCCCTGAAATAAACGGGGTTCTATACAGTAAAGACTCTTCACCACCTTGAGCAATGCCTTCTTTTTTCTCCCATCATTGAGTTTTGGAATGATGCCGTTCTTCTCATAGTTATCCACCAGTTTCTCTGCCGCTTCTCCATCTACAAAGGCTTTCTGACGCAGTCGCACCAGCTCATGCAGGTGATTCATCAGCGATTTGAATACTCCATGCTGACGGGTGCGTTCAAACAGGTTTTGAGACAACTCATTATCCTGTGGGTTGAAAGCATCGAAGTAGCGGGATTCTACATACACACTGTGATAAAATCCGATCGCATTATTGTTAAATGAAGTGAGGTCCTTGAACAATTCCTTTTGATGGGAGTTGAGGAAGTAAAAGAAGAATTTATCGCCAATACGCTCAGACCACCTGACAAAGGTAATCTTGAAATAGTGGTCCTTACCCTCCACATCCTTGATGGGCAAGGTGCCAATATCGCTTTCTGCTATCAGTTGCTGGTAAGGTACAGCCACTCCATTGATGCGGATCTGGTATTCCTTTTCCCGGTTCAGCATCAGAAACCAGCCAAACTCTCTTTCCAGGAAGGTCTTAAATTCATCTGACTGAAAGGAAAAACCAGTCACAGCAAAGAGGTCCGTGAAAGTCACCATGGTGCCGGTAGCACCTTTAGACAGATCCCGGTTGTTGTGCGGATCGAAATAATCTTTAGAGTTTTTTGTAATGAGGATCTCGTAAGCTTTGAGCTGACCGGTGGTCTGGTCTTTATAGACAGTTTTCCACAATGCTTTTCCACTAAAGGCGGAAAAGGAGAAACGTCCACGGCCTTTGTTTCCTTTGATGAAGGAAGATGTCTTCTGAAAGGTGGCCTTCTTGATAGAGTCGTTGAAGTTACCGAAGGTCTCCTTCAGCTGTTCATAGTCGATACCAGTACCATTGTCTGTAATGGACAGACTATGGATAGTATCTATTTCATTTGTTTCAAAAGTGATATCGATGATGGATGCTGCTGCGTCAAAACCATTCCAGATATATTCTGCCACCGCTTCCATGTAGTCCCGGGGAAGGCCGGAAGACTGTATACCGGTATCTGTAACAGACACTTTTTCTTTCATATTACGTGCGCATTTAAGTGGGCAAAAGTAATATAAAAGGCTTATTCATTCGTTAATATAATCTTACCGATATGTTGGCTGCTTTCCATGAGGGCGTGGGCTTCCAGAGCTTTATCATATGTAAAAGTTGCATATATGACGGGCTTGTATTTTCCGTTGTGAATAAGTGGCCAAACTTTTTCCAGCAGCTCCTGCGACAGGGCTTTTCTAAAGGTATAATCACGGGGGCGCAGGGTCGTACCAGTGATAGTGAGGCGCTTCTGCATCATCCTGCCGATGTTCAGCTGCGCCATGTTTCCACCCATGGCATTAATGTACACCAGGCGGCCTTCGGTATTGAGTAGCTGAACGTTTTTGTCCAGATAGTCCCCTCCCACCATGTCGAGAATCACGTCCATGCCAGTGCTGGCATATGCCTCCCTGAAGTCCTGCTCTTTATAATTGACATAACCGGCGGCTCCGAGTTCCAGGCAGGCTTTGCCTTTTTCTTCTGAGCCGACGGTTACGTATACATTTGCGTCAAAGGCATGCCCCAGCTGGATAGCAGCAATACCGATACCACTGCTACCACCATGGACCAGCAAATTTTCGCCGGGTTGTAAGTGTGCCCGCTGAAAGACATTTGTCCATACGGTGGCTATCACTTCGGGCAGACTGGCTGCTTCGGCAAATGAAAGCTTATCTGGTATGGGTAGACATTGTCCTTCTTTCGCAGTGACATAGGTGGCATATCCACCACCAGCAATGAGGGCACATACTTTATCGCCGGGTTTCCACATGGTCACATCCGGGCCGCATTCCTTTACGATGCCAGCCACTTCCATTCCCAGGATCTCCTGTACTACGCCGGGAGGAGGTGGATACTTCCCTTTGCGCTGAGAGACGTCTGCCCTGTTCAGTCCGGCCGCTTTGATTTCAATCAGCACTTCTTCTGCACCCGGTGTGGGTGTAGGGTATTCCTGTAGTTGCAGTACTTCCGGTCCTCCGGGTTTGGTAATGACGATGGCTTTCATAGCTTATGCGTTTAAAATGGGTGCGTCTTTCAGTTTTTCTTTGATAGCATCTGGCAGGAAAGGTCTGCCACCGGTAGCAGGTACACAGGTGCCTGTGAATACCGCTTTGGTAACGACCTTGTTATTGAGCATGATCTTCTGTTCAAAATGGATCTGCGGTTTGCCACTTCCGTCTGCCATGAGCTGACAGGTAACGGTGAATGTATCGTCTCTTTTCAGAGAGCGAACGAACTGGATGGTATATTGAGACAGCACCATATTGATGCCTTTCTGTGCTTCTTCTTCCAGGCTGAAACCCAGTACGTCTTTGATAAAGTCGTGCCTGCAATATTCCATGTAGAAAGGGTAATAGAGACCGTCCATGATGTTCTGAACGTCGATGTGTTCTGGTTTAACGGTGTATTCTTTTACGTATTCCATTGTGTTGGTCCTTTTTCAGTTATAAGCAAATCTACATGAAGGATTCTGATAATATTTCCCTTTTATCAATATTTGTTTTTGTCGAATTTTTACTACCCTTTTATTCAATTTGTTTTAATAATTTTAATATTATTACTATACCTATCTCCTCCCTGATTTTTTTCTCTATCGAGTAACAGTGATACCACAACAATGAGATCGTTATGAGGATGGCCAACATTATCGTGTTGCATCAGTACCCTGCTATGGCAGAGAGATTGATTAGAACGCTATACCACAGGAAATTTGATTTTTATGTACACCTTGACAATAAAGTAGACATCGCTCCTTTTATACCCCTCTCGAGCTTGCCGAATACTTTTTTTGTTCAGGAACGTAAAACAGTGCATTGGGCAGGGTTTAGTCAGCTTGAGGCCATCGGTGCGTCGCTGCGTGCTATTTTTTCAAGTGGCCGATCGTATGACTATGTCAACCTGCTGAGCGGGCAGGACTATCCGATAAAACCGACTGGTTATATTTATGATTTTCTCAATGCTTATATTGGTCACTCTTTCCTTACCTCAGAAACACCGCCTACTGCCTGGTGGAACGAAGCGCATCAGCGGTATACCCGATATCACCTGATAGATTACAGTTTCAGGGGAAAACACCGACTGGAAAATATACTTTCCAACCTTTTACCGCAAAGGGAGTTTCCACTACCCTACCAGCTATATGGAGGGCCTTTAGCTGCTTACTGGACGCTGAGTGGAGAGGCCGCATTCTACCTAAGCCAGTTCCTGTCTGAAGGAACATGTTATTCATTTTTCAAACACACCTGGGCGCCGGATGAATTCCTGGTGAATACCTTGCTGATGAACAGTCCATTAAGCAATATGATCATCAATGACAATTACCGCTATATAGATCGTTCTGGCGGTGGATCGCACCCGAAAGTGCTTACTATGGAAGATCTGAATTGTCTGCAGCATAGTAGCCGGCTGTTTGCGAGGAAATTTGATCCCAATATTGACAATCAGATACAGGACGAAATTGATAGAACCATCCTTTATACTAAAAATTGGGTTTAACCGATGAAAAATAACGAAAGTTGGGACTGGGAAATTAATGCCAATACAAAATGGTTTGATTGGAACCTCCGCGAAATTGTCAGTTACAAAGATCTCTTGTTCCGGTTTGTAAGGCGTAACCTGATTGCAAGTTATCAGCAGACGGTATTGGGACCTTTTTGGGTATTTATTCAACCGGCACTGACTACCCTGGTTTACTATATCATCTTTGGAAAGGTGGTAAAGATTTCTACGGGAGGTATTCCGCCCGTACTATTTTATTTGTCCGGGATTCTCTTCTGGAGTTTCTTTTCCGATTGTTTGAATGGGACGATGTATACTTTTTTGCAAAATGCCAATATTTTCAATAAGGTATATTTCCCACGATTGGTAGTGCCTGTTAGCAATGTACTTTCACATAGTATCAGGATAGGTATTCAATTGTTACTTTTTATTGCCATCTACATCTATCATTTTGCCACGATGGGAATACATGGTAATTACTACATATTGCTCACTCCATTCCTGTTGCTGTTGACCGCAGGATTCGGTCTGGGAGCCGGCCTGATTATCAGCGTTTTTACCGCGAGATACAGGGACCTGGATTATGCACTTCAGTTTATACTCAGGCTATTTATGTTTGCCACACCGGTGGTGTACCCGGCATCAATTGTTCCGGCCCGATACCAGTTATTGTTTTGGTTAAATCCGCTCACTGTCATCACAGAAACATTCAGGGCAGCTTATTTTTCGAATGAACCTGTTCATTACCGCTGGTTGGCACTTTGCATTGTAGAAGTACTATTTTTATTAGTGGTGGGCATTACGCTGTTTAAGAAAAAGGAACTTAAAATAATGGACGTTGTATGATAGCTATAAAGGTTGAAAACATCTCCAAATTATACCGTCTTGGTAATCCAGGTTCTGGCCGGCTTCGGGAGGATATTCGCTTTTGGCTAAAGCGACAGAATGCTGATAAATATTTACTATGGGCGCTGAAAGATATCAACTTTGAAATCAACCAGGGAGAAGTCATGGGGTTCATTGGTAACAATGGTGCGGGAAAATCCACCCTGTTAAAAATCATTTCTTCTATAACTACACCTACTACGGGCAGCATATCTGGCAGGGGTACTATTGCCAGTCTGCTTGAAGTAGGGTCAGGATTTCATGGAGATCTGACCGGACGTGAAAATATTTTTCTCAATGGCAATATTCTGGGAATGAAAAGTTCCGAGATAAAAAGGTGTTTCGATGAGATCATTGCATTTTCTGGTGTAGAGGAATTAATTGATACACCTGTCAAGCATTATTCAAGTGGCATGTATATGCGACTGGCATTTGCGATAGCCGCACATTTAAATCCTGAAATTCTGATTGTAGATGAGGTACTGGCTGTGGGAGATGTAGAATTCCAGCGCAAATGCCTGGGGAAAATGAAAGAAATTTCAGACAGAAAAGGAAAGACGGTTTTGTTTGTAAGTCACAATACGCAGGCGTTGCAAAACCTGTGTGATCGGGTCATCACCTTACATAAAGGGCATATCATTGATTCAGGCAAGCCGGAGACTGTGATTGCCAATTACCTGAAAAGTACAGACAACAATTACCTGGAACAAAGGTATGATACGCCAGAATCAGCGCCTGGCAATGATTATATCCGAATCAAAAAAATAGCCATTGAATATGATACGGATATTTTCGATATCCGTACACCATTTACTACCAGGTTTGAATTTTGGTATAGCGATCCCGATCCGGGTAGTCTGATTGTTGGCATTCATTTATTTAACATGGCCGGTGAATGCATTTTTGATGTGGCATCCAAAGGATCAGATCTGCGTGCAGGGCTTATAACGGGGGAATGTAATATACCGGGTAATTTCCTAAACAATGGCGCTTACTATTTATCCATTGTTTTTGTAAAAGACACGACGCAGCGGATATTTTATTTTGAAGGTTGTCTTTCATTCAATGTGGAAGATTTCAGGGAGAATACCGCCTGGTTTGGGAAATGGATGGGGTATGTTCGTCCTGCGTTTCCGGTGATTTTAAAGCAGCAGCATGTACTATAAAATACACCATATACAATTATCCGCAGTAGATAGTTTTTCTGTAGAGAAAGGCCGGCATTATGTTGTGGTATGGTCAGGAGAAGTACCATTGGGGCATGTATGGGTTACTTCGCCGGAGGACATTACTGTCAAAATACGGGCTGCTATACAACCTGCACAGACACATTACAGCGAATGTGGTTCATCACTTGCATTTACGGATCAGGCAGTAAGATTATCTGTTGTGATTTGTACCCGTCACCGGCCACAGTCATTGTATAAGTGCCTGCAATCATTATTATCTGGTCCCGATACTGATTTTGAATTGATTGTGGTGGATAATGCGCCGGAGAATGATGAGACATTGCTGGTAGCAAAACAGTTTACCCAGGTGCGATATGTTCGTGAAGACAGGAAGGGGCTTGATATAGCACGTAATACAGGTGCCAGAACAGCTACAGGAGATATTATAGCTTATACTGATGATGATGTCCTCATTCCGCAAAACTGGATCACCAATCTAAAGGCATGTTTTACAGATCCTTTGATCATGGCAGTGACAGGGCTTGTGATACCCGCCTCCCTGGATACAAGGGCGCAGTATACATTTGAAAGAAAGTGGGGGTTTAATAAAGGGTATCTGCCCAAGCGGTTTAATCACCGGTATTTTCTTGATCACCTTGAGTATGGTGTGCCGGCATGGGATATCGGCGCGGGAGCTAATATGGCCTTTCGGAAAGAAGCATTCCAGGTGGCGGGGGTATTTGATGAAAGGCTGGATGTAGGAGCTTCGGGGTGTAGTGGTGATTCGGAAATGTGGCACCGCATACTGGCCGAAGGGTGGGATTGTTATTATGTACCGGAGTTGTTTGTATATCATGAACATCGTTCTACTGAAGAAGGGTTGCGAAAACAACTGTTCGGTTATATGCGTGGGCATGTCAGTGCACTGCTTGTGCAATATGAAAATTACCAGCATCCGGGAGAATTAAAGCGACTACGGAAAGGGTTACCCCGATACTACCTGCAGCGATTAATACAATGGATAAAAGGGAACAAGGAGGAGTATATCAGGCATATTATCACTGAGATCAGGGGGTGTAAATCTGGTATTCGATTTTATAAAGCACATCAACACCTGCGGCGGCAGGATATTCAGACATTTCCCTTATGGCTGTTGGAACCGGTTTCAGCAGCGTGGAACCTTGTTTCTGTAATTATTCCCTGTTACAACCATGGGCATTATCTCAGACCAGCCATTGAGAGTGCGCTGGGCCAAACATGGCCCAATATGGAAGTTATAGTAGTGGATGATGGTTCCAGCGATGATACGGCGGCGATTTGTAAAGAATATGGAGACCGGGTGAAATACATCTATGTAGAACGTGTTGGTTTATCAGCAGCACGGAATATAGGCGTACAATTTAGTAAGGGGGAATTCCTGATCTTCCTCGATGCAGATGATTATTTATATCCAGGCGCTGCTGAGGTAAACCTTTTCTATTTCAGGTACTACCCACAGTTAGCTTTTGTATCCGGTGCACATGACAGGGTTGATGCAAACGGGGAATTCATAGCGGAAGTATATAATAGCGGAACCGGGTACCTCTCTTTATTGCAGGGGAACTACATAGGTATGGAAGGTTGCATTCTATACAGGAGGGACCTGTTCTTTCATTTTCATTTTGACACAAAACTGAAGGCATGTGAAGATTATGACCTCAACCTGAAAATAGCAAGGCTGCTACCTACTTTTCATCATAAAGAAAGAATAGCTGCTTACCGGATTCATGGTCAGAATATGTCGGACAACAGGAAAATGATGTTGCAATTCGTGAAGGAGGTATTAAAAAGGCAAATACCCCTGTTATCAAATGAAGAGGAGCGATTGGCGTTACAATCCGGACAACAAAACTGGAATGCATATTATGAATAGCAGGATTCCCGATCAACCACCTATTATAGCGCCGCTTTCACCGGAGGTACACAGACCATTATGGTCTGTGATGATCCCAACTTACAATTGTAGCCACTACCTGGAGGCTACTTTAAAAAGTGTGCTGGAACAGGACCTGGGGCCGGCGCTGATGCAGATTGAGGTGGTGGATGATTGTAGTACAGATGGGGATATTGCAGCACTGGTAGCATCGATTGGCAAGGGTCGGGTATCGTTTTACCAACAACCGGAGAACCGTGGGAGCCTGCGTAATTTTGAAACATGCCTTAATCGTGCAAAGGGGCATTTTGTGCACTTATTACACGGAGATGACTTATCAGGGCAGGGTATTTATCAGCAGGCCACGCAGTTATTTGAACAATATCCTGATGCCGGGGCCATTTGCACGGGTTTTTCATACATCAATGAGCAGGGAGCTGAAATTAATAAAAGTAACGTCCTGAAGACGGAGACAGGGGTTATACAGGATTGGCTATTGCAGATAGCTACAGGGCAAAAAATGCAGCCACCAGCAGTATTGGTCAGAAGAAAGGTCTATGAACAATTAGGTGGTTTTTTCGGCATTCATTATGGCGAGGACTGGGAAATGTGGGTAAGGATTGCCGCGCATTACCCGGTGGTTTATACGCCAGAGCGGCTGGCCTATTACAGAGTACATACATCCAATATCACCAGCAGGTATTTCCTGTCCTGTCAGCATATTCTTGATATTTCGAAAGCCATTCACCTGATACAACCTTATCTTCCTGCTACAGAACGTTCCCGTTTAAAACGGCAGGCCCAATATAACTGGTCATTATATTTTGCACGAACTACTGATATGACCTATCATAAATACAATGCACCCCTACAAGCGCTTAACCAGGCTGGCAAAGCATTTAAGATGCACCCGAACAAGGTAACGCTCTATTTTTTATGTAAAATTTTATTGAAAATAATGCTTCGATACAAGCAATGAATTTAGTATTTTGTTGTTATGAAATTGCTGACAGAAGCTGAATTAATCTGGTCTCCCATTGTGGCGAATAACAAGATGAATCGTAAGCGGGTGGCGATTGGAGTGAATAGTTATGAAAAGGAATTATTTTTCAATCCGTCGAAGTACCTCGATGATTGCCTGGCGCAACGGGGTGAGGTGAAATGGCTGGATTTATGTTGTGGGGAGGGTAATGCATTGATTCAATATGCGAAAGGATTAGCGCAGCAATCAGGGGTGCAATTGAAAGGGATTGACCTGGTGGATTTGTTCCAGGAAATACCTCCTTTTATTGGTTGCCTGGAATTTGAGGTACGATCTTTAGTGAATTGGGTTCCTTCGGAGAAATATGATCTGATTACCTGTGTACATGGTATTCATTATATAGGCGATAAATTGAAGGTGTTAGTGAGGGCAATAGCAACGTTGCAACCATGGGGCTTGTTTGTGGCCAATCTTGATCTGAATAATATACAGGGGGTGGATGTAAAGAAATTATTTGCTTTGTATGGGATTGAGTATAATAAAAGAAGGAAGCTCCTGACATGTACCGGCCCCCGACATATTGATATCACCTGGACCTATGTGGGTGCTGATGACCAGACCGGGCCAAATTATACAGGTCAGGAAGCAGTGACCTCTTTTTATCGTTAGTTTACTTTCTTAATACTTAATACGATCCTTATTTTTTCGCCTTCATTATCGGCAGTTTTCTTCACTACAAAGTACCATTTCTTATCAGGCACATCTACTAAAAAGATATCTCCTTTTTTGTGGACACGTACAGCATCTTCAAATGGTTTTACCATCATACCGGCAGTAAATGGACCGGTATCTCCGTCCTTTTGATTGGGATCCATGTTGTATTTAGCATTCAGCTCTTCGAAAGATTTACCGGCGGCGTATTGCTGTTGTATCAACGTGCGGAGGCTGTCTATCTCTTTATGCTTTAATACTGCACCATCCAGGTGGATATAGCTGGCCCGGAAGGTGTAATTCCCTGTATCAGCTACTACCCTGTAATAACGTCCTTCAATTGTGGCAGTATCTCCTACATTCAGACTAAACAGCTTTTTATCCAAGGCATTTGTATCCTTTGAAGAGTTCAATGGAGTCGCGGTGATAAAGGAATATTTATCAGCCAGCTTGTAAGCATCTTCAATCGTAACAGCCTGGTCAAGAATGACTTCCTGGGAGCGGTAGTCGGCTGACTGACCGCAGGCTGCGAATATCAATAAAAACAGACTAGCGTATATGTATTTCATAGCGCTCAAGATAAAAAATAATTAGGTATTTGCCACGAGGATGAGTTCTGAATTGGAGAGGGACAGACCGTCATTTCTTTCCTGAAAATATTCCTTTGTAAGGTCGTCACCGGATACCACTTTAGCATATTTAAACCCTGCTTTGTGAGCAAGATCCAACATCTGCTCTTCTTTTAGAAGCTGTAAAGATTGGGAATGAGCGTTCTTTTTGATTACGCCAATCGGAAATAAAATTTACTCAGTAATGAATTTTTTCTCTTTCCACAGATCAAGGGTTTCAGGTTTTACCCCGCATTCCAGGAGGATTTCCTCTAAATCTTCGCGGCCACCTTCTACGGTCCAGTCTACAGCATAAGCTGCAAAGTCAGTGGTGGTTTTGATTCTCCCTAATAGTTTGGTTTCGGTTAGGATAGCAGCGGTTCTTCTGAGGGCTATCCGGCCAATATCCCAGTTATCCTGTTCTTCCATTAGTTGTTCCATTTGGGCGAAATAGTCTTCGAATGAGGTGATATCTAATGGAGAGGAATCGTCATATTTGTCATGAAAGAAAACTTCTCCCCCATTTTCGAGTCTTTGTTCAACTTCCTGTTGAGATTGAGAAACCAGGAGGGGGAAATAGTTATCAGCATAGTGGTAATTTATTTCCAGGAGGGCCAGTGGTGACGTAGTTTCATGATGCGTCAGAGAACTAACGATGGATTGGGCCATAGCCTGGGCGAGTTTTTCGATCAGCGCGTCCTGGGACAGGTTTTCCCTGTTCCGGCTGTAGGTCAGACGGTTACTGCCTCCTTCATGGAAGGTCCTGATCTTATCCAGCTGATTATCGGTATAGGAGTATTCATCGTAGGAAGAATACTTTCCCAGCCCGGGGGCGACATTGTTGCTTACGGAGCGGGTGATCCTGCCATCGGCATCGTACTCAAATGTGGTCGTGATCAGGAAAAAGAAGAGGTCATTTTCTTTATATTCTTTAATTAACTCTTCCCTGGATTGGCTCGGTTTGTAAATGGTTCCTTTACCGTTTATACCCAAACGTTGTGAGGTGATCTTACGGCCATTTTCAAATGTAATCCTTGTAAGCGCGGAGGGCACGCCTGTGTTGATATTAAATTCTATGTACTCCGCGAGGTTATTGGTATATTTATAATAACCTTCCCATAAGGTTTTGATTGCTTCATTGCCAAAGGTCATGTAGCAAGGTACCCCCTGGTCATTGAAGCCGTATTCGTAGTCGTCTTTTCCCTTTGATAAGGCTCCATTTGAGGGGAAGGAGTGCTGGTCATATTTTTCGAGGTTATAACGGGTGCCGGGGGCGTATAGTGTTGTTTTAACCTGTGCTTTGAAAGCAGGGAGGTGTTGAATGTCGTCAAAGGCTTTTTCCCAACGGCTGATGAGGTTATCTATTAAATTGTCCATTGAATAAAATTAAAGAATAAATATGTTATGCGATTTTTTTTTGCAGGCGTATTTGGATGGGGAGCGACAGCAGGTGGAGGCTTCCAAGTATAGGCATTATTTTAAATTAAAGAAAGAGGAAGGTTGTCCGGATAGTGTGGTAGCATTTGCACAGGCAAGGTGTGAGGAGTATACACCGCATGATGTATTTGTGATGGATATCTGTTTGTGTGGGGATGAGTATTTTATTGTGGAGTATGGGGGGATGAATGCGGCAGGGTTTTATAAGGCGAGGATTGGAGATATTGTGAAGGGGGTATCAGCGTATTTTGTAGGAAGCTGAAATTTTTATACTTATGAAATTTGTTGTAGTTTTTCTGGCATTGGCTCTGCTGGCCATACCAGCATGTTTTCCGGATTTCGGCCCCGGTACTTTTACAGAGCGTTCAAGAACATACTCACCAGACAGCACCAAATTCTTATTAAACTACGCCTATGAACAGGGAGCATGGGATGGTGGCCGATCCTACTTTATCGCAATTTTGAAGTCTACAGACTCGGTTAAAAGTAATGCAGATAAATTCAAATTCTTCAGTTACGACGTAGATGATGTCTATTGGCAAGGTAGCGATACGGTTATTGTTGCTGAGAAATTTACTGAATTTAT
The DNA here is from genome assembly GCF_001975825.1 of [Flexibacter] sp. ATCC 35208. Taxonomy (GTDB): domain Bacteria; phylum Bacteroidota; class Bacteroidia; order Chitinophagales; family Chitinophagaceae; genus Chitinophaga. Next base: position 176,005 of record NZ_MTKN01000003.1, read on the forward strand.
AAGCAGGGGTAAATCCCAATTTAAGGATAGCATAATTCCTATGAATGGCGTTATCGTGAAAGTTGTGCACAAGGATCCTATTGATACATCTTACGAGCGGAAAGTATTTTATAGAGAAACATCACCAAGTCAAAAGTATGATTTGATTGTGTATAGATATGTTAAGCCTGGTAATGGTTATTATTTTCTGAATATTTCGGTTATTCATAAGCATGATAGCATTCCGAAATACGGAAACTTTTATGTGTCCCGGTTTGATTTTGATTGTTTTAATGATATTAGGTGGATGAAGGGAGATACGCTGGATATTAAGGTTTCGAGGTCGTGCTTTTATTCATTTGAAGATTACCTTGTAAAGAACCGGAGAGATACGGGGATTAGGTATAAGGTTCAGGTGAATGATACTATTAGGGGGAATATTACTTATTGAATGTTTAATAGAATTTTAAAAGGCTTTCAGACATCCTGCCTGAAATATTATTGATATCCAAACTTACCATCTCTGTATTTGCCATATTTCAATATTGTAAATACCATCAAGAGTACTAAAAGTGGTGACAGTATAAGACTAATCAACATTATTGGAACTATCAACCCAGTCGTTAATAAAATCAAATGAACTACGAGGTAGATAGTCACTATCCAGATTGAAAAAGTTGGGCTCTTTGCTCCGTTTGGGGTGGCCAAAACCTCCGTATTAGACAATATCCACAATTCGCATTCTATCAGTATATTTTTAATTTTAAACTGCCCCCAATCAGGAACAGCTTCTGCTACTGCAGCATTCTTATGCTTTGTTTCTATAGATTGAAGAAATTTTACTCTTGCAGTGACATTACTAAAATCAATACAGGATTATCATGTGTGAAGCTCTTATTATTCCTAATGTCATTAAAGGCATTATAGAACATTCTCTTACAAACGACTCATCTTCCTTGGCAGAATAATCACAACTACACCTCCAGGTTGTTGGAGAAGTATTCTCATCATTATATGTCCAGGTAAATGCTTGAACTTTACAATTGGTAGAAATTTGTAGTGCCATAGAACAAGGTTTAAAGCTCTCTGAATCCCAGGGCAATACAACAAATAAGTAACGCAATGCCAATCACAAGAAAAGGCCAGTTGCCACCCGCACCTTGCATTAGCAAAATACGTTAAGTACTAGTAAATGCAGCCCTATTACAATCAGAGTATACTCTTTGGTAAAATCACATGAACCTCCTCCTGCTCTGGCTGTAATGCGTAATATATCTCTGATAAGGAATACGAAAATCAGGACAATAACAGGTAATATCAGCAGTATAGTTTTACAAAGAAGGATCGAGTTCATAGACATGAAAGATAATAAGATGATGGCTTTACTAGCTGAACTGTTGCTTTAGCATATTCATAGATCTGCTTAAAAAAGCCTTAGCTATTCACCCACAATATTGCTCGAAATCCGCCTTTAGGTTTTCATGATCTCTTATTACCCATCTTTTGAAAGCCGTAAAGCTTGATGCAGGACGCAAATGTCTAATAATCTTTTGTTTTATTTCCTCTTTTTCCTCAGCCGAATATGTTTCATCATAATAGTCAAATAACAAATCCTGAAAAGTCCTTATCTCTTTAAGTAAAAGATTTCGAACATTTGCGGCTTCAATAGATTTTAAGGTAGTAGTTCCATTGTAAACTGCATCTAAAAGCGTAACTGAGTTATTAACACGATCGGTGTTCTCAAGGGCCCGGAATTCAGCCTTTTCTTTTGGGTATGGGTTAATATGATATCTTATTTTTTTATCTACTTCGTCTGTCTCCTGAGTGACATCTAGAATATCATCAAATATGGGTTTGGCTAGTTTTATGTTATTGCAATGCCCACAAGCAAAAAAGAGATTATTCCAATCAAACATCACATCCCGATAATTTCTATGTGGTCGAAAATGTTCAACGTTTATTGTTGTAGGCTCTCTTTGCTCACATATATAGCATTTATTATAGAAATCATTCCTTATTGCATGAAGAACTCCGTCACATCTGTAACTCCCAGTAGCTTTTGCTTTCTCAATTGCTAAGCAAGGTGGGGCAGGTTGAGATTTAGAAGCAAAAATCATTTGTTCTTATTAAGTGTTCTTAACTGAATTTGTTGAATTTTAACCGCTAATTCATCTGCTAAGAATTTGGGAACATCATCAATATATTTCCTTAATTCCCGTAGTTGATCTCTTTCCTTTTCATCTAACTCTTCTTTAGAACTTAGATATTCAAACTCAGCAATCTTCTTCTTTAAAATTGATGAATATTTATCTGCTTCAAAATAACTCTCAATTAAAGTATCATAGGAATAACCAGATAAATCATCCGTGACAATCCTCTTTTCAAGATCGCAAATAACTGCGTTTTCTATTGAGCTTATAACAAATGGGGAATGTGTTGTAATGATAAACTGTAGTTTTGGAAAAAATGTAGTTAGAAATGGAAGTACCTTTTTCTGTAATTCAATATGAAGATGAGTCTCAATTTCATCTATAAGCACAATTCCTTCTACATCATAACTTTTTGCACCAGAACTCTCCATTCTTAATAATAATTCTGTTATAATACTTAAAACCGCAGAATAACCATCAGAAAGTTGGTTTAAATTATATGGTTCCTTACCTGTTTCAAGTACATTAAAATTATAGTTCTTTCTATCAAACGACAATTTAAGTTGGGGATCACTAAATAATTCAGCGAGGTTTCTTTCAAAGTTTGCAAACCATGAGTCAACCTCTCTCACAACATCCGTTTCATTCTCATCCCTAGCGAATGATCTGTCTGCTTTTAAGTTTACAATGTATTGAATAAAATCAGCTCCAACATGCTCTCGGGGATTATAATTCCGCTTAAATTTAATTTTGTTAATACCACTTGGTACATTAAATTTTGAGTTACGCTTTGAGTCAAATGACGCAACTATAAATTTCCCTGAATTGAAATTTGATAAAATTTCATTAAAATGATTAAAGCTTATTGACACGCCTGTTAAAGCCTTGATTTCTTTATTAACAGCTTCTATTTCCGTAGTGTAAGAACTCATACTTTCTGGAGTATGATTCTTTATTACTTCATTTTTTTCATAAATAAGATAATCTCTTCGCCTTATAACATTAGCTAAAAAGCTAATATTGCTTTCTTGTATAACTGCAGAAAGATATTTTTGTAATTCGACAAGTAGAGAAGTTTTACCACTTCCGTTTCGTCCAGTGATGATTAAATGCTTTCTTTCATCAGACGAAATGGGTATTTCGAGTTCTTTTGTATTCCGAACTTCATTTATGCTGATAGATGAAATGAATATGTCATTCATAAATTTACCATCAAAGTATAGATGAATATAAAAAAGAAAAGGCTTTCAAGCAAATTACCTGAAAACCTTTTTAATTCGTAGCGAGAAAGGGAGTTGAACCCTTGACCTCAGGGTTATGAATCCTGCGCTCTAACCGCCTGAGCTACCTCGCCAAATCCTCGTCTTGTTCAAAACGGGAGTGCAAAGATAATCGCTAAATTGATAAAAGCCAAGAGGTATTTATATTTTTTTTTAATACGCTAATAATTCCTTCACCGCAGCCTTCACCTTTTGCGGATTTGGCAACATTTCATTCTCCAACGCCAGATTGATAGGCACTGCTGGCAAATCCAAAGCACCAAGCGTGAAAATCGGCGCATCCAGCGAGCGAAAGCAGTGCTGTTGAATACGACCCGCTAAGGCCTGTGCAAAGGAATTATTCAGTTGTTCTTCAGTGAGCACAAGACATTTTCCATGGCGGGAAACAGATGAATAGACCAGCTCTTCATCCAGCGGGAATAATGTACGCAGATCAATCACCTCTACCTGACCAGGGAAGGCCGCAGCGACAGCCATTGCCCAGTATACCCCCATTCCGTAAGTGATGATACAACAAGTATCGCCCTTCTTCACATCTTTTGGATGAGCAGGTACCACTACCCTACCCTTGCCCATTGGCAACTGATAGTCTGCATCTGGTTCAATCATGATCGCCGCCTGTGTACCAGGAACTTTGCTCCAATATAAACCTTTGTGCTCCAGCATAACAACCGGATTGGGATCTAAAAAAGCAGCCTTCATTAGTCCTTTCATATCAGCAGCATTGGATGGATAGACTACTTTAATACCTTTGATGGTAAGCAAAGTAGATTCGATACTACCAGAATGATAAGGCCCTCCACCTCCATAAGCACCAATAGGTATACGGATCAGGGTCTGCACCGGGAATTTGCCATAGCTAAGGTAACAGGATTTCGAAATCTCCGTCACCAGCTGATTAAATCCAGGATAGATATAATCGGCAAACTGAATTTCTACAATAGGCTTGACACCCACAGCTGATAAACCAGCAGTAGCACCAACGATATAAGCTTCCTGTATAGCTGTGTTGTATACCCTGTGGTCACCGAATTTTTCCGCAAGGGCAGCTGCTTCGCGGAATACGCCACCCAAACGGCGTCCTACATCCTGACCAAAAAAGATGGCTTCAGGATAGTCCCGCAGGATTTCTTCTACCGCATGCAAAGCAGCATCCACCATCATCACCTTCGTACCATTTGCAGGAGTACGATTCCCCTTTTCACTTGTAACTGCAGCAGGTGCAAATACATGATCCTTCACTGTGCGGGGATCCGGATCCTGTGCTATCCGCGCCTTATCAAATTCTGCTTCTATATATTCCTGTGTTTCTCTTTCAATGGTTAACAGGTCCTTCTCCGGAATACCGGAGGATATTAATAATGCTTTTAGTTTGGGTAAGGGATCCTTTTCTCCATGAAAGGATAGGTCTTCATCTGTTCTGTACCATTCCTTGCGTACACCGGAGGTATGGTGCCCTAACAATGGCACACAGGCATGTACCAATACAGGTTTCCTTTCTTTGCGTACATAACTGATTGCAGCCTCCATGCCATGATAACTCTCTTCAAAATCACTTCCATCCACCCGTATTCGTTTCAGGCCTTTAAATCCCGCAGCATATTCATATGCATCCATTACACGGGTTTCTGCAGATGAAGCAGAAATACCCCATTCATTGTCCTGTACCAGGTAAATAACTGGTAACTCCCACAGAATAGCACTCTGCCATGCTTCACTGACTTCACCTTCCGTGACACTGCCATCACCGAGAGAGCAAAGAACTACCGGTAATTCTCCATGGGGGCCGGTAGGCAGAGAGTCAGATAAATTTCTTTCCAGATAACGGATACCCTGTGCCATGCCTGTAGCCGGAATGACCTGCATGCCGGTAGCACTGCTCTGGTGAGGGATTAAGGGGCGATTGGGTACCCGGCTGGCTGGATGACTATAATACGATCGACCGCCGGAGAAAGGGTCATCTCCCTTTGCAAGGAGTTGTAACATCAGCTCAAGGGGAGTAAAACCCATGGCCAGCATCATACTGTCATCCCGATAGTAAGGACTGGCATAATCCCAGGGTTGTAACTGCAATCCAGCTGCTATCTGAATAGCTTCATGCCCACGGGACGTGGAATGTACATATTTGCAAACGGAGCGATTCGCTTCATACGTGGCGGCCATTTGGGAAGCCTGACACATCAGCCGGAAGGCTTTCAGCCACAGGCCTTGCTTATTAGCAATCCCTGCTTTTATAGTTGGGGTGATTGTATTATCTTTAAACACTTTATATCCTGTTTGGATGTTTATAAGATTAAATAGTTGCTAATGCAACTATTGCTAATGCAATTTAAATAATTATGCCTAATACTTTCGTAACGAATCCATCTTTTTTTAAGTTGGATGCCACCCTTAAAAGAATCCGTAACTACTGGCAAAAGACTTTTGATATTCATAAGGTGGACATTACTGTTGACCAGTGGCTGCTGATAGAAAACCTGTATAAGCACAAAAAGATTACGCATAACGAACTCGCTAAGCTGACATCGAAGGATATTACCACCGTTTCCCGTATTATTGAATTACTGGTTAAGAAAGAACTGGTGCTTAGGGAAGGATCTCCCCAGGACCGCAGGAAGGTGTTTTTACAGCTCACTGTTAAAGGCGCAGATAAGTATAAGGAAGCAAGACCTTTAGTGCTGGAAATGCGTAAAACGGGCTGGAATCATCTTACAGAAGACGATTTTCAGGAGCTGACGAGGATATTGGATGTGATTTATAATAATGTGCCGGATGAGGTTACTTTGACGAAGCAGGTGTCAGAAGATAAGTAATTTAAAGGACACCGGAATTCAGAGGATGATCGATTACACCCAAAAGAAGCCTGGAAAAAAGTAATATAAAGGACTCTCCAAAGTTCTGGATAGTGATAGATAACCTCAAACAAGTGATTTCAAGAACTAACGAGAAATTCTATCAAAGTTGTTCAAACAAATCAAAATAAAAACCGGCCTGCTCAGTGGATGAGCAGGCCGGTTCATTTATAATCATCAAAACTTATTTCACTACAAACTCCAGCAAACTGTCATTTTCAATAAACGCTTCCAGCGTATCCCCTATCTCTACAGGACCTACCCCAGCCGGCGTACCTGTAAATACCAGATCCCCGATATTCAGCGTAAAGAATTTAGAAATATAAGCCACCAGAAAATCAAATGAAAACAACAGGTCTTTCGTATTCCCCTGCTGCACCAGTTCTTTATTTTTATACAAACAGAAATTAATATCTTTTTTATCCAGCTCAGGGGTAATGGGGATAAACTGCCCTACCACAGCCGAATTATCAAACGCCTTTGCAATCTCCCACGGTAATCCTTTCTGCTTTTGCTTATCCTGCAGATCACGGGCAGTGAAATCAATACCAATCCCAATCTGGTCATAGTATTTATCTGCAAATTTTTCCTGAATATGCTTTCCGTTTTTGCATATTCTCAGCACCAGTTCACATTCATAATGGAGGTTGTCGGTAAACTCTGGATAGTAAAATGGATGGTTGTTCTGCAGCAATGCATTCTTAGGCTTCATGAAAATCACAGGTTCTGTCGGTACCTCATTTTTCAATTCCTTTGCATGATCGGCATAGTTTCTTCCAACGCATATAATTTTCATGACGGTTAATCTTTAATTAAGGTTAAATGAATGGATTTATAAATTTAGTTTCCAGGTGAATATTTAAGGTTATTATACTTGTTCATCGTGCGTTCCAAACCTATAGATACAAATCCTTCAATGATTTCCACGCATTTTTCCAATTTCCACTGCACTATTACCATTTCATCTTTAGGCCATTTGCCCAATACAAAATCAACCTGTCTGCCTTTAGGATAGTCATTACCAATACCGAATCTCAACCGTGGATACTGATTTGTACCCAGTAGCTCCTGTATATTCTTAAGCCCGTTTTGTCCCGCATCACTACCACCAGGGCGGATACGCAGCACTTCTACCGGCAGGGCCAGATCGTCTACCAGCACAAAAATATTTTCCAATGGCACTTTCTCCTTGTCCATCCAGTATTTTACGGCTTTGCCACTCAGGTTCATGTAGGTGGTAGGCTTTATTACAATAAGGGTACGCCCTTTCCATTTCACTTCTGCCACATCCGCCAGGCGTTCGCTTTTGTAGGTAGCTCCGTGCTTTGCAACAAAGGTATCTGCGATATCGAATCCAATATTATGGCGGGTATGCTCATATTCTGCGCCTATATTCCCAAGCCCTACTATCAGGTATTTCATCTGTCGACTAATTTAATAAACACGAACTCGTGGCGCCATCCACCATATATACGGAAGTTTTGCAAACCACGGCGTAAAAATAGAAAAAGTCCCATCCCGGACGAACCAGGACGGGACTTTTTGGAAAAATATCTATAAAGAAAATTATTTCTTCTTGGCGTCTTTTTCGTTAGCAGCCTCTTCCTGACGTAACTGACGGGTCATTACTACGGAAGCGATAGGAATACGAGGAGAGTTAGTGATCTCGATGTTTTCAGCTACTACGTCTTCTACGCGGATGTTACCATTCAGGTCCAGGTTATCGATGTTTACTTCGATATTCTCACGCAGGTACTTAGGCAGCGCCTTAACTTTCAGTGCCTTGATCTTTACAACCAGTTTACCACCGGCTTTAACACCTTCGGACTGACCTACGATCTTGATTGGCAGGCTTACCGCTACTGGCTTATCTTCAACCAGTTCCAGGAAGTCGATGTGTGACAGCTCGTCAGTTACGGTATCGAACTGCAGATCTTTCAGTACACATCTGTAAGTTTTAGCACCTAATTTGATTTCAGCGAGCTGAAATTCAGAAGTGTAAACAAGCGTTTTGAAAGCAACAGCCGGAGCAGAAAAGCTCACGGTTTCAGCACCCCCGTAAATAACACAAGGCACTTGTCCCTCAGAACGTACCTGGCGGGTGGCTTTTTTGCCATATTCGCTTCTGAGTTGTCCTTCGATTGTTATCGTTTTCATTGATTAAACATTTATAATTGTTATAAATAAGCTTGTTGCTACTAGCGGCGGTGGCTATGCACGAACAGGTTTGTGATAGACTTGTTCTCATGCATGTTCCTGATGGCTACTGCAAAGAGATCAGCAACACTGATCACCTTGATCTTTGAAGATTGCTGTTTCAATGGAATGGTATCGCAGATAACGAACTCTTCCAATACAGAATTCTCAATGTTTTCGTAAGCCTTTCCGCTAAGCACAGGGTGTGTACAAAATGCACGAACACTCTTTGCTCCCTTTTCTATCAGTAGGTTAGCTGCTTTGGTAAGGGTACCTGCAGTATCGCAGATGTCATCGATCAGCACGATGTCCTTGTCTTTTACATCACCTATTACAACCATGGAAGCGATCTCATTCGCACGTTTACGGTGCTTATCGCAGATCACCATTTCCGCGTTGAAGTAGGCTGCTACTTCCCTTACCCTGTTAGTGCTTCCCACATCAGGGGACGCAAAGGTAAGATTTTCCAGCTTCAAATTCTCAATGTACGGTATGAAAATTGCCGAACTATCCAGGTGGTCTACCGGGATATCGAAGAATCCCTGGATCTGAGGAGCATGCAAATCCATGGTAATCACCCTGTTAGCGCCTGCCGACGTGAGCAGATTCGCTACCAGCTTAGAGGCGATGGCTACCCTTGGTTTGTCCTTTCTGTCCTGCCGGGCGAAGCCAAAATACGGAATTACTGCGGTGATATAACCGGCAGAAGCCCTTTTGGCTGCGTCGATCATCATTAATAACTCCATCAGGTTGTCCGATGGAGAATTAGTGCTCTGCACGAGAAAAACATAATCACCGCGGATACTTTCCATATAAATCGGCTGGAATTCTCCGTCACTGAACTTCTGAATTGTCAATTTGCCTAACCCGTTGCCGTAGCGGCTGGCGATTTTCTCTGCCAGCGCGGGATTGCTGTTCCCTGTGAATATTTTTACTGATGGTTGCATGAACTATAAAAAAGAGGTTGCAAAACTATGATATTTGGAGTATGAATTTTTTTATTTTTTGGTGACTACAGGGCCATACACACGACTTTGCTTTATTTCGAATAAGTAAAACTCTTATTATTAAGAAGTTACCTATTCTTTGCTGTGGATTGTAGTGCTAATTTAAAAAAAATTGAAAGCCCGGGGGAAAAGATGTAACTTTTGGTAAAGCATAGAAAGAATGGATACCATTGATTCGTTAGCCGGGCATGTGTCAATCAAAGATTGGCACACAGATGACCAACCAAGACACAAGTTAATCATAAAAGGGACAGGAACATTGAGTGATGCAGAATTGCTCGCTTTATTATTAAATACAGGCCATAAGCACAAATCCGCATTGTTGCTGGCACAGGAAATACTTCACAAATCATCCAATAATTTACAGGAATTAGGGAAGCTAAATGTCAATCAACTGAAGAAACTGAGGGGTATTGGCGAAGCTAAAGCAGCCAGAATAATAGCTGCTTTGGAGCTCGGGCGCCGAAGGCAGGCCGGATTCATACTGCCAAAAACCAAAATCAGAAACGGGCAGGAAGCGGCTTTATATTTTAAACCTATTCTGGGAGATTGCTCCAATGAGCGGGTACATGTACTGTATTTAAATTTTGCGAATACGGTGATCAAGGATTGTTGTGTGAGCATTGGAGGTATTTCTTCTGCACCTGCCGATGTGAGAGTGATTCTGAGAGAGGCACTGGAACTGGGAGCTACCTCTATTATTCTTTGCCATAACCATCCTTCAGGCAATCTGAGTCCCAGTCAGGCCGATATTCTTTTTACACGAAAGGTCGTACAGGCTGCCAGCATTTTGGATATAATGGTGCTGGATCATATCATCGTATCACAGGCAGGGTACTACAGCCTGAATGAAGAAGGCCTGATGGATGAAGAAAAAAAGCAACCAGTAAGGAGCAGGCTAATCAGAGAAAACAACTCTCCATTGGGCTTCTCCGGAATGAGGATTGCCATGGTATAATTGCAACATTCACATATATAATATAACATTTGGATATAACACCGTCTTTTCCTTACATTCGCAATTATTTTATTTTCAAAGAATAATATGCTCAAAATAGGAATCTTTGGTGTGGGGCACCTGGGTAAGATCCATCTTTCTCAATGGGCCACCATAAAAGACGTAGAAGTAGTCGGCTTTTTTGATCCAAGTGATAGCAATGCCGCCAGTGTAGCACAGCAATACCAGATTCCGAGATTCTCGACCGCGGAAGAACTGATACAGGCTTCTGATGCCATCGATATCATCGCTCCTACCACCCAGCACTTCAAGTTATGTGAAAGCGCTATCCGCAACGGAAAACACATTTTCGTGGAAAAACCGATGACTAATACCATGGAAGAAGCTAAAACACTGGTAAAACTGGTGGAAGAAGCTAATATCAAATTCCAGGTAGGTCATGTGGAACGTTTCAACCCGGCTTTCCTTGCACTGAAAGGACATGCACTCAACCCCATGTTCATCGAAGTACATCGCCTGGCTGAATTTAATCCACGTGGTACCGACGTAAGCGTAATTTTGGACCTGATGATCCATGATATCGACATAGTGCTCAGTATCGTAAAGTCTACCGTGAACCGTATCTCTGCCAGTGGCGTCGCTGTGATGAGCGATACACCTGATATAGCCAACGTTCGCATTGAATTCCATAACGGCTGTGTAGCCAACCTGACATCCAGCCGTATCTCTCTGAAAAAGATGCGCAAAATGCGCCTCTTCCAGAAAGATGCTTACATCGGCATCGACTTCCTGGACAAGAAGACTGAAATCATCAAGCTGAAAACACCAGAAGATGAAGGATTATTCACATTGGATATAGATACCAACAGCGGTAAAAAAACCATCGCTATCGATAATCCTGAAATCAAACAGGTGAACGCGATCAGAATGGAGCTGGAACTGTTCAGAGATGCTATCCTCCTGAATAAACCTGTACCGGTGAATGCAATTGATGGTCTGCAGGCTATGGAAGTAGCACATCAGATCCTTGCTAAAATCAATAAGGGATTATCTTCAGAAGCTTAATTTCTTGTACCTAATAAGGCCTCCGCGATCGTCAGATCCAGCGGACGGGTGATCTTTATATTCGCTTCGTCGCCGGGTACTAACTGTACCTGGCGGCCCTGGCGCTCTACTACCGTTGCTTCATCTGTGAATAACGGATCAAAAGGTTGCTCAAATGCGGGTAGTATCCACTCCGAGAGGAATGTCTGCGGGGTCTGTATAATCTTATATTGCTCCCTGTCTACCGCCCTGTTACCATCCCCTACCAACTCGCGGATACTATCTTTCATTTCAATCACAGGAATGGCACTCCCCTGCGCTACTACTCCTTCATAACAACGGTGAATTAATGCGCTGCTAACCAGCGGCCTTACACCATCGTGTACAAAAATCACTGCCGGTTCCTGCACCATCTTCAACCCGTTGAGTACAGAATTGAAACGGGTTTCTCCACCTTTCACCAACATCACCTGCTTAAAATCGCCTATCCATTCGGCCACATAACTGAAATGGGCCTCCGGCAATACCAATACGATTTCCATATCAGCATATGCCTGCACAAAAGCATTGACGGTATGCCATAATACCGGCTTTCCGGCCAGTTCCAAAAACTGTTTCGGAACGGCACTCCCCATGCGGGTACCGGAACCTCCGGCTACAATGATGGCTACTTTCTTTCGTTGTTCCACGAGCTGAAATTAAATTGCGAATGATTCTGCCTAAGCAGCACCATTCGCAATAAATAATTGAGAATCTGTTTCGTTTATTAGAGGATCAGCATAGCATCGCCATAGCTGAAGAAACGGTATTTCTCCTTGATAGCCTGTTGGTAAGCTTCCATCACCAGGTCATAACCTGCAAACGCACACACCATGATCAGCAGACTTGTCTTAGGCAGGTGGAAGTTAGTTACCAAAGCATTAGGGATAGCGAAATCATAAGGAGGATGAATGAATGTGTTAGTCCATCCTTCTGCTGCTTTCAGCATGTTCTGCGCAGTCACGGAAGATTCTACAGCCCTTACAGTTGTAGTACCGATCGCACATACTTTACGATTTTCTTCTTTCGCCTTGTTCACAATCTTCACAGCGTATTCATCAATGTTGAAATACTCTGCATCCATCTTGTGCTTGCTCAGATCTTCTACTTCGATAGGACGGAAAGTACCTAAACCAGTGTGAAGAGTTACCTCTGCAAACTTAATACCTTTGATCTCAAGACGCTTGATCAGCTCACGGCTGAAGTGCAAACCAGCAGTTGGCGCAGCTACTGCACCTTCGTACTTGGCATACACAGTCTGATAACGCTCCTTGTCCTCATCTTCAGGTTTACGCTTGATGTACTTAGGCAGTGGCGTTTCACCCAGGGTGTCCAGCACTTGCTTAAACTCTTCATCATTACCTTCGAACAGGAAACGGATTGTACGGCCACGGGAAGTAGTGTTGTCAATTACTTCCGCTACCAGCGACTCATCATCTCCAAAATACAACTTGTTACCAACCCTGATCTTACGGGCAGGATCCACAATCACATCCCACAAACGATTCTGCTTGTTCAGTTCGCGCAACAGGAATACTTCAATCTTGGCACCTGTTTTCTCTTTACGGCCATAAAGACGGGCAGGGAACACTTTCGTGTTGTTTACCATCATTACATCCTTGTCATTGAAATAATTCAGGATATCCTTGAATACCTTGTGCTCGATTTTGCCGGTGGCACGATTTACCACCATCAAACGTGCTTCATCTCTTGTCTTGGAAGGGTGCTGTGCGATCAGATTTAAAGGAAGATCAAACCTAAACTGTGATAGTTTCATATTACGGTATGAATAAATTTAAAGGTTGCAAAGGTATTGATAATATACCATCTATCAAAAAATGATTATTTGCTATTTATAAAACAATTAATTACGCATAAATGTTTTTAGGAATAGAACTAATGAGCTGCTTTGTATATGCACTCTGTGGATGTTCATAGACCTGATCGGCCAAGCCGGCTTCCTCTATCCTCCCCTTGTTCATGACAATCATTCTGTCACTGATAAAACGCACTACCGATAGATCGTGCGATATGAATATATACGTAAATCCAAACTCTTCCCGTAAGCGCATCAGCAGATTCAATACCTGCGCCTGTATACTTACGTCCAGGGCGGCAACCGACTCATCGCAAATGATAAATGAAGGTTGTAACGCCAACGCACGGGCGATGACTATCCGCTGCCGCTGCCCACCCGAAAACTCATGTGGATAACGGTAATAATGCTCCGGCAACAGATTTACTTTATCCAGCAATTCCTGTACCTTTTCTTTACGCTGACGATCATTAGCATATAATCCGTGTACCTGCAACGGTTCCAGAATGGCCTGACCTACGGTCAGACGTGGATTCAGGGACGAGTAAGGATCCTGAAATATGATTTGCAGCTCTTTTCGGAGGTCCCGCATCTCTGAAGCCGGCAACTGGCAAAGGTCTTTCCCTTTATATAATATGCTTCCGCCAGTGGGAGGCGTGAGTCGTAGCAAGGTACGACCAAGGGTCGTCTTTCCACATCCTGACTCCCCTACCAACCCCATTGTTTCACCTTCTTTGACTGTAAAACTCACCCCATTCACGGCTTTGGTCCAGCTCAGGACCTTTCCGAATATATTGCGGGAGGCAGGAAACCAGGTATGCAGGTCCTTTACCTCCAACAATGGAGGTTGCTGTGCAATGTACTGTTCTCTGAGAATTATCTTTTCAGCAGGAATTTCGAGGCTTTGTACCAGCGATTGTACGGCCTGGCCTTTTTCCTGAATCTGACCGGCAGTGTCCACTTCCATAAAGTCGTGGGTCACCGGCAGTCTGTATAATCTTTTATCCAGTGGAGGGCGGCAGGCCAGCAGGCCCTTGGTATAAGGATGTTGTGGATGTGTGAATATCTCCTGTACACTGCCCTGCTCTACAATCTGCCCTTTGTACATCACCGCGACCCTGTCAGCGATTTCTGCAATCACACCCAGGTCATGGGTGATAAACACCACGCTCATACCTGTTTGCTGTTGCAGTTCCTTTAACAGGGCGAGAATAGTCTTTTGTACGGTAACGTCCAGGGCTGTAGTCGGTTCATCAGCTATCAGCAGGCGGGGTTGACAGCTGATGGCCATGGCAATCATGACTCGTTGTTTTTGACCGCCGGACAACTGATGTGGATAACGGTGCAGGATCTTCTCCGGATCTGGTAGGCGCACCTGCCTGAATAAAGCTAATGTCTGCTCCCTCGCCTCACTGGCAGAGACTTTCTTATGCAGACGGAGCACTTCCATAACCTGTGCACCACAGGTATGTAACGGGTTCAGTGCCGTCATCGGCTCCTGAAAGATCATTGCGATTTCATTGCCTCTCCATTTGCGCATCTCACTTTCGGAGAGATCGGGAAGATTAACAGGGGGCTTTTCCGGGTCAACCTGGTACAATAAACTACCAGCTGAAATAAGTCCAGGGGACTGAATGAGCCGCATCAGGGCCAGCGACGTCACAGACTTTCCGGAGCCGGATTCTCCGACTATTCCCATAATCTCCCCTTTTCTGACATCCAGAGAAATATCCTTCACCGCCTGATGGCCGGCGAAGGAAACGGTTAGATTCCGGATGGAAAGTAATGTTTGTTGCGTTGTGGCAGATGTGAGCATGAGTCCTTTATACTGCTCATATTACGAAATAATACGCAAAATTCTTACTGCTTACGAACTTAGAATCGTAGATGCTTCACTGTCTGGTGACTATTGATCAGCGCTTTCAGCGAGTCAATACCGATCTTGAGGTGATTGTTCACATAATCAGAAGTCACTTTCTTATCAGATTCTTCTGTCTTCACTCCTTCCGGAACCATAGGTTGGTCAGAAACCAGTAATAATGCACCGGTAGGGATCTTATTGTAGAAACCTACTGAAAAGATGGTGGCTGTTTCCATATCCACGGCCATTGCCCTGATCTTTTCCAGGTAGCGTTTGAATTCCACATCATGTTCCCATACACGGCGGTTGGTGCTGTAGCAGGTACCTGTCCAGTAGTCGCAGCCATATTCACGGATGGTGGTGGAAATTGCCTTTTGAAGGGCAAATGAGGGCAGTGCAGGAACTTCGGGCGGGAAGTAGTCATTGGAGGTACCTTCACCTCTGATAGCTGCAATAGGCAGGATCAGGTCTCCAACATTATTCTTTTTCTTCAGACCACCGCATTTGCCAAGGAATAATACTGCATTGGGTGAAATAGCTGTCAGCAGGTCCATGATGGTAGCGGCACCAGGGCTTCCCATACCAAAATTGATGATGGTAATGTCATTTGCAGTGGCACATTGCATTGCTTTGCCATTGCCAACGATCTTGACATTGTTCCATTCTGCAAATAAATTAAGGTAATTACTAAAGTTGGTGAGGAGGATGTGGGAGCCAAAGTTCGCCAGCTTTTCTCCGGTGTAGCGGGGAAGCCAATTAGCTACTATTTCGTCTTTTGTCTTCATAGCCTTTTGACATGCAAATTTACAAAAAATTCCTGAGAAGACTACCTTTGCCCGATGATTACCATCGAATTTCCCCCTCCTGACTTCAAAATCATCACTGAAAACGCTAAAGACCTGATCTTCGACCGTTTCCGGAAAAAATACGTTGTCCTCACCCCTGAAGAATGGGTACGTCAAAACTTTCTGAATTATCTCGTCGCTACCCTTAAATACCCGGCATCCCTGATAGGCATTGAAAAAGAGATCTACCTGGGAGAGATGAAAAAGCGCTATGACATCGTAGTTTTCAACAAAAATCACCAGCCCTGGATGATCGTGGAGTGCAAGGAGATGGGGATTCCCCTCAGCCAGACTACTTTAGAGCAGATCGTTCGCTATCATATGGTATTGCCCGCTGCCTATCTGGTGATCACCAACGGCATCAATACCTGGTGCTGCGAACATAATGTGCAGGCCGGCGGCTGGGATTTCATTGAAATGCTACCCTCGCACCAATAAAAACATTCATGAAAGAGGGAATTCACCAACGGGGGATGAAAAACATTTTCAGAAAAAAGGACGTACCATTGCTGATACGTCCTTGTGTAAATATGCTGTATTCCAATCAAGGGAAAATACCCAGTTGTTCGTAAGCTGCGCCTACTTTATCAATTGCACAGATATAAGCGGCAGTACGCATATCGTGTACATCAGGATGGTTCACCATGATCTCACGCACTTCGTGCAAAGCAGCATGCATAGTTTCTTCCAGACCGGAATATACCAGATCCACTTCGTCCGCACCGTGTGCAATGAATTTTCTTTCTCTTTCTGACACGCTCTTACCTGTCATTTCTTCAATCACGCCAAGAATGTGAATATTCATATTCTCATCAAAACGTTTGCCCAGACGACCATAACGTACATGGCTAAGGTTCTTGAGCCACTCAAAGTAAGATACGGTCACCCCACCTGCATTCAGGAACATATCCGGCACTACAATCACGCCTTTCTTATTCAGGATATCATCTGCTTCTGGTGTAATAGGACCATTTGCAGCTTCACCGATAATACGGGCTTTAATATTAGCAGCATTGCCTTTGTGTATCACATTTTCCAGTGCGGCTGGGATCAGGATATCACAATCCAGTTCCAGTCCGTCTGTATTTTTCGCCAGAGTTTGTGCCCCCGGGAAGTTGATGATTGAACCAGTTTCGTTCCTGTGTTTCAATACCTTGTCAGGATCCAGGCCTTTCTCATTGTAGATCGCACCATCATATTCGATCAGACCTACGATGACAGAGCCTGCTTCATGGAAGTATTTAGCGGCATGGTAACCTACGTTACCCATACCCTGTACGATCACCCTTTTGCCAATGAGACCTGGCTCCAGACCGACCTTTTTCATATCTTCCCTGATATTACATAGTTCCTGCAAACCATAGAATACACCCAGACCCGTAGCTTCTTTACGACCTCTTACACCGCCCTGTGATACGGGTTTACCCGTTACGCAGCCATAACCATCTATTTCTCCCGGACGAAGACTCATATAAGTATCCAGGATCCAGCTCATTTCCCTTTCACCGGTGCCATAATCAGGAGCAGGTACATCGATACCAGGGCCGATAAAGTTTTTCTTTACCAGTTCAGCAGTGTAACGACGGGTAATGTTTTCCAGCTGGAATGGGGAATAATTGCGGGGATTGATTTTGATACCACCTTTTGCACCACCGAAGGGTACGTTTACAATGGCACATTTGTAAGTCATCAGGGAGGCAAGGGCCATTACCTCATCCTGGTTCACTTCTTCACTGAAGCGGATACCACCTTTACAAGGAAGTTTGTGGTGTGAGTGCTGTACACGATAGGCTTCGATCACTTCAATCGTATCACCTACGCGTACGGGGAATTTCATACGGTAAACGGCATTACAAGCTTTAATCTGCTCGAGAATGCCCTTCTCCCATTTCGTGAAACCTGCGGCTTTGTCAAAGCTTTTTTCAACGTTCTGAAAAAAGCTTATGTGCTGTTCTTGCGCCATAAAAAACTGTTTTGGTATAAATATGTAGTTGGACTTAATAAAGTCTTAGAGGGTATCAGCACGTTCCCTACGCTCCAGCTTACTGATCTTCCTATCCAGGCGAACTAAAAAAATCACAATTCCAATAAAGATGATCAGCAGGACTCCTACTACCACATATATCTTGCCATTGCTACGAAAAAATTCATTTACCGGTCCAGTCTCCGTATTCTGTTGTTGTGATGCCGGCTCTTGTCCAAAGGTCAGCAGGGATACTAATAACAACAAACAGGTACAACAGAAAGAAATCGCTTTGTTAATCATTTAAAAATATTTTTTAACTCTAATTTTTTGTAGCGCACCACGAGGGTATAGATCCAGACACTCAGCAGTACCCAGCCAATGAATGCGGGATAGAGCACCGTCTTCATACTGCCATCAGTATCTTTTGAGGCAAACGTAGGAGAGCCGGCGGCACCTGGGTGAAGAGATTCCACCATGCGTGGGATGATATATGTTAAGGGAATCAACAAAGCAAATGCGAAAATGTTAAACACGGCAGAGATACGTGCACGCTTATCGATGTCCGGAATAGACATGCGCAGTACCAGGTAAGCCATATATATGAGCAGAGCAACAGCGGTAAGCTGTTGTTTGGCGTCATTCGTGATTGTTCCGCCCCAGGTATACGTTGCCCACAGCGTACCGGTACAAAAACCCAGTATGCCAAAGAATACGCCTACACTACCGGCTGCGCCAGCCAGGGCATCTTTCTTCAAATCGTATTTTGTGAGATAGAGCAGGGAATTTGCTACCGAAATGCTAAACATGGTATACATACACATCCACATCGGTACGTGGAAAAATAGTCCCCGGGATGATTGCTGATTCGTACCTATAAGGGGTATATTAATTGTAAACCCTGCAATTATAGTGTAGATGAGAAGTATTACCGCTAAAGCTTTCCACCAGTGCTTTGCCATTGTTTTTAACGACTAAATGAGTGGCAAACCTACAACAAAATTCTAATCCTTCCATAAAAAAGGGAATAGAATCAGGGACAAGCCTACGATGAGTATATCCATGGCACCCAACATCAGGAACATCTTAGGCAGACCGGGCTGATAGACAGTGATAAATGAGGAACGGGCGATGTTCGACAGCATAGTTAACAAGGGAAGCATAATCGGGAATCCCATGATTGCCATGAGTGCTGCATTCTGATTGGCCTGAGCTGCAATGGCCGCCAGCATGGTAAAAAGCAGGGAAAGGCTGAGGCCCCCCAGCATAATAACACCCAGGAAATAGGATATATTAATAATAGGATTGCCCATAAAGAGAATGCAGCATACCAGGGTAATTATACTCATGAGCGCCATGAGCAGAATATTATATATCAGCTTAGCAATGATGAAGTTACGGGGATGTACCAGTGAGTAAAAATACAACAGCCGCCCCCGGTTTTCCTGCAAAAAGCTCTTGGCAATCGCATTGACAGAAACAAATAACTGTACCACCCAGAAAAGTGCATTCCAGGTCTTTTCTTCCGGCTTGCCTATCATCAGGTTAATGACAAATACGGTAGAAATGATATAGAGCAGAACCCCATAAAGCGCATATTTCTGACGTAATTCCAGTAATATGTCTTTTTTTACCAGGGTAATTGTTTGTTGGAATGCGGTCGATTTCATGAGGGGGCAAAGATACCTTATATTCGCTTTTATGAAAAAAATACTGGTAGCCAATCGCGGCGAAATCGCACTACGTATTATGCGATCTGCACGGGAAATGGGCATTGCTACTGTAGCGGTGTATTCTGAAGCTGACCGTACCATGCCCTTTGTACAATATGCTGATGAAGCTATCTGTATAGGCCCTGCCCCATCCAGCCAATCCTACCTGCAAATCGAAAAGATCCTGGCAGCAGCCAAACAAGCCGGAGCGGATGCCATCCATCCGGGTTATGGATTTCTAAGCGAAAATGCCCGTTTTGCTGCAGCGGTGATTGCCGCTGGTATTACTTTCATTGGCCCCAGCGCCTACGCCATCGAAATGATGGGTAGCAAACTGGCCGCCAAACAAGCCGCTCAAAAATTCGGCGTACCAATGGTACCCGGTACCGAAACGCCCCTACGCAGCCTTGAGGAGGCCCAGGAGGTCGTGAAAAAAACTGGCTTCCCTATTCTGATCAAAGCCTCTGCCGGTGGTGGAGGTAAAGGTATGCGGGTAGTAAACGCAGCCTCAGAGCTGGAAGAACAGATCCGGCTGGCCAAAAGTGAAGCCATGAGCGCCTTTGGCGACGATGCCGTTTTCATTGAAAAATATGTAGGTGCTCCCCGCCACATTGAAATACAAATACTGGGTGACCAGCATGGTAATTACGTATATCTCTTTGAACGTGAGTGTTCTATACAACGCCGTCACCAGAAACTGATCGAAGAAGCGCCCTCCTCCTGCCTGACGCCGGATATCCGTTCCGCCATGGGCAAGTGCGCGCTTGATGTAGCCAAAGCCTGTAACTATTATGGGGCCGGCACAGTAGAGTTCCTCGTAGATGAACAGTTACAATTTTATTTCCTGGAAATGAACACCCGCCTGCAGGTGGAACACCCGGTGACAGAACTGATCACTGGACAGGACCTGGTAAAAGAGCAGATCAGGATAGCCAGAGGGGAAAAATTATCTTTTTCACAGGAAGACCTGACAATAAATGGCCATGCCATCGAGTTAAGGATATGTGCAGAAGACCCTGCCAGCAATTTCCTGCCGGATACAGGTACACTTGAAACTTATGTACGCCCTCAGGGATATGGGATCAGGGTAGATGACGGGTATGAAGCAGGCATGGATATACCTATATATTATGACCCTATGATTGCCAAACTCATTGCCTGGGGCGCTAACAGAGAGGAAGCAAGGGAAAGATTGATCCGTGCGATTGCTGAGTACCAGGTAAAAGGGATCCAGACCACTTTACCGTTTGGCAGCTGGGCACTGCAACAACCTGCATTCATCAACGGACAATTCGATACTAATTTTATTGGGAAATACTTCACGCCACAATCTTTGGAAACTCCGTCGCCGGATGCAGCCCGGGCGGCCGCACTTCTGGCTGTACAGGTTTGGCAGGAGGAACTGCGAAAAGCACAACAGCAACCTGTAAACCAGGCGGAAGGCAGATGGAAAACCCGCCGCTAAACGTTCATTTATTCCGTCTCATCCATCCCCTTAAAAACCATCAAATTGTTAAGATAATTCTAAAGCGCGATTCAATAACGGTAAAACGTACTAGTTTTGTTATTGTATATTTCTATTATGAGACGGTTTATTTTATTAGTTATTTCGTTTTTCTACCGCCCATTTGCCAAAGTGATGCCCTTTCAGACCTTCCGCTACCTGGCATGTGGTGGAGGTAATACGGTGTTGGACATATGTTTATATTATATCAGCTACCATTACATCCTTGGAGGAGGTAACGACCTCATTCCCCCTGCTGACGTAGTCTTACCATTTATCACTATACAGGCGCATATCGCAGCTTTATTTATGGCGCTTGCTGTCACTTTTCCCACAGGTTTCCTGTTGAGCAAATACATCGTATTCTCTGAATCTAACCTGAGAGGCCGGGTACAACTGGTCCGCTACTTTATGATGGTAGGCACCTGCCTGCTGCTGAACTATGGATTCATGAAATTGTTTGTAGACCACCTGCACTTATACCCTACTCCTTCCAAAATACTGACTACCTGCTTTGTTGTAATATTCAGTTACCTGGCACAGAAGAGGTTCACATTCAAGGTAAAAGTAGCGGAGCAAAAATAAAGACTACTCTTCGTAATAACAGTGCCTGCAACGGGGTTCGTACAGGTCTGTTTCTCCTAACAATACGGTATGCTTATCGGCTGATTTACGGTAAGAATAATTGGCGATGTTGCCACACTTCACGCAGATGGCGTGCAGCTTGGTAATGTAATCTGCCTTCGCCAGCAAAAATGGCATCTGCCCAAATGGCTTACCCATGTAATCCATGTCCAGACCTGCCACAATTACACGAATTCCACGTAATGCCAGTTGGTCGCACACTTCCATCAATTCACCATCAAAGAACTGGGCTTCGTCTATGCCCACGACATCTACGTCTTGCGCAAGCAACAGGATCTGCTGGGAGTTCTCAAGAGGGGTGCTTTTTATTCTGCTTTCATCGTGAGAAACAATATGTTGTACGTCGTAGCGGGTATCTATGACCGGTTTAAATATTTCGACTTTTAAATTGGCAATGCGGGCCCTTTTTAATCTCCTGATCAACTCCTCCGTTTTTCCAGAAAACATTGAGCCACAGATCACTTCTATCCAACCCCTTCGCCCTCCTGCAAGAGAAGGTTCAATAAACATAATATACTATTTTGATTTACAGTTAATTAAAATGGTATAACTTCATGCAAATAAAATAAATTCTCCCAGACTACGTTAACAATTAACGCATGGAACGCATTTTGCATTAAATTATTTTTTTTTGCGATTATGGAAAAAATAAGTGCATTAATTGACAAGTTACAGGAATTAAAGACGACTGGCGCGACCCTGCAGTCTATATCATATTACGTGCAATTATTGCAGGCGGAGATTCTTCATGCCCGTAGTCTTGAAAGAGAACGGGAAAGAGAATTACAACGCAGACAGAGTAATATTGCTGTAATTATGCCGGGAGCGACTATGGCTGACCCGGAAGTTACAGTTGATTCCAATGATAACATAACCGCCCCGCAATTTACGCCATCTGAGTCAATACCAGTTGTTGAATATAAACGACCTGAACCGCCAGCTCCAGAGCCAGTAGGAATGATTGAACCGGCACCGGTTGTAAATCAACCTATTGCGGAGAAAACGCCAGAGCCTGCGCCAGAACCACTGAGGGCGTACCAGTCACCGGCTCCTACATTAGAAGCATTGAAAGCGTATCAGTCGCCAGTACCTGAACAGGATGCCCTGAAAGCTTATCAAACACCTGCGCCGGAGCCAAAACCAGTACCAGTTCCTGAACCACCGGTCGCTTACCAGCCACCGACACCAGCTCCAGAACCAATACCTGCACCCGCTCCTACTCCTGCTCCCAAAGAAGAAGAAAAACAACCTGTGTTCATCACCCTTTTCGGTGACCATAGCCAGCCCGTTGTCAGTGCTTCCAGACCAGAAAAAGTCGAAAAGGTTGAAAAACCTGAAAAAACGGAAAAGCCTGAAACCAACGGTATTCACTCCGAGTTAAAAGAACTGAACCAAAAAGTAGCACAAAATATTCCTTCCCTAAACGACCGCCTGCGTCAAAGTCAGTCAGAGATCGGTGATCGCTTCAACGATATGCCTATCAAAGACCTGCGCCAGGCTATCGGTATCAACGACAAATTCCAGTTCATCCAGGAACTGTTCCGTGGTGATGTAGACTCTTATGAGCGCTCCGTCAAGACAATCAATGAGATGCACTCATTGCCGGATGCGGAATACTGGATAGAAAGAGAGTTGAAAATCAGGCAGGGTTGGGTAGATGATAACCGTGTCGTTCGCCAGTTCTATGCTTTGGTGAAAAAACGTTTCTCCTGAATATAAGCCAGAATTTTTCCGGTTGCACCCTTATTTTCGGCCACAAAACGGCCGGCGGCATTACCTATTTGCATACAGCGGGTATCGTCTTCCAGTAAGGATTCCATTTCTGTAGTTAATGCACTGACATTAGCAATGGTCGCACCACCACCTGCTGCCAATAATGCAGCTGCTTCCGGGTATTTATGGAATACTGGCCCGAATACTACCGGCTTGCTGTAAGTAGCCGGCTCCAGGATATTGTGAATGCCATCTTTTCCAAATCCCCCACCGATAAAGGTAACGCGGGCATAACGATATAACAGGGACAACAGACCAATATTATCAATGATCAGCACCTCGCCCTGACCGCCCTGTGAATAACGGACAGCGCCGGGGAACAATGACTGCACCTGTTTAATATGCGCTTCATGAATCTCATGCGGCGCCAGTATCAAACAGCGATCGGGTTTCGCATTTGTTTTCCACCATTCAGCCAGTGCCTGTTCATCGGCTTCCCAGGTACTACCTGCTATCACAGCCTTACGGCCACTGATAAAGGTTTCGATAGCGGGCAAAGAGGCAGGCTCCTCCAACAGCGCCGATACCCTGTCAAAACGGGTATCCCCAGCCAGGCTTGCTCTTTCAATACCCAGCTGCCGGATCAGGTCCAGCGAATCCTGGTTTTGTACAAAAATCCAGTCAAACTGCCGGAGCAATTGTCTGAAAATACCACCATAAGGCTTGAAAAATAACTGGTTAGGTCTGAAAATACCGGAAATAAGCAATACTGGTAGCTGCCTTTGGGACAAGGCTGTCAGGAAATGATACCAGAACTCATATTTAATAAAGATCACCAGTGTCGGATGTACGATGTCCAGGAAATCTGTGGCATTGCCCGGAGTATCCAACGGGAGGTAGTATACGTAATCAGCTCCCTGGTAATTCTTACGCACCTCGTACCCGGATGGGGAATAAAAGGTGAGCAGGATACGGCAATGGGGGTATTGGGCCCGGATCGCCTCCAGCACGGGTCTCCCCTGCTCAAATTCACCCAGCGAGGCGGCATGCACCCAAATGAGGGGGCCGGATCCTTTCAGCTGTTCCTTCATCCGTTCCCGCCAGTGACGGCGGCCTTCAATCCACAGTTTCGCTTTGGCATTGCCGATAATTGCAGCCAGCCCAACCCCGGCCCGGTATGATCTTATTCCTATATTATATATGGCATTTCCCAGCATCCTGATGACGTACTTGTACTGAATTTTTTAACAGGAGCAAAGATACTGCCCTTCCTATGTCAAAATTTGTAAATTTGCCTCACTTTAAACAAAATATCTATCCCAGACATGGTTCCGATTCAAATGGTGGATCTCAAACGCCAATACAACAAGATAAAACCGCAGGTAGATGCTGCTATGGCGGAAGTTTTAGAAAGTGCAGCTTATATTAATGGTGCGCCAGTACAGAAATTTACGTCGGCTCTGCAAGACTATCTGGGAGTGAAGCACGTAATTCCCTGTGCCAACGGTACCGATGCATTACAGATCGCCATTATGGCGCTGGATCTGCAACCTGGTGATGAAGTCATTACACCATCCTTTACCTTTATTGCTACAGCCGAAGTAATAGCTCTCCTGCAGCTTAAACCCGTTTTCGTTGATGTAGATCCAAAGACATTCTGTCTTGACCCGGTGGCAGTTGAAAAGGCCATCACACCAAAAACCAAAGCAATCGTTCCCGTGCACCTGTATGGCCATAGTGCTGACATGGAGCCAATTATGGAAATTTCACGCAAGTACAATATTCCTGTTATCGAAGATAACGCTCAGGCGATCGGTGGTACTTATACCTTCTCCGATGGAACTGTGAAGAAAACCGGAGCTATCGGTCAGATAGGCTGTACTTCCTTCTTCCCTTCCAAGAACCTGGGTTGCTATGGTGATGGCGGAGCCCTGTTCACTAACGACGATGCCCTGGCTGCAAAGATCAAAATGATCGCCAACCACGGACAGTCTCAACGTTACTATCATGATGTAGTGGGTATCAATTCCCGCCTGGATACACTACAGGCGGTGGTATTGAACATCAAGCTCCCGCTGCTGGATGAGTATATCAAGGCCCGTCGTGCAGTAGCTGACGCCTACGATGCAGCATTTGCCAACCATCCAAAGATTACGGTACCTTACCGTGCGGCAAACAGCTATCACGTATATCACCAGTATACATTACAACTCGAAGGTGCAGACCGTCTTGCACTTCAACAATATTTAGCTGAGCAGCAAGTTCCTGCTATGATTTATTATCCTGTACCTGCTCACAAGCAAAAGATGTTTGCCAATTTTGGCGGCGCTGATTTTAACCTGCCTATTACAGACTCTCTGACGTCCAAAGTGATCTCCTTACCGATCCACACCGAAATGGATGCAGACCAATTGAATCACATTATTCACTCCGTTCTTTCATTTTTAAATCAAACCTCCAAATGAAAATTACAGTAGTAGGCACCGGGTACGTAGGGTTGGTCACTGGTACTTGTTTTGCTGAAACCGGTAACGATGTCACCTGTGTAGACATTGATGCCGCTAAGGTGAACAAGTTGTCCGGCGGACAAATCACTATTTACGAGCCCGGCCTGGAAAAATTATTTGAACGTAACCTCAAAGAAAATCGTCTGCAGTTCACTACTGACCTTGCAGCCGGTGTGAAAGACGCTGAAGTGATCTTTCTTGCACTCCCTACCCCTCCCGGTGAAGATGGCTCCGCAGACCTCTCTTACATCCTGAAAGTGGCCGAACAACTGGGTAACATCATTACAGACTACAAGGTTATTGTAGACAAAAGCACTGTACCAGTAGGCACTGCCGACAAAGTACAGGCTACTATTGCCCAAAACTGCAAATGTGAATTCGATGTGGTGTCCAACCCTGAGTTCCTGCGCGAAGGTGTAGCTGTGGATGACTTCATGAAACCTGACCGCGTGGTAATAGGTACCCGTTCAGAAAGAGCCCGCAAAGTAATGGGCGAACTGTTCGGACCATTCGTTCGCCAGGGTAATCCCATCCTGTTCATGGATGAAAAATCTGCAGAACTGACTAAGTATGCTGCTAACTCTTTCCTCGCTACCAAAATCTCTTTCATGAACGAAATCGCCATCCTGTGCGAAAAACTGGGTGCCGATGTAGACATGGTACGCCGTGGTGTAGGTAGCGATGACCGTATCGGTAAGCGCTTCCTGTTCCCAGGTATTGGTTACGGTGGTAGCTGCTTCCCTAAGGACGTACAGGCACTGGTAAAATCTTCTGAAGATGCAGGATATGACTTCAGTATCCTGAACGCAGTAATGGACGTGAATGAAAAGCAAAAGCTGTTCCTGCTGCCAAAGATCAATGCCTTCTTTAATAACGACCTGAAAGGTAAACACTTTGCACTGTGGGGACTGGCCTTCAAGCCAAATACCGACGATATTCGCGAAGCACCGGCTTTATATATCATAGATGCACTGGTGGCCGCAGGTGCTACTATTACAGTACACGACCCTGAAGCCATGGAGAATGTAAAAAGACTGCTGGGAGACAAAGTATCTTACGCCAGTCACCAGTACGATTGCCTGGACAATGCAGATGCATTGGTGATAGCAACCGAATGGAGCGTATTCAGAACGCCTGACTTCGAGAAAATCAAGTCAACACTGAATAACCCACTCATATTCGACGGTCGTAACCTGTTTGACGTGGCAAGGATGCAGGAACTAGGCTTTCATTATGAGAGCGTAGGCCGCGCAGCTGCTTCTATTTAACATTCAACCAAAATATTTATGGAGAAAAAAAGAATTCTGATCACTGGTGCTGCAGGTTTCCTGGGCTCACACCTCTGTGATCGTTTCATAAAAGAAGGTTACCAGGTAGTTGGAATGGATAACCTTATCACCGGCAATATCAAGAACATCGAACACCTGTTCCCGTTACCGGAATTTGAATACTACCATCATGATGTCAGCAAATTCGTGCACGTATCCGGCAAACTGGATTATATCCTACATTTTGCCTCTCCTGCGAGCCCGATTGACTATCTGAAAATGCCGATCCAGACACTGAAAGTAAGCTCCCTCGGTACCCACAACCTGCTGGGTCTTGCCAAGGAGAAGAAAGCCAGGATCCTGGTAGCTTCCACTTCAGAAGTATATGGAGACCCGTTGGTACATCCACAGACAGAAGAATACTGGGGCAATGTGAATCCAATAGGTCCACGTGGAGTGTATGATGAGGCGAAACGCTTCATGGAATCGATTACCATGGCTTATCACAATTTCCACGGTGTAGAAACACGCATCATCCGCATCTTCAATACTTATGGTCCAAGAATGCGCCTCAATGACGGCCGTGCACTGCCTGCATTCATGAGCCAGGCATTGACAGGACAGGATCTGACTGTATTCGGAGATGGCTCTCAGACCCGGTCTTTCTGCTATGTAGACGACCTGGTAGAAGGCATTTACCGCCTGCTGCTGAGCGATTACCACTTACCGGTAAACATCGGAAATCCTGCAGAGATTACACTGAAAGAATTTGCGGAAGAAATCATAGCACTGACCGGTACCAAGCAAAAACTGGTGTACCAGCCATTGCCAAAAGATGATCCGAAGCAACGTAAACCAGACATTACAAAGGCACAAGAGATACTGGGCTGGTCTCCTAAAGTGGATAGAAAAGACGGTCTGCGCATCACATACGAATACTTCAAAGAAGCTCTTAACAAATAAATAACTCAACACGGGTTACAGACTACGAATGTCTGGTTGTATACTAATGAGATAGTTTTACAATCGTTATTCGTATTTTGTAACCCGTAATTTTATTATATATGAACCATACCATCTTAATAACCGGAGGTGCTGGATTTATTGGATCTCACGTGGTGAGATTATTTGTCAATAATTATCCACAATATAAGATCGTCAATCTTGACGCGCTGACCTACGCCGGTAACCTGGAAAATCTGAATGATATCAAGGATAAGCCCAACTACACTTTTGTAAAAGGCGATATTACTGACGAAGCTTTTATCGATGAGCTGTTCCAGGAATATACATTTGATGGTGTAATACATCTTGCCGCAGAGAGCCATGTAGACAGATCTATCATGGACCCGCTGGCATTTATCAAGACCAATGTAATGGGTACTGCTACCCTGCTGAATACCGCCAGAAAATACTGGAAAGATAATCTCGAAGGCAAACGCTTCTATCACATCTCAACTGATGAAGTATACGGTAGCCTGGGCCAGGAAGGTTTCTTCACAGAAGAAACTTCTTACGATCCCCGCTCTCCTTACTCTGCCTCCAAAGCCAGCTCTGACCACTTCGTAATGGCATGGTACCATACATACCACCTGCCCGTAGTGATCTCCAACTGCTCTAACAACTATGGCTCCAACCATTTCCCTGAGAAGCTGATTCCGCTGGCTATTCACAACATCAAGCATAATAAGCCCGTACCTGTATATGGTAAAGGTGAAAACGTTCGCGACTGGCTCTTCGTTGAAGACCACGCCCGCGCTATCGACACCATCTACCATAAAGGCAGGATCGGGGAAACATACAATATCGGTGGTTTTAATGAGTGGAAAAACATCGACCTCATTAACCTGCTCTGCATGATCATGGACAAGAAACTAGGACGTGCACCTGGCACTTCCGCAGGACTGATCACTTTCGTGAAAGACCGCGCCGGCCATGACCTTCGCTATGCGATCGATGCGACTAAACTGAACAAAGAACTGGGCTGGTATCCTTCCCTGCAGTTCGAAGAAGGACTGGAAAAGACCGTAGAATGGTATCTCGCCAACGAAGAATGGCTGGACCACGTAACCAGCGGTGCTTACCAGGAATATTACAGTGACCAATACCAGAAAAGATAATACTACATGCCATTTACAACGACACCGATTCCCGATTTGTTAGTGTATGAGCCAAAGGTGCATCATGATAATCGCGGTTATTTTTTTGAAAGCTATTCTGAACGCGTATTTAAAGATGCCGGCCTTGACCTGAACTTTATTCAGGACAACCAGGCCCGTTCTACCTACGGGGTATTGCGTGGATTGCATTATCAGCTGGAACCATACGCTCAGACCAAATTGATCAGGGCACTGGAAGGTAAGATCCTGGACGTGGTGGTTGACATCCGTACCGGCTCTCCTACCTATGGTCAGTCTTATTCTATAGAACTCTCTGCCGAAAATAAGCTGCAACTGCTCGTGCCTAAAGGCTTTGCCCATGGCTATGTAGTACTGAGCCCTACTGCAGAGGTGATGTATAAAGTTGACAACTTCTACCACAAAGCAAGTGAAGGCGGCCTCATTTACAATGATCCTGCCCTGAAGATCGACTGGCAGATTGACCTGAAAGATGCGATTGTATCTGATAAGGACCAGATCCTGCCAACACTGGCAAACTGCACACACAATTTTGTATATAACAAACCCACTGAATAATATGAAAACAGTGCTGATCACCGGCGCCAATGGGCAGCTAGGACAGGCTTTGAAGCAAATAGCAGGAGATTATCCAGCCTTCAGTTTTTTATATACAGACTATACAGAGCTGGATATAACAAATGAAGAAGCAGTAACCGCATTCTTCTCTCAGCAGGAAATCCATGCCTGCATCAACTGTGCTGCCTATACAGCGGTAGACAAAGCTGAATCAGAAGAAGAACAGGCTTTCAGATTGAACTTCGAAGCGGTCATGCACCTGGCTAACGCTTGCCAGGCACACAATGCAAGATTTATCCAGATATCTACTGACTATGTATTTGACGGTAAAAAAAATACCCCTTATACAGAAGAAGACGGTACGGATGCACAAAGTATTTATGGTAGTTCCAAACTACGTGGTGAAGCGACAGCGCTGGGTATTAATGAAGATACCATCGTGATCCGCACAGCATGGTTATACAGCCAGTATGGTGTGAACTTCGTAAAGCGCATGCGTGAGCTGATGCAGGAAAAGGATAGCCTGAACGTAGTATTTGACCAGGCAGGCACGCCTACCTATGCCGTAGATCTGGCGCAGGCATTACTGTCAGTACTGAGCAAAGCGATCGATGCACCCGGTACTTTAGGTGGTGTATATCATTACAGCAACGAAGGCGTGACCAGCTGGTACGACTTTGCCATTGCCATCAGGGATATGAGTGGCCTGAGCTGCAATATTCAGCCGGTTACTTCTGATAAGTATCCAACTGCTGCCAAACGCCCGGCTTACAGCGTTTTCAACAAGCAAAAGATCAAGGATACCTTCGGACTGGAAATTCCTTATTGGAGAGAAAGTCTGGCGGTATGCCTGAAACATCTATAAAGAAAAGTGGGTGTATCAAAAGTTAGATACACCCACTTTTCTTTCTGAAAATGGTTTTCATTCCCCGTTGGTGAATAACCTCTTTGATGAATGTGTTATTTCTTAAAGGCCGTGATCTGCATACTCCCCAGTGTCGAACCTCCTCTCTCAGTATCCGTTTTTACAATCCCGAACCCCGGCGCAAACCATTCAGTCGCATTTACATCCAGGTCCATCGGGAAGTTCGTTCCCATCATCTGCACAGTGAATCCCAGTTTATAAGAGATCTTAAAGCACTCCCAGGTACCGGCAGAGGTCGTGATCTTTCCCTTTCCCACTACTTTACGGTCGCTCACCTTCAGGGTCATGCTGATCTCCATACCATTCATATTTCCCCTCATTTCCTTTTCATTACCAGGCAGGGTCTGCCCTTCTTTCAGGGTTGCAGGATAAGAAAGGAAAATCTCGTCACTACCTGCTTCCATCTTCATATTCTGAAGCTGAGGAATGTTGGGCATCGCCATTTGCATATCCAGCAGTATTTCGGAGCCGGTGCATTTAAATTTACCCTTCCCGGTGGAAAGGTCTTTGCCTTTTGTATCCTTCAGCGTAGTAGAGAAGTTGGAGCTGATCACATTGGCCGTTCTGTTGACATTCAATACCTTCTCGATATTCTTAGCCACCAGTTCGCCCTTGCCGTCATAAATGCTCATTTCCACTTCCGCGTTGTTCTGCAGAAAGTAGTAGCTCTTACAATCCTGTTGCTGACCGTATAATAATTGTGCTGCCAATATTAATGGCGCAGCAAAAAACATTTTTTTCTTCATACTGCGAGATATATGCTATTATTTTATCACATGAATGTACGTATTTACCCTGGTTCCGGGTTGTAGGGCAAAAGCAATACCGTTTGCGACTGCCTAATTTCTGGTTAATTTCTTACGTTTGCAAAAATTATCCCAATAAATCATGAACCTGATAGAAGAATTAAGATGGCGGGGAATGTTGCAGGATATTATGCCCGGCACCGAGGAACAATTACAGAAAGAGATGACCACTGCCTATGTGGGTTTCGATCCTACCGCAGATTCTCTGCACGTAGGTAGCCTTGTTCCAATCCTGTTGCTGGTACACCTGCAGCGGGCTGGCCACAAGCCATTGGCGCTGGTAGGCGGTGCCACCGGTATGGTGGGAGATCCTTCTTTTAAGGCGGCCGAAAGGAAAATGCTCGATCTTGATACCCTCAAACATAACCAGGCAGGTATTAAGGCCCAGCTGGAAAAGTTCCTGGACTTTGATCCTTCCAAACCTAATGCTGCTGAAATGGTCAATAACTTCGACTGGTTTCAGAACATCAGCTTCCTGGATTTTATCCGTGATGTAGGTAAGCACATCACTGTAAACTATATGATGGCCAAAGATTCTGTAAAAAGAAGAATCGAGGGCGACAGCGGTATGTCCTTCACGGAGTTTTCTTACCAGCTGATTCAGGGATACGACTTTTTCCACCTGTATACTACCAGGAACTGTAAACTGCAAATGGGCGGTTCCGACCAGTGGGGCAATATCGTAACCGGTACCGAACTGGTAAGACGGAAAGCCAATGGTGAGGCATTTGCCTTTACCTGTCCACTGATGAAAAAGTCAGACGGTACTAAATTCGGTAAATCTGAAGGCGGTAACGTATGGCTGGATGCCCGCCTCACCTCTCCATACCAGTTCTATCAATTCTGGCTGAAAGCGACTGACGAAGACGCCGAGAACTATATCAGGATCTTCACCCTGCTGGACAAGGCGGAAATAGAAGAACTCATCGCTCAGCACAGGGAAAAACCTGAGCAGCGGCTGCTGCAGAAGAGACTGGCAAAAGAAGTGACCACTTTTATCCACAGTGAAAAGGACTATGAGTTCGCTTTGCAGGCTTCTGAACTGCTATTCCGCAACGATACGGCCGAGATACTGCAATCGCTCACGGATGAGCAGTTGCTGGATGTTATGAATGGCGTACCACAGGTAGAAACGACCCTGGCAGAACTGCAGGAAGGAAAAGACGTCATCTCCTTTGCTGCTGAAAAAGGCATCTTCCCAAGTAAAGGAGAAGCCCGCAAAATGCTCCAGGGCGGTGGTGTAAGCATCAATAAAAAGAAAGTAGAAGACCTGGCTGCAGTAGTAGATAGCTCTCTCCTGCTGGCGGGTAAGTATATTCTGTTCCAGAAAGGGAGAAGGAACTACTACCTGGTTATTGTTAAATAAAAAAATCCCCGGTGGTCGGACAATCTAAAGTCTGACCACTGGTTTATATACGCTGTAAAGTGTTGGCAAATGAGGGCCGTTTACGATTGTTTGTCTTAGTCCAGATTGAGTTCTCCGGTGTCCCCGTCTTCGAATTGCTTTCCCCTGATAATTGCAGTCAGCATGTTAAAAAAGATGATCATTTTGCTGGAAGAGTTGTCCCAGTACCAGGCCTGCTTGGTATCTACTCTTAACAGGCAGAGTTTTGGATCATCAATGCCGTCCGGGAACCAGGCTTTTACTGCTGGTGTCCAGAGCTGTTTCATTTTTTCTTTGTCAATAACAATGCTGCCAATACCGAAGATATTCAGGTAAGTGTTGTGACCCGGATGTGCATAAATGAGGTTCAGTTCATTGTTTTCAGAGATCTGGGTAATTTTTCCCGAGTACTCGTTGGAGAAGAACCACACATTTCCTTCTTTATCCACATCAGCTGTCGCCATTGGTCGCGATATGACCTGGCCATGCTCATCGATGTTTGTGAGCATGCATACGCCAACGTCATTGATCATTTCCGTGACCTTCTTGATGGCGTCATCTCTTTTCATAATTGCTCCCATATATATGGTTTATAAGGGAGTAGCAGTAAAAATCATACCAGCCTCAAAAAAAATCGCTTTTGTCTGGTGACAAAAGCGATTTTTAATAACAGGCCAGAAAACTAAATTTACTTCAAACCATACTTGAACTTGTATCTTTCATACAGCTGCTTATGCTTATTATCCAGGCTGATCTCTCTTCCCTGAATAAACGCCTGTGTAATTACACTGGACCGCATATCCATAATATCGCCGGTACTGATGGTGATATTCGCATCTTTCCCTGTTTCCAGGGTCCCGGTCACCTTATCAATCCCTAAGATCTTTGCGGCATTGATAGTCACTGCACTCAGGGCTTCTTCCTTACTTAAGCCATATGCACTGGCGGTACCTGCTTCAAAAGGCAGGTTACGCTGCTGCCAGAAACCTTCATTGCTCAGACAAAATAATACCCCTGCCTGCTGCAGCTGGTAAGCCAGTTTATAAGGCTGGTCCACATCATCATCCTGCATTACGGGCAGGGCGTGTGGTTGCTTCAGCACAACTGCTATGTTATTTTGTTTCAGGATATCCGCTATGCGCCATGCATCTGCCCCGCCTACAATCACCACATCGAATCCGAACTCTTTGGCAAAATCCACCGCCACCAGCATTTCTTTCACAATATCACAGTGTATAAACAGCTTCTCATCTTTTGAGAAAAGGCGGCGTACCGCTTCAAACTTCAGGTTGGTCTCCCCATGCTTACTCTGTGCCAGGTATACTTTTGCGTCTCTGAAGAAAGCACGTACCTGGTCAATCTTCTCTGTAGCATCTTTGATCCTGGTGGAAGGAGGAGCCGGTCTGTCCTTTGGCGGAGCAGGGGGAGGCAAAAGGCTGGGCATGTAGAAATGCAATGCACCATCTTTACGGTAAGCAGCATCTTCCCAGTTCCAGGCATCCAGTTGAACAACAGAAGATGAGCCGGAAATCAAACCACCTTCCGGTGTCACCTGTGCCAGCAGAATACCGTTGGCACGAATGGTATTAATTACTTTGGAGTCGGTATTATAAGCGACCAGTGCACGCACAGAAGGATCTATCTCCCCTACTTCCTTGAAGTCGTTGGTAGATCTTACTGCTTCCACTTCTGTCAGACCCAGGTTCGTTACCGGAGCGATGATGCCGGGATATACGTGTTTCCCTTGCAGGTCAATCACTTTTCCTGCTGCAGGTGTAGCTACGGAAGTGCCCACCGCCGTGATCTTGCCATTGGAAAAGGTCAGTACGCCTTTTTCAATAACCTGCCCATTGCCTACATGTATGGTAGCATTGGTCAGTACTACGGTCTCCTGCTGCTTGCCGGCAGGATAAATCGTTTCCTGTGCCATGGCCGCCAGAGAGCCGGTGATTGAAATATATAATAGAATCAGGTATTTCATCCATCAATGTTTTAATTGTTACCATTTTCATCACCCAACAAACTATGCTGGTGACCTGCCTGCAGGTCTTCGCAATGATAGTTCTCTTCTTCAGCAGGAGCCGCTTTCTGTGTAGGCGTTCCTTTTTTCTTCTCTGCCAGCATTTTGCGGATCAGGCGGTTACGCTCTGAACTGATGCGCTGACGGAGTTCTTTGTCTTTCTCCCTGTCGAAGTATACAATACCATCCACGATGGTCTTATCTGCTTTTGCATAAATGCTCAGTGGGTCATCGTTCCACAGTACGAGGTCAGCATCTTTACCCGCCTTGATACTACCTGTTTTATCTGCTACGTGCAGCAGTTTGGCAGGATTCAGGGTCACCAGTTTCAGGGCTTCCTCCTCGGTCATATCACCATACTTGATGCTCTTGGCGGCTTCCTGGTTCAGGCGGCGGGCCATTTCAGCATCGTCTGAGTTGATAGCTACGGTGAGACCTACACGTTGCATGATGGTTGCATTGTAAGGGATCGCATCCTGTACTTCCATCTTATACGCCCACCAGTCGGCAAAGGTGCCTGCACCGGCGCCATGTGCCTTCATCTTGTCAGCTACCTTATAGCCTTCCAGAATATGTGTAAAGGTGTTGATATGGAAATGGAAAGTATCCGCCACATGCATCAGCATATTAATTTCGCTCTGTACATAAGAGTGGCAGGTCACGAAACGCTTGCTGTGGATGATCTCTAACAGGGTTTCCAGTTCCAGATCTTTGCGCTTGTCCGCACCCAGTTTTTCATAATCCAGTGCGCGGGTAAATGCATCCGTCAGTAACTGTTCTACCCCCATACGGGTTTGTGGGAAACGCTCTCTTTGTCTATCTCCCCAGTTGGATTGCTTCACGTTTTCGCCCAGTGCAAACTTGATGAATGGATCAGCACCCGCAAATTTCAACGCTTCGGCGTCTGCGCCCCAACGCAGTTTGATCAATTGTGACTGACCACCGATGGTATTCGCAGAACCGTGCAACAGGTGAGATGCTGTCACACCACCACTCAGCTGACGATAGATGTTCACATCATCAGGATTGACTACATCAGCAATACGTACTTCTGCAGTAACTGATTGAGTACCTTCATTCACACCTCTTGAAATGGCGATGTGAGAGTGCTCATCAATGATACCTGCTGTCAGGTGTTTGCCTGTACCATCTATCACCTTAGCGCTACCGGCAACAAGGTTCTTACCGATCTGTGCAATCTTACCATTGCGAATCAGCACGTCTGTATTTTCCAGTTTACCATCCTGTTCATTCGTCCATACAGTAGCGTTTTTGATAAGGATATCCTGCTGTGCAGGTATTGTTTCCCAACCATATCCATTGAATGGAAAATAGTTATTGCCAATGAATGGTTGTGGTTTTGCTTTCATCGAATCAGTACCCGCAAATGGCGCTTTCAATACTGCCTGCCAGTGAATGTTATTACCACTGGTATCCACACCAGTACCACTCCATCCATTGCCATCTGTAATACCGGTGAGGCGTAGTTGTGCACTGCCTTTCTTCACAGGGAACGCTACTTTTACCAGGTCGCCGGTAAAGCCGAGTGAACCACCGACGGTATCAGTGGATAATAAGGATAACGCTGGTGCACTGGGAGTACCTTTTACCAGCACGGTATAGGTAGCATTGCCTGGGGTAACAGTCAGGGTATAGGTACCTCTTACATCTTTCCAGTTATCGTCTTTGATACTGTATTTCTTACCCTGTACCCAGTTCTGATAAATGACAGTATTTTCATTGAAGATATTACCTGATGTAATGAGGAAGTTGGCCAGTTTACCGGCATCCAGTGAACCCACCTGGTCCTCTGCTTTCAGCAGTTTAGCAGGTGCGAGTGTCACTGCATCCAGTGCTTTCTGTTCGGTCAAACCATATTCTATGGCTTTGCGTACACTGGCTAAAAACTGCTTCACATCTTTCAGCCCATCGGCTGTGATACAGAAAGGAATGTTTGCTTTTTCAAAAGCAGCAGGCTCTGAAGGGGCCATTTCCCAGTGCTTCATTTCACTAAGTGCAACAAAGCGTGCATCTTCCGGATCTTCCACATCTATTGGCAACGGGAAAGAAACAGGCAGGATGAAAGATGCTTTGGAAGCAATCATTTCAGGTATGCGCTGGTACTCGTTACCACTTGCCCTGATGATGTATTGCACGCCAAACTCATCTCCGATCTTATCGGCTCTCAGTGCATCCCATTTATCATTCACTTCAAAGATCTGGGGCAGGGACTGGTTGTCATTCCATGCCTGTAAGGACAGGTTCACGCCTTCTTTTTCAGGACGTGAGCGATACCACTGCGCATCGAGATAAGTCTGGCGCAGTAAGGCAATAGATCCCATCAGTGAACCGGGATAGTTCTGAGTAGAACTCCCTTTGTCAAATGAATACTGGGTACTTGCTTTTTCTTTAATGATGGCTTTGTTTTCTCTGCCATCTGCCAATGTTACCAGTACGCCGGTACCTCTTGCAATACCATCCTGCTGATGTGTAAGTACGGTACCAAAACCGGCTTCGCGCAGGGTAGCAGCGGTGGCAGCATCGGTACTGAAAACTGCTGCTGCATTTACTTCGCTTTTAATGGCCTGGTTCCAGCCGTAAGCCCCTTTGGTAGTAGAGATAAACTGAGGATCATCACGACGGCTTACATTACTTTTCTTTACCGCTTGTGTCCCATAATCGCTGTAGGCATCTACAAAAGAAGGGTAGATGAACTTGCCGGCGCAATCGATCACTACTGCATCGGCAGGGATGGCGCCAGTGCCTGCACTGACAATGCGTCCATTCCGGATCACTAAAGTTGCATTGGTTAACACATTCCCTGCACTTTTAACGATAGTGGCTTTGGTAAAGGCATAACAGCCTTCTCTCGGATCAGCCACACCATTCACAGGAAACGTCTGTTGCGCCCTGAGCTGACCAGTGGCAAACAGGCTGCCTAATAACAGGCATAAGCCAGCCAGCCTTTTCCCGGTCATCGTACGGGCCTCCCTTTTTAAGGGAAGGTAGATACGGGTTTTAATCATCTTTTTCTATTGGTTTTTAGCGGTTTAGATTTGGTATCGGATTATTATCGGCACTTACTATAGACGGTGTATAATGTTGTTCATTTGTTAAAATAAATAAATGAATTTTGGTCCCCACTATATTTTATATGATTGGTATTAATATTGCGGTAAATGACTATATTTAACAAGACGAATCAATCTCCTTTTTATGAAAAGATACATGATCTGCATAAGTAGTTTGCTGATGTGCCTGTTCTTAAGCGTTCATGCAAATAGTATGGCGCAGAATAAACGTACAAATGCTGTTGACAGCACAGGTAAACGTGTTCGCTGGAGTGCTGACGAAAAAGCAGACAAAATGAGTGTTAAGCTCGATCGCCGTTTGAATCTTACGCACAAGCAGGATGCAGATATTCATGCTATCAACACTGACATTAGCCGTCGCCTGGATGCGCTCAAAAATAATACATCTCTTGCAAAGAAAGATAAAATGCAACAGGTGAAAGCACTCAATGAAGAACGTAGCCAACGCTTCAAATCAGTACTTACACCAGAGCAATACAAGAAATGGAACGACTGGGAAATGAAGAAGAAAGAACAGATGGAAGCACGTATGGATAAGAAACAACAGAAGCACAACAACTAGTTACTTACAATACCCAACAAAATAAAAATGGATAAGGATGCTCAGAAGCATCCTTATTTTTTTTCAATATGAATACTGATGCAATTTCCATTTTTAATTCCGCGATCAATGCCGTACAACCGGCAACGTTAATACAACAATGTATACAACATAATGCGGATACAATCACCATTTGCGGCAAATCATTTCCACGTACCGCAGGCAGGCCTGTATGGATATTTGGTGCAGGGAAAGCAGCTGCTGCCATGGCACATGCTGTAGAAACAGCACTCTCTGACTGTCAGTTACAGGGCATGGTGATCACCAAATACGGACATGAATTACCATTACAACATATCACCCTTGCTACAGCCGGTCATCCTATTCCAGATGAAAATGGCGTAGCTGCTACACTGCAAATGACAGAAATGATCACCGGTGTACAGGCAGATGATATCGTGTTATTCCTGTTATCCGGTGGCGCATCTGCACTACTCGCAGATCATCCGCCCGGAGTTACGCTACAGGAAGTCCAATCCGTATTTGATCTTTTGCTAAAAAGCGGCGCAGATATTCACGAAATGAATACCATACGCAAACACCTCTCCGGTGTAAAAGGCGGACAACTCGCACTCCTCACAAATACACCCGCACTCTGCACCATTGTTCTCAGTGATGTAGTGGGCGATGATCTCCATGTAATCGGTTCGGGACCTACCGTACCTGATCCTTCCACATTTGCAGATGCTATGGCGGTGGTGGAAAAATACAAGCTCACCGAGCTGCTGCCCCTTTCTATCTATTTACACCTGGAAAGAGGCTGCACAGGAATAATAGCAGATACGCCCAAACCCGGGCATCCACATTTTGCACACACTTATACTTTCCTCGCAGGCACGAACCGTATAGCCCTGGAAGCTGCGGTCCACACAGCCACACAACTGGGATATGATACACACATTCTCACATCGACATTGACAGGTGATGCAATCACCATTGCACAATCGCTGGTTGCCCAGGCAAAAGAATGGAAGGGTAAGAGGCCCACCTGTCTGCTGGCTGGTGGTGAAAGCACTGTCACCGTAACTGGTAACGGCCTGGGTGGACGCAACCAGCAACTCGCGCTGGCGGCAGGCATTGCGCTGGGAGAAGCCGAAGGCATTACTTTATTAAGTGCAGGCACCGACGGTACTGATGGTCCTACAGATGCTGCGGGCGCCATTGTCGATGCTGCGATTATGCAAATCGGTAAGAATGCTCAGGAACATCTGGATAAACAGGATGCGTATCCTTTTTTTCAAAAGGCCGGCGGACTGCTGATTACCGGGCCTACACAGACGAATGTGATGGATATTATAATCATTCTTCTTGTATAGTGTATAAAAACATCATTACTTCTTTATTAATTATGGCTGGAAGTCCTATTTTTGACATTTAAACCTGTATATGCGTATGTTAAGAATGGAACAGACATGGCGTTGGTTCGGGCCGAAAGACCCGGTGAGCCTGGCTGATATCAAACAAGCCGGGGCCACCGGAATAGTAACGGCATTGCACCACGTTCCAAATGGCGAAGTATGGGCTAAAGAAGAGATCCTGGAAAGGAAAGCGCTCATCGAAGCGGCAGGTCTGACCTGGTCCGTAGTAGAAAGTGTGCCTGTACATGAAGATATAAAAACACAAAGTGGCGATTTCAAAACATACATCCAGCATTACCAACAGTCGTTGCGTAATCTGGCAGAATGTGGCATTTATGTAGTTACCTACAATTTTATGCCAGTGCTGGACTGGACACGTACTGACCTTGCTTATACCGTGGAAGATGGTTCTAAAGCATTAAGGTTTGAAAAAGCAGCCTTCATGGCCTTCGATCTATTCATGCTGCAACGTCCCGGAGCTGAGAATGATTACGATCCTGCTGACATCTCGATGGCTAAGGAGCGCTTTGATAGTATGACCGATGCAGAAAAGACCCTGCTGCAACGCAACATCATAGCCGGTTTACCTGGTTCTGAAGAAAGTTTTTCTTTACAGCAATTCCAGGAAGCCCTGGATAAATATAAAGGCATCGATGCTACTCAGCTGAAGCTGCACCTGTTCTATTTCTTACAACAGATAGCACCAGTTGCAGAAGAAGTAGGAATCAAACTGGCCATCCATCCGGACGATCCTCCCTTCCCTATTTTAGGTCTGCCCCGTATAGTGAGCACCGAACAGGATGCACGCGAACTGCTGCAGGCAGCCCCTTACGCGGCGAATGGTCTCTGTTTCTGCACCGGTTCTTACGGTGTACGTGCAGACAATGACCTGCCAGGCATGGTGGAAAGACTGGGAGAACATATTCATTTCATTCACCTCCGCAGCACACAGCGTGACAGCATTGGCAACTTCCATGAAGCCAATCACCTCGAAGGCGATGTGGATATGTATGCAGTGGTCAGGAATATCCTCGCCGTAATGCATAAGCGCAATGTGAGCATCCCAATGCGACCGGATCATGGTCACCAGATGCTGGATGACCTGCAGAAACACACCAATCCGGGTTATAGTGCGATTGGGCGACTGCGGGGCCTTGCCGAACTACGGGGATTGGAAATGGGTATTGCACGTTCAGTCTTCAATAAATGAAAGCAAACACCTTCTGCCGTACGCTGGCAATTATATAAGGTTGGGATTAGAAACGAACGCATACGCAGCTGGATAGTAACCGGCTGAACCAATAAGTAACACCCCTGAAAACAAACAGCTAATGAACAGTTCACTGGATGAGCAGGTAGCGCTGCATCTGGCACAACGGAAACGAAGTCTGACCAGACTATTGGGATTGTTGAAAAAGGACATGGACTGTAGAATAGTAGAAAAGTTACAACAGAAAGGATATAACAATTTTAAGCTGGGAGATCTGGTAGTATTTATCAATATTCAACCAGAAGGTATTATAAACAATGAACTGGCCAAGAAAGCAAGAATCACCAAACAGGCGATGAGCAAAGTGGTCAAGTACCTGGAATCAGAAGGATATATTTCTACTACGAAACATGCCGTCGACAACAGGGCCATTCTCATATCACTAACTGATAATGGCAAGAAACTGCTGATAGCCGCATTTGAAACCTTCGAAGAAATACAGGCTGAATATACAGCCATCATCGGAGACTCAGATGCGGCTGCCCTCAGGCAGGTCCTCGGTAAACTCCTCTTTTCACTTCATCCTGAACTTGCCTGATGGAATTTTTTCCAGATACGGGAATTTTTGATGACCAGACGCAACAATGCAGAGAAATGGCACCCAAATGCTCAGTTCTCTATAAAAGATACACAAATAACACGATATGCATTAATAAGACACAGCATAATAAACCGCTCATCCTTTATATTCAACATTTTTTAAATCCGGCATAACCATTGTAATAGATATTTTTGTCTATTGACCTTGATTACTTTTAATTTTATCCCATAGGAAAGATTTTATGGTATCCAGCCGGATTATAAATAATGACGACGAATATATAGATGGTTTGCTGGACAGCTCCCCTGCTATTGTAGATGCCATTTACAAGCGCTATTCCCGAAAGGTAAAGCACATGGTAATTGGTTGGGGAGGTAATATAAAGGAAGCAGCCAACGTATTTGAAGAGGTGTTACTGGCCATATACAACTACGCCCGTCATCACAAACTTTTGCTCACTAATCATTTCGAGCCATTCTTTTTATATGCCTGCCAGCTAAAGTGGAAACAGGAACTGATGGAAAAAACGCCCAACAAGGGGTCTTCTTTCCATCCGGTAGCGCCTTCCCCAGGGTTGGATGCTGTGCATATGAAATACGTGGAGGAAGCACTGGCCTGGTCGGGAAACATCCAGGACAATGACAATACACGCGAAGAACTGGAAGAGATGCTCGCTGATCAGCGGGAACGCTGGTTTCATACCAAAGGCAACCCAAATACAAAGATCAGTATCTACGTCATCGTCACCGCTATTATAGCCGCCGGTCTGGCCGGTCTGCTGTTCCTGAGCCCCTGGCACAAGGATGTATACAGACAGTTTTCCGGTACAGAGATGGAGCATATACACAGGGAAGGCCAGGAAGCCGATACCGCCCTCCTTCTGCACGAAGCAGCCATGAGTTTTAACCACGGTCATTTCACCCATACCATCCAGCTATTGGATCAGCTATTGGCAAAGGATTCCTCGCACGCCCCGGCGCGCTATTACAAAGGAGTCAGCCTGCTTGAACTGGGAGAACTGAACAGGGCCCGGAAGGATCTGGGGATCGTATTTGCGGGGACTTCACCCTACCAGTATAACGCCGCATTCTATATAGCCCTGAGCTATCTGAAAGAGGGCAATAAACAACTTTGCCTTGAATGGTTGCTGAAAATACCGGATAGTGCACCCATTTATTTCAAAGCGCAAAGCTTAAAAGAGGAACTGGCTGACAGAAATTAATTCAGGTGAATCATGTGCTTGCTGAAGTGGATAATATTCTCTACTTCACCTTTGATCAGTTCGTAGATCTGTACTCTATCCTTCTTAATCATGATTAACTGCTGGAGAACAAGGTAGTAGGTTTCTCCGTTATGCCCGCTCATCTGGGCTTTTAAGATCTCTTTTTTTACTTCTTCAAAACCAACAGCGCCTAGCTTTTGGTAGATCACATTTAACTCTTCAATCCAATTCATGGTCATAGGTTTTTTAATAATAGTTTGGAAGTCATAGGGTATATAAATTTATTCAATATATAATTAATAAACAATAGGGCTAAATAACTTTTTTGTTAATTCTACAATTTTCTCCCACCCCGTTCGTCTACCTTTATGATATGCCTCGGAAAAAGCAATT
Organism: [Flexibacter] sp. ATCC 35208; assembly: GCF_001975825.1. GTDB lineage: Bacteria > Bacteroidota > Bacteroidia > Chitinophagales > Chitinophagaceae > Chitinophaga. The sequence continues at coordinate 219,652 of NZ_MTKN01000003.1, forward strand.
TATAGCGTCGCAAAGTCTGGATGGATTGTTCCCGGATCTGCCTTCTTTTGCCATCAAAATCATGTCCACCACTACCAATAGGGAAATGGCCAGCCTGGCAGATGTGCACCGGCACAATTACTACATGCTGTTTGTATTGATGGAAGGTATCAGTGCACATATGATCGATATGGAGCTGGTTACGTTGAATGCAGGGCAAATAGGACTCATCGTTCCCGGTCAGGTACATCTGGCCCAACCGGAGCAAACAGGAACAGGATGGGGCATTGCATTCACTGCGGACTTTCTTCCTCTGTTATCACTCCCGGTCACTCTGCAGGGACCTGTGACACTGCCAACCGATGAGCTGGAAGCAGTGAACCAGATCATCTGCCTGATGTACAGAGAATACAATGAAAAAAAGGCACAGGCCATTCCCCTGTTGCAGCATTACCTCTCCATTCTCCTGCTCATGGTACAGCGTCATACTGCCGATGCACCATCTGCCAATAAATCGCTCCTTACCCGCTACCGGGAACTGGTAGCCGCTCATTACCTGGAATGGACCAAACCCGCACAATATGCCGAGGCGCTCCACATTTCGGTGGACTACCTGAATGAAGTGGTGCGACAATACTCGGGACAGACCGCATCGTCCCTCATTACAGAACGTAGAATACTGGAAGCCAAACGCTTACTACTGCATGCAGAAGAAAGTGTGAAGGAAATAGCCTGGCATTTACAATTCAACGAAGTCTCTTATTTCAACCGCTTTTTTAAGCAACATACAGGCTATACACCTGCCGCCTTCAGGGAAAGTGTACGGGATAAATCCCTATCTGACCCGGAATAGTATAACAGGTAAGGTGTGAAGCATCAATAATTTTGTACCGAATTAATGATCTCTTTATGCAGCCAAGCAATATAATACACAATGATATGCATGCTATCAGCACAGAAAATAATGTGCGGTTACAGCGTGGGGCTGTTTCCGACTTCCTTGCCAGTCTGGCTGTAATTGAAAATCCAGTTGATTATCCATCCTATGAATCAGCCGTACAGGAAATCATCGATCTGATACCCGTACTACAATTGAACGGAATCTTTACACACCTCCGACTGCGCTCACCCAAAGCCATCTCATTGATCACTGACCTCTTCCCGGAACTAACAGGGATAGTAGACTAAACACAAAAATATATGTCGTTAAAGGAAAAAGCAACCGCCTTCCTGATGGGAAAGGTGGGGAAGACTGCGCATGTGCGCCAGGTAACAGCTCTTGATCACCGCTTACTTAAATTGGAATTGCAGCTCCCCGCCCCCCTCGCCTGGCGTAGCTGTCAGCACCTGAAGTGCCAGGTAAGCAGTACTGCGTTCAGGGATTACACCGTAGCACACTACGACGAAAATACCCGGATAGCTACCCTGATCATAGATGCGGGCCACGTAGGCCAGGGCAGTGAGTGGCTTCGAATGCTGGCTCCTGGTGATCCTGTCATGTACGTAGGCCCCGGAGGCGGATTCCACCAACCTACAGCAGCTTCTAAGCTGGTATGTATAGGCGATGCCAGCGCCATGGGCCATATCCTGTCTCTGTATCACCACCGGAACCCGGAGCAGGGCTTCCATACAGTGGCAATAGACGAAGATCCCCTACCCGCAGCAATAATGGGCATGCCGGTACGGTTCTCTGACGGACAGGAAAAGGATATTATCAATTGGCTGGACCAACTGCAACTGCCTTCAAATGATACTACATTTTATGTAGCTGGCTATATTCCGATGGTGGTTCAAACAAGAAAATTGCTCAAACAATTGGGTTGGAAACAGGTAAAAGCGGCGGGGTTCTGGGAATAGTGGGACAAGCGTAAGCTAGCCTACCAGTCTTTCCTGCATAGCTTTGACAATAGCAGACGAACGGGAATTTACATCCAGTTTGCGATAGATGTTCATAATATGTGAGCGTACAGTGCCGACACTAATATGACAGTGCTCGGCTATTTTTTTGTAGGTATCTCCACTTACCAGACAATCAAGTACCTGCAATTCACGATGAGAAAGGCCATACTGCATGGGTTCTTCTTCCGGTTTACGGTTGAAGAAAGTAAGTACTTTCTGAATAGTTGCCGTATTACTATGGATGGCCGCTTCGTAAAGTTGCGCAAACGTAGCACTCAGAGAAGCTGGTGGTGGTACAGGATCATACTTGCTGGTAATGGTGGTAATAGCTGTTTCCTTATTTCGCACAGAAAATAATAGTACGTTGATGTCGGGATAAGCTGCTTTCAGAATATTGGCGGCTTCGATAGCAGTTAGTCCGGGAATGTCACTATCCATGAATACGACATTACTGATATCTTTTGCCAGTTGCTGTACCAGGTGTTTTGAATCCCCATGTTCTCCGCCTTCCGCCCCTAAAGCATCCTCCCCACTGGCCTTCCCAGTGCTGTTGCGCCGCACATTTTTCATATTGTTTTTTTTGGGTTTGTATATGTTGCGAAACCTTTAATTCCGGTACTGCAAGTGTTGATAAATTGGTATACTAGTATGGCTGTAATGGAATATATACACGGTTTCCCATACCGAAACAAATTTGAAACAAATACCCACAGTAGTCAATCCGATAAGTATATGATTTTTCAATAAATACTAATAAACAATTGTTTGTATATTATAGAATACCTAAAAAGAAAAAATTATTCAAACGTAAGCCTGCATTGATTAGGGACATAGTCAGGGAGTCGTGGAATCGTACCAATTTACTCATAAAACCGCAGGCTCCCAAATAGTAAAACAATATGAAAGGAAAAGAAAAGAGCTTGTTCTCTGTTCTGTATCACAATATTAAGTGTAAAAAAATTATGGATTATAAAAATGAGGGTGCCTTAACAATCGGTTAACCACCAGATCAAAACATTATCTCTAAATTTGATATATCGTTCAAACATTAATGACTGACTAAAAAATTAAAACGTTACAGTATCATACTCATTGACACAGCTGTAACGGGTTGACATGTGAATGTTCTGGCCCTTACCCCTTGGTGAGGGCCGATTTTTTTATAATAGCTAAGATGGGAAAAAACTGGCAGGTAACTTAACAGAAACCTGCGTACAGAAGCTTATGAAATCTAAACCGTCTTATGAGAAAAAGGTAATTGCGAAATTTAGGTGCTACATATATAGAATTGCCTATGCGGGATAAATGGCAAGACAAACCCCATATAGTTTTTGTGTAACAGGCACGGAAGGTAGGAAGAGTTTCTCCAAAATAGGTTAATGTGCAGTTAATGACATAGTTAATACGCCGTTAACTGCGGAATAACATACTCCGCAGTAACGCGCATTCATGGGGAAACAAGTCCTGACCCTATCCCGAAGGATTGAGCAGAAAAAAAAGATTGAATAAGCTGTGTGAATTGGGTTACACAGTAGTAATGGATTACATCAGAAAAAAGAGAAGGTTCGTCACAAGTGCTAAAGTTAGATTCTTCACAAATTTAATATTGAAGCCTCCTTTTTCCGAGTAATAATAGCTTTCCTTATAGCGGTCATATGCTATAGGAGCTCCCAGTTCTTTCATCATTTTTAAAAATTCAAATAAAGTTCTCTCGGAAATCCTTAACCTTTTTGCAAGGTGAGCGGGTTTTCCTGTGCCTTTGATCCTTATCAGGTAATCAATGGTTTGCAGTCTTTCAAAATAACGTTTAGGCATGCTGGCATAGTGGGGTTTACAATGTACTTGAATAATAAGAAATTTTTAAAGTCACTCGTTCCAGGTCTGCAATGGATTCTTCCTTGCTGATTTATCGGATAGCCTTTTTAATGTTGTGTCTCTTGTATCGATCCCTTAATTGGCTAATGCTGTTTTAACAGTTACAAAACTTTGTTTAGCTTCATCCCCATAGTTAACAGGAATATAGGACCTGCCCCTGCAGGCAGTATAGTACGTGTTTTTCATAAACTTATATTTTGAGGGTGCAAGATCAATTTTTAATACAGGATAGCCTGCATGCAAGCTAAAAAATCCTACTGCTATTTTGTTGCAGCTGCGCCTTATTTTCCAATCACTTTCATTACTTGAAAAGTAAACTCCCCCGGTTGAAACCTGGGGAGTTTTCATCAAAAACCAACCATTAAAAGGCTCGTCAGCAAAGGGTTTCAGCATCTTAATGCACCAACCCGTTGCAATATCCTGAAGTAAGTTTTTATCCATTATAGCTGTTCGTGTATACGCTTTAAGATAAAATTCTCACGGGTAGATACCCGAAAGAGGTTTCCATGGCTGACAAATGTGGTACAAATCCTTTTTTTCTACATTACATTACTACGTTGTAATGATACATTACCGGACTGAGAATTTGGTTAATAAGATGTTAACGAATAAAAATAGCTGCAAAAAACCTCACTAATTGCATGATCTGCAATAGCTTACATACATAGAATGGTATAACGTTTTAGCAACAAATATTAGGACAGTTAACCAGTTGTTAATTAAAAAACAGGCGATCGCCAAAGTTTTAGAGATAAAAAAAACGCCCTTCCGGAGAGGAAGAGCGTTACTATTTATTTAGGCCCCCAGTGCGACACCATCTGCGTCACTACCCCAGTCGCATCATCATTGTAATGATGCCCTCCAGGCAATACAAGGGATTTATAATTTGTAATCGTCAATGCATGCAGATCAAAGTCGTTTTCATCTTTCCCGAAAATCAATAATAACGGCTTATTCACGATCGTATTCATCGCCGCCGGTACATTCAGCGCCCCAGGCGTAGAACTCTTGCCCAGCATATCTGAAATATGTACCACCATATCCGTACTTGCGGATGGTGACATAAACACCAGCGATAACGTCCCGTTCTGCAACGCCCCCGGCAAATGCTGATATATGAAAGGCAATACATCCGCTCCCATTGAGTAACCTACCAGCAAAAATGAATGATTGTTCCACTCCTTACTATAATATTGTAATAAGGCTGCCACATCTGCCCCTGCCTGCTGTGGGGTCTTCTTACTCCAAAAGTATTTCAGGGAGTTCAACCCAATAACAGGAAAACCCCTTGCATTCAGCGTATTCACCATATCCACGGCAAACTTCTTCATCCCTCCGTCTCCTGACAAAAACAATACTATCGGATGCTGGTTGCCAGCTGTAGGTGCCTTCACTGTTACAGGCAGTTTGCTGATATCCGTTTGCGCATGGGCTGTAGCCATCAAAAGGCCCAGTACCCCCATCAGCCATAATCCTTTTACCATTGTAAGCGTTTTTATAATCAAGCCTTCATTACTTTGCTCAATGCAGCCGGGAGTTGTATCAGGTCAAAATCATGCTCATATACCAGGTACTTGTTCGTCCAGTCCGTGGCATACTTTTCCTTGAATTCTCTCAAGCCATGATAATGACGGAACGCCTTGATCTTTTCGTACGCAAATTTTACTACCTGCTCGGCTGTATTCTGCGGTTGCTGTATTCCAGACATCGGTACCAGGCCCAGATTCAGGTATTGTAAACCCTGATCTTTTGCATCCTGTATCAATGTGATGATCAACGCATCCATGCACCCACCAGGTGTAGCCGTACGCTTGCGGATCAGATCATATGTACATTCCCCCGGTGCATAGTCCGGAATAATATTCAAAAATGCTGCCACCTGTCCCTGCGCATCCGTTACCGTGATCACATCCTGGTCCCTGATGGCATCTATATCGAACAAGCCCTGGGAGAAGGTCATCTCTTTTACATCATAATCCACCAGCCACTCGTCAGACACTTCTTTCAGTTCCTTTACCAACTCAGGGCTCAATGGCGCACGTTTTATTGCCGTTACATACCCTTTCGCTGCCAGGCTATTCAACCCGTTACGCAAGGATTTTTTATCCTTTCCACTCAATGTAAACGCGGTCACATCCACAATACCCTCCTGCCCTATCAGGATCTTCTTTTTCCGCAGGTGTTCAAAATAATACATACTTTGTTCATCCACTCTGTAGAATGCAGGCTTCAATCCCATCTTCTTACACTGCTCTTCAAACTCCTGCAGCAAAGGCAATTTTGCATCTTCTGCACATACCGGCTCCTCCAGTACGATTGCAAAACTACTGGCTACTCTGTAGGCAATAAAACCCTCGTGTTTCTCTGATATAAAGAGCAACTTGTCATCCCCCACTTTAAAGTAGTCCATCGCGGAACTACCATATTGACTCAGGTAATACTGCGCCTTTTCCATCGCCGCATTCGTATGCTTGCCTTTATGCAGATAAGGACGAATAATGGTATAGAACAGGAACGCCCAGGCTCCTACCCCCAATACCCGGATGGCACTTAAAAACTCCCGGCCAAAACGCGTCACCGGTTTTAACCCATCGTCTTCAAGTAACAGGAAGCCATGAAAAGATGCACGCAATGAATGCAACAGGGTAAAGTCAATTCCGAAATGCTTTACATTCAGGAAATAGAAACCGATCGTGCCAAAGATCAATACTACCAGTAGCGTTGCGACTGCCGTCACGACCCCGATATTCACCAGTTGACGATTGCTCTTGATCCTATATTGCCTGGCAGTAATAAGCAAAATAAGCGCCGTTAACAATGCCAGCGAAGCCTCTTCATAGTCCAATGCCTTACTGATATGGCCAAAGGCTGATAACACCGATACCGTCAGTGCAACAATCCAGGCACTACGCAATCCCCTGAACAGAAAAGTGGCGGTGACCAGCAGTACCAATCCCAGGAACACCACCAATAAGTTGGAAGCATGAATACTCTCTGTTGGAATATAGCCTCTCAGCACCCGCAAACGATTTGCGAGGGGAGGCGTCAATACCGAAAAAATGTTCACCATCCCCAGCAGAAAGATCAACACCGGCGGCACTAAGCGCAGCACCAGGTGACGCCCCTTCAGGATAAAAGCAAACACCCCTGCCAGCAAAGGCAGCCAGAACTCGAAAAGGCGGTATAATAATGTGATTTCCAATGCCTGCAGGGAGGTAAATCCATAATTGGTGAGCAGGTAAGCCAATGAAAGCTCAATGGCGCCCAATCCCCTCAAAAAAGGCGATACAATCAGGAAGATCGTAGCTACGATGTACCCTACACAAGCGGCTTCCAGCGATGGATGCGCCCCTGTAGCCAACATGCTCAGGTATAAATGAGCGATGCCTGCCAACTCTATGCCGGCAGACACCAGTATTGTTTTTATAAATGCGGGGCGGTTCAGGTCAAAGGCGAAGATCTCGTCTACATGCTGCATCACACCAGGCAGATATTTTGCCAGCAGGTTGTAAGCGGCTCCCCTCGTCTGGATAGAACGCACTAACCAGACAGTGCCTGCCAGCACCGCACAAATGGTCACCAGTCCCCCTACTGCTTCCAGCATCGATTCATCGTGCAGTACTGCATAGCCCACCACAGGTATTCCCACAAGGAAAACGGAGAAAATACCTACAAATCCATAGATGCCGGAGGCCTGATGGATCTGTTGCTTATTAATCTGGCTGCGTCTGAGGCTCTGTGGCAGGTAAGCCAGTGAGCTCACGCCGCCTGCAGGCAAAAAGATACTTAGCAGGTTACGCTTCAGAAACAATTCAATTCCTCTGCCGATGTCCAGCTTACTACCTACAGAACGGAAACTATAGAGATACATCCATGCCTGCAGTAAAATGTATACCACAGAGAGTACGATGCCGACGATCACCCAGAAGCGGTCAGCCCGCTCTATGGCAGGCATCAGAGAATATAATTCATGGCGCTGTTGCCTGAAGAAATAGATGGCCAGTAAAATAAAAAGTACAGCCAGCATTTCTTTCCAATGCAGTTTACGCAACAACGGCCCAATTTTGATCTTGTCTTTCAAGGGCATTACAGGTATAATTTTGAGTATAGCATGATCCTTACTTAACACACAAAACTACGTGTAAGTTGAAAGGCAATAAGGATATGGTGAACAGTTTAATTAAATTTTAATGCTTTTCTTTCCTGTAAGGCACTACCAATACAGGAATAGAAGCATGACGGATGACAAATTCAGCCGTGCTGCCAATCAGTAAATGGTCCAGACCGGTGCGGCCGTGTGTACCAATTACGAGGGTAGTTGCACCTTCTTCAGCTGCCTGCTCCAGAATGTCTTCTTTTGGATTGCCTAAAGTAGCGGTAACGGATACAGTTACATCAGAGTAAGCTTCCCGGTAAGTTTCAAGATGTGCGATAATGTCCTGCAGACGACCATTCAGCTCATCGGCAGATGGGCTTACTGTTTCGATCACAGGTATTACTTCTGCGTTCTTGTCCAGGATAGAAGTGATGGTTACAGGAGACTTGGTGCTCCGCGCGAGTTCCATACCAGCAGCAATAACGCTGGCAGAATAGCTGCTAAGATCTACAGCTATCATGATTTTTGACATAGACAGTCGGTTTTTTTTAAATGCAGATGTTTGTTGTGGTAGGCTTAGGTAAGGGTGTATTATGGTACAAATTTACTATAAGTATGGGGATAAAACAAAAAACGCTTCTGCCTGTGACAGAAGCGTTTTTTGGCGGCGATGGCCTGCAACCAGCCTATTTATTTTCAATAGATACCGATCTGCTGGCCCTACCTTTGGCATCAAATACCTTTAATTTGATCGTTCCTTTCTCTTTAATGGTTCCTGCATACACTTTGCTCTTTGCATCCGGCTCCTTGCCATTTGTTGTATATCTGATCGTAAACCCTGGTAATTGCAGATTCGCAACCACCACCCCATCTACTACACGCGCACCCGCTGTAGGTATACGGTAATTATACCCGCCATTATAATAACTCAATCTCACCAACTCTTTCTTACCCAGTGTATTTGCAAATGAACTCCACGCTTTTGCATACAGATCTGCACTTAGTGCACTATCTTTTACCTGCGCCCATTCCGGATCTTTCGCCCATGCTCTCTCAGCCAATCCCAGCAACTTAGGCAAGATCATATACTCCATCCTGGCTACATTCTTCACTGTCTCACTCCACAGCAATCCCTGCACACCTGCAATGTTATCAGCACCATAACCAGTCAGTCGTTGTTTGTCTTTGAAAATAGCCGGATCCAACGGATTTCCCAGTGCATCTACTTTAGAGTTCTTGTAATAATCCAGCGGGATGAAATAGAAGGGTTTATCCACATCTACAAAACCACCCCAGTAGAAACCCGGTTCATCAAATGACTTCATGTAAGCCATATCGAAGTACATATTGCTCACTCCTGAAAGCACTACTTTGTAATTCGCATTGGCCAACCGGTAAGGCAGATCTTCTGCACCCCCACCCATGATATTGTTCCATACATCTACCATCAGATTTTCAGCCCCAAATCCAGGGTTTGGCATGCTGAAAGGCTTACCATCCAGGGTTGTTTTACGCATCCCCATCTCTTCCCAGCCATACAGTTTCAATCCTCTTTTCTTCAACAGATCATTCACTTTTCCATAATAGTAATACCAAAGATCATTCACATCGCGAATACGCTTATCTTTTTCCATTAGCGCCTTTACAGCAGGAGAACCCGCCCATACCCCAGCTGGTACCTCATCACCACCCATGTGTACATATTCCAGCGGTACGCCCGCTTCTTTATACATTCCCTGTACTTCTTCCACTACCTTATCCAGGAAGTGATATACTGCCGGCAATGCTACGTTGATCACATTGTCATTCCAGTTCTGTACAGAGCGATATACAGATGCATCTTTCGGATCTGATAATAAATATTCTTCAGCAGCAGCCTGTTGACCAGCTTTTGATAACTTTTCGTAGCGGGCTTTCATTGATACGATTGCTGCACGCGCATGCCCCGGTGTTTCAATTTCAGGAATCACACGGATATGACGCTCAGCGGCAAAATGAAGGATGTCGATGAAATCCTGTTTGGTATAAAAACCACTGCCTGCTTCGTTGCTCACATCAGGACCGGAACCATATGCAGGTTGTAAATGATCCTTTTCATCGGGTGTATGACCACGGTGTGCACCCACTGTCGTCAACTCAGGCAGGGAAGGGATTTCCAGTCTCCAGCCTTCATCGTCCGTCAGGTGAAAATGCAGTACGTTCAGTTTGTACATTGCCATCAGATCCAGCAGACGATAGATGTCATTTTTGCTATGAAAATTGCGGGACACATCGATCATAAATGCACGGTAGCCAAAGCGGGGACCGTCTTTTACATTCACTGCAGGGAGGGTTATTTTCTTTTGTGCACCGGCCCAAGCATTCGCAGGGAACAGCGATTTCAGGGATTGAATACCATAGAAAATACCGGCACCTTCACCCGCTTTAATCTGTACACCATTGCTGGTCACAGTCAGTGTATAATCTTCAGGTGCCAGGCTGGCATCTGAAGATAAAGTAATGGTTGCTTTGCCGCCGTTTGTTACAGCTGGTTCCTTACCAAATACGGTTTTCAGTTCAGCTGCGAGATAGGCAGATTCCTTTGCAAATGCAGGATCTGCGCTGATGGTCATGGCCGGTGTCAGTACCTGTTCTCCTGTACCATTCGTGATTTCAATTGGTGTAGGAAATACCTTTGGTAATTCAGCAAGGGGTACATCCGCTGTATTTTTATTCTGCTCATAGATATCCTGTGGTGTGATCAGACCAATCTTATCACCCGGAAAACGCAGGTATTGCTTAGGTTGTGTAGAAGGGCGGACATTCAATGCTGGTACACTGTATCCTTTGCCTGGTTCTTTATCCCATACGAAGTATAAACCATCTGGTGCATCTGTATAGTTCACCGCCCATGCATCAGCTACCAGTGCAATACGAATAGAATCGCCAGCTGCAATCCCTTTACTGTCCGCAGTAGGCGTTAGTTTATACAAATCTCCGTTCACATGCGCAGCACTTACACCACCGGTGGTAGGGCCTTCATTTACCGATCTTACAAAGTTGAAATATAACTGCCATCCCTGGGCAGGAAATGCGGTATGACCTGTATTGACAATGGTGAAAACAGACATAAACTGTGCTTTCCCCTGATAGTGATTTTCCCCTACTTCCCAGGATACTTTCAATTGCGAAGCGTCAAAAGGCGCCTGCGCCCAACTCTTGGTGACGGCTACTGTAAAGAGACCGCATACCAGTAAAAACCTCCTTATATGCATGTTCAGTTGATATTAATCGCCCTAATATAAGGCGAATTACCATTTTCTCCTATCTTTAACTACTCATTAAAAAGGAAGCTCGTTTATGAAAGGATTTTTTGCTTTTACGCTAGGCAGTCTCGCGCTTATATTTTGTGGCGTTTATTTCTTTCCCTGGGTGCTGTGGTTACTGATATTGATTGTTCCACTTATTATCCTCGGATTTGTTGATATTTTCCAGAAAAAACACGCCATTATGCGCAATTACCCCATTGTAGGCAGAATGCGTTATCTGATGGAAGATATACGTCCTAAAATCTACCAGTACTTTGTAGAAAGCGATATCGACGGTAGCCCTGTCAACAGGGTAGACCGTTCCACTATCTATCAGCGTGCAAAACGTGAACTGAACTCACAACCCTTTGGTACCCAGTTCAACGTATATGCTGAGGGGTATGAATGGATGGCCCATTCCATCCAGCCCCGTTCCTTCGACACTATGAACAAGGATCCACGTGTGCAGATCGGTGGTACTGAATGCCGGCAGCCTTATTCTGCCAGCATCCTCAACGTGTCTGCTATGAGCTATGGTTCCCTGAGTGCCAATGCGGTCGAAGCGTTGAACGGCGGCGCCAAAATTGGCAACTTTGCTCATAACACCGGCGAAGGTGGTATCAGTGAGCACCACCTGAACCAGGGTGGCGATATCATCTGGCAAATAGGCACCGGTTACTTCGGCTGCCGTGATGAAAATGGTCATTTCGACGAACACCTATTTGCACAGAATAGTGCGAAGCCACAAATCCGCATGATCGAACTAAAGGTATCTCAGGGTGCCAAACCAGGCCACGGCGGTATCCTGCCTGCGTCAAAGAACACCCCTGAAATCGCCGCTATCCGTCATGTGAAACCACATACCACAGTGGCCTCCCCTCCTTACCACACGGCCTTCAATACACCCCGCCAGATGATGGAATTCATCAGCAAAATGCGTAATCTGGCAAATGGTAAACCTGTTGGTTTCAAACTGTGTATCGGTCAGAAATCTGAATTCCATGCGATCTGTAAAGCCATGCTGGAAACTGGCTGCTATCCTGACTTTATCACTGTTGATGGTGGTGAGGGCGGTACCGGTGCGGCACCTCCTGAGTTCAGCAACTCTGTTGGTATGCCACTGATGGATGCACTGGCATTTGTACACGATACACTGAGAGGATACAATATCCGTCATAAAGTAAAGGTGATTGCCTCCGGTAAGATCCTCACTGGCTTCCACATCCTCCGCGCTTTGGCATTGGGTGCCGATGCCTGCAACAGTGCAAGAGCAATGATGATGGCAATAGGTTGTATACAAGCCTTAATTTGTAATACAAACCGTTGTCCTACAGGTGTAGCGACACAGGATAAATGGTTGCAGGCGGGTCTGGTTGTTGATGATAAAAAGCACAGAGTAGCTAATTATCATCAGGATACTATTGAAAGTGCCATTGAACTGGCTGCTGCAGCAGGATTGGAAACACCACATCATATTACCAGAAGTCACCTTTCAAGAAGGGTGTTTATGAACCAGGTAAAGACCTTCGAAGAGATCTATCCAAGTACAGAAGTAGGGGCTTTATTGAATGCTGAAACGATAGAGAAAATAAGTATCGATAACTGGTAAATTATCAAAACCAAAACGCTTCTGCCAAAAGCAGAAGCGTTTTGGTCTATTTTATTTTATGCGAATGGTAAATAACAGTGTCGGTAAATCACCAGGTGTTAATCCTGATAAATCAATTACAAAGTCCTTCCCTACCTGCTTTCCACTGATCTTCTTTTTACATCCCAGTATACTCACACCCACCTTCCTGGACGGCATATAATCTTTGATCTTCACCTGCGGTACATATCCCGGTACAATCGTATACAATACGTTCTCTTTCTGTGTAAAGAATAGCTCTACATGCGCACGATCCCTGGCCGGTTTTATCAGGTTTGAAATACTATAATCCGACATGAAATTTGACTCCTTCAGCTCAGGTATTTTTCCTTCACTCCACTGTCTTGTTTCTTTCCATGCTTTAGTATCAAAAATCGCTTCTCCATTCACATCCAGCCACGCACCAATATCAATCAATCTTTGCTGCATAATCACCGGAATACGGCCATCAGCAGTGGGTCCGATATCCAGCAGCAGGTTACCACCTCTTGATACGATATCTACCAGCATCAATGTGAGATCTGCACTCTTCTTGTAATCATCCACATTCTCCATGCGGTTATAACCATAAGACTGACCAATGCCCTGATTTTCTTCCCATATCACGCCCGGTTGCATACCACTACCATATTCAGATGTAAGGTAAGTCGCACCATTGTGTTTACCACGTGTATTACTGCCCCAGCGATCATCAATCACTACTTCATCTTTCACAGGCGATTCGTTGAACAACCATGCCAGCAATGATGTACTGTGCCATGCAGTATCAGACAGTTCCCATTCGCCATCAGAGAAGATCACAGAAGGTTGATACTTTGTGACCAGGTCTTTGAACTCGGGAATCATCACCTGATTGATATATTGTTGTTTATCTTTTTTCCAGATTGGATTGAACCATTCGTAAAGGGAATAATAGTACCCCATTTTCAGACCTGCCTTGCGCACTGAATTCGTAAGGTCGCCCAGCAGATCTCTCTTTGGCGTACCATCTTTTGCATTCCATGTACGGCCGTAGCTTTCACTCGCCTGTTTATTATCCCACATCGCATAACCTTCGTGGTGCTTGGAAGTAAGCACCACGTATTTTGCACCTGAGCGACGAAAGATATCCGCCCATTGATCAGGATTAAACAATGCAGCAGTAAACTGTTTTTCTAAATCCTGATATGGTACATCCTTGCCATAGTTCTTATCGTGGAATGCGCGGGTGGCATCGTGCGGACCATCAGTACGGCCATCCAGCTGATACCAGTACCATTCTGAGTAACCACCCGGGCCTACAGGTGCATAAGAGGGTACTGCATATACGCCCCAGTGTATGAAGATGCCGAATTTAGACTGATTGAACCAGGCCGGAATACCACGGGTTTCCAGCGAAGCCCAGTCGGCGGTATATTTCTTTTGTCCTATAACGGTGGAAGCGCCGAACAATAACGCAAACAGGTAAATAAGTGATGGTTTCATACTCAACAAAATAAAAAAAGCCGGTCACTTTCGCAACCGGCTTTCTATTTAAAAAAGAGCTCATTTTACATTTCCAGGGCACTTGCCGCAGCCTCATCCACAAACCAATGTAACTCACCATCCTGCGGTCTGATTAACTGAGAAGGGAATTTCTCTGCATCAAAAGTACCTTCAATCACATTTTTCAAAGTCAGGGCCTTACCACCGCCGGTCGCCATAAATACTACGCATGCTGACTGGTTCACCACCGGTGCTGTCAGCGTAATGCGGTACATATCCTGTGCCTGGAGCCAGAAAGCGCTTACCCACGCCTTTTTCTCGTTCACGATTGGTAAACCCGGGAAGAGGGACAGGGTATGTCCATCATCCCCCATACCTAGCAGTACAAGATCGAAGGTCGTGTCTGAATCCTTGAAATATTCCAGCAGAATTTCTTCATATGCTGCTGCTGATTCTTCCGGCTTGATGTCGGTGCGCATTACATGAATATTTTCCTTAGGCACATTCACTACTTCCAGCAGACTTTCAAATGCCATGCGGGCATTGTTACGGTCATCTTCAAACGGCACAGCTCTCTCATCTCCCCAGAAGAAATGAATTCTTTCCCATGGAATCATCTTGCTGTAAGGCTCCTTAGCCAGTAAGTGGTACAGCGACTTAGGCGTACTGCCACCGGATAGTACAAAGGTAAAAATGTCCTGATCCTGTAATACTTCCTGTATATAGTTGCTGATCCATGCAGCCAGGTTCTCGCTTAGTTCCTGGGTATTCTTGGCTATATGTAATTCCATGTCAAATATTATTTAGGCAGATTGATCCACGCATGTCCATCTCTGGCGATCATTGCATCAGCATCTTCCGGCCCCCATGAATCAGGCGCATAGTTAGGGAAGTCTACCGGTGTGCGGGATTCCCATGTTTCCAGTATTGGCATGATCAGTTTCCAGGCAGCTTCTACCTGGTCTGCACGCATAAACAGGGTAGCATCTCCTTCCATCACATCCAGCAGCAGTGTTTCGTATGCTTCCGGAGCATGGTCATCACCGTACTGGTGATCGAAGTTGAATACCATGTCTACTGGTTCCAGTGTCATGGCCTGACCCGGGCGTTTAGCCTGGAAGCGGATACGGATATCCATTTCAGGTGTAATACTGATAGTCAGTCGGTTAGGTCTCCAGGTCTCAGCAGATTCTGATGGGAATGCAAAGTGAGGAGCCGGACGGAACTGCAGGGTGATATTTGTTGCTTTCTGATGCAGGTGCTTACCGGTACGTACATAGAAAGGTACGCCCTGCCAGCGCCAGTTATCAATATGGAACTTCACAGCTGCATATGTTTCCGTAGCTGATTCCTTTGCTACGCCTTTTTCATCACGGTAGCCAGGAACTTCTTTCCCCTTGATCCAGCCATTGGAATACTGGCCACGTACTGCATTCTCATGCACCTCACCTTTGGTAAAAGGACGCATTGCATTCAGCACGTCAACCTTTTTATTACGCACCTCATTCGCATCGAATGATACCGGTGCTTCCATAGCCACCATACAGAGTACCTGCAGGATGTGGTTCTGCACCATATCACGCAGGGCGCCTGACTTTTCATAGTATTGTGCACGATCTTCCAGACCTACTGTTTCTGAAGCAGTGATCTGTACATGATCGATATAGTTACGGTTCCAAACCGGTTCGAAAAGGGCATTGGCAAAACGCAGTGCCAGGATGTTCTGAACGGTTTCTTTACCCAGGTAGTGGTCGATACGGTAAATCTGCTCTTCAGAGAACAGACGGCCCAGCAGCGCATTCAGGTCATGAGCACTCTGCAGGTCATGGCCAAATGGCTTTTCGATAACGATACGGGTACAGTTCTTATCTGTGCAGAGGTTCAGTGCACCCAGTTTCTGAGCGATTGAAGGCACTAGTTGTGGTGCTACTGCCAGGTAGAAGATCACATTTGGATGCTCTCCCCATTCAGTTTCCTTCTCCTTCACATAGTCGGTGATCTTGCTGTAAGCAGCTTGATTGTCCGCATCCATCTGCAGGTAGGTTACATTTTTTGAGAACTCATCCCAGTGACCATTCTGCTCATCTTTACGACGGGAAAATTTGTTGATCCCGTCCAGGAGGTGGGTACGATAATCTTCGTTGGTGTACTGGCTACGTCCGATACCTGCGATGGCGAATTTTTCCGGCATATAATCGTCCAGAAAAAGGTTATATAAAGCCGGCGAAAGTTTTCTGTAATTCAGATCGCCGCTACCTCCAAAAATAAAGAGGATGGAGGCCGCAGGGCGTTTGTGGTTTTGCATAAAATTATTGTTTTAAGCAGTGCAGCCTGACGCAGTTGTGCGCAATCTCCGTCAGGCCGCATCTATTTATTCTCCCCACACGGTATGGAAAGTACCGGGTTGGTCTATTCGCTGATAGGTATGTGCACCAAAGTAGTCACGCTGTGCCTGTACCAGGTTGGTAGGCATGCGCTCTGTACGATATGCATCGAAGTAAGACAGTGCAGACATAATACCTGCTGCTGCTACTCCCGCCTGTGCAGCACTTGCTACTACTGCACGGGTGTTACCAACTACCTGCTTCACGATAGCTGCAATCTCTTCACTCAATAAGATGTTAGGCAATGACGGATTCGCCTCATATGCGCGGTTAAATACTTCCAGGAGGGTAGAACGGATAATACAACCTCCTCTCCATACTTTCACTACTTCCGGCAATGGAATTTCCATTTCCAGTTCTTTGGAAGCCTGTGTCAGCATAGCCAGACCCTGTGCATAGCTCAGGAGAATACCAAAGCTCAGTGCATCGTGAATCTGCTCTACGCTCAGCGCAGGTGCTGACTCGGAAGAGCTATAAATTTTAGCAGCTTCTACGCGCTCGTCTTTGTAACCAGACACGGTACGCATAGCTACTGCTGTATCAATCACTGGTACGGCTACCGGCAGTTCCATCGCATCCTGTGAAGTCCACTTACCTGTTCCTTTGGAACCGGCTTTGTCAGAGATCACGTCTACAAGGTGTGCACTGGTCTTGTCATCCTTTTGCAGGAAGATGTCCGCAGTGATTTCGATGAGGAATGATTGCAGATCGCCTTCATTCCATTTTTTGAATGTTTCATGAAGCTGTTCATTGCTCAGACCTTCCTTCTTCAGCAAGGCATAAGTTTCGCTGATCAGCTGCATGATGGAATATTCAATACCATTATGTACCATTTTCACATAATGGCCGGCACCTTCCTTACCCAGGTAAGCTACGCAAGGAGTGCCATTTACCTTGGCAGATACTGCCTCCAGCATAGGTCTTACCTTTTCATAAGCTTCCTTGTCGCCACCCGGCATGATGCTGGGACCCGTGCGGGCTCCCTTTTCACCACCGGATACGCCGATGCCCATAAAATGAATACCCTTCTCACGCAGATATTTCACCCTGCGCAGGGTATCAGTATAATGAGAGTTACCGCCATCGATCACTACATCGCCCTGCTCTAACAGCGGGATCAGTGATTCGATCACATCATCAACCGGTTTCCCAGCGGGAACCAGCATCATCAGTTTGCGCGGACGCTCCAGCAATTGTACCATGGTTGCCAGTTCAGCCACTCCCTTCACGGTAGTGCCAGCTGTAGCAGCCGATTCCAGTGCTCCGGTCTTGGTTGTATCCTTGTCGAAACCAATAACGGAAAAGCCATGATCAGCCATGTTGAGCAACAGGTTTCTTCCCATTACGCCAAGACCAATCATGCCAAAATCGAATACGCTTTGTGCCATAAATTATCGTGTAAAAGCCAAAAGATGAAGTAAAATTACGAATTATCAATTAGGAATCGTACATATTCGATATGCGCATCGGGAAAACATTCAATTACCTCGATGATATGTACCAGTAAATCTTTTCGTTACCAACCCAACCACACCATACCTAACCCGCAAATAAAAATAGTGAACCCTCCCAATGCATGCACATATCGCTCCAATCGACTGGTAGTCAGCAGCGAAAAGCCATAATAGCCTAACAGCACCATCGCCACCATGGTCAGTAATGTAAAAAGCGTAAATACCACGATGAGCAATACCATGGCGTAAGTAGAATGTTGCGCAGCAGGATATGTCAATAAAGGTATCAGTGGTTCACAGGGACCGAGACCAAAGATAATAAGCATAATCCATGGTGTCACCTTTCTCCGCTCTTGCGGATACACGATTTGCTCGTGTTTATGCTCATATACATATATGTCTCCGTTGTCGTATACATCAAAATGCTTGTGCACCCTGTTTTGCCAGGCACGTTTCAATCCCCATATTGTGTACAACAATCCAAAGGTGAGTAGCGCCCAACCGGCTATACCTCCCCGCAGATTTTCCAACCCACTGATCTTTGACAATGACCAGCCCAACGCGATTCCCAGCAATCCCAACAACACAGAACTACCCACATGCGCCACGCCGCAAAGCAGCGTCCATACCACCGTTTTGCCTATTGACCAGTTCCTCACCCTGCTCAGGGCTATGAAAGGAATATAATGATCCGGTCCCGTCACCGTGTGCAGGGTACTGATTGTCAATGCCGTGGTAATGAGCAACTGTAGCTCCATATTCATACCATGATCATATTAAAGTCTTCTTTCAGCACCTGCCAGCAATGCTATCTTTTTAAATAGCAGGTAGAGCTGTTCGCCCCCCTGCCCTAAAACCCGCACTAACAGTGCGCCGGCAGCTGTTCTGGACACACCACCCCGAATGCCTGCCTCGGCGGACAAAAGGTCATATATCTCTCCTGCCATTTCCACCATATCGACAGTACTATCCTGCCAATACAAAGATGCCTGGTGAGTATATCCTTCCCACTGCCCCATCTCTGCTGCCGGGATCTGTGCCGGTTCCAATAAAGTCACATCCTTAAACACAAGCTTTCCTTCACAACGTACTTCTGTGGTACTCTGAAAATGCCGGCAGCGAAAGATCTCCCCACTCAGCTTACGCCCACATGTGATGATCTCTCCCCACAACAGCCGGCTATCCTTCTCTAACCGGATTTTATTCACAGCAGTAAACACCGCATTTTCATGTGGCACACTGGGATGCGGCAGGTAATAAAAACTACTGCCTGCTCCTACATGAACCGAAAACACCTGCTTTGCACCCGATTTCATCTGGAATATTCGCTGATAAGATTGGGTGTACAAATGTAAACTGGTACCCGGCGCTACATGCACCTTCATATCATATTCATCACCATCCAATATACCGGGCGATGCACTCATCAATGTTAAATGTAGATCTGCTGCATGCTGCCCACTGATATCAGCCACCTTGAACGGGCGGGTGAAATAGCAGTGTTGCAAATAAGTTTTGCTATCCCTTACGGCAGTATTTATTTGTAACTCACTATACATTATGCTTCCAGTAGCGCGTATTTCTTAATCCAGTCTATCACCTGATCCAATCCCTGTAGCGACATCAGGTTTGTAAAAATAAAGGGCCGCTCATCCCGCATCTTCCGGGCATCTCTTTCCATTACCTCAAGACTTGCATTGACATAAGGCGCCAGATCAATTTTGTTGATCACCAGCAGATCGGAACGGGTGATACCGGGGCCTCCCTTGCGGGGTATCTTATCACCTTCTGCCACATCGATCACAAAAATGGTCACATCTGCCAGATCAGGACTAAAAGTAGCTGACAGGTTATCTCCACCACTTTCAATGAAGATGATTTCCACATCCGGAATGCGTGTTACCATTTCTTCTACTGCTTCCAGGTTCATACTGGCATCCTCACGGATAGCGGTATGTGGACA
This sequence comes from [Flexibacter] sp. ATCC 35208, assembly GCF_001975825.1. GTDB lineage: Bacteria > Bacteroidota > Bacteroidia > Chitinophagales > Chitinophagaceae > Chitinophaga. Next base: position 239,701 of record NZ_MTKN01000003.1, read on the forward strand.
ACCACCTGTCTCCACACCGATAATACGTTCGGCTGGCAACAGGCTATTTTTCATGAGGAATTCCGCATCCTCTTTTGTGTAAATATCATTGGTGATCACCGCCAGGCTATATGTCTCATGCAGCTGACGGGATAAGCGTTCTATCAAAGCAGTTTTGCCAGCGCCTACCGGGCCAGCCACCCCTATTTTTATATATTTTCTGTTCTCCATTTACGACATGTATAACCTTGAATATAATTTTTCATGCTGCATACAGCTGATATCAAAAGCAGGACTACAGCGGCCTGCCAGCTCACGGGGAATCATTTGCGTCTTAGCTACCCAATCTGATAATAATGGCAATAAACTATACAGGATTTCCTGCCCCTGTTGTTGCCCCAGTGGCACGAGTTTTACACAATTCGTCACCATACCGGTAGCGGCATTGTAATAAAACGCCGTCATAGCTTCTTCCAATGGAATGCCCAGCAGGTAAGCATATACCCCAAATACTAAACAGTAATGACCCGTTGTTTTTGACGCATATTCCTTTGCGAATGCATGTTTAGTCAGTGGGGTCATCAACTTCAACAGCCGCAGTCCCAGTTTCTGGCTGGCCTGCCTCATTTCCAGCGGAGATTTCAATGCGGTACACTCCTCATCGAGCGATAATAACAATTCTACATCGTCCGCTGCCGCAGCCATATATCCCTGCCATGCAAAGAAGCCATCGTTGTAAATAAAATTATATTCCAGCATATTGCGGATGTAAGTACCCGCGGTCGCAGCATCCTTGACGAGTCCTTGCTGCACATAGGTTTCCAGCCCATTGGAATGGGTGTAAGCCCCTACCGGCAATGCCGGATCGGACAGGTGCAACAGATGTGGCAACCAGTTTTGCATATTTATGATTTAGTGGTCAGCTGCAGGATCTTACTGAATAAGGTAGAACCAGATCCATGCTCATGTGGCTGAACATTACTTCGCAGCATATTTGTCAATACCCGTTGCTCCTGTTTCGGCGCATAACCTTTTGCTTCCAGCCAGCGAAACAACGGATCTTCGTATGGCGCCAATACCTCGTCATTCACGATGAACAAAGGCAGGTGCTTATTACCAATCTCGTAACAGATAGTCGCCATATCCAGCATGGTGACAGGTGTAAGTACAATAGCTGCAGCAGGCAGTATACTCACGGCAATGACTACATTTTCATCCATCCAGAGAATATCACCATCCTGCAACACTGGTAATCCTTTCACCACTTTCCAACCTATTTCAACCCCGTTGCGGGTATGGCGGCGCATGATCTTTTTACCTGTCTCAAACCATTCCAGCTGCAACGGATCCACTACCCGTGCAGCCATATCCACGGCTTTTATGTTTCCCTGTATTGAGTTGATCAGGATCATTTAGAATAGAAAATAACGTTGAGCTAATGGCAGTACGGTAGCAGGTTCACAGGTCACGACCTTGCCATCTACTGATACTTCGTATGTTTCAGGATTCACCTTGATGTCAGGCGTACTGTTATTGTGAATCAGGTCTTTCTTGCCAATATTACGGCAGTTCTTCACCGGCAATACGATCTTTTGTAAACCATAAGTAGCGGCAATGTTGTTATTCACAGCTGCCTGACTTACAAAGGTGACGCAGGTATTGTGCAGAGCTTTTGAGAACGCGCCAAACATCTCCCTGTATATCACCGGTTGTGGGGTAGGAATAGACGCATTCGGATCGCCCATTCTGGCACAGCTGATCATACCGCCCTTGATAATCATTTCAGGCTTGGCCCCGAACAATGCAGGTTTCCACAGCACGATATCCGCCAGTTTGCCGGGTTCCAGTGAGCCTACATGTTCCGAAATACCGTGCGTAATAGCAGGATTGATCGTATATTTTGCGACGTACCTTTTTGCCCTGAAGTTGTCGTTCTCTTTATCTTCAGGCAGGTAGCCCCTTTGTTTTTTCATCTTGTCAGCCGTCTGCCACGTACGGATGATCACCTCTCCTACACGGCCCATGGCCTGGGAGTCGGAACTCATCATACTGAATACGCCCATGTCGTGCAGAATGTCTTCTGCCGCAATAGTTTCAGGGCGGATACGACTGTCAGCAAAGGATACATCTTCCGGCACACTCTTATCCAGGTGATGACACACCATGAGCATATCTAAGTGCTCATCGATCGTATTCACCGTATACGGTCTGGTCGGGTTGGTTGAAGAGGGCAGGATGTTCGGGTACATAGCTGCCTTGATAATATCAGGCGCATGCCCGCCACCAGCGCCTTCTGTGTGATAGGTATGGATCACACGGCCATTGATGGCCTGAATGGTATCTTCCAGGAAACCGGATTCATTCAGGGTATCGGTATGGATCGCAACCTGCACATCGTACTTATCTGCCACTTTCAGGGAAGCATCTATTACAGCAGGGGTAGCGCCCCAGTCTTCATGTATTTTTAATCCCAGTGCACCGGCTTCTATCTGTTCGTTCAAGGGTTCTACTGTAGCACAGTTACCTTTGCCAAGAAAGCCCAGGTTCATAGGAAAAGCATCTGCTGCTTCCAGCATTTTACGGATGAACCAGGCGCCGGGAGTGACGGTGGTTGCATTCGTCCCATCTGCAGGACCTGTACCACCACCGATCATGGTTGTGATACCGCTATGTAGGGCATGGGTGATCTGCTGTGGGCTAATAAAGTGAATATGTGTATCTATGCCCCCGGCAGTAGCGATCAGTCCTGCACCACCATGCACTTCTGTGCTGGCGCCGATGATCATGTCAGGGTCTACCCCATCCATTGTATCAGGGTTACCGGCTTTGCCTATTTTCACAATGCGGCCATCTTTGATGCCGATGTCTGCTTTCACGATGCCCCAGTGATCGATGATCATCACGCTGGTGATCACCATATCCAGCACACCGTCGTTGCGGGTGGCAGTGGAGGATTGCGCCATACCGTCGCGGATGGTTTTACCCCCGCCGAATTTGGCTTCATCTCCGTATACAGTATAGTCTTTTTCTATTTCAATAATGATGTCGGTATCTCCCAGTCTCACCTGATCGCCGGTGGTAGGGCCATACATGGCAGCGTAGCGTGCCCTGTTGATCTGCAGACTCATGATGGATTGTTTTTAAAGTGACCGTCATTGATCTTTTTCATGGCTTGTGTGGCTGCAAGGGCAGTGGTAGTAGTACCATTCACCAGGTTGTTCATGCCATAGGCATTCCTGGCACCACCAAGATTCACGAGTTCCACCGTCTTTTCTTCGCCCGGTTCAAAGCGCACAGCGGTGCCTGCCATAATATTCAGGCGCTTGCCAAAAGCAGTTTTGCGGTCAAAGGAAAGCATGCGGTTGACTTCGAAAAAGTGGGTGTGAGATCCGATTTGTACAGGTCTGTCGCCGGTATTCACCACGGTGATGGTAGCAGTATCACGGCCTTCGTTGGCATTGATATGACCAGGCTTTATAAAGTATTCTCCGGGAATCATAACATAGATTTTGGTGTTATCTGATAGGATGGTGGACAGTTACCAGCTTTGAGCCATCTGGAAAAGTAGCTTCAATCTGGATTTCGTCTATCATTTCCGGCACTCCTTCCATCACGTCTTCGCGGGTGAGGATGGTCGCACCATATTGCATGAGATATGCCACGGACTGTCCATCCCTGGCGCCCTCCTGCAGGCGGCTGCTGATCAGCGCAATGGCTTCAGGATAGTTTAGTTTTACCCCTCTGGCCTTTCGCTTTTCGGCCAGTTCACCAGCCAAAAAGAGCAATAGTTTCTCCTGTTCCCGGGCTGTTAAATGCATACTTCTTTAGATTTTGGGTTATGGGGTAAATTACAAAAAAAGCCGGATGATCAATCCGGCTTTCTAACTTATTAAAATTAATTCTATGCAGAGTTTCTTCCCGCGTTGATGATCCCAAATGAACATCTTACGACTAATTTCTCGAAGATTTCTTTCAGGCCATCTCCATTTCCAGCCTCATTCATCTCACGGATGCGGCTTAATGCATACTGCTGAATAGTGAGTAGTGGCAGTACGATACGCTCGCGCATCTGGATAGACAACTGGTCGATCGGGTAATGAGACATCAGATCAGAATGTCCTGTCAGTTTCAACAGGTAAGTACGGGTACGCTGGAATTCATCGTAAATCAGTGTCCATACTTCTCCGAACTGCGGGTGATTTCTGTAAGCAGCAGTGAGTGGGAAGTAACACTTCTTCATCGCCATCTCACAGTTGTCCAGCAGGGTACGGAAGAACAGGGAATTTTTATACAGATCCTGCAATTGTTCCCACTTACCGTCTTTCTCCATTTTTTCCATGCTGTAACCTACACCGTAGAAACCAGGAACGTTCTGTTTGATCTGGCTCCATGCTCCTACATAAGGCACTGCTCTCAGGTCATTCAGGTTCAACTTGGCAGAACCATTCCTTTTGGAAGGGCGACTGCCGATATTGGTTTCGGCATAGTAGCGCAGCGGGCTGGCGTAGTTCAGGTAATCCAGGAAATCAGGATGGTTCTTCAGTTCATTGAAGGACTCAAATCCGGCATCTGCCAGTACCTGCAACGTCTCTTCCTGTTCGGCAGTCAACGTCTTTTCACGGCTGGAGAACAATTCGTTGGCAATACCCGCATGTACGAGTTGTTCAATATTATACTGAGCAGAATCTACCGTACCAAAGTTGGAGCTGATGGTTTGCCCCTGTATGGTGAGCTGAATTTCTTTGTTTGCAATATTGCGACCCATAGATGCATAGAACTGATGGGTCTTTCCACCACCTCTTGCAGGAGGACCTCCACGACCGTCGAAGAAGACTACATTGATACCATATTCTTTGGAGATAGCACTCAGTTCTTCCTTCGCTTTGTAGATGCACCAGTTAGCCATCAGGTAGCCACCATCCTTGGTACCGTCGGAGAAGCCGAGCATAATGGTCTGTTTGTTATAGCGCTGTTGCAGATGCTTTCTGTATGCTTCGTTGGAATAGAGAGAGCGCATTACCTCACCGGCATGCCGTAAGTCTTCGATAGTTTCGAACAGTGGTACGATGTCCACGCTCAGGTCATTTTTATCCCAACCGCTCAGCAGGAAAAGCCCATATACTTCCATCACATCGAGTGCACTGGTTGTGTGACTGATGATGTAGCGATGACAACCAAACTCGCCGTTTGCGTCCTGGATAGTTTTGATCGCTTTGATGGTAGCCAGGGTATCCTGTTGCAGACCTTCCTTCACGATTTCCGGATCAGCAGCTGATTTTATTTTGAGCAGTGCACTGATTTTTTCTTCGTCGCTGAGATCTGTATAGTTCTTTGGCAGAAGGTCGGAACCAGCTGCGATCCCGGCCAGCAGCGGTCCATGTACGGAGCTGTCCTGACGGATATCGAGTGTGGCAAAGAACAACCCGAACAGTTCTACCCTTACAATGAGGTCATCGAGCAGGTTCAGGAACAGGGCGTTGTTTTCCTCGATGAGGATAATACGCACCCTGTACAGGGTATCGAGTATATCCTGACGGCACAGGTTTGTCTTGTGACCAGGAATAAAGAGATTGCTGTATAGCTGTTGTTCCAGTGCGGCCAGCTCATTTTCGATGCCTTTGAAAGTGAGGCGACGCTTGAGGCGGCGTACATCCAGGTAATAACATTTAATGATACCGCTACGCAGCGCATCTGCTACACGCAGCGTAATATCTGCATTTACAAATGGGTTACCGTCGCGGTCACCACCTGGCCAGAATCCCATGCGGATCACCGGATTATTGCCATTGATAGCTGCGGGGAAGTGAGATTTGAGGCGGGATACGATCTTACCGGCAGCGGTATAGAACGTATTTTCCAGGAACCAGACCAGGCTGATAGCCTCGTCATATGGTGTCGGCTTTTCCTTCTTAAAGAAAGGCGTCTTACCCAACTGCTTCAGGTAGGAATCCACCTGAGCAGTATTATCATTGATCAACGCCCTTGACAGGTCATTGATAATACTTAAAACATTGCCTGGGTAGAACTGTGTAGGGTGTGCTGTAAGCACAAGGCGTACTGAGAAATCCTGCAACTTCGCAGCCAGTTCATCCTGCTTTTGTTCAGCCACTACTTCAGATTCCAGGTGACTAAGCGAACCTGTACCGTTCATGTCGTGAATGTGGCGGAATGCAGCATCTTCCAGTGCATCGAACAGTACAACCTGACGTTCTGCGTATTGCACAAAACGGAACAGCATGTCAATCTTCTGCTGCTCATTGGTATTGGTATACTGCTCGAAAAAAGAAGTGAGAATTTCCTGCGGACTTTTTTCCTTTCCGTATCCCTCTTCACAATGGATCAGGAATAACGAGAGAAAGACGCCGGTCTTCTCCACCTTATGAAAAGGTAGAGCAGTAAAAAGGCTGTTGTATAACTGGAATTTGGTGCCGACCAAATTCTTAAACAACTGTAGAGTGTTATTTACCGGTGCTTCCATAACTGATTTTACTAATTTTTAGTGACCCATAGCCAACCGGGAGATAAAAGTAGTACAAAATAGTTACAAAGTTTAATAGAAAAACTGTCTAAACAATATGCCACGGCATATAGCCGTGGCACGCAAAGGATCCCCCCTCGTTGCAGTTGAGTGCAAACGTTAATTGAACAATAGGTTCGGGTAAAAAGTAATTAGTATCTTAAAAAATCATTATGCTTTGTGCAGGAGCAATTGGGGATTAATTTTGCAGCGTGTACCTGACAGGGAGGTTAAATTGTACACTTACCGCTTCTCCGTTTTGACGGCCGGCTTTCCACTTTGGCATTTTCTTTACTACACGGATGGACTCTTCTTCAAGGCCACCACCTTTAACAGCTCCAATTGTTTTGACATCGCTGATATTACCCTGCTTGTCTACTACAAACTGTACGGATACTATTCCCTGTATATCGTTTTCCTGTGCCACGCGAGGATAGTGCACATTGTCGCGGAGAAATCTTAACAATGCGTCTTCACCACCTGGGAATGAAGGCATGATTTCAACGGTATAAAACACGGAGTCTCTTGCAGGTACTTTAGGGGCTTCTACTACATTTGTAGTACCTTCACCACCAAGCATGGATGCGATATCACGCCCATTGATGTCATCACCTTGTACAGTAGCTAATGCAATAGTTTTGTTACCAATACTATCGAGCTTCACAACTTCATCTTCAGCACGAACTAATTCATCAGGGGTGATAACGGGAGGTGTAACTTTAATGGATGATGCGGCCGGCGGAGGTGGAGGAGGGTCAACAGGAGGAGGAGGAATTACCTTATCGTCTGGAGGTAATTCAATTAATTTGGTACTATCATACACGAGCTGTGTATTTCGTATACCCATTGACGCAGCAAAGAGATTATTACTTAAAACATATCCACCCACCACAACCAAAGCGATAGAAGCTGTACCTATCAAGGCTTTGCGAACACGCCCATCTTCACTTCTGCGGAGTTCATATGCGCCGTAATCTTTGTTACGACCCTCGAAGAGAATGTCGAGGAAGTCTGCATTGTAAATGTTTTTTGTATTCATGTGTTGAACATTTACAATAGAGATGCGGGGTTAAAACAATTCCATATGATAAAGGAGAAATATTTTTTAGCTTTTTAAAAATCCATTCCAGATTGATATCCGGATCGGGACACCTATTTTGCTAAAGGAAGTATTCACTATCTTATATAAAGTAATTTTTGTCGGATGTGTATCAGTGCAAGATGCTAATATGCCAGGGGCGCGGGGGGATACGTTACATTATAATTTACCACCAATAAATCTGCAACATACCTTGCCCCGCAAACCTGTCCGGCATTTCTTTTTCTATTTACAGCTTATAGCAAACAAAATTCTTGCGGTTTGTATCGGCGCTTATTAGTCTACCGATTCTGTAGACAAATATACGCTAACCTGTTTTACATTTCCAAATATGATTTGAATTATTTTTTAAAAATCTGTTGGAATTTAATGTCGGCCGCAGTTTTGCTACCAATAATAGAATAACTAGATTTGATACATGACACGCCTTATTCTGCCTTGCTTAACCTGCCTGTTGTCATTTTCTGTATATGCGCAACAACCCGCAGACACTACCCAACTTCCTGAAGTACAGGTCATGGCCTATCCGGGCAAAAAATACTCATTCTTACAGGTACCATCCAGCAGCGCTGTCATTACCGAAAAACAAATATTACTGCAACAAGGGACTACGTTCATCCCCATCCTGAACTCCGTTCCGGGTATACGAATGGAAGAACGTTCCCCCGGTAGTTATCGCTTATCTCTGAGAGGTAGTCTGTTACGCTCTCCCTTTGGCATCCGGAATGTGAAGATCTATATGGACGAAATTCCTTTTACTGATGCAGGAGGCAACACGTATCTGAACCTATCAGATGCAGGGGCTTTCTCCGGCATAGAAGTACTGAAAGGGCCTGATGGCAGCCAGTTCGGTGCTAACTCTGGCGGTGTGGTACTCCTCCACCCTGCCGGTACCCTTCCAGATACCGCTCACCTGAAAGCAGATATTCAGGGGGGCAGTTATGGCCTCTTCCATGAAGAAGCCGGCTGGCAGCAACAATGGAATAAATACCAGGTCAATATATATGAAGGTGTACAGCGATCTGACGGCTACCGCCAGAATAGCGCCTTAAAAAGATATTATATACAAACGGCCCAACAGTGGCAATACAATCCGTATAACAGCCTCAAACTGATTGCATTCTATAGCGATATGGATTATCGTACCCCCGGAGGCCTCACCGCCGCCCAGGCTGCCGCCAATCCCCGCGCTGCCCGACCAGCCACTGCTACCCTGCCCGGCGCCATTGAGCAACAAGCCGGCATCCGCAATAAAACCGCTTTAGGTGGTTTAGTACACACTGCCCAGTTATCCACACACTGGAAACATGTGTTTACCCTTTACGGAATCAATACACACTTCGAAAATCCGTTTATTACAAACTTCGAAGCCAGGGATGAAAACACTGCCGGTGCACGTACTTATATCGCACTACAGGATCAACCCATCAATGGCACCAATATACATGTAGACTGGACCACGGGTATTGAATGGTCACAAACCAATTCTGACATTGTAAACTATGGCAATAACAAAGGGAAAAGAGATACCGTGCAGGCAGCCAGCAATATCACTGCCGGCCAGCATTTCTTTTTCACAAGTCTGTCTGTTCGTCCCGGTACACAATGGATTATAGAAGCCGCTCTCAGCGTCAATTATTTTAAATACCGCTTTGAAGAGGGTAGAAAGAAGTTTGATGCAGAGTTGATGCCACGGGTATCTCTCTCTTATCTTATCCTCCCTGAATGGTCTGTACGCGCTTCTGTAAGCAGAGGATATTCTCCTCCTTCCATTGCAGAAGTACGCGCGACTGACAATATCATTAATACCACTTTACAGGCTGAAACAGGCTGGAATTACGAAGCAGGCTTCCGTTTACAGGGAGCCCGTCATCAATACCAGCTGGATGCATCTGTATTCTATTACAAACTACAGGATGCCATCGTTCGTCAGCTCCATGATGATGGTACAGAATACTTCATCAATGCTGGCGGCACGGAACAAAAAGGCATAGAAGTGCAAGGTATGACCTGGTTCACTAAATGGCTGCAATTCAATGGTAGTTATGCTTACAGCCATTTCATATTCAGTGATTATAACACAGCTGGCAAAAACCTTTCCGGCAATGCCATTACCGGCGTACCGCGTCATGTAGCATATGCAGGCTTGCTGGCACAATTGCCTGCACACTTATCAGTATATGCACAATACACATTTACAGATAAGCTGCCATTGGACGATGCTAACACTGCTTACGCCAAACAATATCATTTATTACAAGGGAAAGTAAGTTGGCAAATGCTGCGCAATATAACGATCTACGCAGGTGCCGATAACATCCTGAACCAGTTCTATAGCCTGGGGAATGACCTGAATGCAGTAGCAAACCGTTACTTCAATCCTGCTGCGCTGCGCAGCTATTACGGTGGTGTAAGAGTACATCTCTAAAAAAAGAAAGGGGCCGCCTAAAGGCCGCCCCTACACACATTGGATCAAAAAAAACAAAAAAACATAGATTAAACGAGTTGCCCGCTTTTGTAATGGACTGCAGACAAAGTCCTCAGCTTTTCAGCTGCAAATTCTGGCGTAATATCCCTTTGTGGATTTGCCAGCATCTCGTATCCCACCATGAATTTCTTCACTGTCGCAGAGCGCAGTAATGGCGGATAGAAATGCATATGCCAATGCCATTCAGGATGTTCGCTGCCATCATTCACCGGCGCCTGGTGCATACCGGCAGAATACGGGAATGATGTTTCGAATAAGTTATCGTAACGGATGGTCAGTTGTTTTAAAATATCTGCCAGTCCTGTTTTTTCATCTTCATTAAATTGCAGCACAGACTGTACATGCCGACGGCTGATGATCATCGCTTCGTAAGGCCATACTGCCCAGAAAGGCACCAGTGCTACGAAGTGTGCATTTTCTGCAATGATCCTCACCTTTTCTTTTACCTCTTTGTCCAGGTAGGCGGACAACAGGCTTTTGCCATGCTTATCGAAATACAGTTTTTGCTGACGGGTTTCTTTTTCCAGCTCCATAGGAATATTCTCTGATGCCCAGATCTGTCCGTGTGGATGCGGATTGCTACAACCCATAATATCTCCTTTATTTTCGAAGATCTGGATGTATTTGATGTAGTCCACAGCTTTCAATGCTTCGTACTCTTTTACCCACAGGTCTACTACCTGGCGGATAGCAGGAACGTCCATTTCAGGCAGTGTGAGGTCGTGTCTTGGGCTGAAACAGATCACACGGCAAAGACCTTTTTGTGACTGTGCTACCAGCAGACCATCGTCATTCACATCGCCGGTTGGTGTGTCGGACAACAAAGCGGAGAAGTCGTTCGTAAAAGCGATCGGCCCTGTGTACGCTTCATTCTTGCTGCCATCGGCACGTGTATTGGTTGGACACAGGTAACAGTCTTCTACATAAGAAGGACGCTGTACCAGCGCTGGCGCTTCTACTTTTCCCTGCCATGGTCTTTTGGAACGGTGAGGAGAAACGAGTACCCATTCTCCGGTCAGGATATTCAGTCGGGTATGGGGATGAGAAGTTAAATCAAAGGTATTTTCAGACATTGCTCTTAGTGATTTCACTTGACAAGGATATCTGCGTGAAGGCGAACCTCCACGCAGATGGAAATAGTATATTAGTTATTCACCAGATTGTTGACAGTACGGCAACCATCTTCAATGCTGGTCACATATGCTTTCAGATTAGTGTTGAACTGTTGTTTATAGCCGGCAGCTGCTCTTTCCAGCAGGGCAGGTACAGCAGTTTTCTTCACGATGTTGATGGTACAGCCACCAAAGCCACCACCCATCATACGTGCACCCATTACACCATTTTCACCGGCAGCGAATTCCGCCAGCCAGTTCAGTTCAGGGCAGCTTACATTATACAGCTTATCGAGGCCTTCGTGTGTAGCAAATACTTTTTTACCGAAAGATATAAGGTCGTCATTCTGCAGATCGATACAGGCATCCTGTAAGCGCTGAATTTCTTCCACTACATAACGGCAACGGTTATAGACGATGGCATCCTTACCTTTTACATAGGCATCCAGCATATCCATATTTACATCGCGCAGGCTGTTTACATGCGGATGGTGCGCCTTTACCCAGGCTACACCCTGCTCGCATTCAGCACGGCGGGTATTATATTCGGATGATGCCAGGGAGTGCTTCACCTGTGTATCCAACAGCACGAGGTTCACATCGTCAAAGTTGAATGGGATGTATTCATATTCCAGGGAGGCACAATCCAGTTTGATCAGCTGTTGTTTCTTACCAAACATACTGGCAAACTGGTCCATGATACCACAACGTACACCTACAAACTGGTTTTCGGCAGCCTGTGACAGGAGCGCCATTTCTTTACGACCCAGGCCAAGGCTAAACATTTCATTCAGACCAAATACGGTAGCACATTCCAGTGCTGCGGAGGATGAGAGGCCGGCGCCCAGGGGAATATTACCGCAAAATGCACATTCAAATCCGCTGATGATATGACCACCCTGCTGCAATTGCTGCACAACGCCCAGCAGATAATCAGGCCAATGCTGTTTCGTACGCTCCAGTTTATCCAACGACCCGGTGAATGTATCATTTACATCCAGTGCATGCAGCACAATTTTGTTGTCGTTGCGCTTGATAATGGCGAGGTAGATAGCTTTGTCAATAGCGGCAGGCAATACGAATCCATTGTTGTAATCCGTATGTTCTCCAATGAGATTAATGCGTCCTGCAGCTCTTACCATAATTGGTTCCTGATCAAAATGCTGCTGGCAATAAGCGTTTAGTTTAGCTTGCTCCACGTTCTAATTTTTTAATCAAAGTTATTGATCCTAATTTGTTCCTGTCAGGGCTTTGATCACCGTGATCTCTTCTGTGCTGTAAGGTGTACCGTCTTGTCTGAAAATGTCGTGGAACCAAACTTTAGGTTCTGCGCCGTCAGGCATAGGTGTATCCCAGGCATAAATAGTATTGGTCTTACCTGATACAAGGCCCCAGTTGTAAGCAGCTACATTTTCCTTTTTCAGGAGCGGCATAATGTTCGCAAAGCGGCTGCCACGGGAACGGGCCATGTATTCGGTACAGATCAGGGGACGACCATACTTACGCAGGGTGTCGATTACTTCCTGGTGGTCCTTTTCGTCAGCATAGTTGTGATAGGTGATCACATCTGAATTGTTCAGTTGGAATTCGTTCAGGCTTGTGAGACTTTTATTCCATACACCGGAGCTGATAGGCTGTTCAGTATTAGCTTCTCTGCCCCAGGTGAAAACGAGTTGTAATAAAGGCAGGCTTTTGTCTCCGTAGTCGGAGTTGCCTGGTTCGTTATAAAGATCCCATAGGAGGATACGTTTATCTTTCCTGAAGGAGGTCATTACATCATTCACATATTTGTGCAGGGTGTCGTTCAGCTGTGGTGAACTTTCTCTGCGGATACCTGGGTCCTGCAGCCAGCCGGAGTTATGGATACCGGGTTTAGGTGCAGGTTGGGTACCGATAGCATAGGTTTTGTTCCAACAGTCGTCGAAAAGTACGAAGATGGTGGAGATACCATAGCGGTCTGCGATACTGAGGTAGGTGTTCAGGCGGTTTTTGAAACCCTGAGGATCCTGCTCCCAGGCAGCGTGATGGAGGAATACGCGCATAGAGTTTAAACCAATAGAGGCGGCGTAGCCAAGGTCACGGCTGATGGTGGTGGTGTCGAAGGTAGCAGCCTGCCACATTTCCAGCTGGTTGATAGCAGAACTGGGGATGAAATTGGCACCACGTTGCCACGCATGTGATTTATACCATTTTTGAGCTTGTTTTTTGGACCATTGTGGTCGCGGCTGAGCATTAGCGACAACGGCCATCGTCGCAAATAACAAAGCGATTAATGAAACTTTTCCTTTCATGCATTTCAGTTTTTTTGTGGAGCTGGATAGATTCGGATTTAATAAGGGAGGTTATTAGATCTTTTTTCTATAGCCATGGAATTTTTCCTGTTTAAAAAAGTGGAATCACGATATAAAAATAGAAGATTTACGTAAACGATTACAATAAATCTTACAAAAGGTAAAAGATTTTATATAACTGATTGTAAATAAATTATTTATTTTTATGTAATCGTTTACATCAAAGAGGCATTTCCTACGGAAAAGATGTTTATTTGCCCCATTTTCTTTTAGCCTCCCGCAGGGCCCTTCCCGAAAATTTGCGGAGGCTACAAAGCAGCCTCCGCAAATTTTCGCTATCTTCTTACAGATGACTGCCTATACACCGGTACCGGATCCAACACCACCCTCGACTTTACCAGTGTTCCCTCTTCCCCTTCATTTATCAACTCCATCAATAACTTGAACGCCTCCTTCCCCATCTGCACCGTCTGCTGATCTATACTCGACAAGCTCGGCGTTATATGCTCATCAAACGATTCATTGGCAAACCCGATCACTCCAAACGCCTCCGGCATATCTATATCTTTATCTTTCAGTTCCTTTACTGCGCCCAGCGCCGTAAAATCCTCCACGGCAAATACCGCATCAGGCGGCTTTGCCAGCCCCAACAAATGTTGTATTGCCTGTCTGCCCGCCTCGATCGAAACGTTTCCCTGGTATATCAGGTCCTCCTCTACAGGAATGCTGTACGCCGCCAGGGCAGATTTATATCCTTCCAGGCGGTCTTTGAAAATTTTCAGGTGCTGCTGCCCCGCAATGTGAGCAATCCTTTTATACCCCTGACGGATCAGGTGCTCCGTAGCATAGTAAGCTCCTCTGAAGTCATCTACCACTACCGAAGGAATATTCAGGCTATCATTCGCACGGTCAAAAAAGACCAGGGGTACGCCCCGCTCCTTGATTTCCAGGTAGTGACTAAAGTCGAATGTCTCCTTGGCAATAGAAGCCAGGATACCATCTACCCGGGTACTCAGAAAGGTTTCAATCCCCTTCTGTTCATATTCCGGCAGTTCGTTGGACTGATAGATCAATACATTATAGCCATGTTGGTTGGCCATACTTTCAATACCGTGGATAACAGAGCCAAAGAAGTTGATTTCCGCGCTTGGAATGATCACTCCAATAATATTGGTCCTGCCGGAACGAAGCGACCATGCGATCCTGTCCCTGCGGTAGTTCATCCTTTCCGCCGCTTCCTGTACCATTTTACGGGTCTCCTCGCTGGTACCTTTGCGGTTATTCAACGCCCTGGATACAGTCGCCCCCGTCAGGTTCAGCTCCCTCGCAATGTCTGCTATAGTAACTTTGTGGTTCAATAAAGGCTGTGTTTACTACTAAAGTATAAAATGATTATTTAATACAGCAATTAAATAATGGAGGACGGCAAATTCCATTGTAATCAATCATTGCTTGCATTATATTTATACCAATCTAATCCTTACCAATGCAAGCAGCCAATCAACGCTTTCTGCCACTGGATGTATTCCGTGGCCTTACTATCTGCTTTATGATCATTGTAAATACCCCCGGTAGCTATGATCATATATTTGCACCACTGGAACATGCGGCCTGGCATGGATTCACACCCACCGACCTGGTTTTCCCGTCTTTCCTCTTCGCCGTGGGCAATGCCATGAGCTTTAGTATGCGCAAGTATTACGAACTGGGTAATGCCGCTGTACTATCGAAAATATTCAAAAGGACCCTGCTCATTTTCCTGCTGGGGTTCATCATGTACTGGCTGCCTTTTGTACGCCACACGCCAAACGGACTTGAATTCATTCCTTTCCATGACACCCGCATCATGGGCGTGCTGGAAAGAATTGCCCTCTGTTATTGCTTCGCTTCTCTCATGATCCGCTATTTGCCTACAAAAGCAGTTTGGATCATCAGCGCATTATTACTGCTCGGTTACTGGTTCATCATGTACTTCTTAGGCGATCCGGCTGATCCATATGGTTTCAGTACCAATGCCGCTGTCCATTTCGATAAGTTAATTCTTGGTGAAAATCACATGTACCACGATAAAGGGACGATCTCAGAACCCGAAGGATTACTCAGCACATTGCCTGCTATTGTGAATGTAGTGATCGGTTATTACACCGGCCTATTTATCCAGAAACGTAAGCCCAATACGTTCAGTATCCTCATTCGCTTCGGTTGTATGTTCATTATTGTCGCTACTTTGTGGAACCAGCAATTCCCAATTAATAAAAAGTTATGGACCAGTTCCTTCGTGTTGTTAACCGCAGGTCTGGACCTCCTGATACTCACTGCCCTCTTATATATTATAGATGTTAAGGGAAAAACCAGGTGGACCGGATTCTTCACCACCTTCGGAAAAAATCCATTATTCCTTTATCTTTTGTCAGAAGTGATGGTTATATTCTTATATTTCTTTACTATTGGGAACGAATCAGTATACGACTGGCTCAGTAACCACATATTTCAGCAAATAGCACCGGGCAAAGTAGGGTCTCTCCTCTTTGCAATTACATTCATGCTGTTTTGCTGGTGTGTGGGCAAAATTCTGGATAAAAAACGTATATACGTACGTGTATAAGAAAGGTGATATAGTATATTCCCTTATCTTAGCTTCCTGAAAAACCCAACGTGTTTTGCTAAGTTTTGAGAAACTGTTAGTCATGAAATAGTATGGAATTATCGTTAAAGGGAAAAACCGCCCTGATCTGTGGTGCTACACAGGGAATTGGATTGGCCACAGCCAGAGAACTGGCCGCTTTAGGAGCTGAGTGTATCTTAATGGCCAGGGACAAAGAAGCCCTGAAGGAAATTATACCTACGCTCGAAGCAGAACATTTTCAAGAGCATAGTTATCTTGTGGCAGACTTCCAGCATACCAAGGAAGTAGAGGAAGCCATCAAAACCGTCACTGAGAAACAATCAATACACATCCTGGTCAATAACACAGGAGGTCCTGCCAGCGGCCCGATCGTAGAGGCAGAAGTACATGAATTCACAGCTGCTTTCAACCAGCACCTGGTGAATAACCATATACTTGCACAGGCTGTGCTCACAGGTATGATCGCTGCTGGTTATGGCAGGATCATCAATGTGATCTCTACCTCTGTGAAAGCCCCTCTCAAAAACCTGGGCGTGTCCAATACCATCCGCCTCTCCGTCGCTGCCTGGGCCAAAACCATGGCGACAGAACTGGCACAATATGGTGTGACCGTCAATAATATCCTGCCCGGTTCGACCAATACAAACCGGCTACGCTCCCTGATTCAGACCACTGCCAAGAAGCGCGGTGTGGATCAGACAGTAATAGAACAGGAAATGCTGAATGAAATACCAGCGAAACGCTTTGGAGATGCAAAGGAAGTTGCAGCTGCAATTGCATTTCTGGCAACACCTGCCGCTGGGTATATCACAGGTACGAGCATCCCCGTTGATGGAGGAAAGACACCGACTATTTAAAAATACTTATAAAGTAAAAGCCCCGACAAATGTCGGGGCCTAATTCATCACTTTTTACTATTACAAATTGAACAAGTGTGTATCTGATTGTACAAAAATCTTTTATCTGAAGGCATAATCAAAAGCGGAAAAGGAATTTTATTTACGCAAAGGGGAAAAACAAAAAGGGGGCAGTCTGCGACGAGGGCACTGAAGAAGTTG
>NZ_MTKN01000031.1 GCF_001975825.1 [Flexibacter] sp. ATCC 35208
GATCTTCGATAAAAAAATTAGATAAATATTCCTTTATCAGGAAAACGATGGACGTCAGCAGGTTTGTAATCGGAGTAACAAGTATAGAGGAGAGGATTTTTTACAATGGTTCGGCGAATATTGCTGGTGCTACGAGGAAAATCCTCCAAGTTTTCAACTTGATCCGGATTAATACACGGCAATGGGAGCTGGCTAAAAATAAAAAAGCCTCAACATTTGTTGAGGCTTTCCTTTGTGGTGAGGGCCGGAATCGAACCGGCGACACAAGGATTTTCAGTCCTTTGCTCTACCAACTGAGCTACCACACCATCTCTTTTCTCACATCCTTCATTCGAAGGGAGTGCAAAGATAACAAAATATGAATTTAAAATCCAAATATTATTCTAAGAAATTGTTGCAGTTGCACGAATTTCTTCCAAAATGCCTGTCCACAGCGCGTTTCGCTGCTCCAATGCTTCTCGACATGCGCTAGCAGCTTCTTTCCACTTGTGTGCATCATTGCCACAAAGCTCTTGTACCATCTCCATGCCGAGGTGACTGTGGTGATCACCATCCACTTCAATATGGCGTTCCAGATAATACTTGAACAGGCTGATCTGTCCCGGGAATTGTTTGTCCAGATCGTTTACCAGCGCCACGAACATATCAGGGATGAGGTCTTCACGGCCAAAGGTGAAGACAGCTGCCTGCACATGTATCGGTGCTTTTTCGATCAGGGCGAATGTATGTTGCACAAAATCTTTGGCAGCAGAAGGGAAGGTCTTGAAGATATCGGCAAGGGCTATACCTTTTTGCAGGGAATGCAGGGCAGTTTCCATTACTGATGTATCGGCACCTACCTGTTTCATCGCATCCAGGTACAGTTCGAAATGGCTTACACGCTTGCCATCCGGATCGATATCACTCTCTTCGCCCGTTACGATCTCATTGATCAGAAAGCGGGTGGCTGCACTCCCTACAGGTACCCATGGCAGGGTCGTGCAGGTGAGGTTTCGTTGCAATGATTTTAAGAGTGACATGAAATCCCATACGGCGAAGACATGGTACTGCATGAAAGACCGGATGTCTTCCATGCGTTGCATTTCATTGTATAATCGATGTTGAATAATCTGTTCTCTTACAGGCGCAATCGCTGCCCTGATCAAATCCTGTCCCATAGTTGTTTTTTTAGTTCCCGTATACTACGAGGAACTTAATACGCATCAATTTCAATTGTTCAAGGGTATAGTCGCTATCGATGAGTTCTTCGCGGGCCAGTGCCAGACTGGAAGTCTCGCAGCCTTTGAAGTATTCAAGGATCTCGTCCTGGGCATAGTCGTCCAGTTCTTCGTCGATGCAATAATCGAGATTGAGTTTGGTACCGCTTGCCACGATGGTTTCCATTTCGTCCAGCAATTGAGGAATGGTGAGTTCTTTGTTGCGGGCGATGGTTTCCAGTGGCATTTTCTTATCGATGTTCTGGATAATGAACACTTTCAGCCCGCTCTTATTCACCACGCTCTTCATGACGAAATCGTCCGGTTTTACAATGTCATTTTCGGCTACATATTTAGAGATAACATCTACGAACTGTTTGCCATAGCGTACGGCTTTACCCTTGCTCACACCCTGTATTTTTTCCAATTCCTGTACAGTGGTAGGGTACTGGGTCGCCATATCTTCGAGGGAGGTTTCGAGGAAGATGACGAATGGGGGCAGGTTCTTTTCTTTCGCTACCTTTTTACGGAGCTCTTTCAGCATTTCAAAGAGAACAGGGTCTGCGGAAGCCTGGGCTTCTGCAGCTACTTCATCTTCTTCATTGCCTTCTTCTTCAAATTGGTGGTTGAGTGAGACCATGATAGAGTAAGGCGTCTTGAGGAACTTTTTACCCTTATCAGTGATCTTTAGCAGGCCATATTCTTCGATGTCTTTAGCGATCAGGTCTTCCAGCATCATCTGACGGATGAGGGAGTTCCAGAAGTGTGCATCGAATTCTTTACCCTCGCCGAACACTTCCAGCTGGTTGTGTCCGTAGGTGGTGATCTGAGGGTTGATCTTGCCAGTGATGATATTGACAACGTAGTCGGTTCCAAAGCGTTCTTCCAGTGACTGGATGGCTTTCAGTACGATGACTACACGGTTTTTTACTTCAATTTTCTCTTTTGGATTGCGGCAGTTGTCGCAGGCGCCGTTACACTGTCCCTGATCGTACTTCTCTCCGAAGTAGTGGAGAATCACTTTGCGGCGGCAGGCAGAGCTTTCAGCATAGGCAACGGTTTCGTTGATGAGCTGGGCGCCCATTTCCCTTTCGCTGAGTGGCTTGTCACGCATTAGATGTTCCAGCTTCTGTACGTCCTTGTAGGAGTAGAAGCAGACACAGATACCTTCCAGTCCATCTCGACCGGCACGGCCTGTTTCCTGGTAGTAGTTTTCAAGGCTCTTAGGAATGTTGTAGTGTATAACAAACCGAACATCCGGCTTATCGATACCCATACCGAAGGCGATGGTAGCTACGATCACCTCGCAGTCTTCGTGCAGGAACATGTCCTGACGTTGTGCGCGGGTACCGGCATCCAGACCGGCATGGTAAGCAACGGCCTTAATGTTATTGGCCGTCAGCATATCTGCCAGTTCTTCGGTGGTTTTACGGTTCAGTGTATAGATGATACCGCTTTTACCCTTATGAAGATGGATAAACTTGACTATTTCGCGAATGGTTTGTTCTTTCTTCCTTTTCGGGCGGATCTCATAATAGAGGTTGGGCCTGTTAAAAGAGGAGAGATATACCTCGGGACTTCGAAGACCCAGGTTTTTAACGATATCGCTTTGAACTTTAGGAGTCGCGGTGGCCGTGAGGGCGATGATAGGCAGATCGGGATTGATCATATCTGTCATTTCCTTGAGGCGGCGGTATTCCGGGCGGAAATCGTGTCCCCACTCAGAAATACAGTGCGCTTCGTCCACTGCTATAAAAGAGATTTCCAGTTCCTTGAAAAACTCAAGATTTTCGGTCTTGGTCAATGTTTCCGGGGCTACGTATAACATTTTAGTCTTTCCAGATAGGAGATCAGTTCTTACTTTCTTGATTTGAGCTTTAGAAAGGGTAGAATTTAGAAAATGCGCTACATTATCCTTGCTACTGTAGGAGCGTACTAGATCTACCTGGTTTTTCATTAAAGCTATGAGCGGAGAGACGATCAGAGCACATCCTGGACTCATTAATGCCGGTAGCTGGTAGCAAAGAGACTTTCCACCGCCGGTAGGCATGATGACAAAAGTATCTTTCCGTGCAAGAATGCTTTTAATTATAATTTCCTGATTCCCTTTGAAAGAATCGAATCCAAAATGTTCCCGTAATGCATCTATCAAACTTACCTTTACAACAGCCATTGCATTCAAAATTTAAAACAAATAAACTCTAAAGAAAGTAACAAATTATGGATATTGTTTATGTGTTTTTTAGGGGACACGAAGTTAACTAAAATTGCATTGACCCCCAATTAAATTTATCCGAAATGAAGTCCAGTACTGCTTTGGCATGCGGTTTAGCGGCAGGGTCAACAGGTGGGGGCTACGGCAGGTAAGTAGTGGGGTAAGAATAAGGCAACTCATTATAAAATAGGTCCATGTATAGGACTGAATCTGCTGAATACTGGTTAACTTTGCAGTGCTCATGAAAAACAGAACGGACATTAATATAGCAGCTATAGCAAAAAGGACACTTCAGATGGAGGCTGCAGCGATAAACAATCTAACAAAGTTTATCAATGCTGACTTTGAGCAGGCAGTGGCACTCATAGCCGGATGTTCCGGCCGGGTAGTGATCACTGGCATCGGCAAGAGTGCTATCATTGGCCAGAAAATTGTGGCTACACTTAATTCCACAGGTACCGCCGCCCTCTACATGCATGCAGCTGATGCTATTCATGGAGATCTGGGGATGATCAGGGACGAAGATATTATTCTCTGTATTTCAAAAAGCGGCAACTCGCCGGAGATCAAGGTACTGGTACCATTGATCAAGAGTTTTGGCAACAAACTGATTGCCATAACGGGCAATGTAGAATCTTATCTGGCCCGGGAGGCTGACCTCTTTTTAAATACCACCGTTGACCAGGAGGCCTGTCCCAACAACCTGGCGCCTACCACGAGCACCACTGCCCAATTGGCAATGGGGGATGCGCTGGCTGTGTGTTTGATAGAATGGCATGGTTTTACGACAGCTGATTTTGCAAAATTCCATCCGGGGGGTACACTTGGTAAGAAATTGTATCTCAAGGTATTGGATCTATGCCGTCAGCACGATGCGCCCAAGGTATACCTGAACAGTTCATTGAAGAATGTAATCGTGGCTATTTCTTCCGGCATGCTGGGAGTTACGGCCGTTTTGGATAGCAATGACCAACTTGGCGGGATTATCACTGATGGTGATCTACGCCGTATGCTGGAAAAGAGTATGTCAACTGACAATGTGACTGCCAGTGATATTATGTCTCGCCACCCTAAAACGATTCAAGGTGATGAACTGGCGGTAAATGCCCTGGAGTTGATGAGACAACACGATATTACGCAGTTGTTAGTGCTGGATGACAAGAAGTATATAGGTATTATTCATTTACATGATTTAATCCGGGAAGGAATTATTTGACACGATGACTTACGTGAACAGGCATTTTTATGTGGCCATTATGGCCGGAGGTATAGGTAGCCGGTTTTGGCCCTTTAGCCGCACGGAATACCCAAAGCAGTTCCTCGATATTTTAAATACCGGGAAAAGCCTTCTGCAATGGACATATGAGCGATTCTCCCAATTTATTCCACGGGAAAATATTTTTGTAGTTACGCACCAGCATTATATCGGCAAGGTGCAGGAACAGCTACCGGATGTGGTTGTCGACAATATTGTCGCCGAGCCATCCCGTAAGAACACTGCACCCTGCATAGCATATATTTCGCACAAGATCTATGGTCAGGACCCTAAGGCGAACATCATCTGTGCGCCGGCCGATCACCTGATTATGGATGCGACTGCATTTACCAGCACCTGTCTCAATGCCCTGATGTTCGTACAGAAACACAGCGCACTGGTAACCCTGGGCATTAAACCAACCCGCCCTGATACAGGATTTGGGTACATACAGTTTGAAACCCAACAGGTTGCAGATAATGTATATCCTGTGAAGACCTTCACAGAAAAACCTAACTTAGAGCTGGCCAGGACCTTTATACAAAGTGGAGACTTCCTCTGGAACGCCGGTATCTTTGTTTGGAACGTGAAAACTATTCTCGCCGCCCTTAAGATCTACCTGCCGGAGGTGGATGAACTCTTTCAACAATACAGCGCCGCCCTGAATACCCCTAATGAGAAAAAGGCGATTGAGACCATCTACCCTCAGTGTTCCAATATCTCTATTGATTACGGTATCATGGAAAAAGCGGATAATGTGTACGTGATTCCTGCCAATTTCGGATGGAGCGACCTGGGTACCTGGGCATCGGCCTATGAGAACCTGGAAAGGGATGAAGCAGGCAACGCCATTCAGGGTAAGAATGTAATGATGATAGATACGACGAACTGTATGGTAAAGGCTCCTCATGATAAATTGCTGGTATTACAGGGGCTCGATGAGTTCATCGTGGTAGATACTAACGACGTACTGCTGATCTGCCGTAAAGATAATGAGCAGCAAATCAAGGAATACGTGGCGGAGGTAAAGCGTAACAAAGGAGAGAAGTACCTTTAAGATATGTCCAAATTACCCAATGTAGGAACAACGATTTTCACCGTCATGTCGGGCCTGGCGGCGCAGCATGCTGCTATCAACCTATCGCAGGGCTTTCCGGATTTTGATTGTAACGAAACCCTGAAGCACCTTGTGAACGAAGCTATGGAGGCGGGCTATAACCAGTATGCTCCCATGGCAGGTATTCTACCTCTGCGCGAGGCCATTGCCCAAAAGATCCACAATCTGTACGGTCAGACCATCAATGCGGATACAGAAATCACCGTGACGCCGGGTGGTACGTATGCTATCTTCACCGCCATTGCCACCGTGATTGGTCCTGGCGATGAGGTGATCATTTTTGAACCAGCTTACGACAGCTATATTCCCAATGTACTGGTGAATGGTGGCGTACCGGTTCGCATTCCTCTTTCATTTCCTGACTATCATATAGACTGGTCACTGGTACGTAGTAAGATTACTGCCCGTACTAAAATGATCATTCTAAACACACCCCACAATCCGACCGGCAGCATTCTTACTGCGAATGACATTGCCGAACTGGAAAAACTGGTGGCGGAGCATAATATCTACATCCTTTCTGACGAAGTATATGAGCACCTCGTATACGATGGTCAGGAACACCTGAGCATGTTGCGCTATCCTTCCTTACTCAAAAACAGCTTTGTTACTTTCTCTTTCGGAAAGGTATTTCACATCACCGGTTGGAAAATGGGCTATTGTATTGCGCCGGCTCACCTGATGGCGGAATACAGAAAGGTTCATCAGTACCTCTGTTTCTCTGTGAATACACCTATGCAGTATGGCCTGGCTAAGTTCCTTCAACAGCCGGATCAGTACCTGGGGTTGCCTGCATTCTTCCAGGAAAAGAGAGATTACTTCCTGTCGCTGATGAAGGATACCCGGTTTACACCGTTACATTCCTCCGGCAGTTATTTCCAGCTCATGAAATATGACCGTATTTCTGATGAAGGGGATAAGGATTTTGCGATCCGGATCACCAAAGAATTTGGGGTAGCGAGCATTCCGGTATCTGCCTTTTATGAAGATGGTAAAGATGACCACGTAGTCAGGTTCTGTTTTGCCAAAAAGAATGAAACACTCGAAAAGGCCGTAGAGCGCCTGAGAAAGATATAAAAAAGCCGCCCTGTAATCAGAGCGGCTTCTACTTTGTATATGACTACAAGCAGGGCTTGTCTTACACGGTCACAGCTTCCAGTTGCTCTTTCACTACTTCCTCACCGATAATCAGTGTGTTCTCCAGGAAACTTACTACGCCCGTTTCGACATCATACATGGCTCCGATAATACCTACTTCTCCACTCAGGATCATTTCGCGTAAAATGGTACTTTGCTCCATAATCGCCTGTACAGAACGTTCTGTATGGATATGCGTAACTGCATCCACGAAAGCAGGATTATGAGAGGTTCTATCTTCTTTGATAGTTTTTTCTGCATACACAGCAGGGGTGATCCTACCCAGCAGCGCAGTCAGGTTACCCATTTCTACTTTGTCGCAGGCGCCTTTGATCGCACCGCATTTGCTGTGGCCCAGCACAACTATGAACTTGGAACCGGCTACTTTACAAGCATATTCCAGGCTACCCAGTACATTTTCAGAGATAACGGCACCAGCCAGACGGATACTGAAGATATCGCCCAGACCCTGGTCGAAGATCAGTTCTGCAGATGTACGGGAGTCCATACAGCTCACGATAGCAGCCATTGGCCATTGACCATCGCGGGTTTCATTGATCTGGTCCAGGTGGTCGCGGTGCAGGCGGAGGTTTTCCACGAAGCGTGCGTTACCATTTTTCAGCAGTTCCAGGGTAGTAGCTGGAGTCAGTTTGTCTTGCAGAGATTTATTTAATGTTTTCATTCTTTTCACTTGTTTTATTGGTTTTTAAATGGCGGATTAACAATATGATTAATTAAGCTGCAATTCCTTCAGTAGTTGTTCATGATTACCGGTGGATATTGTATGTACGTGTCCGGAGGTAATATTGGCTTGGTAATCTGCCGGAATATTTTCCGAATTCTGTATTTTATATACGTCTTTAAACCCCGTCAGCACCACGTTAATATTCTTTTGAGCCGCTTTTACATCTTTAAATTCCCTGATAGATTCCAGGACATCGAAATCTATATAGGTTGTATTGCTCGCATCGATGACCACGGTAGTATTTTCCGGCAGGTGATCGAGCGTGAGTAGGATGCTGGCTTTGTTCAGGAAAGATACTTCCTGTGCCAGTTCCAGCTTGATGCTGTCACCATTGTGGTATTTTTCCTTACGGAAGTAGTAGGAGCTACGCATGTTACCCCTGAGGATGGCAATTACACTCACCGCCATACCAAGTGTGATACCAATCAGGAGGTCAGTAAATACGATAGCGAGTACAGTTACCACGAAAGGCACCCATTGATACTTACCATTTTTGAACATCTCTTTGAAGATGGAGATCTTGCAGAGCTTATAACCGGTCACCAGTAGTACGGCAGCCAGGGTAGCCAGCGGAATCTTGTTCAGGATGGTAGGGATCAGGGCAGCACATACCAGGAGCAGTGTACCATGAGCAATAGTAGCGAGTTTGGTACGGCCGCCTGCATTGATATTGGCAGATGAACGTACGATCACTGAGGTGATAGGCAGACCGCCGATCATACCACTTATAATGTTACCAATACCCTGTGCCTGCAGTTCACGGTTAGGAGGTGTATGTCTTTTCAGCGGATCCAGTTTATCAGTTGCTTCTACATTGAGTAGTGTTTCTACAGAAGCGACGATTGCGATGGTAGCGCCTACGATCCAAACTTCCTTGTTGGTGATGGCACTGAAATCAGGTGTGGTAAACTGGCCGATAAAATCTCCAAAGCTATTAGGTACCGGCAGGCTCACCAGGTGAGAGGGAGCGATGGCCAGTTTGCTACCTAAAGCAATGAAAATTCCATTCAGCACGACAGCGGTAATTACGGCTACCAATGCCGCGGGGATCACCCCTACTTTAGGAATTTTGTTCCAGTAGAGGATGATCAGCACGGAAATAATACAAATCAAAGTCGCACCCAGGTGAATGTGGTTGATAGTGGACAGCAAAGCAGAGATGCTATTATGGCCGTCTACCTGGATAAAGGTAAAGTCTCCTTCAGAATCAGCATCATAGCCAAAGGCATGTGGAAGTTGCTTGAGTATAATAATGATACCGATGGCGGTGAGCATCCCTTTGATCACATTGGAAGGGAAGTAGTTGGCTACGGAACCTGCCTTGAGGAGGCCCAGCGCCAACTGAATCACACCACCGATCACAACTGCCATGAGAAATACGTCGAATACGCCAAACTTGGTGATGGCAGAAAGCACGACAGCAGTAAGACCGGCAGCAGGACCGCTTACACTCAGCTGTGCGCCGCTGAGGGAGCCAATCACCAGGCCCCCGATAATGCCTGCGATCATACCTGAGAACAGGGGTGCTCCGGATGCCAGTGCAATACCAAGACATAAAGGCACCGCAATCAAGAATACAACAAGACCGGAAGAGAGGTCGCCTTTGACGTTCGAAAATATATTTTGCCTGCTCATAGTCAATAGCATTTAAATACGCTTGCGCGTGGTTGGTCACAGGAATAGCGATGCCAGTGCGCCTTGTGGCGTGGGCATAACCTTCCTGTTGGAATTTTGTGTTTGAGTAGTAAATGTGTAAAAGCGGCATCGAAAGGCATACTATGCCTGATGCAAAAGAATTAAAGAAAATGAGCAGTTAGCAGTTTGGAGGAGGGCAGTGTATTTCCCGGGCGGGTCCCTGGGGAATAGCTTCCATTAATGTATAATGGATCTTGCTGAGATAAAGGGAAGGTTCGTGAAGAGAGTGATCATGGTGTTTCAGCCATTTTAAGTCTTTGGCGATCTTAACTCCATCGTCACCCGAGCACCCATCTGAGGGGTGTTCCTCCACAATCTGATTATTAAACAGTAACCTTCCCATCTCCTTTATTGGAAGGAGCTGGATACACATCAGTGTAAGAAGGAATATGCCGATAATCTTTTTCATGTGTCTTTACAAAAATAACAAAAGCTGAGACGTATCGTAAATATACGATTTAAAAATATGTTAAAGATGATTTTTCTTACCGTTCATCATTATTTTTTATTTGCCCTAAAACATTAATTCATTGAATATTAATTGTTTATTTCTTTTTAGGTAATAAACAAAGCAAATTATTTTGCTTAAAAAGGTATTGTGTATTGCATAGTAGTATAAAACTCCTTATCTTTGAATTGTAAATATCAAAAACCAATCATAATGCAAATAAGAAGACAATTAATAAAGCTCACTTGCCATGAACATAGATAACACACAATCACAGATGCGAAAGGGCGTGCTGGAATTTTGCATCCTGAGCATCATCAAGCAAGGAGAAGCTTACCCTTCAGATATCATAGAAAAAATGAAAGAAGCAAAGCTGGATATCCTGGAGGGCACTCTTTATCCTTTATTAACACGCTTGAAGAACGCAGAATTACTGAAGTACAGATGGGAAGAAAGTATGTCGGGGCCTCCAAGGAAATATTTCTCCATGACCGACAAAGGAGAAGCCTTTTATCTGGACCTGGAAAAGACCTGGAACGAACTGGCAAATGCGGTACATCAGCTAACAAGTAAACAATAACAAAATCATCCAAACTAAAACCTATTAAATAGCAATCAGCAATGAAAAAGATTATTAACATAAACCTGGCCAGCCGCCTTATTCCCATAGAGGATAGCGCATATGAGATATTGCGGCAATACCTGGACAGTTTGAAAAAATACTTTGCAAGGGAGGAAGGTGCGGATGAGATTGTGAGTGACATTGAAGGCCGGATTGCAGAGATCTTTCTGGATAAAATAAAGAAAGGTGCTCACTGCATCACTGATGAAGATGTCGTAGGCGTGAAAGCAGTGATGGGTACACCTGACCAGTTTGAAGAAGGCAACGATACAAATACCCAACAACAGCAGTCCGCTGCTTCCAACGATCCTATCTACGATAGTTTCCGCACCCGCAAGCGTTTATACCGTGATCCGGATGCGAAGGTACTGGGCGGTGTGTGTGGAGGTCTGGGTGCTTACCTGAATGTAGACCCGGTTGTCTTCCGTATCATCTTCGCTTTGCTGGCGATTGGTGGTTTCGGTTCCGGCATACTGGTATACTTTATTCTTTGGGTTGTAACACCCGAAGCAAATACTGCCGCTGAAAAGCTGCAGATGAGAGGAGAGCGCGTAGATGTGAACAACATCAGAACTGCTGTACAGGATGAAATTAACGCTACCAAGGCCCACTTAAAGAACATTAAATATGAAGTGCGAAATTTTTCTCAGGGCCGGGGAAGACAAGTTGGAAATGATATAGAACGCTTTGGCCGTAGCTTATTTGATGTGCTAGGCCGCATTCTTATCGTACTGACTAAGGGCTTCTTTTTCTTCCTGGCTGTAGTCATTCTCCTCATCCTGCTGTTTGTAGGTGTAATGATCACAGTTGCTTCTCCGGTCCTTCTGCCATTCAAAGCCCTGCTGCTGGCAGGCACATTGCAAAATCTGCTCTTCTGGCCAGCTGTATTCCTCTTGCTCGGTGTACCGGTTGTAGGGATTATCATATTCATTATCCGCAAGCTCACAGGAGTAAAACAGACTAACCGCTATGTGGGGTATACACTCAGCTTCCTCTGGTTCACCGGTTTGATATGTGCTATACTGGTAGGTGTGTCTGTGGCCAAAGATTTCAGATTACGTAATACCGTAAAAGAAAATTTTGCCCTTGTGCAACCTTCTAAGGGGAAGATCGTCTTTAAAGAGGCAGAGAACCTGGTTCAGGTAGAAGAAACTTTCTTTGACGATGACCTGAAGCTCGCTGACGATACTGTTATCATTAATAACTATCGTTTGAGTGTCGAGAAAAGCAAGAATGACAGTTTCTATATTGAAGTACAACGTAGCTCCCGGGGACGCAGCATTGCACAGGCAAGAACGCTGGCAAGAGAGATCTCTTATCCGATCACACAGCAGGACAGCGTGATTTACCTGCCTGCAGGTATCTCTATCCCAAGAAACAGTAAGTTCCGTGACCAGCGCGTACGCATCATTGTACGGGTACCGGTTAACAAACAGGTGGAAATGGACAGCAAAGTTCGTGACCACTACCATAACTGGAACTGGGATTGGGACAACGATTGGGATGATCATCACCGTTGGGACGATAATGACGACAACGATGATAACAATGACGACGGCGTACATGTACTGAAAATGACTCCTGACGGAATCGATAAGAAGGACAACAACCGTGTAACAGACAAAGATTCTTTAGAAAATAATTACCGCTACAAAGGAAAACAGGAGCGTAACACGACGCCGGTAGAAGATACCAGCAAGTCAGCGAACGCTACCAGCAAAGGAAAAGTAGCCTTTGAAGGAGATGCCATCAGCTACAGCCTTTTCAACCTTTTAAGCTAAGCTTTTCATCACAATAAGTTCAATAGTTAAAGAAATGGAAATTACCACGGTCTTCACCGTGGTTTTTTATTTAACGATCTTTTTCCCGAATTGATCAAACAGCTGACATTTAAATGCCTAGTTTTGTTTTTTTAACCGTCGACGATAAGGAATGCAGGCTACAAAAACTGGAAAGATCAATATTGCGCTGGTAGGGAATCCGAATAGTGGCAAAAGCTCGTTATTTAATGCTTTGACAGGACTGAACCAGAAGGTTGGTAATTTCCCGGGGGTTACTGTTGATAAGAAAACGGGTGCAGCCAATATCTCTGCCACACTTCAGGCCAACATTATTGACCTGCCCGGTACCTATAGCCTTTATCCCAAAAGTGCCGATGAATTAGTAACGTACGATGTACTGGTAAATCCTCAGGGAGAGGAAATTCCAGACATTATCCTCATTATTGCCGACGCTTCCAATCTGAAACGTAACCTCCTCTTTTGTTCCCAGATTATAGACCTGAAGATCCCCGTTATCATTGGCCTGACCATGATGGACATTGCCCGTAAGAAGGGTGTGGAAATCGATGAAGCCGGTCTGGAAAGAGAATTGGGTGTACCAGTGGTATCCATCAATCCCCGCAAGAACAAGGGACTCCCGGAACTGAAAAAGATTATAGAACTCGTAACCCGGGAAAAACAGGCTGTTCCTCCCCGGGATTTTATAGATAGCCGTGCCCTGGCTCCTGAGCTGATCACCGATATTAAAAAGATAGTACCGGTGAAGAGTGATTATGCTGCTATGCACATTGCCGTGAATCACAATGAACTGCACTTCCTGAACAAGGCACAAAAAGAAACCATTACCCAGGCAATTCAGACCCACCAGTTTAATAAAACCAAGGTACAGGCGGATGAGATCATGCAGCGCTATGCGCGTATCAAGCATATCATGCGCAACTCGGTGGTAGAGGCAGATCCTTTGCAGAAACAGTTACAGACAGAGAAGATCGACGATCTGCTCCTGCACCGTTTCTGGGGGTATGTGATCCTGCTGGGGATCATGGCCATCATGTTCCAGAGCATTTTCTGGCTGGCGTCTTTTCCAATGGACTGGATTGAAGGTGGATTTGGCGCACTGAGTGGCTGGCTTTCTGACGTACTGCCACAGAATCAAATCTCCGACATCTTTATTAATGGTATCATCGCCGGTTTGGGTGGAATTGCGGTATTCGTACCACAGATCATGATCCTCTTTGGATTCATCACCATTCTGGAAGATACCGGTTATATGGCCAGAATCAGTTTCCTCACAGATCGCCTGATGCGTCAGGTAGGTTTGAATGGGAAGTCTGTAATGCCGCTGATCAGTGGGGTGGCTTGTGCCGTACCTGCTATCATGGCAACACGTAATATTGAAAACAGGAAAGAAAGGCTGATTACAATTCTGATCACACCACTCATGAGTTGCTCTGCCCGTCTGCCTATTTATACTGTGATGATTGCCCTTGTAATTCCTGACAAACCTGTACTAGGCATTCTCAATTTGCAGGGTGTGGTGATGATGGGGCTATACCTGTTGGGTTTTGTAATGGCATTGATCATTGCAGCGATCCTCAAACTGTTTGTCAGGATAAAGGAAAAGAGCTACTTCATTATGGAACTGCCGGTATACCGTGCTCCCCGCTGGATGAATGTAGGCACCACCATGCTCCAAAAGGCAAAGATCTTTATTATGGATGCCGGTAAGGTGATCATGGTTATCTCCATTATCCTCTGGTTCCTGGCATCGTATGGACCTTCGAAAAAGATGGAGGCGGTCGCTACCAGATACGAACAACTAAAAGCAGCACAACCTGATAAAATTGAAGCCCTGGATAGGGAAGAGGCCATGGAAAAACTGGCAAATTCCTATGCTGGTGGATTGGGCCATGCAATAGAACCTGCTATCCGTCCACTGGGTTTTGATTGGAAGATCGGTATTGCATTGATTACTTCCTTTGCCGCCCGTGAGGTATTTGTGGGTACTATGGCTACATTGTATAGTGTGGGTGAATCGGAAGAAGACAATGATGCTACTTTAAGACAAAAGATGAGCAGCGCTACCTGGAGAGATGGGCGACCTGTGTACACACTGGCGAGTGGCGTATCGCTGATGCTTTTTTATGCCTTTGCCATGCAGTGTATGAGTACACTGGCGATTGTGAAGAGAGAAACCAGGTCGTGGAAGTTGCCCGCCATTCAGTTTGTATATATGACAGCATTGGCTTACCTGAGTAGTTTGCTGGCATTCCAGCTGTTGAGTTAATACTTTTTTCCGGCAGGGTGATAGCGCAGTGAAATAGTTTATATTGCGAACTATCATCCAGCTGATTATGAAAACAACCATATTGTGTGCCCTGTTACTGACAGGTGTATTTGCAAAAGCGCAGACCAATATCGATTCTGTTCAACTCATTAAAGACATCCGCACTTTATCGTCCGATAAATTTGAAGGCCGCCGCACTGGCACAAAAGGCAGCCGGATGGCCCAGTTCTATCTCTTAGATCGTTTCAAACAATCTGGTTTACAGCCTTTTAATAAGACCTACGAGTATCCTTTTTATTTCAGAGAGGGAGATAGGCAGGTAATGGGTACCAATCTGTATGGCTATATCAAAGGCAAGTCAGATTCCATAATCGTCATCACCGCGCACTACGATCACTTAGGAATTAAGAAAGATCAGGCAGGAAAAGACAGCATCTACAATGGTGCAGACGATAATGCTTCGGGCGTAGGTAGTCTGCTGGCGGTGCTGGGATATTTTAAGAAACATGCACCGCAACATACGCTCATCTTTGCCGCTTTTGATGGTGAGGAAGAAGGGCTGAAAGGTGCAGCCGCTTTTCTGAAACAACCTCCTGTAGCAGCTAACCGTTTTATCCTGAATGTAAATCTGGATATGGTAAGCCGGAATGATAAAAACGAACTGTACGTATGTGGCGTGACGCCGTATCCTTTTTTGAAGACGTTTGTGGATCCAGCCACAGCAAAATCCAGCACAGTAAAACTAATAGCAGGTCACGATCATAAAGAAGATGGTGGTCAAAACTGGATCAGCCAGAGTGATCAGTATGAATTCCATAAACAGAAGATTCCATTTTTATATTTCGGGGTAGAAGATCATCCTGACTATCACCAGCTTGGTGATGAATTTGAGCATATTCAACCATCTTTTTATTATCAGGCTACAAATCACATCCTGAATGTGGTGTTGGCTGCAGACAAGGGACTATAAAGCTTTGAGCGAATCAGAGATAGCCTGTCGCCACCGATACTGGGCGATATAGTTTTGTCCATGGCTGGTTTCATTGTCATAAGCTTTCTGTAACCGATTCATTTCCCTGAAGAATTCGATGTATTCGTATTGGATCATGCTGTCGTAGTCTTCGGCAGTGAGTGCCATATGTGTGACCTTTTTCCTGAACCGCATGGCCACCAGCCAGGTAATGTCGAAGTGCAGTTGTTCGTGTGCCAGGCTGTAATCATCCCTCACAGCAGGGGTCACCCAGGAAGCGCTTTTGATATGAAATGTCTGTAGCGTGAGGTTGATGTAGAGGGTATCCTTTTTTCGGATACTGCCCCCTTCGTAGGCAAAGCTGCTGTAAGATACGGCGCCGCTCCTTGGGTGGGCCGGCGGGGTCGCCTGAAAATCGGACCATTGCAGTTTTCTATCAGATTGATAAAAGAGTGTATCAGATTGAGAATTCTCTGGCCTGTTGTCGGGTACAAAGACAACTTTGATGATGGGGTTGGCACTCATCAGCGATCCCCAAAGGCAACAGGTCCATATGATTTTACTGAGCACAATTTAAAGGTACATTTTTCGTAACTTACAGGTTACCAAAACAATCACACTATGTACGGTGGTGGATACATCTTTGAAGAGCCGAAACGGCAACCCCAGTCTACACAGGACCAGGACGACCCCGAAAAACTGGCCGCTTTTGAAAAGCGCATTGCTAACGGGGAAAAAATCGAACCCGGCGACTGGATGCCGGCCGAATATCGCAAGCAATTGATCCGGCTCATAGAGCAGCACGCTCATTCCGAAATCATCGGCGCTCTGCCAGAAGGCACCTGGATCACCCGTGCTCCCGGTTTTAAGCGCAAACTGGCGCTCATAGCCAAGGTACAGGATGAAATTGGCCATGGCCAATTGCTCTACAATGCAGCAGAGACCCTTGGCAAATCGAGGGAAGCAATGATCAACGACCTGCTCAGTGGCAAGTCTAAATACTCCAATGTATTTAATTATCCTGCTGAGACCTGGGCAGATGTGACTGTGATCGGTTTCCTGATCGATGCTGCGGCTATAGTGAACCAGGTGGCGAATGCCAAAGGATCTTACGGCCCTTACTGCCGGGCACTGGAACGCATTTGTTATGAAGAAAGTTTTCACCTCAAGCAGGGACATGATGCTTTCATAGAACTGGCCGCGGGTACCCCTGCGCAGAAAGCAATGCTGCAGGATGCGCTGAACCGCTGGTGGCAACCGATTATGCACTTCTTTGGCCCTCCTGACAAAGCTTCTAACCACAGTGAAAAGCTGATGCAATGGAAGGTGAAGATGGCCAGCAATGATGATATGCGTAATCAGTTCCTGGATGCTTATGTTCCGAAGATATTAGAGTTGGGGATGACCCTGCCTGATCCATTATTGAAGAAGAACCCGGATACCGGCAAATGGGAGTATTCTGACCCGGACTGGGATCTGTTTTTCGAAGTGATCAAAGGAAATGGCCCTTGCAATAAAGAAAGACTGGACGTAAGAAAATGGGCGGAAGAAAATGGCCGCTGGATCAGAAAAGCCCTGATGCGACCAGAAGAAATGAAACGACAAACAGCCCCCGTAGCTTAACAAGTATTTTTTTCACGATTATGAATGACTCACTAGATCCACGTGTCAACCGGCTCCGGTTGAATAATATTGACGCCCCCTTTACAATAGAAGAAGGAGAAAACTGGCTGGCCTATGAAGTATTTCATCAGGAAAAACGTGGTGCGCACCATGAGCATGTAGGATGTGTACATGCGCCAGATCCGCAGATGGCCCTCATCTTCGCCAAAGAACAGTTTGGCAGAAGAAAGAAATGTGTGAACCTATGGGTGGTACGCAGTGCTGACATTCTGGCCTTCGAACTGGAAGACGAAGACATGTTTGCCAACAATATGGAAAAGACCTACCGCGACGCCAGCGGATTCAAGGTGATGGAAAAGATCAATAAGTTCAAAGGTAAGCCCTGACAATAATGGAACACTTAATAAAAAAATTCGTCACCAAAATGGCTGACGACGCCCTGATACTGGGCCACCGTAACTCAGAATGGACGGGGCTGGGCCCTGTAATGGAAGAAGACATTGCTTTCTCTTCTATGGCACAGGATAAGATCGGACATGCCTGGGCGCTTTATCGCATCCTGCAGGACATGCCTGGAGGTCAGGATCCGGACCAGTTTGCATTTCTCCGGCGGGAGAATGAATACAAATGCTGTCATCTCACAGAAATGCCAATCGGCACATATGAATTCAGTCTGGTACGGCATTTTCTTTTCGACCATGCGGAAACAGTGCGATACAATAGTTTGCTGGAAAGCAAATTTGTACCTCTGCAACAGCTGGCTAAAAAAGTAAAAGGAGAACTAAAATACCATACCCTGCATGCAGATGCCTGGATGCTACAGCTTGGCAAGGGGGGGCAGGAAAGTCATGGAAAAATGCAGGCGGCGCTGGATAATTGTTTCCCGCTGGCCTGTGGCATTTTTGAACCTGGGCCGGATGATGCACAATTAAGTGACATTTATCCTGGCGAGCAGGCTCTTTATGAGCGCTGGTTAGATAATATTTACCCCATTCTTACAAAAGCAGCCCTGAATCTGCCAGAAAAAGTAACACCAGCTTATGGAGGCAGATATGGTGAGCATACACCACATCTTCATTCCTTACTGGAAGAAATGGGCGAAGTATTCAGACAGGACCCCACAGCCGCCTGGTGACCTTTTTAACTGGAAGTATATGGATATGATCAAGATCATTTATAAATCTTTGGAGAAGGTCATGGACCCGGAAATCCCTGTATTGAACATATTGGAAATGGGAATGATCACAGATGTACGGCAAGACGAAACCGGGATTCACATAAAAATGATCCCTACTTTTTCTGCCTGTCCGGCTATATCTGTGATCAAACAAACGATCAGCGATACGGTGAGTAATGATTTGCAACTGCCGGTAGAAGTCACCGTAGATCCTGCTATACAATGGAATAGCAACAGACTGACCGAGACGGCGAAGGAAAAACTTCGTGGATTTGGCATAGCGGCACCGCCTGTACATCAGGGTGAAATAGAAGCCGATATGCTGCTGCATGTCACCTGTCCACACTGTGGAAGTGAAAATACATTCATGCGTTCTCCCTTCGGTGCGACCCTGTGCAGGGCCATGCATTTCTGTCGTCAATGTGGGATGATGTTCGAACAGTTTAAGCCCCTTACCTGATTTTTCCTCATATTTATTTACTTTCACGCTTCAAAAAGCAAGGGGCATGAAGATAGGCTTGTATTTTGGATCCTTTAATCCTATACATACCGGTCATATGATCATCGCGAATTTCGTGGCATATCATACGGATCTGGACAAAGTGTGGCTGGTCGTTTCTCCACAAAATCCATTAAAACCATCGGCATCATTACTCAATGAACATAACCGTTTTCACCTGGTAGAACTGGCCATACAGGATGAGCCTAAGCTCAGGGCCAGTAACATAGAGTTCTCGTTACCTAGACCATCATTTACTGTTGATACATTAGCTTACCTGACTGAGAAGTTTCCGACACAAGAGTTTGTGATCATCATGGGGAGTGACAGTTTTCAGAACATTTCCCGCTGGCGCAACTATCAGCACATAGTGAGGAACTATCCGATCTATGTGTACAAACGGCCCGGGCATGAGGTGACAGAGACACATGGCGCCACAGTAAAAATACTGGAAGCGCCTATGCTGGATATATCAGCAACTGATATAAGGAATTGGATAAAAGAAGGAAAATCAATTCGATACATGGTACCTGACAATGTAGTGGCATATATTACAACCAATAACTACTACAAGTAATTACTTTTCTATCCTTACTTCCCGCTTCTTTACGAGGAATTCATTTGAATAGATCTCCAGCAGCAGGATGAACATAGATATCAACAGTGGTCCGAAGATCAGTCCTATAAACCCAAAGAGGTTCACGCCAACCAGCACACCGAATATGGTAATCATAGGGTGTACATCACCAATCTTTTTAGCCAGTACAAATCTGAAGATATTATCTGACGTACCTACTACGGCAAATCCGTAGACTAGTACGGCAATTCCCTGCCAGGTACTGCCTATGCCCAGGAGGTATATGCCCATGGGAACATATACGGCAGCGGCACCTACTACAGGCAGCATAGAAGTACAACAGGTGACAGCAAACCAAAATATTGGTTCGGGTACTTGGAAAATAAGGTAGCCGATCAGGGAGACGATACCCTGTATGATAGCAATGAGGGGAATTCCCACCGCATTGGCAATCACCAGTTTGCGGAATTCTGAGCCCAATCTTAGTACGTTTTCATCTTTCAGCGGAATATATTCGTAGAGGTAAGCTTCCATTTCCCTGCCGGATACCAACATGAAATATAAAATAAAATAGAGGATAGCGATAGTGGTAAGCGTGTTGAAGGTGGCGCCCACCAGGCGGGGGAGAACAGCGGTCAAATAGCCCTGCAATTGTTCCAGTTTTACCTGTGAGAGCACATCTATTTTAGTAGCACCATGTATTCGTTCATTGAGCGATTTGAGACCAGCGATGAGTTCTGATGTGTGTGCAATGGCGTAGCTTACTTTGTCAGTGAGCATGTTGATCATCAGCCCTACTGGCAGTAGAAAGATAATGAAGGAAAGGATCATTAACATGGCAGCGGCCAGCGGTTTTTTCCAGTGGCGCTTTTCTACCAGTCTGAACATGTAATTGCGGGATATCACATAGAGTGTGATTGCGCCAAGGAAACCGGGGAAAAATGAATACAGCTCCATGAAGAGGAGGGAAGCCAGCAAAACGATGATAAGCAGGAAACAGATCTGTTTCAGGCGTTCGTTGTCAATGACGCTCATAAGGTTGATAAGTTAATGTAATAGAATGTGATACAAAAAGAATACCGTTCGCGGCCTTTTTGTTCATTTTAGATACATGTAGTTTTAGCAATGGCCTTTGGCCTTTGCTAAAACTACATGCGGGTGGTTGATAGGTCAATGGCCGATCAACCACCCCGCAGTATTATTTTTTTAACATGTATTTTTCCTTAATTTTTAATTCTTGGAATAGTGTTTGTACCTGTCATATTCCAAATATGTTAATCTAATTACTCACCTTAAAAACCAAAAATTATGGCAAGCAACGGATCAAAAGCAGTTGTATCATTCATTGTTGGCGCAGCAGTAGGTGTTGCGGTAGGTTATTTCCTGAATTCTGACAAGAAAGATGAAATTGTAGACAAGCTGAAATATCAGGCAGACAAACTGAAAGATAAACTGAAGAAGAAAAAGGAGCAATATGAGGATGCCCTTGAAAATGAGCTGGCTTAATCCCTTATTGCACTAAAATCATTTGCATGGAAGATAATTTCAGCAACTATTTTAACCAGACCGGCAAGGTTGCCAAAGAATATCTGGAAACCCGTCTGGACCTCATTAAGCTCCAGGCAGCAGGAAAGCTATCAAGGGCCCTCGGGCTCTTTTTCTCTTTGATACTGGCTTTCCTGCTGTTCTTTTTTGTTGTCGTATTTCTTGGAATGGTACTCGGCTTCTGGATAGGAGAAATGACCAATAGTTATACAATTGGATTTTCTTGTTCCGCAGGGCTTTTTATCTTTTTACTCCTGATCCTCTTATGGTTTCGCGTGCCGCTTATTCAGCGCCCGCTATCCAATATGCTGATCAAAGAATTAGTGAGTGAAATGGAGATGGAAACCAAGGAAGAGGTAGAACTGGAAAAGGAATTGGACAAAATGGAGGAGGAAGATGAATATCATGAGCAGTTATAATTTAACCATCATGAAAAAATAATTACACATGCCCAAGGTGAAGATCACCAACTCAACCACACTACAAAGTGAGATCCTGAGATTAAAGAGAAAATCCCGTGCGCTGGAAAATGAGCTGGGAGACCGCGTTGATTATTTCAAAGGCAATTATGGCAAGATGGCCCTCAATTCTATCATACCCGGCAGTGCGAAGCATTCGGGTTGGATGGGTATTGCAGGCAAGGTAGCGAAAGTAGCCTGGCAAAGTAGCAATGCCAAATCATTCGCTACCAATGCCCTGATGACTGCATTGGAATTTATTGGTGTCAGATTGGGAATCAATCTCTTTGATAAATTTCGCAAGAGCAGAAGCAAAAAGAAGAAAGCCAAGATGGCGGCTACTCCTTCCGAAGAAGATTAGCCCCATACTTTGGTACCTTCGCTACAGTTTGCACAGATATCGATATTGGCCCGGCCCTTCATCAACTGGGTGCGGAAACCAACATACTTTTCATTGTGCCACAGTTCCTTCATGGACTGTTGTTTTAAATCGCCCAGTTTATGCTGGGCGTCCTTGTCAAAACAACAAGGTACTACCAGACCATCCCAGGTGATGACAGGTGCATGCCACAGGCGCCAGCAATGATTCCCCATTTTGTTCTTGATCTTATAGGTCCCATCTTCGTTGCGCTTGTAACGGCTAAATTTATCAATAGTAGGAATCAATCGGTTTCCTTCCTCATAATCATACACTTGCGCTGTCTTGAAGCGAACCTGGTCCACACCGATTTCCTTTGCCAGCAATTTGATATCCTCAATCTGGTGCTCGTTAGGCTTTACAACGAGGAACTGGAAGAAAACAAACGGCTTTTTGGAATTTAGTTCTTTTTTCCACTTCACGATATTTTTAGCCCCCTGAATTACCTTTTCCAGGTTACCGCCCACGCGGTATTGGGTATACACATCCTGTGTGGTACCATCTATAGATATAATCAGGCGGTCCAGACCACTTTCTACCGTTTTGCGGGCGTTTTCGTCCGTAAGGTAGTGAGCGTTCGTAGAGGTAGCTGTATACAAACCTTTGCTGGTGGCATATTTTACCATGTCCAGAAACCCTGTATTCAGGTATGGTTCTCCCTGAAAATAAAATATAAGGTAGAAGAGATCTTTAGAGATCTCATCAATGGTCTTTTTGAAAAAATCCTGATTCAGCATCCCCGTAGGGCGGGTAAAAGCACGTAAGCCACTGGGACATTCCGGGCAACGAAGGTTACAGGAAGTAGTTGGTTCGAAAGATACGGAGATTGGTAAGCCCCATTGTACTGGTTTCCGAGACCATTTACTCACAAAATAACTGCTCAGTACTTTTCCGGCATTCCAACCACGACGCAGGGTAAACTTAGAAAGCAGGTTCAACGAATCATTCCAATTAAAATCCGGCATAACACAAACACTTTGGATATTGTAAAAATAAGATAACTATATCGGTTATGGATAATAATATTATACTTGCTATAAATTTGACATAGTCAAAACGTAGCGGATACTCCAAAAGCAAAGGCTATGCTAAAAGCAGAATTATTATTATCGTGACAAAGTCCAGAGAAAAAAAAGGGTGGCGCCTGGTTGTCTTCATCTTTCAATTAATGGTGATTATCACCGCCGGTCTGGTATATTACCAGTTAAAAACAGGGAGACTCAACTTTGTAAGATATGAGGAGTTTGGTATTGATATGCCTGTAGACTATGAAATACATGGGATTGATGTCTCCAAGTTTCAAAAGAATATAAACTGGGAAGCAGTTCAGCAGATGCAGGTGGAAAAGATCCACATTTCATTTGCGTTTATCAAAGCTACGGAGGGTATTACCCGCCAGGATGGCAATTTCAGGCAGAACTGGTCCCGGGCCAGGCGGGCAGGGGTGGTGCGGGGTGCCTATCACTTTTTTTATGCTACCCGTGATCCGCTCAAGCAGGCCATCAATTTTCAGAATGTAGTACAGCTGGAGCCGGGCGACCTGCCACCCGTATTGGATATTGAAGTGAGCAACGGCCAGCCACCAGCGGTGATCAGAAGCACGGCCCGGGTATGGCTGGAAGAAATGAAAAAAGCATATGGCGTAAAACCCATCATTTATACCAACGTGCATTTTTACGAAACCTACCTGGGCGATGAATTTGATGACTATCCACTGTGGGTAGCCCATTATTACCAGAAAAAGAAACCGGCATCAGCAAGGAACTGGCTCTTCTGGCAACACAATGATGGGGGCAGGGTGAATGGTATATCAACTACGGTAGACTTCAATGTATTCAGAGGAGATAGCCTGGCATTCAGTAAGTTATTAATTCGCGCAAAAAAGCACTAATGGAAAATCAGGAAACTCCCCAACGGGAAGATGAGAAGGCGCCAATGGATATGCGGATCGTATATTATTTTGTACGCATCATCCGCACCGTCTTTTTGTTTTTATTCTGGGGCATTATCAATGTTTTTCTGGGATTATATCTTGGATTTGCTGTGCCTGAGGAATCTACCCCTGGCCGCATGATCTTCTTTTATAGCTTCGCTTTCATTACACTTGTGGCATACCTCTTCATTGTGTGGAAAACGTGGAGGAAACAAAACCACACTACAGACAATTATTAATAATAAAAATGGCGAACAACGTTTTCCGTCATTCGCCATTTATTGATGGTAAGATTAAGTGAATTAGAGGAGGGCTTGTTGCAGATACGCCTGCTGCATCCCTTTGATAATGCGTGCTACGTCTTCCTGAGGTTTGCCTATTTTACGCTCCAACCGTACATACAGCTCTTTCTCTTTGCCAGATTCAAATACCAGATCCTCATCTGACAACTCTGTGAAACGTTGTTTTAGCAATTTCTTCAGTACCGACCACTGGTAACTACGGATGTTCATAGTAAGCTTAATTTTATTAGTTATAAATATGTGACGTGTTTATCCATCGTTCCAGGGTAACAGGGGTCCCTCCACTGAGGTCTAAATCAAATAGTTATCTTCAGAACGTAATACTAGAATATTCAACTTTTGTGCCATTTGGTAGCATTCTGGGGTGAAAAAGTAAGCCGCATTGATCAATTCTATCCCTTTATAACAAATAGTTTGCGGGGTACCTATTACTGAATATAGGAATTAAAATTATGCTAAAATATTGAGATTATCATTTTAGCATATGAAATGCAATCTATTGCACCAGACTTTTCCTGGTTCGATTTGTGGAGACTTGGGAGACACCTGTGTTGTCGCATTACGCAATGTGTGGAGGCATTTACTCATCCAGGCATTACGAAATGCCCTATTGGCAAGTATTGCGGGATGGTACATACTTTGCAAAGGTATAATCGTATCGATTGATAATAGGAACTGTTCACAAGTAAAACGGAAATCCATGCTACATGATGATAAACAGCTTCCCAGTGAAGAGCATAAACAACCTTTACAGCACAAGGCTGAAATTTTAAAAACCGATAAAGCCGATACTAAGACCAATCCGCTTCATGGTGAGCTTTCCGGGAAACCGGAAGACGAAAACCTGGCGGCAAGGGATCAGGATCGTTCAAATAATAAAAGCTAATTCGTTTGCCATAGTTTATTGATTAACCTATTATGGACATCAAACGATTAGTAACATTCTTCTTTAATGTTGTGGTGTATAGCAGGCCGTCCCATTCATGGGATGGTTTTCTTTTTAATGCCATTCCTAACTACTATGATCGGCAATAATCTTCCACTGACCTTTGATTTTCTTTATCAATAGGGTATAAGCCCCTTGCATATCTCCCGCGCTTCTCTGTAAATGCCATTTTCCCACTACAAAGTATAGCTCCTTTGCCAATGGTCTGATTTCCAGGATCTTAAAATCCAGCTTGCCCATAGCGACGGTATCCGGGTAAGATTTCTTGTATCTGTCCAGGGTTGCCTGCCAGCCATATGTGGGGCCATGGCTGCCGACGAACAATAATGAATCTGATTGCCAGTACGTTTGCATAAAGCCTTCTATATTCCCCTGGTTCCAGGTGCTGGTTTGTACCGCCAGTAGCTGCCGGATCTCACTGTCCGGATGTTGCGCCAGTGCTGCTATAGACGGGGTTGTCAACAGGATAAGATACAGGATAAAACGCATGGCAATTTTTAGTAAAAGATAAACAGTTTTTCCGAGCGCTGAGTACTTGATTATACTACCTTTGCAAAAAATCAACAACTTATGCCCGGATATGAATTTTTTGGACCGGAAGAACGCAAGGAAGTAAATGACGTGCTGGAAACCGGCATCTTTATGCGCTATGGGTTTGATGGCCCACGCAAAGGCATCTGGAAAGCAAAGGAGCTGGAACAAGCCATCTCTGAAAAACTGAATGTTGGGTACACACAGATCGTATCCAGCGGTACGGCAGCCCTCACCGTAGCAATGCAGGCGTTGGGCATAGGTGCAGGAGACGAAGTGATCATGCCGACCTTCACATTTGTGGCAAGTTTTGAGTGTATCTTCTCGGTAGGCGCCACCCCGGTGCTGGTAGACGTAGATGATACCCTGACCCTGGACCCTAAAG
Organism: [Flexibacter] sp. ATCC 35208; assembly: GCF_001975825.1. GTDB lineage: Bacteria > Bacteroidota > Bacteroidia > Chitinophagales > Chitinophagaceae > Chitinophaga. Next base: position 25,863 of record NZ_MTKN01000031.1, read on the forward strand.
CGGTTGAGGCTGCAATCACTCCACGTACCAAGGCGGTTATGCCTGTACATATGTGTGGTTCGATGGCTGACCTGGATGCACTGAAGGCCATCTGCGACAAACACAATCTGATCTTACTTGAAGACGCCTGTCAATCATTTGGCGCAACTTATAAAGGTAAAGCTGTTGGTTCTATCGGCCATGCTGGCGCCTTCTCCTTCGACTTTGTAAAAACCATCACCTGTGCTGAAGGTGGTGCCATCGTTACCAACGACAAGGATATTTATGTAAAAGCGGACGGTTACTCTGACCATGGCCACGACCACCTGGGCGTAGACCGTGGGGCAGATCTGCACCCATTCATCGGGTACAACTTCCGCATTTCTGAACTGCATGCGGCTGTAGGTCTCGCGCAGGTTAGAAAACTGGATACTTTCCTGAGCATCCAGCGCAAAACCAAAAAGATATTTAAAGATGCTCTGTCTGCCATTCCTCAGGTCAGCTTTCGTCGCCTGCCGGATGCAGAAGGGGATAGTGCTACTTTCCTCGCCTTCTTCCTGCCAGAAGAATCTCAGGCCAGAGCTGCTGCCGCTGCTATGAAAGCTGCCGGTCTGCCTGCTTTCTACTGGTTTGATAACAACTGGCATTATATCCGTAACTGGGAACACTTCAAACAAAGCACGGTGCTGAGCCGTTTTGCACCAGGCCTGCAACAGGCAATGGAGCTGTACAAAGTGAAACAATTCCCAGCTTCTGATGCGATCATGAGCCGTTGCATCTGCACTCCTATCAACCTGGGCTGGAGCGATGCTGAGGTTGCTGAACGTGCTGAGAAACTGGTAAATGCAGTAAAAAGCGCCCTGTAATGAAAAAAGTAGCCTTAATACCTGCCCGCTATGGCGCTACCCGTTTCCCGGGCAAGCTGATGGCTAAACTGGGTGGTAAGTCAGTGATCCTGCGCACGTATGAAAGTACTGTGAAAACAGGCGTGTTCGACGAAGTTATGGTCGTAACTGACTCCGATGTTATCTACCAGGAGATCATTAGCAATGGTGGTAAAGCGGTCATGAGCCAAAAGGAACATGAGTGTGGTACCGATCGTATTGCCGAAGCGATCGCTGACAGGGAAGATGTAGAGATCATCGTAAATGTTCAGGGAGACGAACCTTTCACCCAGAAAGAGCCGCTGGAAAAACTACTTCAGGTGTTCGAAGGCGAAGCTGGTCAGAAAGTACAGGTAGCCTCCCTGATGCAGGAGCTGAAAGACTGGTCATCCATCGAAGATCCTAATTATGTAAAGGTGGCCGTGGATAAACAGTTCAACGCACTTTTCTTCTCCCGCTCCGTCATTCCTTATCCCCGCGATAAACAGGTGAAATCCGTTTATTATGAGCACATTGGTATCTATGCATTCCGCCGCAAAACCCTGCTGGATTTTACCCAAATGCCGGTAAGCCCACTGGAAGCCGCTGAGAAAATAGAATGCCTGCGCTACCTGGAAAATGGCATCTCCATGAAAATGGTGGTGACTGAGTACATGGGTGTGGAAATCGATACACCGGAAGACCTGGTGAAAGCAGAAAAATTATTATAATAATATTAATAGACCGAGATGAAATTCAGGAACTTTAAGATGGTTGACTACGTGGTATATGGCCGCGGATGTTTTGACCAACTGGATGAAATATTGGCTCCCCAACGTAAAGGAGATGCACCCATGATATTTTTCGTGGACCATTTCTTCCAGGGAAATGACGCTTTTGCTAAGCGTATTCCAGTGAGAGGCAAGGACAAGATTATATTTATTGATGTAACAGACGAACCTAAAACCAAATACGTTGACAAAGTCAGAGATGACCTGAAAACTGAATTTGGTGAGGTGAGCGGTATCATCGGTATCGGTGGCGGGTCTGTAATGGACATGGCCAAAGCGGTATCCCTGATGATGACCAACCCAGGTTCTTCTGCTGACTATCAGGGCTGGGACCTGGTAAAATATCCTGGCGTATACAAGGCGGGTATTCCTACCATCTCCGGTACCGGGGCCGAAGTAAGCCGTACCTGTGTACTGACAGGCCCTACCCGTAAGCTGGGTATGAACTCTGACTTTACACCGTTCGACCAGATCGTACTGGATCCTGAATTGATCAGAGGCGTACCTAAGAACCAGATGTTCTATACTGCGATGGATTGTTATATCCACTGTATCGAATCTCTGACGGGTACTTACCTGAACGCTTTCAGCCGTTCTTACGGTGAAGAATCATTACGCCTGTGCCAGGAGATCTTCCTGCATAAGCCTGAATGGGATGACGATGCTGATGAGAAACTGATGATGGCATCTTATGCCGGTGGTATGAGTATCGCCTATTCTCAGGTGGGTGTAGCACACGCTGTGAGCTACGGTCTGGCTTACCTGCTGGGCACCAAGCACGGTATTGGTAATTGTATCGTGTTCGACAAGCTGGAAGAATTCTATCCTGAAGGCGTAGCTGAATTCAAAGAAATGGTGAAGAAACACAACATCGATATTCCACAGGGCATCACCAAAGGACTGACTGATGAGCAATTCAACATCATGATCGATGTATCCCTGGGTATGGCCCCGCTGTGGGAAAATGCACTGGGTAAGGATTGGAAAGAGCAAATGACAAGAGAAAGACTGAGAGCGCTGTACGAACGGCTGTAATCAGACCCGATATTAAAAAGACAAATCCCGGTCGCCTTGCAGCGCCGGGATTTTTTATTTTTCTAAGCATGAATTATCGTTGAAACCACTTGCCTGGTGAAAATACAAATTGTTTTACAGTTTGCATACGGCGATTTTGATAAATAAAGATCAAATAGACCGTAGCCGCAAGGGTCACTATAGCGGTAGAATAGAAGGTGAGGGGGAAGAACCTGGAATCGTTGTGATATACAAAGGCTGACAGGTAGGCGCCAATACCGATACCCGCTTCCTGTGCGATGTACATGGAAGCCAGTGCCCGCCCTTTGTGTTCTGGTCTGCCCAGATCAATGGTCCAGGCTGTCACGGCAGGAGAATTCAATCCTACTGATACACCATAGATCACAGCGGCAGTGAGCATCATGGCAGGAGAGTGGGCCACGCCTAAAGTAAATACCCCAACCGCCATAATCACTGTCGCAATCTTCAACACCGGCAATCTGCCATATCGGTCAGAGACCTTACCAGCTAACAACCGGATACTGATAGAGCTGGCGGTAAAGAATGTATAAAACAGCCCTTTGCTCGCTGGCGGCAGACCTACATAAGCGCTGAAATCAGGAATAATAGTGAACAGTACCCCATAGCTGTAATAAGTGATGAAAGTAACGATCACCGGCGCCAGTACCAATGGCTCAAAGATCTCTGATTTAGAGATCCTGAGTGTGGAGAGCCGGAAGCTTTGTTTATTCGGCAGCGTTTCTTTCATACCACCTACCAGTATCACTACTGATAATAAGGCGAACACTGCCGATAACTGGAACATCACGTGTATATCCCAGATAGAAGTAACATATCCTCCTATGGCTGGGCCCAGTGCCATACCAATGGTGCTGAAGAGTCCAACCATGCCCATCGCTTCTGCTCTGCGGGTATTGGGTACGATATCGGCCACATAAGCAGCAGTACCGGTAGGCTTAAAGCCTGTAGAAAAACCATGAAAGAAGCGGAGTAATAAGAAGGCGGCTACAGTGCTGACCAGGGGATAGAGCAGGCTACAGATCACACAGATCACGGAGCCGAAAATCATTACCGGAACGCGGCCAACGGTGTCTGTGAGTTTACCGCTAAAGGGCCGTGATAGCCCTGCCATGAGTGTAAACAAAGCAAGAATGTAGCCTTTGTATTGTTCGCCGCCCATGCTGCTGAGGTAAGCAGGCAAGTCTGGTAGCATCATGTTGTAGCTGGCGGAAAACAGTGCATTGCTAAGGCATAGCATGATAAAGTGGAAGGTATAGATCCTCCCGTGCGACTGATCCATGATGCAAAGTTAGTAAAGGGCAATAAAAAAGCCGTCTTAATTATTTAAGACAGCTCTTTAATATCATGAAGAAGTTGATTATTAGCGTTTTACGTACTTAAACGCAGCAACCAGGAACATTGCAGTGAATAAACCGATTACTACGAATGTAGCATAATGTGCAAATGCATCTCCAGCTCTGAAAAAATCTGTGGTTTCTACGTTATTAACTACGGCAAGCAACATAAAAAAAGTGTTTAATGATCCGGGGTGCAAGTTAGCACATTCATTTTAGAAAAAAGAGGAAAATTTCCGAAGCTTAATATTGCAATAATGTTTGTACACATTCATGCAGGCGTGCCTTCGCAAGGAAATTTGCTTCCAGCTCTGCTGCAAAAGGGACAGGGGTATCCAGAGATGCACAGCGCATAACGGGGGCATCCAATTGCCGGAAGCAGTGCTCGCCAATCCAGGCCGCAATCTCGCCACCGATGCCTCCGGTTAAGGTCGCTTCGTGCAATATCAACACTTTTCCTGTGGTAAAAACGGCTTGTTGAATGGCTGTATAATCCAGTGGTTGCAGTGACCTCAGATCCAGGATATGGATTGATAGTTCAGCATGCAGCCGCGCATATTCCAGCGCCCAATGTACGCCTGCTCCATAAGTAATGATACTAACATCATCTCCATCCTGTACCACCTTTGCTTTTCCTATTTCAATAGTATAAGGTGCATCCGGCACAGGGCCACTGATACTCCTGTACAAGGCTTTGTGCTCAAAGTACAATACCGGGTTAGGATCTGCCAGCGCTGCCAGCAATAACCCTTTCGCATCTTCAGGGGTTGCCGGGTACACCACTTTCAAGCCCGGTGTATGTGTAAACCAGGCCTCATTACTCTGTGAATGAAAGGGACCTGCCCCTACGCCCGCCCCTGCCGGGAGCCGTATAACCACATTGGCATTTTGCCCCCAGCGGTAATGAATCTTGGCGAGGTTGTTTACAATCTGGTTAAACCCACAGGAAACAAAGTCGGCAAACTGCATCTCTACCATACTTCTGTAGCCCATCACTGATAAGCCCAATCCTGCACCGAGTATGGCACTCTCGCACAAGGGCGTATTGCGTACCCGCTCTTTACCATACAGGCCTGCCAATCCTTCTGTGATCTTAAATGCACCACCATATTCGGCTATATCCTGACCCATCAAAATAAGGTCAGGGTGCAGTTCCATTGCCTGATGCAGGGCATCGGCTATTGCATTGATAAACCGTTTTTCAGAAACAGCGCCTGTGGGAGCTACTGGTACCGGTGCCGGCGCATAGATATCGTGCAGCTCCTCATCTAAATTGAAAACGTGCACCGTTTCGTGCAATGCCGCTTGTATATCGTGATCGATTTCCTGTTTCAGTGATTCCCGGATGGAATCATCTGCCAGGTTCAAAAACTGTAAGAACTTTTCGAAATGTAATATCGGGTCCTGCTTTGCCCATTCTTCCAGCAGGGCAGCGGGTACGTATTTTGTGCCACTGGCTTCTTCATGTCCCCGCATTCTAAAGGTCATGGCCTCTATCAATACCGGTTGTCGTTCCTCCAGGGCATGGCGTTTTGCCTCCTTCACTGCATGGTATACCTCTAAGATATTATTGCCATTGATGCGCATGCCCCGCATACCGTAGCCGGCTGCCCGATCTGCCAGCTGTTCACAGCGATATTGTTCTGCCACCGGGGTACTTAACCCATAGCCATTATTCTCTATCAGGAAGATCACTGGTAAACCCCATACAGCAGCTACATTCAGGGCTTCATGGAATTCCCCTTCGCTGGTACCGCCTTCGCCTGTAAAGGTCAGCGTTACTTTACCGGAGAATTCCAGCTGCTGCGCCAATGCGATACCATCTGCTACTGACAACTGTGGACCAAGATGAGAGATCATCCCAAATATGTGATGGGCTGCGCTCCCAAAATGAAAAGATCGTTCTCTGCCTTTACTATATCCCAGCGGACTTCCCTGCCACTGATGAAACAACTGTTGCAAAGGCATCTGCCTTGTTGTAAATACACCGAGGTTACGATGCAGTGGCAATATCCATTCATCTTCATCCAGGGCTAAAGTGGCGCCTACGGCAATCGCTTCCTGCCCTATACCTGAAAACCATTTACTTACTTTTCCCTGCCTCAGTAGCAATAACATTTTCTCCTCTACCAGCCGGGGGTAAAGTAAGGCTTTGTAAAAGCCCAGCAACTGGTCGTCACTGATATGTGTGCGGTCGAAGTACATCAGTCATCGCGCCTGGTACCAGCCAGGCTATTCATAATGCCAGAAACCACTGTCAGCACAAGGCTGAACAGCAATGCCCATATAAATCCATCTACCTTGAATCCAGACACCAGCGAACTGGCCATCATAATAATGATAGCATTGATAACCAATAGGAATAGCCCTAATGTAATGATGGTAACAGGTAATGTCAGCAGTATTAAAATAGGTTTTACCAACAGGTTCAGTATCGCCAATACAAAAGCCAATACCAGGGCGGTAATGAAGCTGTTAATATATACACCGGGCAATACATAAGCAGTAACCATGGCTGCGATGGCGCTAATTAACAGGCGGATCAGGAAATTCATACAGATAAATTTGAATGAAAGGTAACGAAATTACAGAAATGCATCGCTTTCCCTATAAGCCTTTATCAGTGCTACCTCACCTTCTTTTCCGGGGTTGGCATTGCCGTGTTCCATACCGAGTACGCCCTTATATCCTTTTGTGTGTAAATGTTTGAAGATGTTCTTGTAATTGATCTCGCCGGTAGTGGGCTCTTTTCTACCTGGGTTGTCTCCGATCTGAATATAGGCGATTTCGTCCCAGCACAGGTCCATGGTAGGTATCAGGTTGCCGGTATTGCGCTGCATGTGGTAGATATCGTAGAGTATTTTACAACTGGGGCTATTTACTGCTTTGCACACCATATAGCTTTGTTCTGCTGTACGGAGAAAGAGGTCTGCATTGTCGCTCAGGGGCTCCAGCACCATCACGAGACCATGTGGTTCAAGAATGGCGGTACCTGGGCGCAGTGCTTCGATGACATTGCCTGTTTGTACGCCCATAGGAAGGTTGCGTTCAAAGTAGCCGGGTACAAAGGTGGCCCATTTGGCATTTACACGTTTGGCTGTTTCAAGTGCCTTGCGACATATTTTTACAAAGGTGTCCTTGAATTCCTGTTTGCCGGTGGTGAGGGAGGTTTTCCAGTTGTCTCCACCGTCTATCACAAAAACACCCATTTGCATACCCAGTTTCGCCAGCAGATTTCCGATCTTTTCCTGTTCGGCTACATCGCGGTTCATGAGACCATTGTCTTCAAAGGAACGGAAGCCCTGGTCGTACATAAATTGAATCTGGTCCAGTACATTGTTGCCCGCGCTGTTTTTAAACATGCCATCATGGGGCGCATAGTTCAGGTTAAAGGGTTTGCCTGCCTCCGGAGCCAGGGGCTCCGAGGAAATCGCAGCGGCGGTAGCAGCATTGAAAGCAAGGGTTGACAGACCTGCCAGGGTGCCCTGCTGCAAGAATTTTCTTCTTTCCATAACGTAATATTTATTGCATGAGATTACTAAATGTATAAAAAACATTGCTTTACCGCAATCGATTTAATAAATTCACTATTGATTCTTTAAACCGGTGTTATGAAAAACAAATTGCTTGTACTGTCGCTAGGCTGTATGATCACCCAAAGTGTATCCGGCCAGGACAATAGTCCTCCCAACCAGCCCTATACGGCTACCCTTCCTGGTACGACTGTTTCTTTCAGGATGGTGCCCATTCCTGCTGGTTCGTTCAATTGGGGGAGTCCTGTCTCGGAAAAAGGCAGGAAGGAAGATGAAGGTCCCCGCCAGCAGGTAAAGATCGGGGCATTCTGGATGAGCGCACATGAAGTGACCTTCGATGAATACGATGTGTACTCTGATGCAGAAAAGGACAAAACCCCCATTCCTGATGGTATGACCCGCCCCAGTCCGCCATATATTGACCTGACCCTGGGTATGGGTAAGCAGGGTGGCTTTCCGGCAAACAGTATGAGCCAATACGGCGCATTGAGCTACTGTCGCTGGTTGTATGCAAAAACCGGTATCTTCTACCGCCTGCCTACAGAAGCAGAATGGGAATATGCCTGTCGTGCAGGAGCTGCTACAACTTATCCTTTTGGTAAGGACAGCAGCAGCTTAAAACAGTACGCCTGGTATGCTGGCAACAGCGGTGGCAAGTACCACAAAGTAGGAGAGTTGCAACCCAATGCCTGGGGATTGTACGATATGCTGGGCAATGTAGCAGAATGGACGCTGGACCAGTATGATGTACATTACCTGGAACAGGCGCCAGACAAAGATCCATGGAAGCAACCTACTTCCAGAACACCCCGTAGCATCAAAGGGGGCAATTACCAGGATGATGCGGCTCAATTGCGCAGTGCGGCCCGCCTGAAATCTGATCCGGATTGGAACAGACGTGATCCTCAGATACCCAAAAGCAAGTGGTGGAATGCCGATGCGCCTTTTATCGGATTTCGCATTATCCGCCCTGTAAAGCAACCTACGAAAGAAGAAGCCGGGCAGTTCTTTGCTGACGTGCTGGATAAATATATTGGTTCCAGATAACATGCTAAAACACTCACTATCATGCAAAAAAAAGAATTCCACTCAGGTCGTCGTGACTTTGTCAAACAATCCTCGCTTTTGGCAGGAGGACTGTTAACCCTGCCATTAATCAGTCAGGCCAATTTTTTCTCAGGCGCCAATGACGTCATTAAGATCGCTATGATCGGTTGCGGAGGCCGTGGCACAGGTGCCGCTGTGCAGGCACTGAGCACAAAACAGAATGTACAACTGGTGGCAATGGCCGATGCTTTTGCTGACCGGTTGAACGAAAGCTATGAAAATATAAAAGGAGAGGTAGGTGATAAACCTGGCCGATTGAATGTAAAAGAGGAACATAAGTTCGTCGGCTTCGATGCTTACCTGAAAGCGATTCCACTGGCCGATGTGGTGATACTAGCTACCCCTCCGGGTTTCAGACCTATTCACTTTGAAGAAGCAGTAAAGCAGGGCAAGCATATCTTCATGGAAAAGCCCGTAGCTACTGATCCTGCAGGTATCAGGAGAGTATTGGCCGCTGCTGAAATAGCGAAGGCAAAGAAACTGAATGTGGTAGCTGGGTTACAACGCCGCTATCAGAACTCTTACAGAGAGTTGTATAAACGTGCGCAGGACGGTATCATCGGGGATATTACTTCGATGAATGTATGGTGGAACCAGGGTGCGCTGTGGGTAAAACCCCGCAAACCGGAATATACAGAGATGGAGTACCAGATGCGTAACTGGTATTATTTCAATTGGCTCTGTGGCGATCATATTGTAGAGCAACATATTCACAATATAGATGTGGGCAACTGGTTTATGAATGATTACCCGGTTACCGCAGTAGGTATGGGTGGGCGCCAGGTACGCACAGGCAAAGAGTATGGTGAAATATACGATCACCATGCAGTAGAGTATCGCTTTGCAAATGGCGTGGCAATGAATAGTCAGTGCCGTCACTGGAAAGATAGCGCCAGTCGTGTAGATGAAGAGATCACAGGTACCAAAGGCCGCATCATCTGCGATAGGGCGGTGATACAGGATCACAAAGGAAAGGTGCTGTACCAGTTTGATAAGAAACAGGAGAACCAGCCATACCAGTCAGAGCATGATGAACTCTTTGATGCAGTAGCACGCGGTGTGTACAAATACCAGGATGCAGAGCGGGCTGCAAAGACAACGCTCACGGCTATTATTGGTAGACTGGCTACTTACTCCGGGCAGATCATTCCTTTTGATCAGGCATTGAAGCTGGACCTGAACTTACAACCAGCCGCCTACGCATTTGATGCAAAGCCGCAATTACTGCCGGATGCAGACGGGAATTATCCTGTAGCAAAACCAGGTGCTACCAGGTACGTTTAACTTTTTCGCATAGTCCGGGCCTTTAAAAAGCCCGGACTATTTATTATATTGAAGCATGAGGAATTGCAGAATCTTATTTGTTGTCATGTTGTTGTTCATTTTGCAACAACCCGTGTTTTCACAGTACACTAAAATTCAAACCTGGTCAGAAAAAGAATTGCTTGTCAGCAAGGCGTTGAGACAGGCGAATGTAGGCATCAGCATTTATGAACCGGCTACTAATAAATACTGGTACAACTACCAGGAAGATCACTACTTCACGCCGGCTTCCAACATGAAAATATTTTCCCTGTATACCGGTATGTTATTGCTGGGAGATTCTCTGCCTGCCATCAAATACCTGGATACTGATTCTGTGTTGTATGTACAGGGCACCGGGGATCCTGCCTTTTTGCATCCTGATTACACGTGGCAACCGGTCTTCCATTTGCTGCAGCAAACCAATAAGAAAATAAAAATTGTTCCGGCCATCAACGAGAATGCCCGCTATGGTTATGGTTGGTCATGGAATGATTATGCAGATTATTACCAGTCAGAACTGAATGAATGGCCCATGTATGGCAATGTAGCGAGACTGCGCCATCATGGCGACAGCTTATATATTATTCCAAAAATGTACGAGCTCACAACCAGCAAGGATAATAAACTCACTAAGCTGGAAGTAAAAAGAGATGAACGTAGTAACCGCTTCTCTATGGGTTATAACGGTAATGAATATCAACCGGAAGAAGAGGAAGTGCCTTTCATCACAGGTGGGTTGGAAGACCTGGCGGTCCGTTTGCAGGATACACTGCATAAGCAGGTTTACATTGCTCCCCAGGCGCCAGCAGGATTGCAGCTGCTGTATAGTATTCCGGCAGATTCTCTCTTCCTGCCTATGATGCACAGAAGCGACAATTTCTTTGCAGAGCAAACGCTCATGATGTGTGCGGGTAAACTCTTTGATACGATCAGTACCAGGCACATGATCCGCTATATGCTGGATCACTATTTAAAAGAATTGCCTGATACCCCTAACTGGGCGGATGGTAGTGGTTTATCCCGTTACAACCTGTTCTCTCCGAGAGACTTCGTGTATGTACTTTCCAACATGTACAAAACATATCCTACCGCACGTCTTTACAGCCTGTTTGCAACAGGAGGAAAAGGTACGTTGAAGAACTATTACAAAGAACAGTTTGTACATGCAAAAACCGGTACACTGACAGGCGTTGTGGCACTGAGTGGATACCTCGTAACTAAGAAAAATAAGACACTGGTATTCAGTGTGCTTGTCAACAATCACAACAACAGCGCCACTGCCGTACGAAGGGAAGTAGAACATTTCCTGACGCAGGTATATGAGAGCTATTGATTTTTTAATGAATAGCTGATCAGGCGAATGGTATCCGTGGCGGCATCTTTTTCAATGAATCCTACACTATCAGCATAGAAGTAATTGCCGACGGTGCCGAGGCTATATGCTTTCCCTTCTATAATCAGGTAGCTGTCCTGCTTTATGCCTATAACTTTTGAGTAGGTATTACCCAGAACAGTTTTAGGTGTGGCTTTTTGGATGATGTGATAATCCAGTAGTCCGGTTTCCGGGTTCCCGGAAAAGGTTGTGGCTTTCACCGTATCGGACCAGTGACCGTTTAGCGGCAGATAGTCATACAATACCGGGCGAACGGCTGCCGGGTGATAGGAGGTGGGGGAAGTGTAAGCTGGTTCATAATAATAGAAAATACCCTGGCTATAACGCATATATTGTTTGTTATAACCATCACTCTGAATGAGATAGGTATTACCCTGGATAAGGGTATCGCCGATGACGGTCAGGGAATAATAAAATGTATCCTGTCGCTGTATTGTACATGTAATTGTAAACAGCCCCTTTTGTATAGGGAGCATAATTGACCACTTCCGGCTCGCTTAAAGAATCTACAGGTACTTCAGGCATTCCCTCCAGGCTATATTCTTTTTTACACGCTACAGTTAGGCACAGCACGATAATAACGGGTATAAAAACCCGAATAAAAGATGGCATAGATTATCAATCTTTTTATAGTTGGCAATCGGTTGCAGAGGATAGCTCTCCTAACTAACGTAAATAAAAAGCAGGTAGATTTTTTAAGGAGTACAAATAACCAGATTTCCTGATATTATATCAGCACTGGTATATCCGCTATAGGGGCCAATTTCTTTCTGAAAAACGAGATTACCACAAGGGTCAGTGAGGGTGAGAATTAATGGTTGATTGGCGGCTACTCTGCCCAGGTAACGGCCATTGGAATTGGTATAACTATAAGTAGGATAGAAGTCAATTTTAGTTGAGATGGTCGTGAGCAGCTTACCGGCTGGTGCACCCACCTGTTTCAGGATATTAGCATCCAGCGTCACCAGAGAATAGGTTGTGGCAAAGAGCCAGCGGGTGCCTTTCCGGACATTGCCGGTATAGTCATTTCCTTGTTTATACCCCAGCGTTTCCTGTTGCCAGTATCCGCTGATGGTGTCCAGGTAGAAGAGGCCAATTTGTGCTGGAGCGCTTGCCCGGTAAGGACCAGGAATGGTCATGGTAATATTCACAAGGTGCTCACCATCCGGATGCAGCGCCACATTGTTGGAATCAAGCAGATCGACTGCCGCCTGACCAAAAGAAATCAAGCCAACTTCATTGCCGTTGTTATCAATGCCTCTCAGATCGCCAGCCATGCGGGTAGGCTGGTCCGGGTCCGATGGTGTGATATAATCTACCGCTACAGATACGGTCCCCTTATAGACCTGGTTATTGGAATTTTGGATCTGGTTGGGAGAGAACACGAGGTTCACACCAGTAAAACCAATATTCCCCACCGCACTACCGGAAAACGAAGTTGTGAGATCCTTTGGCATCATTGTCAACTTCAGGTATTGCTGGCCGTTGGCATGCGCCATCAGGGTACGAAATCCGTTGATATAGCCATGTTTTTTGACGGAGATAATAGCCGCATTCGTATCGACCATGACATTGTACAGCGAAAAGAGGCCACTGGAATCAGTTGTTGTGCTTTGATCACCACACAGTACCATTGCATTGGGAATGGGTTGCTGTGCATCATCTACTATCAGCCCCTGAAATGAGGAAGGGGCAGTAGGTGGCACTTCTTGTGGATTGGCTGCTTCGGAAGAAATGGTCTTTTTACATGCAGCTGCGACCAACAGTAACAAAAAGGGGGACAATCTTAGCCAGTACATATTATCAGTGGGAAAAGCGGGATTAGCTCTTCTTATAAAGTTATAGCAAATAATTGATTAACAATACATGAGGCTGACCATGACCCTATAAAACGAAAAAACCACTTTTGCCAAAGGCGAAAGTGGTTTTTTCGTGGAGCGGGTAAACAAAAATTCGTTTTTATACTCCCAGGCTCCATCCCTGACGATAAGTTCTTTTTACGAACTGATTTGCCTCGTCAAAGTTGGTCACCTTCATATTTTTATTATCCCAGAGCAGTTTTACATAGCGGCCGGGATAGGTAGTTTTACCATTTTCTTCCTTGCGGATGTCAAAGCTTCTGATTGCCAGGTTGGCCATCAGCAATGCTTCCGTGAGCGGCCCTGCAATAGAGAAAGGAGAGGAGATCGCCTTGTCCTTATCACTGTTATAACCAGCGATGGCAGCATTTACCCACTGTACATAGTGACCTTCCGGTACGCGTGCATATTTCTGTGGCACCTTCACCTGTTCTGTGCGGCTGGTTGGCAGCAATTTAGGATCGCGGCCATAAGTACCACACATCATTTTACCTTTCGAACCGATGAAGATAGCGCCGTTACCACCGTCGCCCATAATTTCATTAGGTCCCAGTTCTTCCGGCCTTTCAGGCTGGATACCACCGTCCATCCAGTGGAGGGTTACTTCCTTGCCTTTGTGATTTTCAAATTTCAGGATCACGTGAGATGATGGAGGGCAGCTTTCAGGGAAATAGCCTCTCTTGAATTCATCAACATATACGCTACCTACACTACACTCTACTGACTTGGGAGAACCCAGGCCCAGTATACGGAATGGAGGTTCGATGATGTGGCAACCCATATCGCCGAGGGCCCCGGTACCATAATCCCACCAGCCACGCCAGTTGAACGGAACGAGTTTATCAATGTAATCTTTGTAAGGAGCAGTACCTAACCACAGGTCCCAATCCAGTTCTGTCGGAACAGGTGCTTTCATATCTGACCAGGGAATACCTTGTGGCCATACTGGCCTGTCGGTATAGCAATATACGGTATGTACATCGCCAATAGTGCCGGCATCGTACCATTCACGCAGTTGGCGTACGCCATCGCCGCTGGAACCCTGATTTCCCATCTGGGTCACCACTTTGTACTTTTTAGCTGCTTCGGCAAGCATGCGTGCTTCGTAGATGTCGTGGGTGAGGGGCTTTTGCACGTAAACGTGTTTGCCCAGCTGCATGGCAGCCATAGCAGCAACAGCATGCTGGTGATCTGGTGTGGATACCGTCACTGCATCTATGTTCTTATGCTCCTTATCGAGCATCTCTCTGAAGTCTTTGTAAAACTTAGCCTTTGGAAAGCGCTTTACACTATTTGCTGCACGACGGGTGTCTACATCGCAGAGATAGGCAATGTCAGAAGGACCTTTTGCTATTTCCTCCAGATCGCTTTCTCCTTTTCCGCCAACACCAATACCGGCAACACGCAGACGGTCACTGGGTGCAATGAAGCCTTTCCCTCCTAATACATGCCGAGGCACGATCATAAATCCAGCAGCGGCAAGTGCGCCATCTTTCAGGAACGATCGCCGGGAGACCTGACTTCCCGGGGTGTTTTTTTCGTGGACCATATTAACAATGTTTATTTAGTTGAGACTGATTTTAATACCCATATCGTGGATCACTATTTGCGTCTTATACGGATTTAAATTATAAATTTATTTTTAAAGAAAGAAGGTAAAATATAGCAATGGCATACATCATCGGAGTAGATATAGGAACCAGCAGTGCCAAAGTGATTGCAGTAAAGGAAGATGGGAGCGTAATGGCACACTGCCAGCAGGAATACACTATCCTGCAATCCAAACCTGGATATAGTGAACAGGACCCTGCTTTTATTCTGGCTGCTGTGAAAAGTGGGATCAGAAGCGTCGCCACTATAATGAGGGCGGCGCCGGCTGCTATATCTTTCAGTAGTGCCATGCACAGCGTGATGATCATGTCGGAACAGGGAGAAGCCCTCACCCCACTAATCATCTGGGCCGACAACAGGAGTGAGCAGGTGGCAGACAAGCTGAGAGGCACCGCGCAGGGAAAGAAAATTTATGAACAGACAGGTACGCCTATCCATGCCATGAGTCCACTCTGCAAGATCATGTGGTGGAAGGAAAATGAACCGGAATTATACAAACAGGCTGCCTGTTTTGTCGGCATCAAAGAGTACATCTTCTATCATTTCTTTGGCAGGTACATCACCGATCATTCCATTGCCTCTGCTACGGGGCTTTTTAATATTCACGAATTGCGCTGGAATACGGATTCGCTCACACTGGCCGGCATCACAGCACAGCAACTGCCGGAAGCGGTGAGCAGCGATACCATCATCACTGGCGTAGACCCAGTCATTGCAGCAGAGTTGAATATCCCAGTAGATACACAGTTCATAGCCGGCGCCAGTGATGGCTGTCTGGCACAGCTGGGCAGCAATGCCCTCGATGCAGGCCATGCCTCACTGACCATCGGCACCAGTGGCGCCGTGAGAATGACCATACCCAATGCCATGACGGATCAGCATAACCGGTTGTTTACTTACATTCTGACCCCGGGGCATTTTGTAATAGGAGGTGCTATTAATAATGGAGGTGTATTGCTTCAATGGTACCTGGATAAATTTCTGCAGACAGGTATACATATAGACGCCGGTTTACAACAGGCTTTTGCAACCCCTGCGGGTGCAGAAGGTGTGATCTGCCTGCCGTATCTGCATGGTGAACGGGCGCCTGTATGGGATGGACATGCAAAGGGAGCTTTTATTGGGATACAACCGCAGCATACCCAATGGCATTTTATGAGAGCGATGCTGGAAGGGATGGCTTATGGTTTACTAAGTATTACCAAAGCTTTGGAAGAAACGACGGGAGAGGTGAAGAAGATCTCTGTGAGCGGAGGGTTTACCGCCTCAAAGGAATGGGTACAACTACTGGCAGATATATTCCAGCAACCTATGTATATGACGAAGGAAAGTGATGCATCTGCGATGGGAGCTGTGATGCTGGCAGCGGGGGCAATAAATTTAAAGATCACCCATACAGCACAGGAGGAAATCGTCTTTGAGCCGGATACGAACAAAGCAGAGCTATATCAAAAAGCGTATGACGTCTATATAAAACTATACGAGGCATTAAAGCCGGTATTCCCTATAATGTAAAACGTCATGCCGGAAGGCATGACGTTTTTAGTTTTCTTCTCAACCGCCGAACATCTTAGCGAGGTCCGTTAGTTTAAATGATATATAAGTGTACTTCCCGCCGGGTGCTGCATTTGGCATTGCACAGGCAAAAAGCTCATCTATAATATTCTGCATTTCTTTTGTGGTCAATGATCTGCCGGAAGGGATCGCATTGTTTCTCGCCATCGATCTCACGAGTTGTTCCCGTTTGTTCACCTTCAGCTCACTGCTATAGTGTTTGAATTGTTCCAGCAGCCCTTCGATACTAGCCTGTTCGTTTCCGCTCTGGATATCGGCAGGGGTACCTCTTACTACAAAGGTATTGTTGCCAAATGGTTCCAGGTCGTAGCCCAGTACCTGCAGGTCAGGGAGCATTTCGCTGATCAGGGCAGCATCGGCAGGTGGCAGTTGCAAGGTCTGTGGGAACAGGCTTTGCTGGGCTGGCATCGGCGTTTCCTGCAATGCACGGAGGTAGCGTTCATAGAGAATGCGCTCATGTGCAGCCTGCTGATCGATCAGGATAAAGCCTGACTTGATCTGCGAGAGGATGAACTGCTGATGTACCTGTACGGGTACTTTCTGATCGATGGTATTGTCCTGCCAGCGTTCGTCAATCACAGAGGCGGTAGATGACCTGCTTTCGAAGCCCACAGCTGGTAAAGGCTGTGTCTGGGTGTCTTCATCACGCTCTTCTCTGCTATAAGAATCGGAGGATTTGCCAATATCGTAGAGGTCTTTCCAGTGCTTCAGGTTACTGCTGCTCTTATCGATCACATGTGCCTGATTGGCCTGGGTAAACGTCTTGTACAGGGAGGAAGTTGCAGACTGTTCCTGGCGCTCAGCGGTAAATGGCTGGCTCACGGCATCCAGTTGCTGTATTTCGGGATCCAGTTCGAAGTTGAGGGTGGGCATCACATTGAATTGTGCCAGTGCGTGCTTGACAGCTGACTGTACAAATGCATACATCACCTTCTCGTCGTCGAATTTGATTTCCTGTTTGGTTGGATGTACGTTGATATCCACATGCCCCGGATCGAGGTCTATAAATACAACGTACAATGGAAAGCTATCTGCCGGGATCATATCGGCAAAGGCCGTCATGATCGCATGGTTCAGATAAGGACTCTTGATAAAGCGGTTGTTGACAAAGAAGAACTGGTCGCCCCTGGTCTTCTTGGCTGCATCCGGTTTACCTACGAACCCGTGAACGTCCATGTAGTCGGTACTTTCCTTTACACTCACCAGCTTTGAGTTGTAGTGCTGGCCGAGGATGGCAATGACACGCTGCTTCAGGGATCCTTTTTCAAGGTAGAAGAGCTGTTGTGTATTGTTCAGGAGTGTAAACTGGATTTGTGGAAAAGCCATGGCTACCCGGATGAACTCATCTACGATGTGTCTCATCTCGGCAGCATTACTTTTCAGGAAGTTACGTCGGGCTGGTACGTTGAAGAACAGGTTCTTCATTGCAATAGAAGTCCCTTCCGCCGTTTGGCAGGCTTCCTGTTTCCTGACGGCACTATTGTCGATCTCGATATAAGTACCTATGTCTGTACCGCGCATACGGGTCTTTAGTTCGACCTGCGATACGGCAGCAATTGAAGCCAATGCTTCACCCCGGAATCCCATCGTCCTGATCTGGAACAAGTCTTCAATGGTCTGGATTTTAGAGGTGGCATGCCTCTCGAAACACATGCGGGCATCTGCTTCACTCATTCCTTTACCATTATCAATTACCTGTACCAGTTCCTTTCCGGCATCCCGGATGATTAGTTGAACTTCCGTTGCACCAGCGTCCACCGCATTTTCCAGCAGTTCTTTCACTGCTGAAGCTGGCCGTTGGATCACCTCACCTGCTGCGATTTGATTGGCTATGTTGTCTGGTAATAGATTGATAATGTTCGCCACGTATAATGTGCCTTTATGCTGTAAAGTTAGGAAAGTTTACTGTTGATTCCGGAGGCGGGGATAAGATGCTGGCAAAATGTGAACTAGCGTTTTGCCATTCCCCCAAGGTGCTGTATTGACGCGAGTTTCAGCGCTTTGTGGATAGTGTGGATATGTTATTAACATTTCCACCTTGTTAACAAGACGTTAATCGCCGTGATTTTCAGCCATCTACTGAGGGAATCTGATAATTTTGATCCTCGCAGTATAAAAACGTATTGATATAAGGAAAAAAACCTGCATATGGAAGACGAAAAAAAGAGTGATGTATATTCCCGGACGGATACCAACAAGGTGAGTCTGACTAACGAAGAATGGCAAAAACGCTTAACTTCCGAAGTGTACCACATCGCAAGAGAGAAAGGCACAGAATGGGCGTTTACAGGAAAATACTGGAATTCAAAAGATAATGGCACTTACTATTGTGCTGCCTGCGGCAACCCTCTGTTCATATCCGATGCCAAGTTTGAGAGCAGCTGCGGCTGGCCCAGCTTTTTTGAACCGGTTACTAAAGGCAGCGTGATCTATGCACCCGACAACTCTCACGGTATGCACCGGACAGAAGTCATGTGTGGTCGCTGCAAAGCTCACCTCGGACACGTATTTGACGACGGTCCCCCACCAACAGGCTTACGCTATTGCATTAATTCTGTCATCCTCGACTTCGAAGACGACAAGCAGTAAATATTTACATACAGGGAAAGGACTGACTGAAGAAACTTTGGTCAGTCTTTTTTGTTGGCATATTTCAACTACGACAAATAAGGCTGCAACTCGTTGACATAGGATGTAGGCTCGAACTCGATGATTTCATACAGCGCCAGCTGGAATTTATCCAACGGATCTTCGCTCATGATTTCTTCCACTTCTTTGCGGCTCCCGGCTTTACATATGATCAGGCCACCGGATTTAGGTTTCCTGCGACCTGCCAAAATGAATTTACCACTCTTGTAGTATTTGTCTAGAAATGCTCTATGCTGCTCCATATAGTGTTCTATGGCAGCGACAGGTCTGATATATTGTAACAGGATGAGGTACATGATAGCGTGTCAATAATAGGATTTAGTGATCATGATTGGAAACCTTTGTGCAAAGGTATAAAACTATTGCAGCATTTAATTTTATAATACTCAATATAAATGAATGGATTGTGATATCCCTGAAAATAGCCACATATCTCGAAAAGCTGTAACTTAATATTATCTCCTCATAGCTTTACTAACGAAAAACGAAGTATTTTAGCGTCCAGTATATCTATATTATTAATTTCAGATCCCCTTTTTATGACAAAGATGTTTTCCAAAGTTTTGTTAACTGCTGTAACAGCGGCAGTTATGTTGTCTGCATGTTCGAAGGTTCCTGATCAAAGCAAATATATCCCCAAAACCGCAGGCGTAGTGCTGAGCATCAATAGCAAGCAGATCACGAATAAACTGGTGACCAATGGTCTTACTATGGAGAAAATGTTTTCCGCATTGCAGGACCAGGATACCAGCAACCCTGCTATGAAAGCATGGAAAGATGCAGAAAACTCTGGTGTAGACCTGCAGAATAATTTCTTCGTATCGGTTGTATTCAACAATAGCCAACAGTCTTACGTAACCCTCACCGGTGGACTGAAAGACGCTGGCAAGTTCGAAGCTTACCTGAAAAAGAACCTCCCGAACTTCACCATGAAAAAGAAAGATGACTTCCAGTACGTTTGGGAAGCTGATCAGGATGCTGTGATCGGCTGGACCAAAGAAACTGTGATCTATATCCGTGGTGTGGATGCCAACAAGCTGAAGAATGGTGGTCTTCCGGGTGGTATGCCAGGTGGCATTCCAGGCGGTGGTTTCGATGAGGATGAGGACGACAGCAGTGCTGTAGACAGCGCTGTAGCGACCCAGGTTCGTTTCCAGACAACTGATGCCGAAGCTACCTGGGTAGCAGAAGCTGATCACCTCTTCCACCTGAAGAAAGATGAATCGGCTGCAAACATCTCTGCATTTCATGACCTGCTCAAGAACAATGCTGATCTGAGCGTATATGTAAATCCAGAACCCATGTATGCTTCACAGGGTGCAGCAATTCCTGCAAACCTGAAGAAACTGCTGGAAGGGAGCTACTATACCGGTGGCGTAAACTTCGAGAAAGGTAAAGTAGTGATGGAAGGAGTATCATATGCAGGCAAAGACCTGTCTGATATCTACAAGAAATATGGTAAAACAGAAGCAGACGTGAAGCTGCTGGAACAATATCCTTCTGACAATATCCTTGGCTTTATGGTATACGGTTTCGACTTCCGTATGCTGGGCGATATCGTAAAGGCAACTGGTCTGGATGGTATGGCGAATATCAGTCTCCGTATGTACTCCGGCAATCAGAACCTGACACTGGATGATATCCTGAACGCTTTCAACGGTCAGATGTTCTTTGCAGCTTCTGACCTGAATGTTAGAAAAGCACCAAGCACCATTGTAACAGGTGACTCTGTAACCAGAACTGATCTGAAATGGGTGTTTGCGATGAAAGTAGGCGATAAGGCTGCTTTTGACAAAGTAATAAGCACACCAGCCCTGCAGACATTCGTGACCAAAAAAGGTGATAAATATGTACTGGCAGACATGATGCAGCAACCAGGTATGCCTGCCCTGTCTATCGACGATAAACTGATTGCTGTAGCTAACGACCAGCCTACACTGGATGCTTACCTGGGTGGTAAAGGCAAAGCCGGTGGTCTGGACAATAGCTTTGTAAGCAAGATCAAAGGCAACCCAATGGGAGCTTATATCAACTTCGAAAAGATTGCAGCTGCGATTCCGGTAAACGATATTCCTGCAAATGGTCAGGCAATCGCCGGTCAGGTAAAAGATCTGCTGAAAGATGCAACTGCTGTTACCCATCCTTTCGATGGTAAGTCACAGCGTTCTGAAGTAGTACTGAACTTCAAAAAGGATGAGAATAGCCTGGTTCAACTGGTGAATCTTGGTACCAATGTAGCCAGGATCGTACATGATGAAAAGAAGGTAGATACATCTGTAGTATACTAAACGGCACAGAAATTTTAAACCAGAAGATCATCCTGTTCCGAAGAAGCAGGATGATCTTTTGGTTTAATAAATATTTAATCGCAACATGCAGTTACAATTAGAAAATCTGCTTCCCATTCCTCTCAGGGATAAAATCCTGCAGCGCAATTCGGACATCTGGAATCAGGCCGTTACATTCACGCCCGGTAGTTTTGTCAAAATCAAGGCACCATCGGGCACAGGCAAGACAACCCTGGTCCACTACCTGTACAACATCCGGAACGACTATACCGGCAGGGTGCTGGTAGATGGCCAATCCTGGGATGCCTACAACAAAGACCAGATAGCCCGTATGCGTCAGCAGCAGGTCAGCGTCGTCTTCCAGGACCTCCGCATCTTCGAACAACTCACCGCACAGGAAAATATAGAGCTCAAAAGAGTGATGCTACCCAATCCATACTGTACCGCCGAAAAGGTGGCAGAAATGGCAGCCCGCCTGAGCGTATCGCACATCCTGAGCCAAAGCGGCAAAACACTCTCTTACGGAGAACGTCAGCGTATCGCCATCATCCGTGCACTGGTACAACCATTCGAATGGCTCATGATGGATGAACCCTTCAGCCACCTGGACGATGAGAATGCACAAAAGGCTGCTGATCTGATCGCAGAAGAATGCCGCGCCCGCAACGCCGGATTTATTTTAACAGACCTGGACAATGACAACAGGTTTGCCTACGACATACATTTCAATCTATGAAGCAATCGTTTTTTGGCTTACTCAAAAAGATCATTCAGACGGGCATAGGCAAAGGCCGCCTGGTTATGGCTACTACCGGTCTGGGTATCGCCATGTTCCTGCTGCTGCTGGCCCTACAGATGCATAAAGACTTTGATCAGTTGCTCTACAACCAGCAAAATCAGAATGAAAGCGTAGACTTCCTCGTCATCAACAAAAAGATCACGAACGATATGATGGGGCAGTCGGAGAAAAGTGAATTCACCCCACAGGAAATAGCCGATATCAAAAAGCAGCCATTCACCGCTGCCTTTGGCTTTATTACTTCTAATCAGTACAAGGTTTCCGCCGCTGCTCCCGGAGATCTGCACTTCTATACCGAAATGTTTTTCGAAGCCGTACCAGATACCTTCATCGATGTAAAGAGTGAAGACTGGAAATGGCAACCTGGTGATAATACCATTCCCATTATCCTGCCAAACGACTTCCTCAATCTATACAACTTCGGTTTTGCACTGAGCCAGGGATTACCACAAATTTCCCCTGAAACCATCAAAGCACTCCCGATGAAAATCACGATTTCAAAAGGGCTGCTTACGCAGGAATTTACAGGTAGGATCGTTGGCTTTTCAGATAGAATTTCTTCCTTCCTCGTACCCGGTAGTTTCATGGATTGGGCGAATGGAAAGTTTGGCAACGGACAGACGGCCGCTCCCAGCCGTGTGATCATTAAAACAAAAGATCCTTCCAATCCTGTACTGGTCAAATACCTGGAAGATAAAGGATATAGCACCAACCAGGATAAACTCAAATACAGCAAAACCAAAGTGATCCTGCAAACCATTGTATCTGTAATTGGGTTCTTTGGTTTGATATTACTGCTCTTTGCACTGTTAGTCTTCAGTATGTTTATACAGGTTGTGATCGCGAGCTGCAAGAGAGAGATACAACTGCTGGTGACTTTAGGTACTGCACCGCGACAACTACAGCGATACCTGATGCGACAATTCGTGCCTTTGTATATATTTACAGCGATCATCGCGCTCGTATTGATTACAGTATTGCAATGGAAAGCAGCTGGTATACTTGCGGGTATGAAGCTATTTGTATCTTCATGGATCAGCCCCGGCACCGCCGGTGCTGCAGTACTGGTGATCATACTTGTTTACATTGTGAACCTGTGGAGTGTGAAGCGATATATCAACGAGATCAGTTAATTCAATTTATTCTTCTAACACATAAAATGCAAGTTGAACATGTTTGTACACGTTGTAAATTTTTATCTGAAAGCAGATCTTTCGGCAGCTGATATCAAAACATTTGAAGAAGGTGTAAAATCCCTCAGTGCTGTGGAAACCCTCGTGACGTACAATGTAGGCAAACCTGCAGATACTGACAGACCAGTGATCGTTAAGGATTACAGTTATTGTCTGCTCACCGCGTTCAATGACGAGGCAGGGCACGACACCTATCAGGTACATCCTGTACACCTGGCATTCGTAGAAAACTGCAAACACCTGTGGGAAAAGGTAGTGATCTTCGATTCAGAATCTTTCTAAAAAACAGCGCCTGCTACATCATTAAAAAGGGTATTGATCTTTGTATCAGTACCCTTTTTCTTTGCTGATCACCGAACGGTGTGGCATAATAAAAGTTTCTTTCACCTGCTGTGATTGTAGCAGGTAAGGGGTGAACAATAAGCCTCTTACAAAAATGTATATAATGCCTCCCAGTTCCGCCGTTTCCCAGCTGGTTTTATATAGATAATGTGATAACCCTGTATCTATTACTCTGAAGAGGAGGGTACTCACCATAAAATACACCATCGCAGTCGGGAATGTATCCCTTCTATTGAGGAATAATGCAATCAGCAGTACGCTATATACAAAGAAGAATAATGCTGCTACCATCCGGAGTATAAACCAAAATTCCAGGAAGGAGGTGTTGCTGATGATATTGGTAGCCTTGCTAAGCTGCCCCCATGCTTTAAAACTAAAAAAGTCATTGTTGAAAATGGCCTGCAACATGGCCAGTGGTGTGAAGAATACAAAGAAGGCAATGATAAACAGGAACCCCCTTAGTTCAGCAGGTATCAGCACATCCTGCACCGGATAGATCGTATATTGGTTATACTTCCATGCCATCCGTGCAAAGAAGGCGAGGAAGAAAATAGCGAGTGTCAGCGTCACCCAGTTCACCGTATTATCAGTGGGTGTTGTTGTCGATATTGGATCATCCGGAGACCAGAATAGGCTGAAAGAAATAACATCATCCATTTTATTCCTGTCGCTTTCATACTGCGCTAAGTATTCGACGGGAATATTGTCCTGAAAGGTGTTGAATGTATAATGCAATGTCACATGCCTGCCTTCTACTGTAGGTGTAAATGTAAAAGCATAATAAGCATTACTGATCCTGACTGGTTCATTGCTTAAATACCATTCTATCGGCATATCCATGTCAATGGTATAATCCAGTGAATAAGGATAACGCATAGACAATGGTGAATGCGATTTACTATTTTTCTTTTTGCTAAGCTTCGGCAATGCTTCCTGTAGAATGCCGGCCGTTACAGGAATTTCGAGTTGTCCCGGTTCTTCTGTATCATTCTTCCAGGGTTCTTCCAGTTGATACCGTTCTATTACACTAAATTGATTCCTGATAGGGTTATCGATCGTTTTCAGTGCAGAATCAGTGTGTAATTCTCCATAAATATTCTTGTAGTAATCGAGATAGGATTTTTCCTGATCTTTCATACTGTTGTTGGCAAATACATCGCGTTGCTGATCGGCAAATCGCAGGGTGTATACGCTGTGAACAGTGAGGGTGCCTTTTTTGCTTTTGGAATCAGGCAGTATGAAGTGCTCTTTGATCGTCTGCGTGCCTATGTTATACTGAGGTATATTGGTGAGTGTATCACTGCCATCAGTATTGATAATCAGGGCCTGCTGATAATCAGGTATTGAATGCTCACGCAAAGGTCCGCGCTGATAACTAATGGTAGGATCTATCCAATAACTGCTGTCTCCCAATTGTGCATGCACAATTACGTGGTTGAACATAAATGGAGAGGGCAGATAGTCTGATACATGCGCCTTCAGATAGGTATTGGTATAAGCCATTCTGGCGTTGATACCATCCGCCTGCAGAAGAGTGGTAAGCAGTAGGGATTTGTCTTTACAATCACCGAAGCGTTGATCTAAAATCTTGTCGGGGCTGTTGGGCCGATGTGAATATTCACCCATTTCAATACCCATGTATCGAATGTCGTCCTGCACAAAGCGCATGGCGTTTTGGAGATACAATGTTTTGTCGTTGCCGGATTGTTTTTTCAGTTCAGCAATCCTTGCTTGCAGACGAGTGCCGGGAGCGGGAGGTGTGTTGATCTTTGCGCCCCAGTTGATGATTTCTGACCATGATTTGTATTCACTGGCTTGTACAAAAGGTATGGTAGTATACCATTCTGGTGCGTTGTCATCTTCATCAGCAGGCATCACATCCGCAATCTTCCATTCATACAATTGCATGCCGTTCCAGTTACTTTTTGCCGGCAGGCGTGCACCATTAAAAGCTTTGAAGTGGATGACCCTTGTCGGTGCTGCGATGAGCGCTTTGTAATAATTGACGATTGGATCGTAAGACGTGAAGTAAAATGTGTTGGCGTATTTGTGTTCGAAGATAGGATTCGCACCTTCGAGTGTGTAGGCGTATTCGATCTGATCGCCTTTGCGTACATCTTCAAGAATGTAGTAAGCGGTGAAGGTGCCGCTGTAAATAAACCGGGAGAGGTCCTCTTCCTTTTGGAGGAAGCGGAAGCGGGATGGATCCAGTTTGGTGATCACCTGACCATTCCGGCGGATGACCAGCTGGTGAAAGTGTAATTTTTCATAAGTAGGATCGTATTCCACAGATACCTCTGCACCATTCTGAATGCCTGCTTCCGATACAATCTGTCTGATAATATGCCTGTACACTGCGTTTTTCTCTGCATGGTGTTGTTCTTCCAGCAGGAGTAGAAAGTAGCCGTTACTCACTTCTCTTGCATCTGGTGCCTTGCCGAGGTCCGGCTTGTAAGGAGCCAGCCAGTCGGGCGTAGGTGAAACAGAGAAGTTTTTTTGGGCCAGAAGGCCAGCTGGCAATGCGAACAGGGATATTATCAGCAGAATGAATCGCATAAAGGAATTAGTTATTCTCGACAGTCAAGGCATACACAGCAAAGGATGCCAGCCAGTGTTCACCGGCGTAATCGCCGCTGGCTACATGTGGAATAGCAGCTTCCAGGTGCTGGTTGGCCAGTGCCTGAATGGCGGCGCTATTCTTTCCTGCATGACGGGCAATACCGTAGAGGCACCATGCACGGCTCAGGTTCAGACCATCCAGGTGTACCAGTTTACCATCGGTACGATCTTTTACCTGTGCTATAGGAAACAGCGTGATATTTTTAGCAAACAGTCCTGGCAGGAATTCCTGTATCCAGGTCTGGTATTGTGCAGCTGGCAGTATTCTCCACATCAGGTCTGCTTCTTCCAGGCAGGGGGAGAGAAAGTCGTAGCCGCCCGGTTCATAGCTGACAGGTCCGTTTTTGTCCGCCAGATAGAAACGGGTAGCAGCTGCTTTAATCGCATCCTGCAATGGCTGATCTTTCGCAGTTTCCGCATAATCCCATGCCAGGCAAAGGCCAAAGGCCAGGTTGGTATGTTCTCCTACACGGATGGGGTACATCAGTTTCCCCAGGAAGTCGATGTAGGCTTTGGAAAACTGGGTAGCCAGTGGTTGTACATTGGCAGCCAGCTCCCGGCCTTCTGGTGAGTTCCAGGTAAGCAGTTCTCTTTGCAGTTGTAGCAGCCAGCTCCAGCCATAGATGCGTTCAAAACCTTTGTTCTCTTTGTTGGTAAACAGTTTTTGTTCCTGCAGAATGTGTTCAGCAGTGAGGTTTTGTTGCAGTTTGGTCAGGATCAGTTCGTGCTGAGGCAGGGAAGGGAAGGATTTGAGTAACCTTACCAGCATCCAGTGACCATGCACGCTGCTATGCCAGTCGTAGCAACCATAAAAGGCAGGATGGTAATTCCGCGGGTTGGTCACCAGTGAGGTATCGGTAAATACCACACCTGTTTTGTACGGAAACTCCAGCTGCATACATTTCAATGGCAGTTTGGATAGATGAGCAGCACCATCGATGGTGAGTGCCAGATGACCCGCACTGTTGTGCATATAGAGCGGCTGTTGTGCAAAAGCAGTAGACATAAAAGTACTGATTAAGAGTGCACCCAATATGATGGACTTCTTCACGTGTTATCTGTTAAGCAGTAGTTTGAAATAAAAGGATGGTTTGGTGAGTCGCTTGCGCAGGTCTACCTCATAGAACATGCAGGAGAGGAGTTCCTGCAGTTGTTTGTTGCGGCTGCTCACTTTCATGAGCGTGTTGAACAACCATGGGTAGCGGATCAGCTTTTGCAGGCGGTGACTCAGTTTCAACTCAGGTCCCATCACACGGTATACTTCTGAATCGTATTTGGCCAGTTGGGCAGCGGAGAAATTATTCGCCTGCAGTGCTTCGTTTGCCTGTATGGCAGCTAAGCGGCCGGAGTAGAGCGCATTGCCGATACCTTCGCCAGTGAAGGGATCAATCAGGTAAGCAGCGTCGCCAACCAGCATATAGCGCTCACCATGCAGTACGCGTACTTTACTACCCAGCGGCAGACCATAACCTTCGATGCTGCTGATCAGTTCTGCGTCTTTAAAGCGCTCTTTGAATACCGGATCATTTGCGATAATATCCAGCATTTCCTTTTTCAGGTTGATCTTCTTTTTGCGTACCGCTTCGCTGAGAATACCTACGCCTACATTAACTTCGCCATTGGGCAGCGGAAAGACCCAGAAGTAGCCTGGGAGCAGGCTTTTCAGGAAGTGCAGTTCTATGAAGTTGTCAGGATTATTGCCGCTTACGTTTTTGTAATAGGCACGGATCCCTGCTACGTAGTGATTCGGCTCCATGGTGATACCAGCTACTTCTTTAGTAAAAGAAGAGTGGGCGCCATTGGCAATGATGAGCAGCTTAGCTTTTACCTGGAACCCGCCTTTGTTGCCGCTTACGAGGTAGCCATCTTCCAGCAGTTCGTATTTATCAACGTTTACATTTTCGTATAAACTGATTTCTTTGCGACGTTTGATTTCGTCTACGAGGAAGTTGTCAAAGTCCATGCGTTTGCACACATAGCCGATGGGAGTTTCCTTGTGACCATCGTTCTGGCTGTTGTAGTCGGGGCGATAGCCCACATCCAGGCTATGACGGCCGGGCGATACGAAGGTAACACCCCAGCTGTTTACTTTGAATTCAGCCTCTTTGAGGCGGGTTGCAATGGCAGGGTCGATACGGTTAAGCGCCGTGATTACTTTTCCACTCAATCCATCTCCACAAACCTTATCACGGGGAAAAACAGCTTTATCTACTACTACACATTCAACGCCGAGTTGTGCAAGTTGCAGTGCTGCTGCGGCACCGCCAGGACCGGCACCAATAATACATACTTTGGATTCCAACATGCTGGTGATTTAGGGTGTTAAGATAAAGAAAAGTGAAATATCTTCGCGGGCTAAAAATCATCCTACTATGTTTGATATGTTTGGAAAGCTGCAGGAAGCGCAGCAAAAAATGAAAGAAAGTAAAGAACGCCTGGCCCTGATCACTGTAGATGGTGAAGCTGGTGACGGTGCGGTAAAAGTAACCGTGACTGGCAATCGGGAGGTGAAAAGTCTGGAAATCGCAGAGAGATTGCTGGAAAAAGATCATAAAGAAGAGCTGGAAGACCTGGTGATCACGGCGCTGAACCGTGCGCTGAAGGCAGCAGAGAATACCTGGGAGTCTGAGATGAAAAGTGTGGCAGGTGGTATGCTGGGCCCGCTCGGAGGGTTATTGGGGTAATAGTGAAGCTATAGTGCCATAAGGTCACCAATAGACCACCAAAAGATCACCAAAAGGGCACTTCAATATCCCTGGGATATTGAAGTGCTCTTTTGGTGCCCTTTAAGTACTATGATGATATCGAAGACGTGATATGTTTTGATTGTGGTTTACCCCTTTATTAACCCTCTCGTATTATAAAAATCTTACATTATCTTTAGCTTATAAAGAACTCTCGTATGCGTCAATTGTTATTGTTTGTAACAACAGCCACTTTATTTGCCTGTAACGGGCCCTCGGAAAGCAAAAAGGGATTGTCATCTGATGTTACATTGACAGATCTTAACCTATATTCAGCCGATACTGTATTGATGGTGGCCAATGCAAATGCAGGTAAGAACAAGGAAGCAGACAAACTGTTCCTGCAAGCCATCGATGTTTATCGCAACAAAAAAGACCCGTCTCAGGCGGTAGCTCTCTTCAAAAAATCCATCCAGGCACAGCCACAGGCAAAAGCCTACTATGAAATGGGGAATGCCCTTGGCGATATCGGTGAACTGAAGGAAGGATTACAGTCATATGATATTGCGGATATACTGGACTATAAACCGCTGAATAAACTGCTTTATAACAAAGCCTGTTATTATTCCAGACTGGGTGATCAGGAAAAGGCGAAAACCTATCTCATATCAGCCATCGAATTTGGTTATGGCAATATTAAAAACCTGCAAAAGGATCCGGACCTGAACAATCTCAGAAAGGAAAATGGATATGCATTCAACGATATGATCCTGACGGCCATGTCCGGGGCGACTGATCCGGATAAACTGCAATGGGCGGTATTCAGCCATGAATTTGCGCAGGTAAAATTCCCCTTGTTGCTGGATATGAAATATGCTTCTAATATGACGGAAGATAGAATCATTTCTTATGATAAT
Organism: [Flexibacter] sp. ATCC 35208; assembly: GCF_001975825.1. Taxonomy (GTDB): domain Bacteria; phylum Bacteroidota; class Bacteroidia; order Chitinophagales; family Chitinophagaceae; genus Chitinophaga. The sequence goes on from NZ_MTKN01000031.1 coordinate 55,760, forward strand.
GAACGTTATGTACCAGAAATGCGTGACTATGCATTTTCAAGGGAAGTAGGTGCTGAATATTACAGGGTAGGGCTGGTCAAAGCCAATGATAGTAATCGCACGCTGATCTATGGCGTAGTTGATGAAATGGGGGGTAATACACTACCTGTGTACTACATTGCGAGCTTTAACAACAAAGGCGTATTGATCGATAAATTGCAAATTGGTGGTCAGAAAATCCTGAAAGATCCTTTCAAAGTAGCAACGATCAATGCGAACTATGATATCGAAGTTGCCAGCTTTCAGCTGACGTACGAAAAGGATCCGGATAAGGAAGGTTACGACGATAATAAGATCAGGGAACAAAAGGCATTGGGAAAAGATACTTATGCCATCAAAGAAGACGGCCATTTCGTGAAGAAGGATATGGTGCTAGGCATGCGTTAATTCCTTTTTGATCGGGTAAATCTTAGCCAGCTTTCTGATGATCAGTTCTGCAATGAGCAGGTTCAACGTCCAGCTTAACCAGGCAATGAGAATATAGGAAGCACGTGGGTGGATGTGAATATTGAACACATCTATCAGGTAGGCATACAGGCGTAAGCTGACTGCCGAAAGTGTGAGGGCATAGCTCCGGAGCATCATGGCACCATGTGACATCCATTTATGTTGTCTGGCATAATACCAGCCCATTGCGGTGGTATACATCCACAGAAGCGCGAGGATGACGAAACTGATACGTGCCGGCATGCCGCCATTCGCATAGAACGCCATTACTAAACCACTGGGGCCACTGAAACACAGTACCACCCCTGCATATATTGTCCCGGACCTGCGATGCAGGCCGGGATATTTTTTTATCACATACCAGCTGAATTGCAGTAGCCCGGTGAGCATGACTACAAAGCTGATGAATACATGTACATAGAAGCTGATCCGCCATGGACGGATATGATATACCCGTTGCTTGGTCATCAGGAAATCGGTGTACCTGTTCATAGCAAGATAGGGGATACTCAGCCTGATGAGCAGCCAGGTCGCAAACAGGATGCCGGCGGCTAATAAGGTGATACCCCCTTTCTTCAATATGTGCCGTGTGTTTATCAAGGTCCGGTCCAATAGCGAATGCTGTCAGTACTTTCTACTCCGGTCAGGAAGCGCTCGTCGCCTTCCCCTTCGAATTGAATAGAATAAATAGTGGCTGGCAGCGTAATGTCATTTCTCTTTTCCCATGTTACCAATACAGAATCACCTTTTTGTTCCCAGTTACCTCTTACAGTGATCATTTGCTGGGCAAAAGTTGAGTCACTATGCATTTCATAGTAGTTCAACGTACAGCTACCATCTTTTGCAAAGAGGATATCCCGGTGATCTCCGGCTAATGGATAATCATATTCGAAGCTAATGCCGTTACCTCCTGTCAATGAAACTTTTGCCAGGTCAAATGTTTTAGCTTTCAGGCTGGAATTATTCAGCGGCGTCCATTTGCCATTTCCTTTGCGATCATTGACAGAAAAGTGGATGGTGAACTTACCATCGTATGGATGATCGCCTGGTTCACTAAGGGTTACATCGAAACCGTTATCTACAATTTTATAACTGCCGCTTACATTACGACGAAGGCCATTGAGCACATTATAACCGGCGAGGTGGTTATTTTTTGCATAGTTGATGGTGATATAAATCTTTTTACCGTCGAAATCACCTTTATATAGTCCGATTAAACTGTCAGCCTGGTTTGAAACGGCTACTACAGTGCTATCCGAGACGGGGGGCGAAGAGGTTGACGACTTACAGGCGCAGAATATTGCGGCGATAAGACAAACTTGGATTAAGTACTTCACAGGGTAATTTTTTGTAAAGTAAGGCAAAAAAATTTAGTGATGAAAGAAGAGGCAATTCGTATATTTAGTTGACGTGATAATCCAAACCCCTACATCCCCATTTTAAATTTATAACAACCAAAATTTCTGTACATGAAACGAATCTTCTGTTCTGTTAATGCAATCCCTTTGTTAATGGCCATCGCCTTTATTGTATCCAGTTGTAGTAAAGAAGGAAAGACTGGTCCCCAGGGAGAAACAGGTACTACCGGCGCTACTGGTGCCACAGGTCCAAAGGGTGATGCCGGTACCGCAAATGTTATTTATTCTGACTGGCTTACAGTCGCTTTTTTGCCAGATACCATTCATAATACCGATGGTACGATTGATACCCTGGGTTTTTATGCTGACCTGGATGTACCTAAGCTGGACGATGCCCTGATCAGTACCGGCGAAATGAAAGTGTACCTGAATTTCGGGTCAGCGGCCACGCCTATCGTGACACCATTGCCCTATCTGAACATCTATTCCAGTTGGAATATTACGGCTACCTTCTTTACGGGAGGCATTGAATTGTATTCGAATGGAGATGCAGGTACCTGGACGGATGGAAGCGGAAATGTCAGGTGGCAATACAGATACGTGCTGATTCCTGGTGGTACGGAAGCGAGGAAGGCAAAGACCGTGGATATGAGTGACTACAAGGCGGTAAAAGCCTGGCTGGGGTTAAAAGATTAAAAGAAAAAAGCGCTTCTGCCAGTGACAGAAGCGCTTTTTTTATTATACAGTTTTTGTATTCAATGCATTCCACAACATATCTTTCAGCTGTGGCAATCCCTGTTGTGTAACCGACGAAATGAACACATGCGGTACATCTTTAGGCAGTTCTGCTGCAATAGCCTCTTTCAGCTCATCGTCCAGCATATCGCTCTTACTGATAGCCAGCAGGAACTGTTTATCCAGCAATTCAGGATTGTACATCTCCAGCTCATTCACCAGGATATCAAAATCCTTTCTGTGATCGGAGCTATCTGCCGGAATGAGGAACAACAACACGGGGTTTCTTTCGATATGTCTTAAGAAACGGTGTCCTAATCCTTTCCCTTCATGCGCACCTTCAATGATCCCTGGTAAATCTGCAATACAGAATGAACGATCATTTCTATATGCTACCATCCCCAATTGTGGGGTCAGGGTTGTAAATGCATAATCTGCGATCTTAGGTGTAGCTGCTGTGATAGTAGAGAGGAGTGTAGACTTTCCTGCATTCGGAAATCCTACCAGACCTACATCTGCCAGCATTTTCAATTCCAGCGCTTTCCAGCCTTCTGTGCTTGGCATACCGGGCTGTGAGTACTCTGGTGCCTGGTTAGTAGCTGATTTAAAGTAGGCGTTACCACGACCACCCTGGCCACCTGGTATCCAGATCACTTCTTCCCCGTCGTGAAGTATTTCTACTTCCAGTGCCCCGGTTTCCTCGTCAAAGGCCTGGGTACCTAATGGAACCTCTATGATCACATCTTCACCATTACGGCCGGTGCTGTTATTGTCCCGCCCGTTACCCCCATCTTCTGCGACTACGTTCTTGTACCAGCGCAGGTGTAGCAAGGTCCAAAGCTGGGAATTGCCTCTGAGTATGATATGGCCGCCACGACCACCGTCACCGCCATCAGGGCCGGCTTCAGGGTTGTATTTGGTACGCATAAAGTGGGCGCTACCGGCGCCGCCTTTACCCGATTTGACGGATATCCTGATATAGTCAACGAAATTGCCTCTTTCCAATGTGGAGCGATTTATTTATAAATTTAAAAACGCAAAGATCGTGAAGTTCATCCACTTTACATGGATGGTTACTTACGATCTTTGCGTCTAATATGATAAGATCAGCCTGCTGATTAAACTTTTTCTTCTACCAGCGGGTCGATTTCTTTGCTTAAGCGAGCGAAAATTTCATCAACAGTACCTTCACCATTCACTTTCTTAAACTTGCCGAAACGGGCATAGTGGTCAGCTACAGGAGCGGTCTTGTTGTGATATTCTACGAAACGCTCACGGATGGTTTTTTCATTATCATCCGGACGCTTTCTGGCCAGCAGACGCTGTACCAGGTTATCTTCATGTACCTCCAGAGAGAGTACGTTGGAGATAGCGGTCTTTTTCAGGTCCAGCAGTTTGTCCAGTGCTTCTGCCTGGGCAGTAGTACGTGGAAAGCCGTCAAAAATAAAACCTCTTGCTTCCGGATTGGCTTCGAGTTTCGAACTGATCATACCAATCACAACAGCATCCGGAACCAGTAGTCCCTGGTCCATCAGGCGCTTTGCTTCCATGCCCAGGGGAGTCTGAGCAGCAATCTCTCCACGCAGCAGGTCACCAGTAGACAGGTGAATCAGCCCGTATTTTTCAATCAGGTTCGCACTTTGTGTACCCTTACCGCTACCGGGAGGGCCAAATAGAATAATATTGACCATGTGTTTAAAAAAACTTTAGCAAGATTGCAAATATAGCAAACAATTGAATGTATAGGTAACAAAAATTACCCTTGCTTGAATAACATGAAATATTTAAGAAAATCTGTAGATATGTTTTAATGATTTGCTGGAAATAATGGATTATTTTTAAGCAGATTGTTCCATAACGAAGAAAAAAATGGTTGTTCGAGGGTCATAGTCGAAAGATATTTTATTATGTTTAAGGATTACAGGTCATTTGTTCCTACCTCTTCATGTAAATATAAGTATTTATACTGCCGCTTTACAGCCGTGAATCTGTAGGGTAGCATAATAATTGGGACTCAAAATTTAATTAGGGCGCACCTCCCTGGGTAGGGAGATAATTTCCCGTATGATAACTTTTTTATTGACAAGCAGAAAGACTATGAAGCAGTTAATGATCTTAGGACTCTCCGGATTATTTTTAGCAGGCTCGGCTCATAAACCAGCCCCGCCACAAAATGGTCCGGTACCAAAACTATTACAAGCAGACGCTGCCGCTACGCATTGGGTGGACAGTGTATTCAAATCACTCAACAACGATGAGCGTATTGCTCAGCTTATCATGATCAGGGCACACTCTAACCTTGGCGCCGATCATGTCAGGAAAATCGCCAAAGACATCAAAGACAACAAAGTTGGTGGTCTGATTTTCTTTCAGGGTGGCCCGGTACGACAGGCCCTCCTCACCAATTACTACCAATCTATTTCCCAAACTCCACTCATGATCGCCATTGATGGCGAATGGGGCCTTGGTATGCGGCTCGACAGCGTGATCAGCCTGCCCCGCAACCTCATGATCGGTGCGGCACAAGACAGTACCCTCGCTTACAGGGCTGGTAAAGTACTTGGTCAGCAATGCCGCAGACTGGGCATACATGTAGATTATGCCCCGGATATGGATATCAATAATAATCCTAACAATCCTGTTATCAACGACCGTTCTTTCGGGCAAGATAAATACCAGGTAGCCCGCATGGGTGTGCAAATGATCAAAGGCATCCAGGATCAGGGTGTAATGGCGGTGGCCAAACACTTCCCCGGTCATGGTGATACTGATACAGACTCTCACCTGGATATGCCGGTGATCCGCAAATCCAGGGCACAACTGGATTCGCTCGAATTATATCCGTTCAGACAAGCCATAGATGCAGGCGTAGCCAGCATCATGATGGCGCACCTGTACATTCCTGCCATCGACAGTACGCCTAATACGCCGACCTCCATTTCGCACAAAGCGGTAACTGACCTGCTCAAAGGCGAATATGGCTACAAAGGCATCGTCATTACCGATGCACTTGAAATGAAAGGTATCGCCAAGTTTTACTCCGGTGGAGAAGAAGCTGCGAGGTCGCTGGTAGCTGGCAACGATATGCTTATGCTGCCTTCTACGGCGGAAGGAAGTGTAAATGCGATAAAAAGAGCGATTCGTCGTGGTGAAGTTACCTGGGATGATGTGAATGAAAGAGTGAAAAAAGTGCTGCTGGCCAAATATAACCTGGGTCTGAATAAGCCACAGGTGGTAGAAACGGCCAATATTGCTGCAGATCTGAATGCAGTAACCGATACCCTGATCAGGGATATTGGCCGCCAGTCGCTGACGTTGCTGAAAAATGATAATCAGTTGATCCCTTTCAAACCACATACACCTGGCAAAGTTGCTGTGATAGCCGTAGGCGCAGATGTGAACAACTCCTTCCTGCAAACTATCAAGGCCACCCGTCCGGATGTAAATTCATTCATCTTCACCTCCCGTCAGTCAGAAGCACAGGTTGCACCGATCGTAGAAAGGCTGAAGAAAGAATTCCAGGCAGTGATCATTGGTGTACACAACTACAGCCGCAGACCTGCTTACAATTTCGGTATCAGTTCTGCAGAGCGCTTGCTGGTACAACGTCTGCAACTGGAAATGCCGTCTGCTACCGTTGTATTTGGTAATCCCTATGCAATCCAATATTTCTGCGATGCACCTACGATCGTAGCCGCTTACGAAGATGATGATTCTACACAGAAAGCGGCAGCACAACTGCTGTTTGGACAACTGATTCCAACAGGTCGTCTGCCTGTGACTGTATGTCCGAACTTCGCGTATGGTACTGGTATTGTACCTGCTACAACGCCACCGGCCATTGCGCTGGAACCACTGGAAGAAGTGGCGCCGGGCAAAGTAGGTATGAATGCTGCGACATTGTCAAAAATTGATAAACTGATTGCAGATATGATCTCCAAAGGTGCTGCGCCGGGCTGTGAAGTACTGGCGATGAGAGATGGCAAAATTGTATATAACAAAGCATTTGGTAACTACGACTATAGCAGCAATGAACCAGTTACACATTCCAGCATCTATGATCTGGCTTCTGTGACCAAGGTCTGTGCAACCACGGTCTCTGTTATGAAATTGTATGATGAGGGAAAACTGAGTCTGGATGCAACATTGGGTGATTATCTGCCAATGGTGAGAGGGAGTAATAAAGCGGGGTTGAAAATCAGGGATGTGCTGTTGCACCAGGCAGGTTTAGTATCATTCATACCATTCTACCAGAGTGTGCTCATGAATGGTGGTGCACCTGATACAGCGTTGTTCCACAGCTATGCGGACTCTGTGTATTCAAAGCGGGTGGCGGAACACCTGTACATGAAAGATACTTACATAGATACCATGTTCCAGAAAATTCTGGACAGCCCGCTGAAACCACAGCAGGGATATGTGTACAGTGATAATGATTTTATCTTCCTGGGCAAAGTCGTAGAAGCCATCACTGGTCAGAAACTGAACCACTATGTGAGAGAAACTTTTTACGAACCACTGGGCATGACTACAACAGGATTTAAGCCGAGAGAGCGTTTCCCGCTTTCAGAAATTGCACCTACAGAGAATGAGCGTACATTCCGTATGCAATGGATCAGGGGAGATGTACATGATCCTGGTGCTGCAATGTTTGGTGGTGTAGCAGGCCATGCCGGTTTATTTTCCAATGCAGAAGACCTGGCTGTACTGATGCAGATGTTACTGAATGGCGGTAGCTATGGTGGTAAGCGTTTCATCAAAGAAGAAACGATCAGATTATTTACTGCTTACAACAGCAATATCAGCCGTCGTGGTTTAGGCTTCGATAAGCCTGAGAAAAACAACGGCAAACATGGGGAAGCATATCCTGCCAAAAGTGCTTCTGCACTTACCTTCGGCCACACCGGTTTTACAGGTACCTGTATCTGGGTAGATCCGGCATCTAAGCTGGTGTTTATCTTCCTGAGCAACAGGGTATGTCCTGCTGGCGGTGACAACAAAAAGCTGATCACCATGCATGTAAGGGAAAATATAATGGAAGTGCTGTACGAAGCAATGAATGAGAAGTAGTGCCTGGCGTAGAGCCCTCTGAATAGGAAGGCTCTACGTGCACATACATATATACATACGATAGGGATCTCTCATAAGTTAGGCAATAGAGACAACTGAGGTATGCACAATTGCGCCACTCAGGTGTCTCTATTTTTTATTGGACAGAAACAGTTCTGTTGATGCTGGTTTCGGTTCTGATACCGATTACTTTTTCTGCCAGGCGGGTTTTACCTCTTCTGATTTCGAAGGTATAAGAACCATCCTGCAGGTCTGCCAGGTTAAAACGGGCTTTATAAACAAGTGTTACCGGCAGTGATTCCTGATGCAAAGTAGTGTTGTTGGCATCCTTGATGCTCAGGATTATTTTGTCGCTGCCTGGATTTTCTACGGTTACGCGAAATACCAGTTCACTTCCTGTTACCTGTGCCACATCCAGTTTGAAATCACTGGAGGCGGTCGGCTGTTCGGTGTTGCCAGCAGTTGTTTTTACTTTGTTCAACGCAAAGTCCTGGGCTACAGCAATAGATTGGCTAAAAAGGATAGTAGCAATAACTGCTAAAAATTGTATGTGTTTCATACAAAAGTTTGTTTTTATGTTTTGATGTTTTCAGGGTCCCTTTTGTCGCCGCAAAGATCAGGAGGTTTTGTTAAGAGAATATTATGGAGATGTTAAGAAAGCATTACTAATGTCATATCTCAAAGTACTAACTTTGCCATCGATTTTTGATTTATGGAAAGACTGACAACACAACAGCAAAGGCCGGTAGCGATCTGGTTATATATAGGGGTGGGTATGCTTATTATTCAGGTATTACTGGGCGGGTTGACCCGTCTCACAGGTTCCGGCCTGTCTATTACCGAATGGCAACCCATATTGGGCGCATTTCCTCCTATGAATGAAGCGGCCTGGCAAAAAGCCTTTGATCATTATAAAGAAATCGGGCAGGCGAAGTATGTCAATAATCATTTTACATTATCAGATTTCAAAGGAATTTATTTCTGGGAGTGGTTGCATCGTGACTGGGCCCGCCTGATGGGATTAGTGTTCGCTGTAGGGTTTGTCTACTTTTTAATAAAGAAAAAGATAGATCGTTCTATGATACGCCCTATGGTGATCCTGTTTTTATTAGGAGGATTACAGGGGGCTATTGGCTGGATCATGGTGAAGAGTGGACTGAATGAAGAGAACCTATATGTAAACCATATACGATTGGCCATTCACTTTCTGGCAGCATTGTCTCTACTGGTATATGTGTTGTGGTTTGCCCTCAGGTTGAGTACGCCGGTGAAGGAAATACTGGTAGCACCCGGATTGAAAAAACTGAATGCATGGTTGCTGGGTTTATTGACTGTACAGCTGTTCTTTGGTGCATTGATGGCGGGATTGCATGCGGCGCTGGCTGCGAGCACCTGGCCGGATATCAATGGGGTGTGGGTACCGGGTACTATGTTTACACAGGGAAATTTTTTAGAAGATCTGACCCACAATACGCAGACTATTCATTTTGTACATAGAAACCTGGCTTACCTGATTACGATCCTGGTGGTGATCTGGTGGTGGAAGGCTGCATCTGAAACACCAGATCATAGTCTGCTGCAAAGAATTCGTTATCTGCCACTGCTGCTGGTATTGGTACAGGTATTACTGGGGGTGCTCACATTGCTGGGTAGCCAGATCCACATTCCTATTTTGCAGGCGATATTACATCAGTGTGTAGGCATGTTGTTGCTATTGGTATTGGTGTGGACGTATTTTCTGAGTTACGGAAAAAAATAATTTTTAAGATTAGCCGGCCACAGGCCTGTTTCCCATATGACACTCGTTTTTGCAGAAGGCAGAAGCGAGTGTTTTATTTTCTATCGGCACCTAATTTGTAACCATATTACAATTTTTCGTAAGTTTAGTTGTAATTGCGTTACGGATGAAAGTGAAATATCTGCCGGTCAAATTTTTCTATTCTTTCCCGATCCAACTATTGTTGCTCCACTTCCGGAAGTACCAGGTACTGCTCATATTCTGGGCAATCTTGTTCAGTACCATCAATGGTGGCTTCGCAAAGGTTTTTGGCGGCGATGCACTTTATCTCGCACCTGAATATCTGGGACAGGTGAACTTCTATAGCACCACGATACTGGGGCTGGCAACCGGTTTGTTTACAATGAGCTGGAACATCACTACTTTCATTCTGCACACAGGCCGTTTTAAATTTCTGGCTACTACTGCTCAGCCATTCTTTAAATATTGTCTCAACAATTTCGTCGTTCCCGTTGCATTTATCATCAATCTGCTGATACGCTCGTGGGAGTACCAGCGTTATCAACAACTCAGCAGCGTAGCCGATATCATGCTGTTGACAGAAGGCTTCATTTGTGGATATTTGTTCGTCATCTTTTTCTCTTTCTTCTACTTCTTCAACGCCGACAAAAACATTGGCCGCAGGCTGGAAAAGAAATTCGGAACACCCCGCAACTTCCTTAAACTGGTACTGAAACCCACCCAGGAAAAAGACGAAAACGCACTCCCCGTTACCAACTACTTTAATTCCCCCTGGCGAATTCGTCGTGCCAGGAATGTAGATCACTATAATAAGCATTACCTCGACAGCATTCTTAAGCAGCATCACTATGCCGCGATGATCACTGTGGTCTGCGCCCTCTTCTTTCTGGTAATGCTGGCGTACATGATGGAGTATCCATTCTTCCGGATACCCGCGGGTGCGAGTGTGATGATCTTTTTTGCATTCCTCATCGGCATCGCAGGTGCATATGCGTACCTGTTACAGAGTTGGGCAATTCCATTGGCACTGGTACTGATGGTTGGCATGAACTGGATGGTAGAACATGACCTGCTGGATAACCGCAATAAAGCATACGGATTGAACTACAAGCAACATGATCAGCGACCTGAATATAGTACCGTTGCGTTGCAGAAATTCTTTTCTGATCAGCGCATGGCAGATGACAAAAAACAAACCTTACAAATACTAAAAGCGTGGCGTGCACAGTTCCCCGCGAACCAGCGTCCCAAGCTGATCGTACTAAACTTCAGCGGTGGCGGATTGCGCGCTGCTACCTGGAGTATGAATGTATTGCAACGACTGGATTCTATCATGGGTGGGCAGCTCATGAACCAGACTGTATTGATGACAGGCGCTTCGGGCGGCATGATCGGTGCGACTTACTTCAGGGAATTATACCTGGAAAGAGAGAATGGCAGAAGTCTGAATCTATACGACAGCAGCTTTACTGAACGCACCAGTCGCGATCTGCTCAACTCTATATTCACGGCCATGTCCGTGAATGATTTTATTACTCCGTGGCGCAGTTTTAAGATCGGCGATAACCGCTATGCAAAGGATAGGGGATATGCATTTGAAATGCAGCTGAATGTGAATACTGATTATGTGCTTTCCAAAACAATCGGGGAATATAAACAGCCGGAACTGGAAGGGAAAATTCCGATGCTGATCTGGAACTCTACCATCAATGCAGATGGCAGAAGATTGATCATCTCACCACAACCGGTGAGTTACCTCTGTGCACCCGCATACCCAAAAGGAAAACAAGCCTGGCAGGATGTGGATGGGGTAGACTTTGCGCAGTATTTTGTAAAGCAGAATCCCATGCAGTTAAGAGTGACGAGCGCTATCAGGATGTGTGCTACTTTCCCTTATGTACTACCCAATGTATTTCTACCCAGCGACCCAATTGTAGATGTAATGGATGCCGGTATCAGGGATAATTTCGGGCAGGATGTATCGATGCGTTACCTGTATACATTCAGGGAGTGGATCAATGAAAATACCAGTGGGGTTATATTTGTTCAGATCAGAGATACGCGTAAGAACGATATTCGTCCGATCCGGAAAACGAAGGTATTGACGGACCTGATGTTTGATCCATTATTCACCATGCAGCAGCATTGGAGCTCGATGCAGGACTTTGGGCAGGATGATAAACTGAGTTACCTGGAAGGTTATTTCCCTGTAGGGTTTCACAGGATTATACTGCAATATGTACCCCAAAAAGAAGATAAGGCGGCAGCCCTGAGCTTCCACCTTACCTCCCGTGAAAAAATTGATATTGCCGGGGCATTGGATAATCCTACCAATCAGGCTTCATTTGATAGTATCATGAACCTGATAAAAAAGCCAGCACCGGTTGAATAAACTGTGGGAAAGCCTGGATGTGAGGCAGGTGGCCTACATCCGGGATCGTGACCAGTTTACAGTTCGGAATTCTTTTACTGATCTGCGGACCTAATACCGGGTAGTTGCCCAATGTTTTTCTCACTTCTTCAGAGGCATTGGCTTTGCCAAGCGCGGTACGGTCTTTCAAACCAATGATGAGCAGGGTAGGTACCTTGATATTTTCAAACTCATAATATACCGGTTGGGTAAATATCATGTCGTAGGTGAGGGCATTGTTCCACGCTACGCGTTTAGCATCGGGACCTTTGGTCCAGCCAGCCAGTACGATCGCCCATTTATCATAGGCCGGTTTCCACTGACCGCCGTAGTAGCCATCCAGCTGATATTTTTTGATTTTTTCATAGTCCTGGGCCAGTTCTCCCTGATACCATTTATCTATGGACTGGTAGGGTACCTTTATTTTCCAGTCTTCCAGCCCGATGGGGTCTTCGAGGATCAGTCTTTCCACCACATCAGGGTACATTAAAGTAAAGCGGGTCGCCAGCATACCGCCCATGGAGTGGCCGAGTACGGTAACTTTGGAGAGGTGTAGGCTATCCAGCAGGGCTTTGGTGTTCTGTGCCAGCAGCTGGAAGCTGTATTGCAGGTGTGCTGGTTTTGACGATTTACCAAACCCAACCTGGTCAGGCATAATGACCCGATAGCCATTTTCGCCCAGTTTGGCAGCAGTATTATCCCAGTATGCTGCCAGGAAGTTCTTGCCGTGCAGGAGTATTATGGTCTTGCCATTGGGTTTGGCGGGTTGTAGGTCCATATAGGCCATGTGTACCAGCTGGCCCTGAATTTGTAGTTGAATAGTATGTACCGGATAGGGGTACTGAAAAGTGGTGAGTTCCGCGTCCATGGCGGGTATTTCCTGTGCCAGGGCGGGCGCCTGAAAGGCGCCAAATAGAAAGGCAGTTAAAATTGATCTGATGAGCATGGTTTCGTCTATTAATATGAATAATAATAATAGGTTCGGCGCAAAAGTAATGCCGGTGCGGGTGCGGTCAAAGATCACAATTATTTAAAGGGATTTCCCCACATTTTCCACAATTTGTTATAACTTTGCGCCTTCTTTTGGCTGGAAACCAGCTAGCCGAAGTCAACTAATTTGATTTATGAATATCCGTAACATAGCAATTATTGCGCACGTAGACCACGGTAAAACGACCCTGGTTGATAAGATCCTCCATTCAACCAACGTTTTCAGGGCTAACCAGGAAACAGGTGAATTGATCATGGATAACAACGACCTGGAAAGGGAGCGTGGTATCACCATCTTAAGTAAAAACGTTTCCGTTGAGTACAAAGGGGTGAAGATCAACGTGATCGATACTCCAGGCCACGCCGACTTTGGTGGTGAGGTTGAGAGAGTACTGAGAATGGCTGATGGTGTGATCCTGTTGGTGGATGCCTTTGAAGGCCCAATGCCACAGACACGCTTCGTGCTGCAAAAAGCGCTGCAGCTTAACCTGAAGCCTATCGTTGTTATTAACAAGGTAGACAAGGCGAACTGCCGTCCTGATGAAGTACATGACTCTGTATTTGAGTTGTTCTTCAACCTGGATGCAACGGAAGAGCAGCTGAACTTCCCAACCTATTATGGTTCAGGTAAGAATGGCTGGTTCAACGATTCAATCACTCCTAGCGAAGATATCACGCCACTGATGGATGGTATCCTGACCTATGTGCCAGAACCTAACATCGCTGAGGGTACTTTGCAGTTGCAGATCACCTCTCTGGATTACTCTACCTTCCTGGGCCGTATCGCTGTAGGAAGAGTAGCGCGTGGTTCCATCAAAGAAAACCAGCCAATTTCCCTGGTTCAGACAGATGGTACTATCAAGAAGTCCCGTGTTCGTGAACTGTATATCTTCGAAGCACTGGGTAAAAAGAAAGTAACCGAAGTAGCGGCAGGTGATATCTGTGCGGTAGTCGGTCTGGAAGAATTCGGTATTGGTGATACGATCGCTGATTTCGAAAATCCGGAAGCATTGCCAGTTATCAGCGTGGATGAGCCGACTATGAACATGTTGTTCAGCATCAACAACTCTCCATTCTTCGGTAAAGATGGTAAGTTCGTAACTTCCCGTCACCTCCGTGACCGTCTGGTTAAAGAAACTGAAAAGAACCTCGCATTACGCGTAGTAGATACTGACAGTGCTGATAGCTTCCTGGTTTATGGCCGTGGTATCCTGCACTTAGGCGTACTGATCGAAACCATGCGTCGTGAAGGATTTGAGTTGACCGTAGGTCAGCCTCAGGTAATCCTGAAACAAGTGGATGGTAAGAAATGTGAGCCATATGAAAACCTGGTTGTAGACGTACCTCAGGACTTCGCCAGCAAGGTGATTGACCTGGTTACCCGTCGTAAGGGTGAAATGCTGGTCATGGAAACTAAAGGTGACATGCAGCACCTGGAATTCGAAATTCCTTCCCGTGGTCTGATCGGTCTGCGTACGCAAATGCTGACTGCTACTGCTGGTGAAGCTGTAATGGCACACCGTTTCATTGATTATAAACCATGGAAAGGTCCAATCCCTGGACGTAGCAACGGTGTTCTGATTGCTAAAGAAGCGGGTTCTACCACTGGTTATTCTCTTGATAAACTGCAGGACAGAGGTTTCTTCTTCGTAGATCCAGGAGAAGATGTGTACAGAGGTATGATCATTGGTGAAAACAACAAGCCTGGTGACCTGGTAGTGAATCCTAATGAAGGAAAGAAACTGACCAACATGCGTGCAAGTGGTACTGATGGTGCAACCAACATTGCTCCTAAGACGCTGATGACTCTGGAAGAATGTATGGAATACATCCAGCAGGATGAGTGTATCGAGGTAACGCCTAACCACATCCGTATGCGTAAGACCATCCTGGATGAGGAAGAAAGAAAGCGTTTCCAGAAAACCATGAAAGCTGATGGCGTAGCTTAATTTTAATATTAGTTCCAAGTATATTAGTGCCGTCCCGCCATTAGGTGGGACGGCTTTTTTTATGCAGCTACCATTTTTTGATGAGCCATCCGGACATGTGATTCCCTTGCAGGATGGGGAATTGCTGTATTATCCTCACTTTTTTGCCAGTGAGGTAGCGGATAATTATTTCCGGTTATTGATGGACCAGATTGACTGGAAACAGGAGGGAATCATACATTCAGGGTGATAAAATCGATGGTTTGATTTTTGATTTTCTATTAGAAAATTCAAAGTTATGATAAGCAAAATTACCCTGGGGCTGGTCGTTCTCATGGCTTGTACCTCACTCAAAAAGATACCGGATCTGGGTGGCCACCGTTGGGGCCTTGTACAAATGCAAAATGAAAAACCGGATTCATCGCCGGTCTATATACAGTTTGATACCACTGCACACCGTTTTAGTGGTAATGCAGGTTGCAATAAGATGTCGGGTAATTATTCCGCTACGGGCAAGGCATTGACGTTTGAGGAAGTCATCAGTACCCGTATGGCTTGTGTGGATACCAAAGCGAATGAAAGGGAAAGCCAGTTGCTCCGCTTACTGAACAACCACACATATGCATATGATATAAACGGAGCGACCTTGCAACTGAAAGACAGTGGCAAGGTCATTCTGACGTTTAAAAGCTTTTAGGGCAGGATAATATTGTCTTTTTCATCCAGCTCCCAGAAAGGATTATGTGCTACTTCAAAAAGGAACCCGTCCTGGTCCCTGAAATAACCGCTATATCCACCCCAGAATACTTCTTCAGCTGGCTTTACGATCTCTGCTCCGGCATTGGCAGCCTGTTCGAGTACGCTATCAACCTCCGCTCTGTCTTTTGCATTGAGTGCCAGTGAAAATGCAGGAAATCCACTACCTTCTTCGGGTACATTGGCATCAGCAGCCAGTTCTTTTCGGCCAAAGAGCGATAAGACCATTCCATTTAACTGGAAAAAGGCGACACCATCCTGGCTGGCGGAGGAGCGCTTCCAGCCAAGTCCGTCTTCAAAAAAAGAAATAGATTTTTGCAGGTCTCTTACACCCAGGGTTACCAGTGTTAGTTTTTGTCGCATGTATGTGAATATTAGAATATAAAGGTAATCGCTGAAGACCTGCCGCTATTTGTATAAAAACGACAAATATTCGCTGGGGGCTTCACCGGTAATATGCCTGAACTCCCTTGTTAAGTGGGCATGATCGTGATACCCGTAATTGAGTGCAAGTGACAGTAAATTAGGTGAAGATTGGTTTTTCAACGCGTTTATTGCACTTAAACAACGCACGATGCGTGAAAAGGTTTTGGCGGATGTACCAACCTGTTGCAGGAAAGTACGTTCAAAATTGCGGGGGCTCATATTGACCTGCGCTGCGAGTGTAACAGGAGAGATATTGCCATGACTGGATTGTATAGCACTGATGGCTGCCTGCATACGTGTGGGTTGATCAGGCAATGCTTTTAACAGACAATGGGAGATGGCCTGTAACCGATTGTGGCCTTGCATTACAGCTTCCTGCAATTGACGGACTAAAGGAAGCGACAGGTCATCGCCCTGAATATGCTGATCTGTTAGTAACTGCATGGGAAGGCCTGCAAAAGCAGCCATACCGGCTGGTTTGAAGCGAATACCTAACAGTCGCGCCGCTGATAATATATGGGCATCGTGATAAGTGGTCATGGTGCCGACAGCCTTGACACTACCATCATCCAGGTTAAAAATGAAATCAGCACAGAGATCGGGAAGTATGCGGGATACGGCCGGACCGTAAGTAGTGACGATCCAGTATGCGTCTACATAAGGCGCTAAAAGGGCGGGGGGAGAATATTGTGCATACACAGCGCAAATTTATTGAATTCAGGTCTGCCGAAGGCAATTGAACCTACAAAAAAAGCATCTGCCTGGTCTGACAGATGCTTTTTTATATCGTAAGATATTTTATTGCTTTACGAGCTTCAGCTCACTTACTATATTCGGTGCGCCGCCCAGTTTGTCTATACACCAGAGTACATAGCGGATATCAACACAGATCGTACGGTTGTAAACAGGATCAAACTGAATCTTGTGGCTCAGTGCTTCATAGTTACCATCAAATGCTAACCCGATCAGTTCACCATTGCCATTCAGCACAGGAGAACCGGAGTTACCGCCGGTGATGTCATTGGTAGTAATGAAACAGGTCACGATATCATTCTTGCGTGCATCTTTATATTGACCGAAATCTTTCTTGTTGTACAGGTCTACGTAATTAGCCGGCAGGTCAAACTCATAATCTCCTGGGTTGTATTTTTCCAGCACCCCCTTCATGGTACAAACATAATCGTAAGATACTGCATCGCGTGGTGTATATGGTTTTACCTGTCCGTAAGTAAGACGCATTGAGAAGTTTGCATCAGGATACCATTTCTTGTTTGGTTCCATCTGCATCAGGCCTTTCAGGTAAGCCCTGCCGAGGTCATTAATTTTGGTAACAAACTGGTTGTACAGTGGCAGGTACTTGCTGCTCCAATTCTTGATGAACGCACTGGAATATGCAAATGCCGGGTCCTGTTGAAGGGTCACTGCATCCGGGTGCTCTATGAAAGCTTTCCAGCGGGTGTCGTTCATGATCATGCTGCTGGACATCAATGCTGCCGCCCAGAGACGGTAGGTATTGTCTTCGTCCAGGCTACCGAATTTCGCTTTTATAGCATCGAAGAACCCGATAGGATGTTGCGCCGCAGGAACGTCGGTATAGAACATGCGGCAGGTGGCTGCCAGTATTTTCTGATCGCTGGTTTTATCTTCATCTTCCAGGAAAGCAGTGCGTGCTTTGTCAGCCGCCTGAATACTTTTGTTAAGTACATCGGCGCTGGTGCCTGATTGTACCATTGCTTTTTCCAGGGCCTGCAGGCTGGCGGCAAAACCGGCCAAAGGAGAACCCATAATACCTTCATTGATGTAGATGCGGTGTTTTGCATATGGAGTCCATTCCTTGTAAGTCTGTGCATAATCGGCAAAGATTTGCTCAAACTCAGGTTTGCCCTGTGCCCATTTTACAAAAGCGCTTTCCTGTGTTTGTTTTTGTTCCTCTACTTTATATTTGAGTAGTTGTTTGGTTTCACCGTCGTAAAACTTCCAGTAGTTGGCCACGCCGGCATAATAAGATGCCAGTTTCAGTTTGATAGCCGGATCTTTTTTCATCTGGTCAAACATGTATTTCAGGCGTACTGCGCGAAGGTTTACGATGGAAGGATTTTCTACGTCGATTTTCAGTTTCACGCCTTCGGAGCTTTCATACCTGTTGGTACCACCAGGGTAACCAAAGATCATGGCATAATCGTTCTCCTTGATACCCTTAATGGATACAGGCAGGAAGTGTTTTGGTTTCAATGGTACGTTGTCAGCAGCGTAATCGGCTGGTTTACCATCTTTGTTTGCATATACACGGAATACGGAGAAGTCGCCTGTATGGCGTGGCCATTCCCAGTTGTCAGTGTCGCCACCAAATTTCCCGATGCTTTCAGGAGGGGCGCCTACGAGGCGGATATCTTTATAGCGTTCGTATACGAAGAGGAGGAATTGATTGCCTTTGAAGAGGGGGAGTACTTTAGCTTCGTAGCCGGTACCGTTGGTAGCTTCGGTCACGATTTCGCCGATGGCGGTCTGCTGTTTCTTCATTCTGTCCTGGCCAGTGAGTCCCTGGAGGGCGTCTTCCATTTTCTTAGTCACATCATCAACACGTACCAGGAATTGTACGGTCAGGCCGTTAGCAGGGATTTCCTGTGTTTTGGTCTGGGCGTAGAATCCATTTTTCAGGTAGTTATGTTCCACAGTGCTGGCTGTAGCAATTGCATCGTATCCGCAGTGGTGGTTGGTGAAAATGAGTCCCTGATTGCTCACGATTTCGCCGGTACAGCCGCCGCCGAAGATGATAATTGCATCTTTTACCGATGCCTTATTGATGCTGTATAACTGTTCTTTGGTAAGTTTCAGTCCTTTCTGGACCATATCATTGTACACTTGCTGCCCTAATAAGTAAGGAAGCCACATACCTTCGTCTGCTTTGGCGAATTTAACTGCCAATAACAGCAAAAGCAGCAGAACTTTTTTCTTCATTGATATCGTATTTTTTTGAAAACAGGGCCAAACCTAGCTAATTTTTAGGTATTGGCCGCTGATATTATGATGGGAGGGGGCTGATTGTCGGCCAGGCATAATTATGGAATGGCATTTGTTAAAGGGGAGATGATTATAGCAATCATGCACACAAACTATATTAAAAGCCTACTTATGAAGAAGCTATTGTATCTATTGGCTGCTGTTGCATTCTTCGCCTGTAACGAGACGCCAAAGCAGGAGGAAAAGAAGGACACGCTGAAAGCAGGTGTGGAAAAAATTGGACAAGATGTTAAGTCCGCTGCCGGCGCTGCTGGGGATTACCTGGATGAAGAGCGGCAGAAGCTGAGAGGAGACCTGGAAGAGCGAAAGAATGATATTGATAAAAAAATGGACCAGCTAAAGAGTGACGGATCCGCCAGAAGTAAGGAGGCCCGCCGTAAACTGGGTGTGCTGAGAGACCAGATCAATGGGAAACTGGATGAACTGAAAAATGGCACTGCTGCCGGTTGGGACAGTACCCGTACCGATATCGATACTGCCTTAAAGCGTTCCGACAGGGAATGGACGAACTTCAAACAGGATTTCAAAGAATTATTCCAGTAAGAATTTAGATGTTTGCCGGGTACCGGAACATGGCTAAAATCCCTAACTTTACCGGGCAACAATCAAAAGAAACGCCTTGTTACGTTCATACCATCAGAAAGAAATAGCATTTGAAGCCGGCTGTGACGAAGCTGGCAGAGGGTGTCTGGCAGGGCCGGTTTTTGCGGCGGCAGTCATACTGCCAGTGAAATTCCGCCACAAACTGCTCAACGATTCCAAACAGCTGAAAGTTGCCGACAGGGAATATCTGCGCGGGGTAATAGAGGAAAAGGCACTCTTCTATGCGGTAGCAAGTGTAGATAATGAGGAGATTGACAAAATCAACATATTACAGGCTTCATTCAGGGCCATGCACTTAGCACTGGAAAAGTTGCAGCAACAACCCGGGTACATCCTGGTAGATGGCAACCGTTTCAAACCCTATGGAAATGTCCCACATGCCTGCATTATCAAAGGAGATGGTATTTATGCTTCAATAGCCGCAGCATCTATATTGGCCAAGACTTACAGGGATGAATATATGATGAAGCTGCACGAACAGTTTCCACATTTCGGCTGGCTTGAAAACAAAGGTTATCCTACAATTCAGCACCGGAATGCCATCAGAGTACATGGAGATACTCCCTTTCACAGAAAGTCTTTCCGGTTACTGCCGGATGAACAGCTTTCGCTGGACTTTGGAGGGTGAGTGACTATAGACCAGATTAGTAAACACTATTGTTATTATTTTTGCCCTTGGATAGGATCAGACTATGTTAAAGCAGACACAACAGCAGAAGCTATTACAGAAATTGTCGCCTCAGCAGATTCAGCTCATGAAACTGTTGCAGGTCCCTACTGCCGTACTTGAAGAAAGGATCAAGGAGGAGCTAGAGGAGAACCCTGCCCTTGAATATGGGGAAGAGGCACATGAGGAGGAATTTAAAGATCCGCAGGATGAGTTTTCAGGTAATGAAGAAGGAGAGGGTGACGACGAGTTTGAACCAGATGGAAGTGAGAATGAGTATGATAATATTGACATCTCCGAGTATGTAAGCGAAGGCGATGATGATATAGCAGACTATAAACTGCGCGATGATAACTACCCCGATCAGGATGAGAACAAAACCATTCCGGTGCGGGTAGAGACGTCTTTCCACGAGCACCTGCTTGAACAATTGGGCATGCTGGAGCTGGATGAAAGAAAAAACGCCATTGCTGAGCAGATCATTGGAAGTATTGACGACGATGGATACCTGCGCAGGGAAGTGAGTGCCATTGTGGACGACCTTTCCTTTTCACAGAACGTAAGTACAGATGAGGAAGAGATCAGGGATCTGATCAAAAAGATACAGGATTTCGATCCGCCCGGTATCTGTGCCACCGATCTGAAAGAGTGCCTGTTGCTGCAGTTGAAACGTAAGCCACAGGACGATGATGGAGTAGCAGGCGCCTACATGATCCTGGAAAACTACTTTGACGAGTTTACCAAGAAACACTACGAGAAGATCCAGAAGGGTCTTAATATGAGTGACGAAGGTCTGAAAGAAGCCATTGGCCAGATCATCCGTCTTACACCAAAGCCGGGTGGTAACTATGCTACGCTGAACAAGGCAGAAAGCTATGTAGTGCCAGACTTCTTTATCCTGAACAACAATGGTAAACTGGAGCTGACGCTGAATTCAAAGAATGCGCCTGATCTGCGTATTTCAGAAGGCTACCGTGACATGCTGAAAGAGTATGATCGTGGTGATAAAAAGGACAAGCGTCAGAAAGAGGCTGTACTTTTTATCAAGCAGAAGATTGATGCCGCCAAGTGGTTCATAGACGCTATCAAGCAAAGGCAACATACGCTGTTGTCTACCATGGAATCTATCATGGGATACCAGAGAGAGTTTTTCCTGACAGGGGATGAAACTACCATGCGCCCAATGATCCTGAAAGATATTGCGGACATCACCCAGCTGGATATTTCTACAGTGAGCCGTGTGGCCAACAGTAAGTATGTGCAGACGGAGTTTGGTACCTTCAAACTGAAATTTTTCTTTAGCGAATCATTATCGACAGATAGTGGGGAAGAGGTATCTACCCGTGAGGTAAAGAAGATACTGTCTGACCTGATAGAAGGAGAGAACAAGCGGAAACCACTGAGCGACGAAAACCTGACGAAGATGTTGCAGGACAAGGGATATAATATTGCCCGCCGTACAGTAGCAAAGTACCGTGAGCAGCTGAATATTCCGGTAGCAAGGCTGAGGAAGGAATTATAATAGGGCCGCTGTACAGCCCGAAATGTACACATGATTTAAATGGAACAAGCAACTATACACGCAACAGATAACCGGCCTGAACAAGCGTCGGATTTTAGTCCCGTGCTTCGCGGGATCTCAATGTTCATTTCTTATCTGCTGCATCCTCTTTTTATACCGCTGCTGGTGACCTGGCTGGTGGTGCATGCACTGCCTGAGTACTTTGTGACCTTCAAACAGATCAGTTTCCGGTTTGCTTACGATACCCTGTACTTCAGGGTCATCGCGATCAGTATCTTTTTTCCTGCACTGACGGTAGGGCTTTCCAGGGCGCTGAACTTTATAGATAGTTTGCACCTGCGTACCCAAAAGGATCGTATCATACCATATATTGCCTGCACGATTTACTACTTCTGGGCATTTTATGCCTTTAAAAAGCAGGGTGTAGCACCACCTTTCTTCAATGTCTTCTTTTTAGGGGTGTTTCTTGCGGTTAGCCTGGCCATGGTGCTCAATACGAGAATGAAAGTGAGCATGCATACAGTAGGCTGGGGCGGCGTGATCGGGTTTATCCTGATCGTGATGTTCAGTCTGCAGTTGAATGTAAGCGGCGTATTGATACTAGCCTTGTTCCTTTCAGCTATTGTTGCAACTGCACGCCTTATATTGAATGCCCATGAACCAGTGGAGATTTACGCTGGTTTCCTGGTGGGTATACTGGCACAACTGATCGCATATGTCATAGTCGGATAAGAGAAATTTTACCCTTTTTTTTCAGTTATTTTCTGGCTGCGCAAATTCAGTGCGCGAGGGCATCTCATCTTTGTAGTGTTATTTGATAATTGACATCTGCGTCTGTTGTGAGTTAACCCCCTCATTTTATTTTGCTAGCTAATTTAGCAAAGCTCGTAAAATGCTAAAAATTTTAGGAAAATAGAAAATTATATAATAATTTAGCACACCATTAATTTGTAAAAAATCTTACTAATATGTCTACAGCAAATACAGATAAACTGAAGGCCCTGCGCCTTACGATGGACAAGATCGAGAAGGATTTTGGAAAGGGATCCGTGATGATGATGGGAGAGAAGGGAGTTGTTCCTATGGAGGTTATCTCTACTGGTTCGCTGGGACTTGACATTGCGTTAGGTATTGGTGGTCTCCCCAAAGGAAGGATCATAGAAATTTACGGTCCTGAATCATCTGGTAAAACGACAGTAGCTATACATACGATTGCAGAAGCCCAGAAAAAGGGAGGTATCTGTGCAATTATCGATGCGGAACACGCATTTGACAGTTCTTATGCCCAGCGTCTGGGTGTGGATGTCGATTCACTGCTGATCTCTCAGCCAGACCATGGTGAGCAGGCATTGGAAATTGCTGACCGTCTGATCCTCTCCGGAGCGGTAGATGTGGTGGTGATTGACTCCGTAGCAGCCCTGGTACCAAAGGGTGAACTGGAAGGTGAGATGGGTGAAAGCAAGATGGGTTTACAGGCACGTTTGATGTCTCAGGCGCTGCGTAAACTGACTGCTACCATTTCAAAAACTAATTGCTGCTGCATATTTATTAACCAGCTGCGTGAAAAGATCGGGGTGATGTTTGGAAACCCGGAAACCACAACGGGTGGTAATGCGCTCAAGTTCTATGCCTCCGTACGTCTGGATATTCGCCGTATGACCCAGATTAAAGATGGAGATGAGGCTGTAGGTAACCGCGTGAAAGTAAAAGTGGTTAAAAACAAAGTTGCACCTCCCTTCCGCCAGGCTGAGTTCGATATTATCTTCGGAATGGGTATTTCCAAAGTAGGAGAGCTTATCGATATGGGTGTTGAATATGGCATTATCCAGAAAAGCGGCAGCTGGTTCAGTTATGAATCCAACAAGCTGGGCCAGGGCCGCGATGCCGTGAAGCAATTGCTGGCAGATAATCCTGAAGTAGCTGTTGAAATTGAGGGAAAGATCAAGGCGAAGTTAGCTGAGCAGGCCGCACAGGCTTAATTAAGAGTTGTTTTAGTTTTAGATATATTAAAGCTTAGAAATAAGCATTGGGTTAGTTAGTATTAACGTAATGTCCCTGCCTTTTTCAAGGCGGGGATTTTTTTGTGTCATAGCTTAAATATTTGTGTCATAGCGTAAATAAAAAACGCTTCCACCATGAGGTAGAAGCGTTTATATAAAAGAGCTGAATCAGATTAGAATTCAAATGGTCGTTTGTAGATCACTTCCAGGAGTGTTTGTCCTACTACCTGCAAGGTTCTCTTGTCAATCACCTGCATGTTATCATTGGTCGTATGCCAGTGTGGAGCGAAGTTACCGCTTGCCTGCATAGCAATGACATCAAATGTAGGGATCATGGCGATGGTATTGATGTACACATGGTCATCTGTGATAGTAGCGCCAGTGTTCTCATAGCGGAAGTAATCAGAATATCCAAGTCCGTTCGCCACATCCCAGAATGCCTTCATCGGGCCATAAGCGTATTGCTGTGACCCACCTTCCATATAGAACTGAGAACCTCGGCCACCCACCATATCCAGCAGGATACCGTAGTTAGCTTTATAACCTTTTACATGTGGGGTTCTGGCCCAATACTGTGTACCCAGGCAATAGCTGTTTTCATCTTCACTTACACCACTGTCTTCCACATCTTCCAGCAGAATATCGATACCCGCAGCTGGATGTTGTGCATGCAATTGACGCGCTACTTCCAGTAGCACACCTACACCACTTGCACCATCGTCTGCACCATCAAACTGTTTGGTTTTATCAAACGCATCCTGGTCAGCATGAGGTCTGGTATCCCAGTGTGTGAGCAACAGGATACGCTGTGCAGCATCGGGATTGAAGGTCGCTATCACATTGATACAGGGAACAGATTTACCACCGGGGATAGTCACGTTGGTCCGCTGAATGTACAGCGTATCGGCCAGTGGTTTGAACTGAGAGATGATCCAGTCCGCACAGGCTGTCTGTGCAGGTGTGGCGGGAATGCGCGGACCAAAGGTGACCTGTTTGGCAGTATAGGCGTATGCACTATCTGCATTGAAAACAGGAACATTCACATTGGACTGTTTTGTAGTGGTCGTCTCAGTAGTATCGGCTGGTTTAGTACCCGAATGACAGGCAGCAGCACAAATAGCTACTCCTGTTAAAATGCCAATCAATTTACGCATATGAAACAAGAACATTTTATGATCGTCTTACTGGATAGTATAGCTAACGCTACCATCCTTTTCATCTTTTAACTGAATGCCGGCTGCCAGCAGCTGGTTACGGATCCTGTCTGAAGTAGCATAGTCTTTACGGGTCTTTGCTTCTTTACGCATCTCAATAATCAGTTGCATCACGCCATCCAGTGTATTATTGTCAGAAGCCAGGTTTTCCGGCTCAAGTGCGAGAATGTCTATCAGCCAGGTTTTCCAGGTCTTTTTGATTAGCTGGAAAGTATCTTCACTGATTTCATGCATTTTGATCTGTCCTCCCTTCAGGGAGTTGATCACAGGTGTTATCTCGAACAGGTTGGCCAGTACTTTGGCGGTGTTGATATCATCATTCATGAAGTCCTGGCATTCTTCGCACCAGGTACGTACCTGCTTATCCAGCTCTTCGTTCAGTTCACCACCGGTGTTGGCGTACTCGAGTTTCTGCAGTACTTCATAGGCACTCCACAGGCGTTGTAAGCCTTTTTCGGCAGCCTGCAGTGCTTCGTTGGAAAAGTCGAGCGTGCTACGGTAGTGTGTTTGCAATATGAAGAAGCGAACGGTCATTGGGCTGTACGGTTTTTCCAGCTGATAGTTATCGCCGGTAAACAGTTCAGTGAGGCGGATAGTATTATTATACGCCTTACCCATTTTACGACCATCTATGGTGATCATGTTGTTGTGCATCCAGTAGCGGGCCATCATCTCACCGTGTGCAATTTCGCTTTGTGCGATTTCACACTCGTGGTGTGGGAACTGCAGGTCCATACCACCACCGTGGATGTCGAACTGCGTGCCCAGGTACTTGCTGCTCATGGCAGAACACTCAATATGCCAGCCTGGGAAACCTTCTCCCCATGGGCTAGGCCAGCGCATCAGGTGCTCGGGAGGTGCATTCTTCCATAGGGCAAAGTCTACTTTGTTACGCTTTTCATCCTGGTTTTCCAGCTCGCGGGTGGTTTCCAGCATGTCTTCCAGCACACGGCCACTGAGGATACCGTAGTCGTGGGAAGCAGCATATTTTTTTACATCAAAATATACGGAGCCATTCACCTCGTAGGCATAGCCTTTTTCGATGATGGTTTTGATCATTTCAATCTGTTCGATGATATGACCGGTAGCCGTAGGTTCGATACTTGGCTCCAGTGTGTTGAACTCACGGAATGCCCAGTGGAACAGGTTTGTATATTTCTGGACCAGCTCCATTGGCTCCAGCTTTTCCAGCTGCGCTTTTTTGCTGATCTTATCTTCGGCTTCACGGCCTTCTTCCTCAAAGTGACCGGCATCGGTAATATTCCTCACATAACGGACTTTGTAGCCGAGATGTTGCAGGTACCTGTATACCACGTCGAAGGTGATGTAAGGGCGGGCGTGTCCCAGGTGGGACTCCCCTGATACGGTCGGACCACACACATACATACCAACATGACCAGGATACAATGGGGTAAATACTTCCTTTTGTCGCTTCAGCGAGTTGTAAACTTTAAGCTCAGACATATCGTTTAATTCGGATTGCAAAGATAGTTATTGTTTCGTCAGGGAAATGACAGTCCCGGGCACCAGTCATCCAAATTATTTTGCATGGGTCAGGGAAAAGTTGGCAATAACGGGATAATGATCGGAGAGGTCAGAATTTATTTTACGATAAGAGTTGATTGTGAATGATTTATCGCAGAAAATATAGTCAATCCGCAGGGTAGGGGCCAGTCCGGCAAAGGTGCGGCCTATGCCACTGCCTTTTTGGAGGAAGGCGTCCTGTAAGGAGCCACGGATGGTAAAATAGGTATAAGAGGCAGGGGTATCGTTGAAGTCTCCGCATACAATAGTGCGGTAGGGACTGGTTTTGATAAAATCTGCAACGACCCGGGCCTGGCGGGCACGTCCTACATAGGCGTCCTTCATTTTTTCAACGATGTTGCGGGTGGCTACCAGCCCGCTGTCCTGTTGGTTTTTGATCTTCTGGATATTGTGGTAATCCCGCTGATCGAAACGATAGGAGGCCAGGTGCATATTGATAATGCGGATGGTATCGCCATCTCTCACAATATCTGCATAGATCAGGCTCTCGCTGCGTGGCCCTGTGGACATCTTGATCTTGTCCGACTTGATGATCGGGTACCGGGAGTAGATAATGGAGCCCCAGTGTTGCATGCCGGCACGATTAAAGTCGCTGGAAAAATAGCGGTAGGGCAGGTGCATTTCGTGAGAGATATCTTCCCGGTTATTGAAGTCATTTTTCTTTTCTGATGTATAGAAGTCCTGGAAGCATACCACATCCAGCTGCTGCTTTTTGATCAGGGCAAACATGGCCTGTCTGGTATACTTACTATCTTTTTCCCTGTATAATCCAAACTGGGCTACGTTGTAGCTCATCACACTGAGACCGTCTGGTGGGGCAGACAATTGTTTTTCTGCTGAAGGAAAGTTGAAGGCAATGAAAGCAGAGATGGACTTCCAGCCGATTACAATGGCCAGCAGAGAAAGCAGGCAGTATTTATAATCGAAGATTAGCCAGCAGATGAAGAAGAGGATTAAAATCAGTAACAGTATTGGAAACAGCAGAGTAAAAAAGCTGATGGGCCACCACTGAACGGGAGATACAAAAGGAGCCAGGCATGCTACCAGAAAGAATAGCATGACAATGATATTGACCGTTAGAAAAAAACCTTTCGTAAATAACCGAAGAAATCTCAACTCCTATCGCTTTTGCGAATAAAGATAATTGAAACGATCTAACTTTGTTATAGTGATAAGCTTGCCATTATTGGAAAATGTTCAAAACCCTTGTGGGGAAAGGAGCTAAAGCCATTCACATGAAAAGGTGATTGTGTAAGTATATAGTCAATGCGCAGGGTAGGTGCGAGAAAAGAGAGCGTTCTGCCAATGCCCCAGTCCTGTTCCAGAAATGCGTCCTGCAGGTTTGGTGAAATCGTGTTGTAAGTATAAGAGACGGGTACATCGTTGAAATCGCCGCAAACGATGGCTGGATAAGGGCTTTCTTTAATTAGTGCTGCCAGTTGTTCTGCCTGTGTGGAACGCTTACCAAAGGTATTTTTCATCCTGGCTGCGAGGCCTTTGGCTTGTGATGTTTCACCTTGTAATGCAGCGTAATCTTTATGCCGGAACATATAGGATTGCAGTTGTGCAGTAAAGATGCGGATAGTATGTTCATTTATCTTTATATCAGCCTGCAGAATACTGCTACCGCTGCCTACATCGCTGTGGCCGCAGGGAATGTGACAGGCTGATACAATAGGGTATTTAGAAAATAATACGATACCGTATTGCCAGGTATTCCAGCGTGTTTTATCGCAGGTGAAGTAGTGATAAGGGTAGTGTAGTTTTTCTTTGATGGCACTCAGGTGATCTGTATGATCAGGGCCATTGTTGGTATAAAATTCCTGCATGCAGAGAATGTCTGGTGTTGCTAATGCAAGGGTGCTATAAATAGATTGTTTGATAGCGGAGTCTTCAGCATATTTTTTCAATCCCATGCTGCTGCTGTTGAAAGTCATGAGGGTGAAGCTGCCACGTTGTGGAGTTGCTGCATGGCCTGCGGGATGATGACCAAAGGTAACCAGCAGTGCTCTGCAGGAGAGGAGGATGCCGGCCAGCGAAAGTCCCCAATAGGGTTTCTTTCGTATCATCCAATAGACCAGGTAGACCACGTTAATGAGGAATACGATGGGAAAGAATAGTCCGGCGAAGCCGCTCAGCCACCATTTACCTGGGTTAAGGTAAGGGAGCCAGCTGGAAAGGATCAGGGATAATGCGACGATACCCGTGGCGATGAAAGCTTTTGACAATGTACAGGGGTTTCTATAAAAATAACAAAATACTCGGGGCTGACTAAAAAGTAAAATGAAGGTGTTCAGAATTGCGGAAAAGCAATTTCGGCTCCATCACCTACCCGAGAGGGGGGCCCCTTTTTGGTCAGCCCCTGTTTCTTTATTAATTTTCTTTCGGATGGAAGAGGTGTGTGGCTTTGTACACCAGCTTATTGAAGCCGGCTCCCCAGTCATTGCCTTTTTTCCACGCACTCATAAATAAGAAGCCCGTGATTGCTCCGCCGATGAGTGCGGGCAGGGTAGTAAGGTCATGATGTGAAAACAGGTGTTCTGATACTGCCATGAGGATGTACAATACAGTTAATACCCACATTGGGATACCACCGCCGCCGTTCAGCTTTTGAAAGAAACGAACATCAGGCGCCAGTAAAAGTGTTGCTACGGCCAGTGACATCACGGAGGCAGAAGAGCCAAAATAAGAGGCAAAGAATTGAGTAGGATGCCAGGCAGGTATGAACTGCATGCCCAGCATATAGAGGAGATTGCCTGCCATGCCGCCAAAAAGATATAACGGAAGGATAATACCAGGCCCTGCTTTGCGCTGTAGCACAGAACCAAAAGCCCAGAGCCATACCATATTTCCAAATATCAGCCAAACGCTCTCATTTACAAAGAGGGAGGTGATAAATGTCCATGGTAAACTAGCCAGTCTGCTGAAGCTGGCAGGTAATATCACATTATTCATTACATCCAGGTTGAACCGGATGGTTGAATTACCTTCGATATTATAAACTATTTGTGTAAAAAATAGCAGGATAAATACTGTCAGGTTCACCAGTAATAACTGGGTGACCATATTCTTTCCTTCTCCCAGTGAGAGGATTGGCATTGGTTCTCCTTTTTCGGCTACGTCCATTGACCTAAAACTTTAGGGGCCAAAGGTACGATTCCATTTAGTAAAAATGGCGCCGGTTCTTCCTGTTCCAGTTTCGGAGCAGCAGGTAGCTGAACAGTACACCCCCCAAGTGGGCAAAATGCGCCACATTATCACCGGCGGTATTCCGGACACCGGATACGAGTTCCAGCAGGATCATGAAGGTAACGATGTACTTGGCCTTGATCGGGAAGAGGAAGTAGAGGTACACCAGGCTGTTGGGGAACAGGTACCCGAAGGCGAAGAGCAATCCGAAAACTGCGCCGGAAGCGCCCAGGGTAGCTGCATCGCGGTAGCCGATCTGGAATTCACGCAGGAATAATTTAGACATTTCTACCTTGGCAGGTGTATCCGGGAAGCTTAATTCCTGATTAATGGAATTGACCAGGTCGTAATGTGTGGTAAGGTTATGGAAGTTCGTAAAATTCGGATCAGCAAGGTAAGTATTGATCTCATGAGTGAGCCGCATATTTTCGTAAGTGATCACGCCCATGTGGCAGAGGGCTGCACCCAATCCACAGATGAGATAGAACATCAGGAAGCGCTTAGGCCCCCAGAGGTTTTCGAGTGTAGCGCCAAACATCCACAGGGTGAACATATTGGAGAACAGGTGCTCGATAGAACCATGCATAAAAAGGTGAGTCAGCACCTGGTGAGGCTTGAACAGGGGCGAGCCCCAATAGTGGAGGGCAAAGAGGTCCGTCAGGAAATGATTCGATGATGGATTCTGAATCTCTCCCATTGTATATTGTCCAAGAAATACCAAGCCATTGATGATCAATAGGTTTTTAATCACCAGCGGTAATATGTCGAAACTGCGGGGCCTGAACTCACTCATTATGATTTCCGATTCTGATTATTACTAATACCTTTTTTCTAACAATACCACGTTCTCAATATGATGTGTATGCGGGAACATGTCTACAGGCTGGATTTTCTTCACAGCATACAACTGATCCAGCAGCGCCAGGTCTCTGGCCTGGGTAGCCGGGTTACAGCTTACATACACGATACGGGGTGCTGCAATTTCGAGTAGTTTGTTCACTAGTTTTTCGTGCATACCAGCCCGAGGAGGGTCAGTGATGATCACATCTGGTTGCCCATGTTGGGCAAAGAATGCATCGTTACAAATGTCTACTACGTCGCCAGCGAAGAATGTTGCATTGTTTACGCCATTGCGGGCTGCATTTTCTTTTGCATCGTCTATCGCTTCTTTAATCAGTTCAATTCCCACTACTTTTCCAGCCTGTCTGGATACAAAAATACCAATACTGCCTGTTCCACAATATAAATCATAAACAATTTCTGTTCCTGTTAATCCGGCAAATTCTCTTGTTACCTGGTAAAGGGCTTCTCCCTGGTAAGTATTCGTCTGGAAAAAGGACTTAGGGCCAATTTTGAACGTAAAGTCTTCCAGTTTTTCTTCTGCATATCCTTTTCCGAAGTACACTTTAGGCTCCAGGTCAAAGATGCTGTCGTTCAACTTGGGGTTGATCGTATACAGCAGTGTGGTAATACCGGGTACGGTCGCCAGCAGGTGGTCCAGCAGGGCTTCGCGGTCTTTCTTGTTTTCGTGTTGGATAACAAGGTTGACCATGACTTCGCCTGTGGTTAAGATGCGCACCACCAGGTTGCGCAGCCAGCCTACCTGGGCGCGGATATCGTAGAAAGAGAGATCGTGTTCGAGTGCATAAGCCCTGATGGTATTGCGGATCGCGTTGACAGGTTCTGCTTCGAGGTAGCAGGTATTGATGTCAAGCACCTTGTCGAAGAGCTTGGGTACGTGGAATCCGAGGGCATTCATCCTGGGAATGGTACCGTCTTCGGCAATCGCTTCAGATGGCATCCAGGCTTTGTTGCTGAATGTGAATTCCAGTTTGTTGCGGTAATGTGTAACGTGTTTGGAGCCAAGGATGGGCTGCATTTCAGGAAGTTCCAGTTTTCCGATGCGGGTCAGGTTGTCGGTTACCTGCTGCTGCTTGTAGGAGAGCTGCTTGTCATACGGGAGCATTTGCCACTTACAGCCGCCACAGGTGCCGAAGTGCTCACAAAAAGGAGTCACGCGGTCAGCTGCGTAGCTATGAAAGCGGATGGCGCGGCCTTCAGCCCAGTCTTTCTTGCTTTTGCCCAGGCGAACATCTACAACGTCACCAGGGACTACGCCACCTTCAATGAAGATCACTTTGCCGTCAATGCGGGCCAGTGCTTTCCCTTCTGCTGCATATGCGGTCACGGGAACTTTTTCCAGAATTACGTTTTTTTTCCTCACGGGTGCAAAGGTAGGATTTTCAAAGAGTAATGTGGGCGTGCAAGGGAGTCGTATTTTTCAAATTCCTAATTCTTGGTTACATTTACATCAACCGATGTCCTATGCATAAACTTATGATAATACTGGCGTTTGTATGCTCTGCAATGCAGCTACAGGCCCAGAATGGCTACAAGATCACAGTACAGCTAAAACAGTACAAAGGTGGTATGATGTACCTGGCCCAGTATATGGGTAAAAAGACATATATGGCAGATTCCGCCATGCTGAATGACCAGGGTGTAGCCGTGCTACAGGGAAAAGAGGCCTTACCCGGCGGTATTTATCTTGTAGTGTTCCCCGGTAAAACACGGTATTTTGAAATGTTGCTGGACAGCAAACAGGAAAACTTCTCCGTTTCAGCAGATACTTCAGACCTGATCAATAAAACAATTTATAAGAACTCTCCGGAGAATGAACTCTTCGTGGATTACAATAAATTCCTGTCCAAAGATGTGGCCTCCCTGAACAAGGAAGCACAGGCCCTGCTGGCAAAACATACGGCAGCAGACACAGCCAGTGCCAGACAGGTACAGACAGAAT
The DNA here is from genome assembly GCF_001975825.1 of [Flexibacter] sp. ATCC 35208. Classification (GTDB taxonomy): domain Bacteria; phylum Bacteroidota; class Bacteroidia; order Chitinophagales; family Chitinophagaceae; genus Chitinophaga. The sequence goes on from NZ_MTKN01000031.1 coordinate 88,242, forward strand.
TGGGCAAAAAGCTGCAGGCCTACAGGAACAATGTGATGACCAATCATCCCCAAAGCCTGTTGACCAGCATTTTCAAAATGATGAAAGATCCGGAAGTGCCACCTAAGCCAGCGGATGCCGATTCTACCTTTGGCTACCGCTACTATAGAAGCCACTACTGGGACAATACCAACCTCAGTGACGGACGTCTGGCCCGCACACCTGTACTGGAAGATAAAATGAACAGGTACTTTACCCAATTGGTACCAATGGATCCTGATTCCATCAATGTTGCGGCAGATGAACTGATTGAAAAGACACGCAAGGATAAAGAGAACTTCAAGTTTGTAGTGTGGTGGCTGACCTCTACATATGAGTCATCTCCTTACATGGGAATGGATGCCGTGTTCGTGCACCTGGTAGAAAAGTATTATGTAGCAGGTGATGCTTACTGGCTGAATGATGAACAACTGAATAAGATCATTTCCCGTGCATACTCCATAGCACCTAATCTGATTGGTCAACAGGCGCCGCCACTGGAAGTAAAGGATAGTGCTATGAAACCTCTTTCGCTGTATACCACCAAAGGTAAATTTACAGTGCTTGTATTCTGGGATCCTACATGTGGACACTGTAAGATAGAAGTCCCCAGGCTGGATTCTGCCTATAATGCGAGCTGGAAAAACAAAGGTGTAACCATGATTGGTTTCAAGACGGAAGGTACCAAAGAGCAGTGGGAACAATTCATTCATGACAACCATCTGAAAGGATGGATCCATGCATGGGATCCTGATGCACAGTCTAACTATCGACGCCTATACGACGTATATAGTACACCGGTAGTGTACCTGCTGGACGAGAAGAAGAAGATTGTTGCAAAGAGACTGGGTGTGGAGCAGTTGAATGAATTTATCGAGCGATCAGATAATAAGGGCAAAACAGCGAAGAAATAATCCACGACTGTGTAATGGAGCGTACAGGTTGTATACACATCAACCACATGAGAAGTTATTATAGAAGTTGTTTA
>NZ_MTKN01000293.1 GCF_001975825.1 [Flexibacter] sp. ATCC 35208
TGATCTCCTTTAGGGAAATACATTTTCACTAATAACATAAGAATGAAAGTACTTATGAAAAAAATCCCATAAACAGTTCGCCATCCGAAGTGAATATCAATTAATCCGCTAATTAATCGAGCTCCTAAAATGCCGCAAACTAGACCGATAGATACATTTCCTAAAATTTGACCTCTATTTTGATCAGTGGCGTATTGAGAGACGAAAGGGATTACAATAGAGGTCAAATTTTAGGNNCCTAAAATTTGACCTCTATTGTAATCCCTTTCGTCTCTCAATACGCCACTGATCAAAATAGAGGTCAAATTTTAGGAAATGTATCTATCGGTCTAGTTTGCGGCATTTTAGGAGCTCGATTAATTAGCGGATTAATTGATATTCACTTCGGATGGCGAACTGTTTATGGGATTTTTTTCATAAGTACTTTCATTCTTATGTTATTAGTGAAAATGTATTTCCCTAAAGGAGATCA
>NZ_MTKN01000294.1 GCF_001975825.1 [Flexibacter] sp. ATCC 35208
TCCGACCCGCACGAAAGGTGTAACGATTTGGGCACTGTCTCAACCAGAGACTCGGTGAAATTATAGTACCTGTGAAGATGCAGGTTACCCGCGACAGGACGGAAAGACCCCGTGGAGCTTTACTGTAGCCTGATATTGAATTTTGGTACAGTTTGTACAGGATAGGCGGGAGCCATTGAAACCGGAGCGCTAGCTTCGGTGGAGGCGCTGGTGGGATACCGCCCTGACTGTATTGAAATTCTAACCTACGGGTCTTATCGACCCGGGAGACAGTGTCAGGTGGGCAGTTTGACTGGGGCGGTCGCCTCCTAAAGTGTAACGGAGGCGCCCAAAGGTTCCCTCAGAATGGTTGGAAATCATTAGTAGAGTGCAAAGGCATAAGGGAGCTTGACTGCGAGACCTACAAGTCGAGCAGGGACGAAAGTCGGGCTTAGTGATCCGGGGGTTCCGCATGGAAGGGCCATCGCTC
>NZ_MTKN01000295.1 GCF_001975825.1 [Flexibacter] sp. ATCC 35208
GTTCATCAATCATTTGCTCACCACCTAACTATATGATGCCTGTCCTATAATACATTATATAAAAATTCTATAGAAACTAAAAGAACCCCTTTGTAGATTACATAAAATATCATGGACTTTTATACCTGATCACTCAATCATTCACTGCTCATTTATTTAGCTGCATACCAATAATACCTATGTTATCGAGCGGTGATTAGTCGGGTGAGCGTGATTAACACTTGATTATGTACAAAATCACCTTAAAATTCTGTGAACTGAACTAAAAATTTTACATGGATTTTCACTTATTAAAATGCATCTTTTATAATCATTACGTATTCATTACAGTGTTTATTACCGTAATAAATGCGTAACAATTAAAATATTAATTACGGTAATTATTACGGAATTATTTAAAGTATTGATTTAATAAGATTCTTGATTATCATCCGTAGATGTATTATAGTTAGTATATACAATACTTC
>NZ_MTKN01000296.1 GCF_001975825.1 [Flexibacter] sp. ATCC 35208
TGCTGATGCATCATCGGTTGCCCTTCCATTTGTCGGTAAGGTGGAACCATTTGCATAAAAGGCTCGGTTTGATCGTGTTTTTTAAAAAGCTTAGCAAGAAAACCTTTCTTTTTTTGTGCCATTGGTGGTAGTTGTGGAATTGGATATGGTGTATAAGGTTGCTGCCCTGGATTCGGATACATTTGCCTTGTAGGGGATTTCGGAAACATGTGAGAAATCCTCCTTTCTTCAGTTAGGTATATACACATACAATATGCAATAAAAGGGAAGAAGGTTAGTTTTTGAAGTGAAAACCTAAACTAAAGATGGATTTTACTTGTAGATTTCGATATAATGTAGACTTGACTGATTTGTGCGCGCAGTAGAAATTTTAGAAAGAAGGTGTAACTTATGACACAACAAACTTTTACACAGTATGATTTTAAACCATTTTTAATAGATGCAGTTCGTGAACTACGCTTTACAG
>NZ_MTKN01000297.1 GCF_001975825.1 [Flexibacter] sp. ATCC 35208
TATCTACATAGCCATCCTGTTTATGAAGGAGGCGTCTGAAAGTTTTAATATGAGAGAGTAAAAATCCTAAAATAACTATAAGTCCGACTCGTTCAATCATCATGAGTACTAAATTTAGCATCTTTGATTCATTCCTTTTTATTTAGTTAGTTTTATTATGGGAAAATAATGAAGTCGGCGTCAAGAAGAACGAAATGTTTTTTGAAATATTTTACACATAATAACTTCCTCTTTATTTGACAATACATATAGAAGAGTGCTAAAAATAAAGTAATATAATACAGTCCATTAACCCAACCCCGTGAGGTTGAGAAGGAAGTCGGAATACAATATACGTATGTTCTTTTCTTGGGGATACGTATGCTTTTTTGGCCTTCTCATCATATCAGGTGAGAAGGCCTTTTGTTATTCTTCCATAGCGACTGTAGAAAATAAGGAGGAGTAATAATGAACGTCACT
>NZ_MTKN01000298.1 GCF_001975825.1 [Flexibacter] sp. ATCC 35208
ATTGATCCTACAAAGGTCAAACGATACAAGATTTTTGTTAGATATTGTTCCGTATTCTTACCCGGACGAATACCTGGAACATATCCACCTTGCTTGTTTAGATTCTCTGACATTTGCTCTGGATTAACCTGAACAAATGCATAGAAATATGTGAAGGCTACAATGAGCGCAACATATATGATCATTCCCACTGGGTGAGAATAGTTAAAGTTTGCAATAATCCACTGCGATACATCATGTTTCGGGAAGAACTGTGCAATAGTCGGAGGCGTAATTAAGAATGAAACAGCAAAAATTACTGGAATAACACCAGCACTATTTACCTTAAGCGGTAAATGTGTGTTTTGTGCTCCAGCATAACCACCATTTCCTCCTGTTACACGCTTCGCATATTGAATTGGGATCTTTCTAACAGCCTGTTGAATGAAAATAACACCCACAATAACTGCTAGCACAGC
>NZ_MTKN01000299.1 GCF_001975825.1 [Flexibacter] sp. ATCC 35208
GTATGTTGATATTTTAAAAAGCCCATTAATTATTTCAACAGTCAAAAAAACTTTGAAATTAGAGCAATCAAGTTATGAATTAGCACAAAAAATCTCGGTTGTGAATACGGACAACTCACAAATTGTAACTGTTACAGTAAAAGATTCCAATCCGAAAATCGTGAAAGACATTGTAAAGACATTGGCAGAGCAATCACAAAAAAGCTTTCAACAGTACACAAATGTACAAGGGGTGAAAGTATTAACTGATCCTGAGTTACAGGAACAGGCTGAAAAATTGTTTCCAAAATTTCAACTAATCATTCCTATTTCTTTAATTGTTAGTTTTTTTGTTGGGATAGGTTTAGCTGTATTTCGAGATTATTTTGATGAACGTATATACACGGAACAGGATTTAGAGAAAATAACAACAGTCTCTGTTATTGGTCACATAAATATGGAACCAAATAGAAAAAAG
>NZ_MTKN01000032.1 GCF_001975825.1 [Flexibacter] sp. ATCC 35208
ATAATTCAATACACCTCAATCAGCACTAACTGTGTTTTAGGAAAAACTTCTGGTGTGCTAAACAGGGATCGGCTAAATATTCCTTTTATGTAGTTAAATGCATAACGGAGACTCTCTGCTCTGAAAAAGATCCATGCAAAGGTCACCTGCGCAAAGGTGATGAGAATAGCGACCAGTTCTCTGAATGAGGGTAATAATTTTCCTTTAGCGGCGATTTCTATGTTATTTCTGTTCCTGTTAAAAAGCAACAGGGGTAAAAAATAGATCGCATTTAATCCACCCCAGAATATAAAGGTCCAGTTGGCCCCATGCCAGAACCCGCTCAGCAAAAATATAATAAAGGTATTGCGAACTGCATTCAGCTTTCCTCCACGGCTACCTCCAAGCGGAATGTATACATAATCTTTAAACCAGGAAGACAATGATATGTGCCATCTTCTCCAAAATTCAGCGATATCTCTCGAAAAGTATGGATAGGAGAAGTTTCTTAACAGTTCAAAACCTAATAACCGGGCTGTTCCTAATGCAATGTCTGAATAACCGGAGAAATCTCCATATATCTGGAAGGCAAAAAGGACAGCACCTAGCACCAATGTGCTTGCATGGAGGTGCGCATTGGATGAAAAAATTTCATTGGCGTACATCGCGCTGACGTCTGCAATCACAATCTTCTTGAAAAGCCCCCAGAGAATTTGTCTTAAACCGTCGCTGGCTCTTTCGGATGAAAAGTGCCTGGGATGCTGAACCTGTGGTAATAAATGGGAAGCACGTTCAATAGGACCAGCCACCAGTAAAGGAAAGAAGCTAACAAATACAGAGTAGTCAATAAGGTTCCGGGTTGGTTCACTTCTACCTTTGTATATATCAATTACATACGAGAGGCCATGAAAAGTATAGAATGAGATCCCTACCGGAAGGATGATTTTAAGTGTCCAGACGTTTGCCTGCAAACCAAAGTTGGTGAGCAGATCAGCGAAGGACAGCACAAAGAAATTATAATATTTGAAGAAGAGTAAAAATCCCAGGTTGATGGTAATACTTGTAATCAACCATAGCTTTTTCGACCGGGGAGTAGCTGCTTCACTAATTTTGATACCACTGTAAAAGTCCAGTAAGATCGAAAACGATAATAAGAAAAGGAATCGGTAATCCCAGCATCCATAGAAGAAGAGGCTGGAAACTAATATTATAATATTTTGTACTTTAGTATTTCCTTTTCCTACGAACCAATAAAGAAAAAATACTATTGGAAGAAATATTGCAAACTCTATGGAGTTAAATAGCATTAGCGTAAATGGATAATGGTTTAGTTTAGGTAGTGTCCGTTTGGAAATTAGAAAATTAAGTTGACTTTTTATTTTGTAACATTTACTTAAACAAAATTGTACTTGTTTAAGTAGTGTATAGTACCTGTTTGTCCTTGTTTAAATTATTGATAATAGTATCATAATTCTGGTAGGTTCCTATCTTTGTCACATGGATACGTTCAATCTGCCAATGGATCTGGTACAGGAAAATGACAATGTGCACATCATCGGTTACCAGTCTTCAGCAAATCTGGTGAAGAATAAGATCACCATGAACACCAACCTGTTTAGTTTCCTGCTGGCTGGCGTAAAAACAACGTTTTATGCAGAAAAGAGCGCCCGGATTGACCCATCTCAGTTCATCCTGTTATCTTGTGGCAATTGTATGATGAGCGAAAAAAATGCCCCTGAAAATGGCATTTACAAGAGTATCCTGTTTTTCTTCGATAATAAGATCCTCTCAGATTTCTTTATCAAATACCCCGGCCCACCCCAGGTTCATGTTGAACAGGCTATGAGCATAGCGGAACAACCTTTTGTTACCTTCCGGCTGGATCCTTTTTTACAGAATTTCCTACACTCCCTGGAGCTGATGCTGGCTACCGGCAAACCCATTTCAAGAGCGATGCGGGTGCTCAAGTTCGAAGAGCTGATGTTGTATATGCTGGACAAGTACCCTCAACAGGTAATGAGTCTCCGTACTGCCAACAAAGACGAGCATGACTTCCGGCAGGCGGTAGAAGCACATATCGAAAACAATATCACCGTCGATGAACTGGCTTTCCTCTGCAATATGAGCACCTCTACTTTTAAGCGTCGTTTTGCAAAGATCTATGGTGTAGCGCCCAGTAAATGGTATTTACAAAAAAGGATGGAAATAGCGGCGACCTTATTATTAAACAACCGTGAAAAACCCAGTGATGTATATCATAAAGTAGGGTACGAAAACCATTCAAGCTTCACCCAATCCTTCAAACAGGTATTCGGTCTCACCCCCAGTGAATACCAGCAACAGAAATTGACCGTTTTACAATAGCTTTTGACCTGTTAGCTGTAAACCCGCTCCTATGGCGCGTCGTACTTTTGTATCACAAACAAAATACGAGGAACTATGAAGAAATTAAGCGCCTTATTAGGAATGATAGCCATCTTCGCTATCAACGTACATGCACAGACCTTTACCTTGAAAAGTAGTGACCTGGGTGGTCAGTTCTCCAACAAACAATATAATAGTATTATGGGGTATACCGGTGAAAACCAATCACCGGCACTATCATGGGAAAATGCCCCTGCTGGTACCAAAGCTTTTGCTGTAACTATGTATGATTTTGATGCTCCAACCGGTAGTGGTTTCTGGCATTGGGTGGTGTACAATATTCCTGCAGATGTAAAGGAAATAAAAGCGGGTGCCGGTAATGCTGCGAAGCAATTATTGCCTGCAGGAGCTATTCAGGGAGTAACCGATTTCGGTCAGCCAGGTTATGGTGGTCCTGCACCTACGCCGGGTTTGCCACATATGTACCTGATCACAGTATATGCTTTGAAAGCATCGTTAACGTTAGATAAGGGCGCGACTGCGGCGTATGTAGGGTTCAATTTAAATATGACAATGCTGGGTAAGGCTTCTATTATTGCTTACGCACAACATCCATAATTTTTGTTTTTAAGCTGGTTGCAGGCTTTTCTTTCAGGCTCTTTCCAGTTCTTTCCAGCCGGCTGCAGGCCACGCCGCCAACAAAAAATCCTTTTGCTGAAGGCAAAAGGATTTTTTGTTGGAATTTTATTCTATAAATGTCGTTTTCTTCCCCTTATAATATACCAGTATCTTCAACTTTTCATCACTTCGCCCTTTCCTGTTCCTGATCAGCCGTATTATCACTGTGATTCCGCTTCCGCGCAAATGTTTCTTTACCAAAGCGATATGTAAAAGCTATTCCTACTTTCTGAGAATCATACAGGCCTCTATGTGTATAATAACTGTCCTTCACGCCGGCTGAATGATCGTTCTGTCCAGATGAACGGAAAATATCATCCATATTCAGTTTCAATGTTGCCTTGTTGTGCCACAGTTTCTTCTGCACAGCTGCATATATAATATACCGGGGATTGATGACTTCCTGTCCATTGATATTCTTACCTGAGTAATCGCCACTTGCTTCCGCACTCCATCCATGTGTCAGATCAAACTGGTTATACAATCGTACCCTCACGGAAAAAGTACCTGAATTTAGCGCTGTGGAGAATGCTTCTCCATGCAGCTGCATTTTTCCCGCCATTATATTTGCATTCATGTCCCACCATTTCGCAGGGTGTAAATTCAGATTGACAAGTAGCATGGCAATATATCCCTTCGCCACATTATCGGGTTTGGTAATGTAAATATTATCCACCACGTCACTCATCGTAAAGATGATATCCCTAAACCAGTTGTATTGCAAACCTAATCCCAGCCATTGTTTATACTGGTACTTTAACTCAGTCCTGTAATTCGTCTGTGGGCGCAGATTAGGATTACCCGTTTCATAAGTATAACTATTCGCAAAAGCCACAAAGGGATTTAATTGTTGATAATTCGGTCTGTTCACTCTTCTGCCTATGTTCCAGGTCAGTGTTTGATTACCTGCGCTATCTAATTTGTAACTCAGGAACACAGTCGGAAATGCCTGTGTATAATTCCGCTTAAACACAGATGTTGCATACGCGGAATTCCCCGGTTGTCTGCCTGTAATGTTTGTATTCTCTACACGCAAACCAGCCTGTGCACCCCAGCGTTTCCATTTCTTCTTTGCACTGATATATGCTGCATTGATATTCTCATCATAAATAAAATGATTGGAATTACTATCCACCTGCACCCATTTCTCATTATAATACCTGGAATCATAATCGTTTTTAACAAAACTGGATTTTGCGCCTGCTTCAATACCAATAGGATGTACATAATCAGCCTTCACCGCAAAGATGTGCATATCAGACCATAACCGATAATGGAAGAAATCATCGTCATTATTCAGGTTTTGTTCATCGTGATTGTTATAAGAAATATAACTGGCATCGGCAGAAAGTTCGTGTCCTTTATTATTGAATCTATGCAGGAAGTTCAGGTTGCCACTAAAGTTCTTCCAGTTGGCATCACTATAAGTAAATCCTTTGCTGATGCTATCATTGCTAGCATCACTGGTATATCCCCTGGTATAAATACTGGGTCTGTGCTGTGCATTTACTTCAAACCCGATTACATTTTTTGCATTTAAATTATAATCCATACCCAACCTGATCCCCTTGGTATTGGACCTGCCTTTTACATGCGTATGCAAATACACACTCAGGCTATCTGCAAAGTAATCCCTGTTTGTTTTATCATCATCATACGCTGCATCTTTGTTATAACTGAAACTGGCAAACCAGTTCATCTTTTTATAATTGTAGTTGATATTCAAAGAATTGTTGGATCTGTTATAAATACCCTGACTGGTACTGAGCGAAACATTGCCTGTCAGACCAAGAATGGTGTTTTTCTTCAATCTTAAATTGATCACAGCACCCCCACCTGCATCATATTTAGCCGGTGGCGCATCCATCAGTTCTATCTTATCGAGGGTGCTACCGGGTAATCCTTTCAGGTAGTTCGCCAGATCCTGGCCAGACATATAGGTGGCTCTGCCATTGATCAATACCAATACTCCTTTTCCATTTAGTTGGATGGTACCATTATGATCTACAGTCACCCCCGGTGTTTTATTCAGCACTTCCAGGGTGTTGCTGCTGGCGGCACTGATCATCGCATCTACATTCACGACAGTTCTGTCAATACTTTGTTCCAGCAATGGTTTTTTGCCAGTGACTTCTATACTCTTAAGCTGTACCTGTTTAGGTTTGGTGGTATCCTGTGCAGATGCCTGGATAATAGAAAATAGGCTGATAAAGATGGCGATTATGGGTTTCATTGCTGTGTTATTTTTAGCAAAGATTGGCCAGCAGCAGGGGGAAGCGAAATTTTAGTGATGTAACTGGCCATATCCGTGACGAAAACCTTATTTTCAAGGTTCGTCAGTCATTTTCACAGGTTCATCATTATTAGGTTGCAAAATGGGGGTTGTTACTCATATTTGTACCCAGAAATACAATCGATATGAAAACAGTGGGAAATTTGAGGATACATCTTATAGCCGCCGTGAGTTCAGGGGTGGTGTTGTTTATTCTGATAAGACAATTTGTACATACCATTACCGTCATGGACGATGAGGAGATTGCCTTTGCATTGACCGTAGGATTTCTGGGGGCAGTATATACAGGACGGTTTTTATCTTTCTTATTCATTAATGAAAAAAGGGAGGTATCATACTTTTCCCTTATTATTCTTTCCATTATATTTTTATTATCCAGCTGTTTTACTTGTCTCTTTATAGGAAAGGCCCTTCAGCGGCAGGATTTCTTCCACGATTTCCTGTTCCCGATGTCGTTCCTGATCATGAGCCTGACCCTGGGCATGCTCATCAAACTATTCCGTACCCGGATCTTCGCACACTTACATGAGGCGCAGATCCTGGCGGCCAACAGCCAGAGTGAGCTGCAAAATCTGCAATCACAGTTAAGCCCGCATTTTCTATTCAATACCCTCAATAATATGTATGGTCTTTCTATTACAGCACCGGACAAAGTACCGGCACTGCTGTTGCAATTGTCCGACCTGCTGCGATACTCCGTATACGATGCCAAGGAAATGTTTGTACCTTTAAAAGATGAGCTGACATACATCAACAACTACATGGAGTTTGAGAAGATCAGGGTAGGAGAGCGCCTGCACCTGAACACGGTAATAGAGCCTTTTGACGATACAAGTGATATGATCGCACCGATGCTCCTGATCGTATTTATAGAAAATGCTTTTAAGCATTCTAAAAATACCACCAATGACAAGATCTATATCGAAATCATGATCAGGCGTTGGAGTGATAGCATCCTCTTCTCCGTAAAAAACTCCAAAGGAGAAGTACCAGAACACAGTGGTGGCCTGGGACTGGAAAATGTAAGAAAGCGCTTATCTTTACTGTATCCCAATCAGTATGACCTGAACATAGATGATGGAGATAAATATTTCACGGTACAGTTGCAGCTAAAAATTAAGAATCATGAGAAAGATCAATTGTCTGATAGTAGACGATGAGCCAATAGCGAGGCAGATAATACAAACGTATTGTAGTCACTTCCCGATGTTGAACATCATCGCCTCCTGCGGCAATGCGCTGGAAGCAAAAGCTATTGCACAACAGGAAGACATCGAACTTATATTTCTCGATATCAACATGCCGGTGCTGAATGGACTGGCATTTTTAAAAACACTCAAGTACCAGCCACAGGTGATCTTTACCACTGCTTACAAAGAGTATGCAGTAGAAGCCTTTGACCTGGCGGCTACAGATTACCTGTTAAAACCTTTTTCATTGGAAAGGTTCATTATAGCAGTGGATAAGGCATTGGAGAAATTAACAGAACCTGAATTCACCGCCAGCAAAAAGGAAAACTTCATCTTCATCAAGGCAGATGGAAAGATCTATAAAATACTGTACGAAGATATTTACTATGCAGAGGCCAGTGGTAATTATACCAAGGTAGTCACTAAGCAACGTACCATTCTCCCTACTATTACCTTCTCTGGTTTTGAAGAGTTATTACCTGCTCATTTATTCATCAGGGTACATCGTTCATTTATCATCAACAAGGGCAGCATTACACATATAGAGGGTAACCGGGCATTTATCAATACCACAGAGATCCCTATAGGCAGCAATTACAAAGACAATTTTCTGAAACAACTGGGGTTGTAAGCTAATTATGCCAGACTCAAAAATGCCTGGCATAATAAGTTTACGTAATCACCTAACTCATTGGTTTTGCTTTTTAAAAAAAGAAAACCAATTCGCCACCCTGCATTATTTGTTCATATGTAATCGCATGTCCTTTCAGTTCTTTTCCATTATAAAGCATACTCTTCCTGCCGCCTCTCTGAACAGCTTTCAACTGGAATTTTTTATTATCAGGCAATAAAATAGTGATCTTATCAAAAATAGGTACAGACAATTCATAGTTGTTACTTACCGGATCTACAGGGTAAAAACCCATCGCAGCAAACAGGTACCAGGCAGACATCTGTCCTGCATCGTCATTCCCACTCAGACCACCCGGTCCGTCAGAATATTCTTCTGCCAGAATTTTATGTACGGTTTTACTAGTCTTCTCAGGTGCAGTAGTGAAGTTGTACATAAAAGGGATCTGGTGCCCCGGCTCATTCCCATGCCAGTATTCATTCTTTCCAAACAAACTATCCAGTGAAGCTTTCAGGTTTATTATTTTAGCCAGTCCAGTTACATCCTGTGGAACGTAGAATGTGTACTGTCTGGGTGTTCCTTCAGTAATATAAGGTTCCTTCTTATCAGCATTGAATGGACTATACCAGGTACCATCTGCATACTTACCTCTTGCCATGCCTACCTTTGGATCAATGACATTATTATAATTCTGCGCACGCTTAGTCAATATTTCATAATCTGCTGTTTTGCCCAAAGCTTTCGCCACTGTAGACAATGCATAATCATCATACGCGTATTCCAGTGTACGGCTCACCTGTTCCTTCTTATGAAATGCAATGGGTACACTATCTTCCATCGGAATATATCCATACTTTATATAACTATCCAGTGCTCTTCTGCCTTTCCCATTTAAGTAATCATCGCCTTTGCTCATTTCAAAAGCGTTCTTCCGCATCAGTTCATAAGCTGCATTCACATCATAATCCCTGATCCCTTTATTGAAAGCAGAAGCAATAAAAGCCGTAGCGTGGTCCCCGATCATTGCAGCTGTATAACTATTCCAGCAGGGAAATATAGGTAGCCACCCACCTTGCTGTCCTTTCAACACTAAAGAGTTGACAAAGTCATTCACCAGGGTTGGCTGTAATATTTCAAACAAGGGTAATTGCGCCCTGTAAATATCCCACATAGAGAAATCATCATAATAATTCCCTTTGCTGACACGCTCATTCTGATAATCTCCTGCAAATCGCGGATACTTGCCATCTACATCATTGAACAACCTTGGGTGCTGCATAGCATGGTATAACGCCGTATAGAAAATACGTTTGTCTTTTTCCCTGGTTGTTTCCACCTGTATCTGGCTCAGTGCTTTGTTCCAGACAGCTTCATTCTTCGCTTTCAAGGCAGCAAAATCCCAATCGGGTATTTCAGCTTCCAGGTTTTTACGGGCATTATCAATACTTGTAAAAGAGGTTCCAATACGTACCCTTACCTGTTCACCTTTTTGCAGGTAATAAGCCGCATAGCCAGATTTATCTATGGTAGTCACTGTCTCAATCTGCATCACAAAGAAGCCACAAAAACCTGCCGGTTCTCCCCATCCCTGGTAAATACGATGCACAGGATTGTAACCTGTAATCTCATGTCTGTATGCGTTAATCTTCACAATACCTTCCTGCCGGTCACTATTTGCTGTCAGCAACAGGTACAGACTATCCGTCTTTTCCATAGTGAACTGGATCATGCTACATCTTAAAGTGGCTGTGATCTCCGTACTAACAGCAGGTAGGGTTAATTTGTAATAAGCAGGGGTACTGATTTCCTTGTCATGGGAAAACGGTGTTGCATAGTTAGTCGTAAAGTGCCCGGTGATAGGCATAATGGTGAAACTACCATAATCCTGGGTACAGGATCCACTCAGCCAGTGTGTACCTCTAAACCCGGTCAACAGGCTGTCTCTGTAAGTATATGGCGGAAAACATTTGTTTTCGGTCGTATTTGTTTGTGGAGTCCATTGCGTCATACCAAAAGGCAGTCCAACTGCCGGAATGGTATTGGCATAAGATTCAGTGCCGCTGCCATGTTTCCGGGAAGAAGCCGTAGTGCTGGCTGCTGTGCCAGAAAGTGGCTGAACATAACGTAGAAGGTCTGATGTTTGGGCAGAAACACTTCCGTGGAAAAGGCAGGCGATGGCCGCCATTGATACAATTAACCGCATAGACACAAGTATAAAAAATAATTATGTCATTTTCTCCCGTTGTTTGCTAAATTTGAGCAGGCTTTAGGGGTGTTCCTTCACTGGGACTGAGAATTACTCTTCGAACCTGATCCGGCTAGTACCGGCGTAGGGAAAAGCAGCAGCTTAGCGCATGCGTACTCCTGGCCATTATACTTAAAATTTATATGGCATTATGAAGGAGTTTATCAGGGAACAGATCCTGGCTGTTCGGCAACAATCCCCGCTGGTTCACAGTATCACAAATTATGTAGTCATGAATAATACTGCCAATGCATTGCTGGCAGTAGGTGCATCTCCCATTATGGCCCATGCTCATTCGGAAATGGTGGACATGGTCAGGATTGTAGGAGCACTCGTCATCAACATCGGTACCCTCGATGAATACTGGGTAAAGAGTATGGAACTTGCTATCGGTCAGGCGAATACCCTGGGTAAACCATGGATACTGGACCCTGTAGGAGCAGGTGCAACCCCCTACAGAGATGAAGTATTAAAACAATTACTGGAACTGAAGCCTACCATTATCCGTGGCAATGCGTCTGAAATCATGGCCCTTGCCCGTAAGAATGCCGGCACCACCAAAGGCGTGGATAGCACACAGGAAAGCGCTGCCGCTGTAGAAGCAGCTCGTTTTCTGCAACAGGAGTTTGGCAGTGTAGTTTGTGTATCTGGTGCCGTGGATATCATTGTTGGCAAAGACACCACGATATTATTATCAAACGGACACCCATTGATGGCAAAGGTGACAGGTATGGGGTGTACAGCTACTGCCCTGATTGGCGCTTTTGCAGCAGTTAATCCCAAAGATCCATTTTGTGCAACCGTTTCAGCCATGGCGCTCCTGGGTATAGCAGGTGAAAAAGCGGCTAAGGTATCTGCCGGGCCGGGTAGTATGCAGGTACATATACTGGACCAGTTATATCAACTGACAGATGAGGTAGTGGCTTCACTGATTAAAATAGAGGAATCTAATGTTTAATCGCAGATTATACCTGGTTATCAGCGAAGAAGCCTGCAAAGGCAGGGACCTGGTTGCAGTGGCGAAAGCAGCTGTGAAAGGGGGCGTAGATTTAATTCAGTTACGCGAAAAGCAACTGGATAATCCTGCATTTTTAGAACGAGCCCTTCGTCTCAAAGAAGCGCTCATTCCTCACAGGGTACCCTTGATCATCAACGACAACTTATGGGTGGCACAGCAATGTGGTGCTACAGGTATACATGTTGGTAACAGTGATCTGGCGCCATTGACTATCATGGCTCAATGGCCTTCCTGCGGGATTTTAGGGTATTCTATAGAATATGAAAAACAGATCTATACAGCCGATGCGGTGGCTTCGGATTACCTCGCACTAAGTCCCATTTTTGCAACACCAACCAAAACGGATACCGTTACAGAATGGAAACTGGAAGGGATCAGGCATATCCGTGCACTCACAGATAAACTACTGGTAGCGATTGGCGCTATTCACGAAGGCAATGCTGCAGATGTGATTAAAGCAGGAGCAGATTGTCTGGCCATTGTATCTGCTATTTGCGGGGCACCTGATCCTGAAAAAGCAGCAGCCGCCATTCGTCTTCAAATAGAAAAAGCACTATGACAAAATATAAATATGTACCTGTGTTGACCATCGCAGGTTCTGACAGTGGGGGAGGGGCAGGCATACAGGCTGACCTCAAAACCTTTGCTGCATTGGGTTGCTTTGGAACATCCGCGATCACAGCGATCACGGTACAAAATACATTGGGTGTAACGGGGATCCATAGTATTCCCCCCGAAATTGTGACAGGCCAGATACGTGCCGTGATGGATGATATACAACCTGCTGCAATAAAAATAGGGATGATACATTCACCTGCGTTAGCATCAGCGCTTGCCGAAACGTTGGTATTATATCCCAATGTACCTGTAGTACTCGATCCGGTCATGGTGGCAACCAGTGGAGACCGGCTGATAGAATCAGCCACCATTTCAATACTGAAAGAGAAATTATTCCCTTTGGTATCATTGGTTACACCCAACCTGGATGAAGCGGCTATCCTGGCAGACATGCCTTTGCAGAACCTTGCTGATATGCAACAGGCAGCAGATCGTATTTTACAAACAGGTTGTAAAGCCGTGTTGGTAAAAGGTGGTCATCTGGCAGGTAAAGAATTGTTTGATGTTTATAAAGATCAGGGAAATATTGTGCATATCATATCCAGTCAGCACATAGATACTGCAAATACACATGGCACCGGGTGTACCTTATCTTCTGCTATCGCAGCTTATCTGGGTCGTGGAGAAAAGTTGGTGACAGCCATTGATAAGGCCAGTCAATATATACATACCGCCATTGCCGCAGGGCAACATGTACAAACGGGGAAGGGCCATGGCCCTGTGAATCATTTTTTTGCACCTGAAAAACAAATTACACATGAGTTGGAGTGAAAGGGCCTGGCAGCGTACTGCCCATATTTATGATGAGATTATTGAGATGCCATTTATAAAAGAACTGATAGATGGTACATTGCCCATAGAAAAATTTAAGTTTTACATTGCGCAGGATGCACTGTACCTCGAACAGTTCGGGCGTGCACTGTCCTTGATAGCGGCAAGAGCATATACAGTAGAACAGGTATTGCAATACACCCGTTTTGCAGAAGGTGCTATTGTAGTAGAAAACGCTTTGCATGCCGCTTATTTCAAAGAATACGACATTACAGAAAAGACGACTGCTTCTCCTTCCTGCCATCATTATAACAGCTTTTTATTGAGTACCTGTGCATTGGCTTCTGTAGAAGTTGGCATGGCGGCAGTACTGCCTTGTTTCTGGATTTACAAAAGAGTAGGTGATTACATCTATGCACAACAAACAGGGGCAGATCATCCTTATCGTAACTGGATAGATACGTATGCGGGAGAAGCCTTTGGCGAACTGGTAAAGAAAGCGATCGCCTTCTGCGATGTAGTGGCCACACCCGCTTTGGAAGAGGTTATGCATGGGGCATATGAAAAAGCATGCCAGCTGGAATTTATGTTTTGGGACAGTGCATACAGACTTGAAAAGTGGAGTGTTTAAGTGATTGGTAGTCCTGATTTTTTTGCTATATTGAGGGCATGACCCAACAACAAAATCCACGAAAAACAATCGTCATCTTCCTGCTGATCACCTTAGCTATCAGTTCTATTTTTTATGCCTTCATCATTCATACAGGAAAAATCATGGGTGGTCGGGGTGTTTTTGTCACTGGTATGATGTGGAGCCCGGCATTGTCTTCTTTTTTGACCTCATGGATCATAAAAAGGCCCATCAGTGCCATGGCCTGGAAATGGGGAGAGTCCCGTTACCAGTTATGGAGTTACCTGGTGCCACTATTATATAGCCTTGCCGGTTATTTAATTATATGGACGGTGGGTTGGGGTAAGTTTTATGATCCGGAGTTTGTAGGTGGTGTTGCTGAATCTTTTGGTTTGGAAAAGCTACCCAAAGGAATTGTGATAGCATTATATATACTATTGATGGCAGGTTTCGGTATGGTGCGCAGTGTGTCGAGCGCATTGGGAGAGGAGATAGGCTGGCGTGGATTCCTGGTTCCTGAAATGTACAAGGTAATGGGGTATACAAAGACCTGCCTGATAACAGGTTGTATCTGGGCGCTCTGGCACCTGCCTATATTGTTGTTTGCAGATTATAATAGTGGTACCCCTGCCTGGTATGGTTTCTCCTGTTTTTCCATGCTGGTGATCAGTGGTAGTTTTATTTATGCCTGGTTCCGCCTGAAGTCTGGTAGTTTGTGGACGGCGGTGTTGTTGCACGCCAGTCATAACCTTTTTATACAGGCAATTTTTACACCACTCACCCTTACTTCCGATAAAACTAAGTACTACTATGATGAATTTGGGATAGTAATTCCTATCTTGAGTGTGTTGGTAGCAATTTATCTCTGGAACCGGAGAGGAGAGTTACCGGCGCCAAAATAAGAACAGCTACATGAATGCATCTACGCGTCCCTTTGTATTATCGGGAGGGGGAGCCAGGGGATATGCTCACCTGGGAGTACTGAAAGCCTTTGCCGACCAGGGGATTACACCATCCGCCATTGCCGCTACGAGTGCCGGTTCTATTGCCGCCGCTTTTATCTGTGATGGGTATACAACGGATGAAGTGAGAGAAATATTCCAACGCAATAAGATCGGTCTCTCCATGGAGTGGCGTAACTGGCGTACAGGCCTCCTCTCGTTAAAAACAGTAGAGAAGGTATTGACGCAAACCCTTCGCCATCAAAACTTCGAAGAGTTAGCAACACCATTGTACATCGCGGCTACCGACTTCAACAAGGGTACACAAATGATTTTTGACAAAGGTCCGATCATCCCTGCCGTCTTAGCGGCATCTTCCATTCCATTATTATTTCAGCCGGTAGTGATAGATGGAAGTCCTTATGTAGATGGAGGTCTCACGGGCAATCTGCCTGCCGAACCTTTGCTGGAAAAATACAATGACATCATTGGCGTGCATGTAAATCCGCTGACAGAATATCACCCTGAAAATGGGTACCTGGCCAATATCGATCGCACCTTACATCTGGCCATCCGTGAGCCGGTGTTGAAAAATAAAGCACGTTGTCAGTGGTTTATAGAACCGGATGGGTTAGGGAAGTTTGGGATGTTTGATTTTAAGCACTTTGATGACATTTATAACATAGGATTGGAATACACGCGTCAGCTTTTTTCCTGATAAAACAGGACATTTTTCCCATGCTGGCAGGGGCAATCCTAAAAATAATTCTGAACTTTTTCCTCAATATCGCGTACCTTATTCCTGAATTATGAGCATCGATTACACTATCAACCCGCTAGGCGATCACTCCCTGATCATTGAATGGTCACAAGAAATCTCACCAGCTGTTCACGACAAGGTCATGAACGTGTATAATCACCTGCTTACCATGCAGCTGCCATACATTCTCGATATCATACCAGCTTACGCTTCGCTTACAATCGTATACGACATCCTGTTAGTTCGCCGCGAGCAAAACAACAATGCCTTTACGACGATGCAGTCATTGATCGCACCGGCATTAACCGCTCCGCTCGTTATACAAGAGAGGACATCACGCCTCCTTGAAATTCCTGTGTGTTACGATCCTTCTCTCGGGCTGGATCTGGTTACTATGGCATCTCAGAAGGGCATGAGCGAAGCCGACATCATCGACCTACACACATCACAGACATACACCGTTTACATGCTGGGTTTTCTACCGGGGTTCCCATATATGGGCAAGGTAGACGATCGCCTTGCTACGCCAAGGCAAAAAAAGCCCCGCTTAAACATTTCGGCGGGCAGTGTCGGCATAGCCGGGGGGCAAACCGGCATCTACCCATTAGCATCACCAGGGGGCTGGAACATCATCGGCCAAACACCTATCAGAATGTTTGACCCTGCATTAGATTCCCCCTGCTATTGTCATCCCGGCGATGAGGTAAAATTCATACCTATCTCGCTGCGTGAATTCCATAAAAAGATATAAATGATACAGGTCATCCAACAGGGTTTACTGGATACAATACAGGACGGGGGCAGATATGGCTACCAGCATCTGGGCATCAATCCCGGAGGCGCCATGGACAGAGCCGCCATGTATGTCGCAAACATTCTCGTAGGCAACAATCCGGAAGCCGCCGTAATAGAGTTACATTTTCCTGCAGCTGTATTACTGTTTGAACAGGATACCCTCATCGCCCTTTCCGGTGGCGACTTCGGCGCGATGGTGAATGAACAGGCTTTAGTTACGAATCAACCCATCTGGATATCGCAGTTGTCGATATTACGTTTTACTAAACCAGTCTCTGGCGCACGTTGTTATATCGCTGTGAGAGGCGGGCTCTCGACCACGCCCTGGCTGGGTAGTCACAGCACCCATCTCAAAGCGGGTGCCGGTGGGTTTGAAGGCAGGAAGTTGCAAAAGAACGATCGTATTCCGGTGAATCATGTTGATGAAGATATCGACAAGGCCTTGCGAAATAAATACCTGCATGCTACCCAACAAGCCACGCCATTACCCTGGCGGGCAGATGTGCGGGATCTGTATTCAGATGGCAGTGAGATCAGGGTGGTGACAAGCCTTGAATATCCTGAACTGACGCCCGCTTCGCAGTCGGTATTTACCACCCACCAATTTACCTTGTCGGAACATTGTGACAGAATGGGATATCGCCTCAAAGGACCGGTACTACACATGATCAAAGAAGAAGAGCGGCTCTCGGCCGGAATTACCAGGGGTACCGTACAATTATTACCAGATGGCCACCTGATCATACTCATGGCCGATCATCAGACAACCGGCGGTTATCCGCGCATCGCCCACGTTGTAAGTGCTGACCTCCCTATATTAGCACAGTTACTACCACACAGCCAGATTACCTTCAGGATCATTCCTCATGACGAAGCCGAAGAGTTGCTTATCGCAGCAGAGCAACACTTGCATTTTCTACAAAATGCCTGTAACTTACGATGGCAGGAATGGCTGCAACACAACCAAAAATAAGTATGTACATCGACCTGAACTGTGACATGGGCGAAGGTATGCCTAACGATGCCGAAATAATGCCTTACATCAGCAGTGCAAATATTGCCTGTGGCTATCATGCCGGAGATAACGGCACCATGGAACAAACAATCACCCTCGCACTGAAACATCAGGTGGCGATCGGTGCACACCCGGGGTTCAGGGACAAAGAGAATTTTGGCAGAACAGAACAACGATTGTCAGATGCTGAAGTCTACGATTTGATTGCTACACAGTTATATACTTTAGACAAAGTATGTCTTTCGCTGGATGCTACTATCCGACATGTGAAACCACATGGCGCATTATATAATATGGCAGCCAGAGATCAACACTTATCAACCATCATCGCACAAGCCATCAGAGATACCAATCCGGCCCTATGTTTATTTGGACTGAGTAACAGCTGGCTCATAAAAGCGGCGGCAGCTATGGGCCTTAAAACAGCCAGTGAGGTATTTGCAGACAGAACTTATCAGGAGGATGGCTCCCTTACACCACGCAGTCAACCCAATGCCCTGATAGACAATGAAGCAGATGCGCTGCAACAGGTATTACAAATGGTAACAAAGCAGGAAGTAACGACTGTCAATGGAAAGACAGTACCGATTCGTGCCGAAACCATTTGTCTGCATGGTGATGGTGCGCATGCAGTGGCTTTTGCAAAAGCAGTGCATAAAACTTTAGAAGAACACCACCTAACCATACAACACACTTGAACAAACAACGCTCTTCCATCCTGCTGGGTGCCGCCTTTTTGATGGCTACATCGGCAATAGGTCCGGGGTTCCTGACCCAAACGACTGTTTTTACACAGCAGCATGCCGCTGCTTTTAGCTTTGCTATTTTCGTATCTATACTGTTGGATATCGGTGCACAGCTGAATATCTGGCGGATACTGACAGTGAGCCGCTCCCGTGCCCAGGATCTGGCCAATGAATTGTTGCCCGGATTGGGTTATTTTCTGGCATTCCTGGTGGTGCTGGGAGGTCTTGTGTTTAACATCGCTAATATTGGTGGGTGTGGATTAGGGTTAAAAGCACTATTCGGATTAGATACTTTGTATGGCGCTATATTGAGTGGTGCTATCTCTCTCTTTATATTCTGGATGAAAGAGGCGGGAAATGCCATGGATCAGTTTACCCGCTATTTAGGGATACTGATGGTGTTGCTCACATTGTATGTAGCCATCAGCTCTCATCCTCCTGTAATGGATGCCTTGCGGCAGAGTGTATGGCCGGATAATATAGATACTAAATCAATTATTACGCTTGTAGGTGGAACAGTAGGTGGGTATATCAGTTTTGCAGGTGCACATCGCTTGCTGGATGCTGGAATAGGAGGGCGTGAATCTATCCCACAGGTAAACAGGAGTGCGGTAAGTGGAATTTTAATTACAAGTGTGATGCGGAGTTTGTTGTTTTTAGCGGCATTGGGTGTGGTGACCCATGGCTTTCAGCTGGATAGCAGTAATCCTCCTGCATCAGTATTCAGGATTGCTGCCGGTGAAATCGGTTACCGTTTCTTTGGTATGGTGATGTGGAGTGCTGCGATCACCTCGGTAGTAGGAGCAGCGTATACCTCCGTTTCATTTTTAAAAACATTCCATCCTTTTATAGCGAAAAATGAAAAATGGTTTATTACCTTTTTCATTGTATTCAGTACCGTGATCTTTGCGGTGGTAGGTAATCCTGTTCAATTGCTCATTATAGCAGGAGCGCTGAATGGATTGATACTACCTGTCGCACTGGCGGTTATGTTGGTAGCGGCATCCAGCATGTTGAAGGATTACAAACATCCTTTGGCATTGTCACTGATAGGCTGGGTAGTAGTAATAGTCATGGGTTGGCTGAGTATCCTCACGCTGAACACGTGGATCATGTAAGATATTTTTCTGCGTTATGAATAAACAAATGCTGTTAGTAGCAACAGGTATCATTGGCCTGATTGTACTATTATCCCAATGCATCAAACAGCCCGTTACTCAGGATCTGAGAGGAGCCGCGTATGCAGGTGCGAATACCTGTGCGGGTTGTCATCAGGATATTTACAATCATTATTTACAGACAACCCATTTTAAAACGACCAGCAAGGATATATTAGGTTCATTTCCGGCTTCCTTTGCCTATGATAATGGTGAACGGGTGTTGATGTCCGTTACTGATAGTGGCAAGGTACAAGGTTCTCATCTCTTTCATTTATCAGTAGGCTCCGGGCGTCATGCACAAACCTATTTATACTGGCAAAATGAGAACTATTTTCAGTTGCCGGTATCTTATTATGTCAGTGCAGGTCATTGGGCGAATAGTCCCGGTTTTCCTACTTCCCATCCTAAATTTGACAGACAGATCCCCAGTACCTGTTTTGGTTGCCACAGTTCTGCTGTGGGTATCAAAAACGTCACAATGATAGGCCGTAGTTTGAACGAAACCTTTGAAAAAGGGAAGCTCATTTACGGCATCGATTGCGAGCGTTGTCATGGTCCTGCAGCCGCACATGTCGCTTATCATACTGCGCATCCGAACGAAAAGAAACCCATGCATATGACAGCTGTCCGTGCGCTTGGCAATCAGCAACAACTGGATATGTGTGCACTGTGTCATTCCGGTTTAAAGACACCACAGAAATCGCTCTTTGGGTATAAACCCGGTGATGCTTACAGCGACTATTTCTTCCCTGATATCAGTGGTCCTTCCAGGCCATCGCAATTGGATATACATGGTACCCAATACCAATTGTTTACAGCCAGCCGATGTTTCAAAGAAAGCAGGCAGATGAACTGTACCACCTGTCATGATCCACATCGAAATGAAGCGAATAATACAGTAGCATTTTCTCAGAAATGTATGCAATGCCACCAGCAGCAACCTTCGCCCCGGTGTAAGTTTGATAAAATGGCGGTGTTAAATTGTATTGATTGCCACATGCCGAAATTACCTTCATCAAAGATTGTATTGTCAGGTGCCTATTACCTGCGTACCCACCTGATTGGTATTTATAAACAATAACTTAACACAGGGCATTCAGTTGGATTTTTACCTTTGCTGCGATGTTAAGAAGAACCTTATTCAAAAGAATGGGCGGCTTGTTATTGGCGCCTGCATTGCCATTGAGTACGCTGGCGGCAACCGGTGCAAAACCTGCATTGCGCATCGCCCATCTCACAGATATTCATTTGAAAGACAAGTTTGATGCGCCCCGTCACCTACGGGATTGTTTACATCATGTACAGTCGCATTCACCCAAAGTAGATTTTATTCTCAATGGGGGAGACCTGGTATTTGATATGAACAAAGAAGATCTGGCGACTAACGAGGCGCAGTGGAAACTGGTGAAAGGGGTGTTCAAATCAGAATCTGGTTTGCCCATGTATTCAGTGTTGGGGAATCATGACATCTGGTGGAAGGAAAAGAATGAAAAGGAATATGCTTTACAGCAGCTGGAAATGGCGAAGCCTTATTACAGTTTTGTAAAAGGGGGATGGAAGTTTATATGCTTAGATAGTGTGCACCTGGATATTGACAATACGTGGTATATTGGAAAATTGGGTGAGGATCAGTTTCATTGGCTGGAAAGCGAATTGAATAATACAGATAAGAACATGCCGGTGTGTGTCTTATCACATATCCCTATACTTACAGCTACATTAATGATTGAGGATAACATTGTCAATAAGTGGACGATGTTGGGTGGAGATATGCATACGGATACAGCTGCGATCATCAGTTTGTTTTACAAACATCCGAATGTGAAATTGTGTCTGAGTGGGCATATACATTTAAGAGATAAGGTGGTGTACAACAATGTGACTTATATCTGTAATGGTGCGGTGAGTGGTGCCTGGTGGGAAGGGAACAGGAGGGAGACGGCGCCGGGGTATGGGTTGATTGATTTGTATGCAGATGGGACGTTTGCAGAGAAGTATGTAAATTATTAAAAAGCCTTGCGGCAGCAAGGAAGGTTTTGCTTCTTGCTGCCGCCATTTCGCTCTTTTTAAACCACTGTTTTCAGCTACTTTTCAGGCCTTAAATTTCAATATCCCCTCCGGGAAAATCTTCCGGTTTTTTCGAAACCGGCATAGCTGTTTCTTCAATCGCCCATAGAGCCATGCGTGCAGGCATCCTATGGATGTTTTATGGAAAGAAGGAGGGTACCTGCAACCTGCAAACTTTTGCAGATGAATTCGCTACCCGTTATCAGGAAAACTAACCGCTGATATCAATATATTTTTATATTATAAAAATATGTTATCTTGTGGTTCGCTATGAGATACACATTATTTATCCTTGGAATAACCTTGGGGTTTATTGCTTGTAAAAACTCAGTTGCCAGTAAACCTGAATCTGAAATTGAAACCGCCACCGAATCCGCGCCCCCTGTAGCAGAGTTGGATTCCGTAGGTAACTATGAAGCATTGGATACAGCCCTGAGTTTTGCCGGCATATGGGTGAATGAAGGATATGTAAATGACCTGCATATCACACAATCCCCTCGTCTTTGCAGAGCCGATAGTATTAGTTGTCTGGAGATCCCGGCACGCACATTGATGGTCACCAGGTATATTGGTGGTTTCCATGATGGCGCAGCAGATCTGGTGGTTGTGAAAAGTGGAGATCAATACCTTTTTACCAGCCCTGACCGTAGTAAAAAATATGCTGATACTATCCAGATTTTTTCTCCTACAAGGATCAAAATTCGCGATACCTATCTCTATAAATTAGTGAAGGGAGATGTGACTAAACCTGATTGGGGAATATTGGAAGAGTTGTTATTCAGTGGTACTTATCATCTGGAAGATGGGAAGAAAGTGGTGTTTGGAGAGAATGACACCATCACAGGGTTGGATCTATTTACCCATTATACGCCGATCATTGATGATTGGTATGCTGAAATTAACAATGATGTAGATTATATTGAATTCCAAACATCGGAGAATAAGAGAGAGAAATATGGATATAAGTTTTTTATGGATACGCTGACGATCTTTAAAACCAAGTGTCTCCAGGAAAATAGCAGAACAAAAGCGTGCACATTTGAGACTTATGGTGATAACGTGTATACACTGATAAAAGAAAAATAGCGGCTCCGCATCAAATCGATAGCAATAGCCTTTTTGCCGGCCGCAGGACACAATCTAAAAAAAGATCGCNNGCGATCTTTTTTTAGATTGTTAATTCCCTGACCTGATATCTTCCGTCATCCCCTTATAAGAAAAAGGTACGCTCCACATTGCTCCGGAGGATCGGCAATCGTTCATCTTCGTATTCAAAAGGCCTGCTATCTTGGGTTATAAATAGAATAGAATCTTCATTTCCGCTGCAAACTTAAAAAAAGAAAAACTTGTTCCTTGCTACCGCAGGCCCAAACAGCGCATTTCATTCCTCCTTAAATATCACTCAAAAATAATTTCAATCATTATTCCCAAACCTTCACATTTAGATTTTATATACTATATTTGACCCTCCAATTTTAGCATATCGAAGGGCCTAATACGAACGTGAATTCTGAGACTATGAAATATACCATCCTTTTCGCATCAGCATTTATGCTAATGACGAGTTGCAGACAACAAGCGATAGATACTGCCAATAACGATAGTGTCTTCACCCTTGAATCCGCACCTCCCATTGCACAACATACCGATGATGCAAATGTGCTGAAAGTGTACGTCGAAAAAAACGGCACCATCTTCGCCAATGGCACTCAGGTCACCATCACCGAATTGGACAATCAATTGAAACAATTGAAGGAAAAAAACGGCATTGTCTGGTACTCAAGAGACAATCTTTCTGACGATCCTTCCCGCGAAGCAATGGCTGCCGTCAACGAAATATTGCAATATGAATTAAGCGTGAAGTTTTTCGCTGACAAAGAATTTACAAAAGAAGCTGATTTATAACGCATGCAAGGGCGGATTTTCAATGAAAACCCGGGCGTATAAATCCTAAGGCAAACGAAGTGCCTACACCCAATAAGGCGCCCGTAGCCACATCCGTAGGATAATGTACCCCCAGGTACATCCTGGAATAGCCTATCGCCGATGCCCATACCATGGAAGGCGCTATGATATACCATTTGGGATATGCCCTGGCCAGCGCCGTAGTAGCACTGAAAGCAGAAGAAGTATGACCAGAAGGAAATGAATAGGATGTAGGTTCGTACACTGCTTTCAGTCTTACATTACTTACAAAGGGTCTGGGTCGCTTTACAATCACTTTAATCAGCGTATTCAGAAGGAAAGTAGTCGCTGTACTACTTGCAATATACAGGGCGTTCTGCTTCATGTCAGGATCGTTTTTAATTAACCCCGCTGTCAATACCACTACAGGTATGCCCACATCTACATAATCATTCATATTGGAAATAGTGCGCCACATCTTTGTCTGCCCCGGCGTACGGTGAGCCGCCAGATCTTCGAGCACACGATCATCAAACTGTTGTAATTTTGATTGGGCAAATGTATCAGGGTGTAAAAATATTAACAATGCCGGAATGATGTACCATTTCATGGGTACAAATGTAGTTATTTGGCATGAGGATATAATAAAACGAACATTCTCAGTAGTATATATCAATTTCAATTTTCTTAGAAAGAATCACCCGGCTCTCCCATGCAGTTGCCTGCGGCCGGCTTGACTAAATTCAAAATGATTCACTACCAGATTCAGGACTTTATTTCAATTGTATATATAATAGAACTAATATTCTCAGACCTTTATTTCATATGCTGATAAACGAACCCAATATTCCCTCCCCCTTACTTCATTTGCTGATACAACAACACCAACACAATCAAATCCTTCAACTTATCCCTCAATATCGCCAACGCATACGTCAACTGATTCTCCACCGTCCGCTTACTAATTCCCAACCTCACCGCAATCTCCTCATTCGTCAGCTGCTCCTTCCTGCTCATCAAAAATATCTCCCTACACCTTTTGGGCAACCCTGCCAACGCCGCCATCAATCTCACCTCCAACTCTGCCTCCCGCAATTTATCCACTGCCGTATTCCGTTCTTCAGATTGTGATAGCAATTCCAGCGTATCTGTATAAGTCACCCGCTGCTGTTGCTGCTGATGCGCCTTTCTATACACATGATAACGCGCTGCCGTGGTCAGATACGCTGGAAAAGACTGTATCTGCAACTGCGTCCGCTTCTGCCATAAATTGAGGAAAATATCATGTACTACTTCTATGCAGGTCTCCTGATCTTTCAGATGATGAAATGCAGTCGTATACACCCTGTACCAGTACCGGTCATACAAAAGCGAAAAAGCTTTTGTATGACCCTCCTGTATTGCCTCCCATAAATTTTCATCTGCCGTCTGATCATTAATCATAACAGAATCAAGATAGGAGTTTTCAACAAAAAATCATAATCAGTACAACCGACCACCTTTTAATTCCGGATAAAACTCCCCGTCACCGTTTTCGCCCCGTGAATGACCACGAAATACATACCCGGTTGCAGAGCAGAGATATCCAGCGTTTGCTGTTGCCCTACTACCGACATCTTTCGTACACCTTTCAGATCGTATACGGTAATATATTTCCCATTCACATCCACTCCTGAAAATTGAATGGTATTTGTAGCCGGATTAGGATAAATCACCAGTGAATTGTTGGCAATCCGCTTCATAAAAGAAGCCGGAATCTCCTCAGGATGCAGCACAAACTTTACCGCATCTGCAATCACATACCCATTTGCAGAATCATTTCGTATTAACACATTCCCGGTTGTCCCTGTTGCAAAATCATACGTACCTAAATATTTCCACACCCCATTATCTATTTGCTGATTAATGATGTAACTACTGCTACCACCTGAATAATTTACATCCACAGGTGTATTGGAAGCTCTATTAGTGCCGGAAGACCATCGCATATACACATCATATGTACCTGCCACAGCCAGATCAGGAGAGTATCGCATACTCTTACCACCGGTAGCACCTGTATTCCCATCCACCATATAATTTGTACTATAATACCCCGGTAATGAAGTACTGCTGTTCCAGGTACCTGTTGCCACCGCTCCCGTATTATCCACAAAAACGATATTGGCCGAAGGCATATCTTCCACCACATGTCCCAGTGCGCTCTCTACCGTAGCCACTGAGGATACCCTGTAATAATAAGTCACATCATTCGTCACATTGGCATCTGTATAAGTAGTGCCTGTAATGCCCGAAGCTATTAATGTATAGGGTCCTGTTGCTGCTGTAGCTCTGTACACATTGTAGCTGGTAGCACCTACGGCAGTTTTCCACCAGTTTAACTGCACCACCTGATTCCCCGCCTCACTTGTTAAGTACATGGGCAGGTCAGGTGCAAAACCGACAGGATCAGTAGTAGCCGAAACTTCCCCGCTATTGCCATACACATAATAATAAGTCGTATTGGCTGTTAATCCTGTATCAGAATAATTGGTCGTAAGCACTGTATCAATGATGGTATAAGGTCCGCCACTTATGGTCGCACGCTTTAACTCACCTACTGAATCCGGAGGTAGCGCCAGATTAATAGCAGTAGGAGACACTCCATATGCTCTCAGATTGCCTGACTGTGGCTGTCCGGAATTCTGTGCGTCAATAAACCATTGCTGCATGAACTGCCCCTGATTCTCTCCATTCATCAGGTTCCAGCTCCAATCGAAATACTGCGGTTTCCAGAAGTTATCGAAAATATACCCGATCCAGCCTAATTCCGGATGCGCATCCATATAAGTTCTGAAAGGCGTTCCCCACGCAGTCGTTGTACCATGTGTCACCGCATCTGAATAACTACTGTTATCATTCCAGCCAAATTCCGTTACCATCACGGGAATGGTCTGCGCAGCCGTACCAAACTTCGTATTCAGGTTAGCCGTTGTTGCTGCTCCCTGATTAGGATAAATATGATATACATATACCAGGTTCGCTCCCGTCATCGGACTTGCCAAAGCACTGTTTACACGCGTGCTCCATTGCGGCCCACCTACCAGGATAATATTTTTAGGCGCCACTGCCCTGATCGTATCAATCACTGGTTGTATATAACTCTTCCAGGTCGCCCATACATCCGGATTGATCGGTTCATTATATACTTCAAACAATACATTCGGTGTATTCGCATACTTTGGCGCCACATATTTCCAGAAGTTCATCACTAATACCTGCGGTATACCACCTGAACCATAATTAGAAACAAAATGCAGATCTACGATAACATACAATCCCTTAGCAATCGCCTGCTGTACATAAGGATCTATGATATCAGCAAAACTCTGTGCCGGATCGCTCACCTTGGCACACGTCACCTGCAACCGTACAACGCGGGATTGCCAACCTCTGCCGGCATCTGCCTGCCATTCCAGCATTTCGCTGATAGATTTGGTATTACAGGTGGTACATTCATTATTATGCTCCGGCGCCAGAATAGATACACCTCTCAGGGTAATATTGTTACCAATGGAGTCTTTGATCCGGTTACCATCTACATGGAGCCAGGGTACCTGGGCAAGAACTGCAGAATAAAATGCAAGGAATAACCATAGTAAAGTTAGGGTCTTCATAAAAGTGGAATTAAAGAGTGAAAACAAACAGTACTTAAATTTAAAAAAAAAACTTCAAAACTATGTGTGTGTCTTCCCCCCATTTGTCTCTTTATTAATGTATGACCAGGGAAGAGTATCTCAAACTATATGAAAAGTATGATGCCGGACTTTGCAATAGCGAGGAACTGGAACTATTGCATGCTTACCAGGATGATTTTGAATTGCTGAACCTACCCTGGAATCCTGCGATGGGAGAGGAGTCAGTGATAAAAGCACGTAGTTTTCCCCGCATCCAAAAGACCCGGATCTTCAGCATACTTTCAGCAGCAGCGGCTATTCTACTGCTCATTGGAACAGGTCTTTTTTACTTCCTGCATCCTGCAAAAGAGGTAAAAACTACTGGAATGAGTATTCCACACATACTACCCGGTGGTACTCAACCAACGCTCACATTATCCGATGGTTCAGTTGTGACACTGGATAGTCTGCAAAATGGTACGCTGGCAAAACAGGGCAATACAACGATTACCAGTCACCATGGTCAGCTGACCTACGAAGGCGCCGACGAAAAAAACAACATAGTATATAATACCATCAATATCCCTAAAGGAGGTCAATATGCACTGGTACTTTCTGATGGTACCAAAGTATGGATCAATGCTGCTTCCACACTGAGATTCCCTGTTCGATTTGGAAATGAACGGATCGTAGAACTCACAGGTGAAGCCTACTTTGAGGTGGCCCAACAACCGGCACACCCATTCAAAGTAATTACAGGACACAAAATGAACATCGATGTACTCGGTACCCACTTTAACGTGAACGCCTATGTAAATGAACCAAAGGGAATCGTATCTCTGATGGAAGGCAGCGTGAAAGTCAGCGATGCGCAACATACCTGTATCCTGAAACCCGGCCAGCAGGCATGGGCAGATAATGACCTGCGCGTGGCAGATGAGATGGATGAAGAACAGGTACTGGCGTGGAAAAATGGTCAGTTCCAGTTTGCCAATACTTCTCTGGAACAGGTACTCCGACAACTGGAAAGATGGTATAACATAGAGGTCAGTTACAATCAGCTACCGGCCAAACACTTTTACGGAACTATCCCCCGTAATGTGGAACTGGCGCAGGTCTTAAATATGCTAACTGTTACCGGCGGGGTAACATTCTCAATGGAAGGTCACAAGTTAACAGTAACAAATGGAAAGTAAACGATAAGCAAATCAACCAATTTTTAATCAGCTGTAATAGCACGCCGGCGTGCTAAAGGACATTGCATTTTTATCAACCAAATGATCATCGCTATGGCATTTAGAAGAATTACCAGTAGCTGTCTGCTGCTGCTAGTATGTATCCTCCTGCAAATCCCGATCATGGCATCACCGCAACAAAGGATTGTGCTGTCAGTAAAGGATGCGCCACTCGAAAAAGTATTGAAAGAACTAACCAGACAAAGTGGTTACCATTTTCTTTACACCGCAGAACTCATGAAAGAGTCAAAACCCGTGACCTGTAACACGAATACATCCAGCATCGAGGACGTATTAAAACTTTGTTTTAACAACCAGCCATTATCCTATGATATTGTCGACAAAATGATCCTCATCAAATCGAAGGAACATGACAAAAAGGAATGGATGATGGCCACTCCCGACCAGTTCACCATCAAGGGACAGGTGACGGACGAAGGTGGCGTACCACTACAGAATGTCACCATCAGTGTGAAAGGTAATACCAGTGTACACACCATGACAGATGCGAGAGGAAATTATTCCCTTACTGTCAATGATGAACATGCCGTATTGATCTTTTCATTTGTCGGCT
Source organism: [Flexibacter] sp. ATCC 35208 (assembly GCF_001975825.1). Lineage (GTDB taxonomy): Bacteria > Bacteroidota > Bacteroidia > Chitinophagales > Chitinophagaceae > Chitinophaga. The sequence goes on from NZ_MTKN01000032.1 coordinate 27,273, forward strand.
ATGGACGAAAAGAAATGTCCATTGCCGGCAAAGTCACACTGGATGTAACGCTACAGCCAGAGACAAAACAACTGGAAGAAGTAGTCATTGCCTATGGTACTTCGAAAAATAAAAACCTGACCAATGCTGTGGCACAGGTCAAAGCGAATGAAATTGAAGACAGACCTGTGACCAACCTGACCAGCGCCCTTACCGGTGCAGCACCGGGTATACAAACAACGATTGGCGGTGGTCAACCCGGAGATGGACCAGATATCCGTATCCGTGGTTTTGGCTCTGTAAATGCCGGTAATGCGCCATTGTATGTAGTAGATGGTGCGCCTTATGACAATGCACTGAGCAGCATCAATCCTACAGATATCGAGAGTATCTCTATCCTGAAAGATGCTTCTTCTGCAGCCTTGTATGGAGCCCGCGCCGCCAATGGTGTGATCCTCATCACCACTAAAAAAGGGAAGAAGAATAGTATGCAGGTGAACGCCAATGTATCACATGGCTTTAGCGCCAAAGCTTTCCCTGATTATGATAGAGTGACATCGAAAGATTATTATCCACTGGAATGGGAAGCCTATCGCAACAGCCTCGTGTATTCCAGTGGTTCCAGTGTAACAGATGCCAGCACCGCTGCTTCTGCCAATATCAAATCCGCATTGGGTTATAATCCCTTCAATGTAGCCGACGATCAGATCGTACTCACTGATGGTACACTGAACCCGGATGCAAAATTACTATATGCAGACGATGTAGATTATGGCAACTGGAAACGCGCGCTGGAACGAAATGGAGAACGTAGTGAATACAACCTCAATGTAAGCGGCGGTAGTGACAAAGGCACTTATTACATGTCTGTAGGCTATCTGAAAGATGATGGTTTCTCCATCCGCTCTAACTTTGAACGAGCTTCTGCCCGTGTAAATGCGACAGCTACTCCGAATAAATGGTTCCGCACCGGTGTGAACCTGGCAGGTACAATGGTATCATCCGATCAGGCAAATACCGGGAGTGGTCTCAACGAAAATCCATTTTATATCGCCCTGAGAATGGGCCCTATTTATCCTGTATACGAACACGACGAAGATGGTGCATATGTAAAAGATGCTACCGGTCAGAAAGTATGGGATGCGGGTTCTGCGCGTCCCGTATTTACTGGCAGAAATGTATTGGCAGAAACAGTGTTGAATCAGAACCGTCTGAAAAGGAATATGCTCACAGGCAATACCTTTGCTGAAATTACTATTCTGAAAGATTTCAAGTTGTCCACCAACTTTAGCAGTGCTGTGAACAACTACCTATCCTCTGTCTATGACAATGCGGAGATTGGCGATGCTGTGGGTTCCGGTCGTTCATATCGTACTAACTCAATCACGACGACGACTAACTTTAACCAGTTATTGAACTACTCCAAAGAATTAGGACAGCATGGTATCAAAGTATTGTTAGGTCATGAAAATTACCGCTACGAATACAATTACCTGTATGGACAAAGAACCAGTCAGATCGTAGAAGGCTCTACTGAATTAGACAATTTTGCGACGCTGGCCGATCTGAGTTCATATACCAATACTTATCGTACGGAAGGCTTATTCTCCCGTGTAGAATATGCGTATGCTGACAGATACCTGATGGCAGCGTCCTTTCGCAGAGATGGATCATCCAAGTTCTCTCCGGAAAACCGCTGGGGAAATTTCTGGTCATTGAGTGCAGGATGGGAAATCAATAAAGAGCATTTCTTCAAAGCAGACTGGGTAGATCAGCTGAAATTAAGAGCTTCTTATGGACAGGTGGGCTCAGATGATTTGTCAGGTTACTACCTGTATCAGGCATTGTATTCCGTAGGGTATAACAATGGATCAGAACCGGGTTTGCTACAATCGACTATTGCCAGCCCTGACCTGAAGTGGGAGTCCAGCAATAGCCTGGATGCGGCGATTGATTTTGCATTCTTTAAAAACAGACTCTCCGGTACGTTCGAAGTATTCAACCGTGGTTCCAGCAACCTCCTCTTTGATGTACCCTTACCTGTTACCTCCGGTGTGGAAACACAGGCAAAGAACATTGGTAGCATGTACAACAGGGGGATAGAGATCCAGTTGTCCGGCGATGTGATCCGTCACAAAGACTTTAGCTGGAACCTGGGTATCAATGCAACCACTTTCAAAAACAAAATCACAAAGCTGCCACAGGAAGAAATTATCACAGACAGCAAAAAGCGTAAGGTGGGTCATTCTCTCTATGACTTCTGGCTGCGTGACTGGTATGGTGTAAATCCTGCAAACGGCGCCACCCTTTACAAAGCGGATGCATTTGATGATGCAACGACCACTTTTGTCAATGACAAAGGAGATACGGTGACTACAGATCATAACAATGCCCGTTATCATTACGCCGGCAGTGCAATACCTGACATTTATGGTAGCATCACCAATACATTTAAATATAAAAATTTCAGCCTGCAATTCACCTTTATATATCAGTTGGGTGGAAAAGTATATAATGGAGAATACGCTACGCTCATGGGTTCTGGCACCACTTACGGTTATGCACTACACAAAGATCAGTTGAAACGCTGGCAGAAAGAAGGAGATATCACTGATGTACCGCGTATGGACAATAGTCAGAGCAGTGCGTTCAATGCATCGAACAGTGATCGCTGGCTGATGAGTGGATCTTACCTGAGCTTAAAATCAGCTACGCTTGGGTATATGGTGCCAAAGCAGTTGCTGTCAAGAATTGGCGTGCGCAGTGCACAGTTCTATGTGTCAGGCGAGAACCTGTTTATGCTCACTTCCATGAAAGGGATGGATCCATCGAAGGCGTTTACAGGTGTGATCTCATCTACCTCTACTTATTCACCGGCACGCATCATTTCAATCGGTGCTAATTTTTCACTCTAATTTTTCCGGCACATGAAAAAGTACATCTTCATAATAGCAGCCATCACGCTTTTTTCCTGTAAGAAAGAGTTGAATACCTCTCCAACGGATGCCATCTCTGATCAGGTGGTATTCAGTAATATCAGCAATGCAGAAGAGGCCTTGAATGGAATATATCGTGCACTGTATATACAATACGCCGGCCAGTCAGAAGACGGGCAGGGCGCCATGATGATCAATATCGACTGGATGGGCGACGATGTGGTGCATACGGCAGCAGGTACCTCTTATTTCAGGGAAGCGTATAAGTGGAACAGTCATCGCGATGCCTCCAGTGCATTGACATACTTTGCCTATCGCTTTTATTATATCATCATCTCTAATGCAAACAGTATCATCAACAACATCGATGCAGTAGAAGGGGAGACGAGCGAAAAGAACCGTATTAAGGCTGAAGCCCTGAGCCTGCGTGCATGGGGACATTTTTACCTGGTGCAGTTATTCGGCGAGCGGTATGATGCAGGTAAGGAAAATACACAGTTAGGCGTACCCATCATGACCACGAGTAACACAGATGCACATGCACGTAACACTGTAGAAGAAGTGTATACACAGATCAATGCCGACCTGGATGCAGCTATCACCTTATTCGGCGATGCAGCGGCACGTACGGCCAAAACACACTTTAATCTGAATGTAGCCGAAGGTCTAAAAGCAAGAGTGGCGCTCACCATGCAGGACTATGCAACAGCGGCCAGTTATGCGATGAAAGCACTGAATGGCTTTCCGCTGATGACGAATACCGTATACATGGCAGGCTTCACCGATATCTCTAACAATGAATGGATGTGGGGTATCAATCAGCTGGCAGATCAGTTGTATACTTATGGCACATTTTATACTTATATGTCGGCTAACTTTTACAGCTCATCACACACCAAAAACAATCCGAAAGCCATCAATAAACTGTTATATGCAAAGATCACAGCCACCGATGTTCGTAAAGGACTCTGGGATTCTACAGGTAAGAATACTGCTTTTCCTATTGTGAACAATGGGGTTCGCAAAGCATATATGCATCGTAAATATCTCGTAGCCGATATCAACTCTACAGCAGGTGCCATTCCTTACATGCGTGCAGCAGAGATGTACCTGATAGCAGCAGAGGCATTGGCGAGAGAAGGTGGTCATGATGCGGAAGCTGCGGAAGCATTGTATACCTTAGCTGTAAACAGGGATCCGCAATACCAGTTAACTACCAGTACAGGTACTGCATTATTAAATGAGATCATGGTACAGCGCAGGGTAGAATTGTGGGCAGAGGGTTTCCGGTTCCTGGATCTGAAGCGTACGAATAGTGCGCTGGACAGAACGAACAGTAATCACACGTCTGCACTGGCCAATATATTGTCAGTCGATGCAGGTGACAAACGCTGGCAGTTCCTGATACCTGATGATGAAATGAATGCGAATTCATTGATGGAGCAAAACCCGTTGTAAAGAAGATGAAAAGACTATTTTATATGCTATTCCTGTTGTGTGCCTGTAAAGGTACACAGCAGGTAACATCCTCCTTCGTGAAGGTAAAGATGCAGGTGAGAAAGGAGTATGATTTTAAAGGAGGCGTACACTTCAGCAACCGTTTTCCTGGTGCCCGGGCGAATGACATCAGGCAGGTAGATGATAGTACTTTTAAGATTACCATTCTTCCTGAAAATGCACCCATCAATCCAAGTCCCTGGTATGCATTCAGTGTATGGACAGATCGGCCCGGGCGCATACATCTCTGCTTAGATTATGACAGGGAGCAACATCGCTATGATCCTAAAATCAGCAACGATGGCCGGCAATGGACAGATACGACACAGGTGCGTCTTTCGGCAGACAGTACAAAAGCATGGTTCACCTTATTGACATCTCCTGATTCACTCATAGTGGCGGCACAGGAAGTGATTCCTTCTGTTGCGGTGTACAACTGGATAGATAGTCTGCCCAATGTGCAACACGAAACTATTGGCTACAGCATTTTGCACAAGCCAATTGTTGCCCTGCATACAACAGGGAGTGATGGCAAAAAACTCATTGTTGTATTAAGCCGTCAGCATCCACCGGAGGTAACAGGTTATTTTGCTATGCAGGAATTCGTTCGGGTGGTAACTGCCAATACGCCGGAAGCGATTCGCTTTCGTCAGCAATATGAGATCCTGATCATGCCTATGTTAAATCCGGATGGCGTGGACGAAGGAGACTGGAGGCATAACCTTGGTGGTGTAGACCTGAATCGTGACTGGGATGAATTCAAACAACCTGAAACGAAAGCAGTAAAAGACTACCTGAAAAAGACCATTGCTGCACAGGAGGCGAAGGTGTATTTCGGTCTTGACTTTCATTCTACTTACAAGGATGTATTTTATATCAATGAAGATTCAGTGCATACGAACAGGCCGGGGTTTACCCTTCAGTGGTTAAAGGAATTCCAGCAGGCGATACCTGGGTTCAAAGCCAGGGTAAAGCCTAGTGGTAATGGGGGGAACGTCTCCAAAAGCTGGCTCTCCCGCGAGTTGGGGGCAGAAGCATTGACGTATGAAGTGGGGGATAACACCAGCAGAGATCAACTAAAGATGAAAGGCCGGGTAGCGGCTGAAGTCATGATCAGATTATTGCATTAAGAAAGCCCACCGCAGGTATTTGTTTCCTGTTGCTGCTGAAGGCAGCAACAGGAATTTGTTTTTTATTCACAATTTGCAATCCTTGGATTATCGCTGGATCCACACGGAAATAAATATTTACTCTGCGTAAACGCGGCTACAGGATTATCCGTTTCTTCCAGTGCCGTCATACCCTGTGGCAGACTTACCTGTGCAGATGATCCATTGCCTAATGCCGTATTTTTCGCATTCGCATTTCCATTAAAGCTATAATCGATCATCGCATCCAGCAATCTATAGACCACATAATAATCATAGGCATCATAAGCCGTTCTTGTATTCGGCAAATCATGGGCAGCAGTATAAGTATATCCATCTACCACACTTTGCTTCACTAAAATATAATCCTTCTCCGCATCCGTAATATTGATATGCTTAAACATATCTATCGACATTCTGTGATCATTTGTCACATCATCATTATATACTTCTGAAATCAATTTCGTATTGGAAGGAAAACTTTGCAATTGTGTATCGGTAATATTATAAGAATACCACTGTGCCATGGTAAAAATAAACCGGCCGTTTTCACCCCATCCATTGTCCACAAATCCTTTATATGCCAATGCATAAGAAGCACCGCCGCCAAAAGAGTGCCCCATAAATCCCACCTTCTTAGTGTCAATAATATTTGGATAGTCATTCACTGCTTTCAGAAAACTCTGCCACAAAGTATTATACCTTGAATCTACTGTTACACCTGTGGTAGGATAAGGTGCAAACACCACTGCATAACCTTTCTTTGCAATAAAATTGTACAAGCCTATATTATAAGACACCTCTTCACCTCCATAAGGATGTGAATAAAAAATAACAGGCACAGGCCCCGTCGCTTCTTTGGGGTAGAATACGGTGACTTTTTTACCAGTATAAGTAGGACTATCAAAACTTACACTGTCCACCGTATAACTGCCATCTGCACCATACCCGCTGCTGGGGCGTGATACTGGTCCAGTCAGATCATCATCAGTGTAAGTAACTGGATTAGTGGTCGATTTTCTGCAGCTACAGCAGAGTACTAATAGGGCGATTACGAACATTCTCATGGTAGTAAATTATTATATCAGTAAAGAAAATAAAAATTCCAGAGAGAATATCTATAATCGGGGTGAAACAGAATATTTGTATGGTAAAGCTGATAATAGATCCCGTCAGTTAATTTCTCTTTTTTTATAAATGAGATGCCCGATCTGAATCGCTATCAGGCAGTTAAGTCATTTTTATTGGCCATCCTTATTAAACACCTCCCAATCCCACTCAAACCCCTTATCCTTACAATATGCCATCAACTCTTTCAACCGTTGCTGATTATCAAACCTCAAATTCCAATATAACTTCTGCTGGCATTCACTACACAACCTTAACGGTGTTCTATCCGTCTCATACAAACCATTCGTTCCATTCATCACACACTTTGCATGTATACAATGATTCATCGACAACATATGTCCGATCTCATGTGAAGAAATATTCACCAATCTCCTTAAAAAACTTGTATCCTGTAACCTGTATATAGATGTCACACCTACCCTTCTGCTATAAGATCCCAGTCCAAACACATAATTCCAGTCCGCTTGCGGATATAAATCCCTTGCGCTGATCGCCATCATCGCAAGTCCGTCTTTCGGTTTCCGGCTAATCAACACACTATCCAATATATAAGGAGCTAATAACTGCACATGCCCCTCGAACTTCCTTGAAGCAATGCCACTATCAGATATTGGCTCCAACAATACTGCTTTCAGCTGAAAGAAAATCTCCATGTAATTCCTCGTCTCCTGCAACACTTTTTCCTGCATAGCAGTAAAATCCCCCATTGGCAAAAGATAAATCACCTTCTTATCTGTTACCGGTTTAGTGGCCTGATAAGCTGCCAGATTTTGTCCCTTTTCTTTATGCTTATATAACCAATCTCCATACGCAGGTGGCGGCAATGAAATATCATTCTTAGCAACAGCATTAAAATAACCAGCCTGCGAATCCATCTCCGGATCCTTTTTTTGATGGCAGGAAAATAACAAACAGGTAATAAGGATAAAAAATAAATACTTCATCAGGTATTATACATTATGCTTTAAAACACTTTTCAACACCTTCAATGCACTCTTCGTATCCTGCGATAATCCGCTGATAATATCTCTAAACCCATATAGCAGATGATCCAGGTTATTCTTCTCACTCTTCCAATCAATGAACCTCGCACTTTGCGGTGTCTTTGCAAACCCCTGCAAAAACTCATATTTAGGATGATTGAAAAGCGAATTGATCTGCTCCTGCAAATCCTTCACCTGTTCTTTCAATGTAGTATTATACAGGTGTAACTTATCATTCGTCAGCGACTCAGGATGCCTGTCTTCCTGCTCAATCCACTGAATTTCCAGTTGTAACATGCTCAACAGATCCTCTTGCTCTTTCGCTATCACCAGCTGTTTCATCAGCTCCTCCTTCAATTGTATCTTTGTTGGATCCTGTTCCAGATCCGGATGGAAAAACTTAGCCAGTTGTCTGTACAATTGTTGAATATTCTTTCTGCGCAGTGCATCCAGCAGCCGTTCCTTCTCTTCTTTATAACGTTCGCGTTTTGTCGTACTAACCGGTGCAGGCAAAGTCTCATCACTAGCCGCCGCCGCTCTCAGCTTAGTCAGATACGCTTCATTGATATCATGGTAGGAGGTCTCAGACAAGGCATTGAATATATCCAGCAATTCCCCCTCCGGATCCGTCTGCTGATACCTGAAGATATCGTTTAATAACTGAAGGATCAACAACCGCAGGTCTTCTTTCTCATGGTCAGACAAGCCTTTGGAGATAGTCATAAACCCATTCATCAACACAGCCAGTTGCCCCCGCAAATCAGTCAGCTGCTGAATGAAGGGATAGATAAATTTGATATAATGCTGGCGTTGCTTATCCAGTACTGCCGTCAATTCCGCCAACTCCTGCCGGAGTGCGGCAATTTGTTGAATCAGTTTATTAAAAGTCTTTTGCTCTTTGCTAAGACTGGACTTTTTGATACTGAGTTCCCCTGGGCGCTTATCTAATTCCTGTGACATAGGGTCAAAAATAGGAAAAGCCCGCGGAACTCCGCGGGCTTTTCAGCTTTATTAAAATTATCTCCGCACTGCGGATACTTTTATTTTATCGGTCCCTGCTGATCACTTCCATTCGGATGATGTATCAACTTATTATTCCTGTCATACGTATCAATAAACGGATACAACCTATTCACCGTCGCCTGTATCTCAAACAACTTCTTCAACTCTTCCAACTTCTCCGGATACTTCTTCGCTAAATCCACTCTTTCATTAAAATCCTCGTTCAAATTATACAATGCCCACGTATCATCTTCAAACCTGGTCTTCTCCAATTTCTTCCCCTCCGAAAAATTATAATCTATCCCATCTGGTCTATGCGCCGCACTAATCTTCCACCCATCATAATACAACGCCCTCGCACCAAAAATATAATAATGCTGTATCAGATGTCTTGACTTCGCCTTCGCATCATTAATAGAATAAGCTAATGATGTACCCTGTATAGAATCCTGCTTCACACTCCTGATATACGCCGGTTTCTGCAACCCTACCAATTCCAGCGTAGTAGGCAGTATATCTATCACATGTCCATACTGCTCACGGATCCCACCTTTCTGCTGAATCCCTTTCGGATAATAAATGATCAACGGATTATGCGTACCACCCTCCGAATGCGCATCCTGCTTCCAATCTTTAAAAGGTGTATTCGCTGCCTGTGCCCATCCAATCGGATAATTTGTATTCGCCCCCGCAGTACCAATAGAATCAATAAAAGTTAGGTTTTTCTTCAAGTACTCCGCTTCAGAAGATTGATTCGTACTATTCAACCCTGGTTTAATCACACCATCCACAGTCCCTTCCTTACTCGCACCATTATCCCCGATGATCACGTAAATCACTGTATTCTGTTCCAGATTCTGCTCTCTCAGGTAATTCACTAATCTACCGATCTGATAATCGGTATAAGTCAGGTATCCCGCATACACCTCAAAGAAACGTGCAAACAATTTCTTCTCCTCCGCAGAAAGACTATTCCACGCCTTCACCCTCGAATTCCTATCCGGCAGCTGTGCATAGTTAGGTATTACACCCAGCTTCTTTTGCTGTGCTATTACCTTTTCTCTGTACACATCCCATCCTTCATCAAACTGCCCCTTATACTGATCACTCCAATATTTATCTACCTGATGCGGTGCATGCGTAGCCCCCGGTGCATAATAGAGGAAGAACGGTTTATCCGGCGCCACCTTATGTTGTCTGTCAATATACGCAATCGCCTTGTCCGTAATCTGCTCATTCAAATGTCTGCCATCAGGTTTGATATGTTCATTATCTTCTACCAGATCTGGCTTATACTGATCAGTAGAAGACCCCAGGAATCCAAAGAAATGCTCAAATCCTTTTCCACCCGGCCAGCGATCAAATGGACCTGCATCCGTTGCATCTTCATCCGGTGTCAATCCATATTTACCTACTGCAAAAGTATTATACCCATTATCTCTCAATATCTCCGCTATCGTACCTGCAGAAGAAGGGATACGTCCATCCCATCCCGGAAAACCTGCAGACATTGCAATGTGCGAGAACCCGCCTTCATGTACAAAATGACTATTCCTCCCCGTGAGCAACGCAGAACGTGTCGGGGCACAAATAGCAGTTGTATGGAAATTTGTATACCGCAACCCGTTGTTGGCTAACTGATCCAATACCGGTGTACGAATCAACCCGCCAAAACTACTCGAAGCGCCAAACCCCACATCATCCAAAAGGATCAAAACAACATTGGGAGCTCCTGCCGGCGCCTTGATAACAGGTGCCCACCACTCCTGTGATTCCGCAAGGGTTTTACCTACCTTGCCTTTATAGGTGGTATCCTGCGCATATAAATAGGAAGAAAAACCTCCTACCATGAAGAATAGCAAAAATTTCTTTTTCATACTTAGAAAGAATGGGTTTTACTACCACCCGGGATTCTGTGTGAGTAAAGGATTATTGTCGATTTCTGTTTGAGGAATAGGATATAAATAGTGCTTTGCCGCCACATTGTTTTTTCCCACTTTTTGCAGACTGGTGAGCAAAATACCACTGCCACCTGCATCCTTCTCACGGATCAGATCAAACCATCGCTGGTATTCATACACCAGCTCTAACCTACGTTCCAGGTACACAGAATCTCTGAACTGATCTTTAGAAAGACCTGTTACCAGATCAGGTAATCCAGCTCTTGCCCTCACCCTGTTGATAGATTTATAGGCCTTGGCAGTTGGGCCATTCAACTCATTTTCCGCTTCCGCATGAATTAATAAAACTTCTGAATACCGAAGGATCGTCACATTGGTAGAAGACTCACCAGCACTGGCATAATTAGGATCCCACCACTTATTATAGAAAGGAGTGGAGTCATTTGGAACAGCCGTGTTCGATAATGGCAACGCATATTTTTTACTGTTAGTCGGACTTGTAAAACTGCGTACAAATGTTACATCTCTTCTCTTATCATCTGCCCTGAATATTTTGTAAATACTATAGTAATTGTCATTCCCATTTGTATAATAGCGCACCATGTGTGCATAGTTGCCAGTCAATCCCGGTATAGAAGAATAAATGGCTCTCTGCGTTTCATTGTTATCCTGGCTATTGGAATTAGCCAGCATCTGTGCGGAGAACACATGCTCTATTCCATTTTTATAAGCAGGTAAAAAGACATGAGAATAATCGGTGAACAGATCATAACCATAACTACCAGTACCACCATCCTGTGAAGAAAGCACTTCTTCAGCTTCAGTCACTGCACTTTGGTATTTGCTGGTAATATTCAGTGGCAGAGAAGCTTCATATAAATATACTTTGGACAGCAATGCCTTTGCTGCACCGGCAGTCGCTCTTCCTACATCCGGAGAAGAATAAGAAACAGGCAGGGAAGCTGCTGCGGCTGTAAGGTCTTCTTCAATCTTTGCATATACAGAATCAGATGAAGTTCTTGTCGTATAATAAGAGGATGCCAGTACTTCAGACTCATAAGTCGTTACCAGCGGCACATCGCCAAACAGCCTTACCAGGTTGAAATAAAAAAGTGCTCTCAGAAACTTCGCTTCGCCAAGAATTCTTGCCTTCTTTGTCTCATCGCTAAAAGTAATATCCGGCACTTTGGCCAATACTACATTCGCTTTTCTGATCCCCGCATAATGTTGTTGCCATAACTCATAGATACGTTGATTACTGGTAGAATGAGATAATACTGCCAGTGAACGTACATCAGAGTTGGTAGCACCCGGTCCCGGATCTTCATCATCATCCGCCATATTCATACCTGTATTAAACAAGGTGTTGTAAGGGCTTTGCACAGTGCCCGTATTCAGGTGGTAATACACAGCATTGATCGCTGTTTCTGCATCTGATTCTGTCTTATAATATTGTTCTTCCGATACAAATGATTCCGGATCTTCTTCCAGAAATTTCTTGCAGGATGAAGACAATAAACTGATAGCAATAAGTATATAATAGAACTTCATAAAAAATCAAATTAAAGAGTGAGGGTAATACCAGCCTGGTATGACTTATTGTTTGGATAAGAGTTGTTGTCAACGCCTTTATTGATAAGGGTTTGGCCATTACTGCTTACTTCAGGATCAAAGCCTGTATAATTCGTCCAGGTAACCAGATTCTGTGCAGAGATATACAATCTTAATCCCTTTAATTTTGCTGCTGTTAAGAAAGATCCTGGAAAAGAATAACTCAGCGAAACATTCTTGAGTCTGTAATAAGTAGCGTCTTCAATAAAACGATCAGACATCGTAATCGCCGGATCCTGATAAGCCTCCTTTACATCTGTATTGGTGTTAGTAGGCGTCCATCTTCTCAGCATTACTTTCGATCCATTGGTATACCCCGTTCCCAGTTCCAGCTGCGCTTCATTGGTATTATATAATTTTCCACCTACAGAAGCCTGGAAGAACACATTCAAATCAAATCCTTTGTAGCTGAAAGAGTTTGTCAAACCAGCAGTAAAATCAAGTTGGTTGTCAATAATGATACGGTCTACAGATGTAATCTTGCCATCTCCATTGATATCTTTATACTGTTGACCACCCGGACTTGCATCTGCCTGTGGGGTTAATGGGGTCATACCTTCCTGAATAATGCCATCTGTCTTGTACACGATAAAGGAACCCACAGGATGCCCGATCTTGGCAATAGATGGCGCTGAGCTGCTTGGAATGTATTCATTTACACCTTCCGTCAGTTGGAGGATCTTGTTTGTATTCCTGGAGAAATTCAGGATCGTATTCCACCTGAAAGCACCAGTGAGGTTATTGGAGTTGACATTCAGCTCAAAACCCTTGTTGGAGATGGCGCCGATATTCTGATAGGTGGTAGAAGTCTGGTTATTCGTCAGATCGGCCAATCCTGAACTACCTGGTACAGTACCTGTCAACAGCAGATTCGTCGTCTTCTTATAATAGTAATCGGCCACAATAGAGATCCGTCCATTCAGCAATCCTACATCCAGTCCTCCATTGACCTGGAAAGTTTTTTCCCAGGTGAGGTTCTTATTGGATACCGTACTTGGGGCATAACCTGAAACCGCCGTTCCTGAGAAATTATAGGGGTAATAAGTGATTTTGGCCAGCGACTGGTAAGCATCTATGTCTTGGTTCCCCGTGGAACCTGCACTGAGACGGAGCTTCAAAACATTGATCCCTTTTACGTTTTCAAAGAATCGTTCCTTATAAATATTCCAGCCGATGGCCCCGGATGGGAAGTACCCCCATTTATTGCCGGCAGAAAATTTGGAAGAACCATCCGCCCTGAATGAAAAGGTAACGAGGAACCTGTCGTCAAAAGCATAATTCACCCTGGCGAGATAAGAGGCCAGTGACCATTTCAGCGCAGAAGAACCCGGTGTGGCAGCACTGGTACCACTACCCAGGTTATTATAGGAAAGCGCATCAGAGGTATAGCCATAAGATGCCGCCGTTACCCCTTTTGACTGTGATTGCTGTGCGGTGAAACCTGCTACTGTACTGATTCTGTGCTTGTCGTTGAATTGCTTGTCGTACGTGATCGTATTTTCCTCTAACCAGTTCGAAGTAAAGAGAGACCCTACAGCTGCATAGCCATTATAAGAAGATCCTTCATAAGTAGATTTAGGCAGGTACCTGTTCTGCTTATTGTCTATAACATCTGCACCCAATAGCACCTTGGCTTTCAGACCTTCGGCGATGGTGTATTCACCAGTCATATTACCCAGAAAACGATTCGTACTCGTCTCATTTGTCTGGTTATTCAATGTATTGATTGGATTAGCATACACTGTTTCAAAAGGACTGTTGATAACATAAGATCCATTATCCTGATAAACCGGTAAGGAAGGTGGCGTATACAGCAATCCGGATACAATATTGGAAGGTGCTACATTCGCTTTTGTATGTGTACCAATAATGCTGGATGTTAATTTCAGTTTTTTATTATAATCATGCTCCACATTCAGACGTGCAGAGAAACGTTCAAAACCTGTTTTAATAAGAATGCCTTCCTGCTTCAGGTAGTTACCCGCAATTGCTAAACGTGTCTTCTCACCACCTGAAAAAATAGACAGGCTATGACTCTGCATCGGCGCAGTGGTAAAAGCTTCCGACTGCCAGTCAGTCCCTTCGCCTGTAGTATCCAGTGTATAACCTGTTACAGTCGGCAATGTTACAGTTTTACCTGAATTCGTAGCCGCATCTTTTCTCAATGCCCACCATTCACGTGCATTCAGTAAAGGAATCGTTTTAATTACTTTTTGTACCCCATAGTAACCATCATAATTAATAGAAGATTTGTTCTTTGATCCTTTTCTGGTAGTGATCAATACCACACCATTCGCACCTCTTGAACCATAAATTGCAGTAGCAGAAGCATCTTTCAATACATCGATAGATTCAATATCGGCAGTATTCAATGTAGACAATGGATTAATATTAGGTCCATTCGTTACACCGGCATTCGTTACGCTATAATTGTTATTGATAGGAAAACCATCGATCACATAGAGTGGATCACTCCCTGCAGAAATAGAGTTGTTACCACGTATCTGCACACTCACACCACCACCGGGTTGTCCGTTTGTCTGGGTGACCACCACCCCTGATACAGACCCTTGCAGCAAGCGTTCAATGGAGTTTACAGGTTGTTCTTTCACAGCAGGAGGTACAGAAGCAATAGACCCGGTAACATCACTTTTCTTCTGTGTACCATAACCTACAACTACGACACCTTCTAATTGATTCAGTGTTTGTGTCAATTCAATTTTCGCAGGTGAAGCAGTTAATTCAACTCTTAAAGTATCGTACCCAATAAAGCGTACAATAACATGGTAGGGCAACTTCTGTCCGGTTATCAATTGAAAATGACCTTTATCATCAGTGACGGTCTGATTGGTTACACCTTCAATCCTGATAGATGCACCGGGTAAAGGCTCTTTGGTTCTGGCATCCACCACTGTTCCGCTCACGGAAGAATTAATCAGTGGCTTATCCTGTGCAGGCGATAGCATTGCGTACAGCAATGGCAAAGCCAGTAAAACTAACTTTTTATACATGACATTTTTGATTATAGACAAAGACTTCCCCCCGGCCATGAACGTATGGCCTGCGGATGATGAATTAACAGGAAATAAAAGAGAGGATTATTAACAGCAGCAGCAACTAGTCTTATTGCCAGACACACTGATAGGGATGGAATGAATAAACTGATTCTGTTTCATTGTTATATTATTAGGTTGATATAGAAGCAATACTATTGGTTGGGCATAGCACAGTCATAGCTAAAAGCGCTGGCTTAGCAGAATAAAAAAACGGAAAAATAAATTAGTAAGAAATCAACTACCTCAGTATAACATTCTCGATACTGATATAAGGGAGGTTTTGGTGGAGACATGCCTTATAACATAGCAAACATACAATGTTTTGTTTAATCTACAAAATTAATGGACTAATAGTTATATTTGCTCTCCCACCAATCAAATCATCTCAATCAAATCGAATGAAAAGTATAGGAGCCCTGCTCGCGGTGCTGACAATTTCTGTTATGCATACCGCTGCCCAGACCAAACCCCTCAATAGCTGGTTTTATGATTATACCAGCCTGAAGAGCGGGGAATAAAAACTTGACACTTCACCATTTTTTTGCTTACCTATACTCGATATTTGCATTATGGGTAAGCAAATTCCAGATAACATAATCAGCAGGAAGGAAGAGATCACCTCACAATTCATGCAGGTCCTGAATGATCATATGGATGATTTCATGGCAGGGCGTGCAGTGAAGATGTATGAGCTAAAGGATATCGCCAGGATCATGTGTCTGCACCCGGTACATATCAGTAATGTAGTCAAACTACATACGGGACACCATGCCTGTTATTTCTACGAACAGCGTATTCTGGAAGAGGCTATAAAACTATTGGCAGACCCAACCCTATCTATCAAAAACATCGCGCATAAGTTAGATTATGACGTGTCCAACTTCACAAAGTTTTTCAAACGATTTACCGGCGAAACGCCTTCATCATATAGAAAATCACTATGATAATATTTGGAAAAGATACAGCATATCCGCTCACTGCCCGCAGACCAGGATATGGCACTATGCGATTGACCGGGCAGGATGTGTGGGGAGAACCAGCAGATCGCAATGAAGCCATCAGATTATTGAGAAGAGCTGTAGAATTGGGCGTGAATTTTTTCGACACCGCAGATTTCTATGGACCGGGTGTAACGAACAGATTACTGGCCGATGCACTCTACCCTTATGCTTCAGACATCATCATTGCCACAAAAGTAGGTGGTACGAGGGGTAGCGATAAAAGCTGGCTACCTTATAGTCAACCTGCAGAGTTGAGGAAGAGCATCGAGAATAACTTACAGGAATTAAAACTGGAACAGCTACCGCTCGTGCATTTTGGAAAAGCAGCAGGTACGCCGGGAAGTTATGAAGAATCGTTGGAGGAGATGCTGGCATTGCAAAAAGAAGGGAAGATCCTGCATCTTGGATTGACGAACATTACGCCGGAGCAGTTCCATTTGGCTACCAGCAAAACGAATATCGCATCAGTTGAAAATCTGTATAGTTATACACATCGTGTCACTGATCCTAACAGTCCATTTGGTTTTCAGGGAGGGGAGGTATTGGCGTTATGTGAGCAAAAGGAAATTCCTTTTATTCCATTTTTCTCCTTACAAACATCGCTCGGTGGGGAACAGCAAAAACTACAACAGGTGGCAGATGCACATGGTATTACAGTGGCGCAGATGAATATCGCCTGGTTATTACATAAATCAGTATGGATACTACCTATACCCGGTACTACATCTATCCCGCATTTAGAAGAAAATATTGCTGCCGCAGGCATCTCATTGTCAAAAGAAGAAATGGATTTTCTTGGTTAGGGGTATTTTCTTAGATAATGCAAAGGGGAGACTGCCTCAAAAGTCAAAGTTACTTTTGAGGCAGTCTCCATATATTTACAGGTTATTCAATGCCAACTGTGCACGCTTTTTCATTCGCCCGTCCATCTTTACCAGATCTTTAAATAGTTGTCTTGCCTGGGCTTTCTGCTTTTTATATTTGAAACACATGGCCAGCTGATATCTCGCTAATTCTCCATAATTGCTGGCGGTGTCTGTCGTTAATTTTGTAAACATTGGCATGGCTTCATCCAGTTTTCCTTTGAAATAATAAGCCATGGCGGTTTTATAAAGAGATTGATCAGATTCGGTTTCAGCTATAACCGGTGGTGGAGCCGCAGTCATATTATCATCACTGGTCACCACATCAGTATGCGCTGTGCCTACATCAGTAAGTGACGTGCTGGCATCCGTATGCGCTACTCCAACTGAAGCAGCCACAGGTTCGGCTTTCGCAATAGCCGGATGAATGTTTTCATGTTTTACCTGTTGAGTAGCCAGAAAAGCAATGCCAGTTACGATCGCTGCTGCCACTACACTCCAAAAATAAGTGAGGAATCTTTCCTGCGTTTCAATCTTCTTCTGATAACGTTCTACTTCAAACACAGGTGCAATTTCACTACTACTGCGAATGAGTTCCTGAACTTTCAGACTCATAGCCTGGTATTGCGCGTGGTATTTTGGTTTTTGGAGAATCTCTACCGCATCACTGCATAGTTCACAATTGACAAGATGTTGTTCGAGAAGGTGTTTTTCCATGTGGGTTAAACGGCCATCTACATAGCGGGGAAGCTGGTCTTTACTAAAACAACGAACCCTGCTGAAGATCTTTAATATCTTGTCCTTGTTGTCTGAATTTTGCATAGTCTTGTGTTTCGGGATTTTCAACGATCAGCATTAAAGCTGGTTCCTGTTTGATAGGTTTTGGTTGTTCTAAAGTTGTTGCATATTCTTCGACGGTCAATGGCTGTTGCACGTCCTGTTTTGGCTTGGCGGCTTTCGCATATCCACGCTTTGCACTCTTCACCGGTTTCGCGTATTCTACTTTCATTTCTTCTTCGATCTTCATAACTTCCATCTTTCCATTTCCGGCTACCATCTTCACCTTCTTATTCCGCTTCACTACTTTCATCTTTTCATGCTCATCTACCTTTTTCACCTCCTCCCGATTCACGACTTCTATCTTTCCATTCTCATCCACCATCCTTACCGCTTCCTGCTGCTCCACAATTTCCTCCTCTAACCCCGCATACTCCATCGGCCTCACTTTCGCATGCTCCAACTTCTCCAATATAATCAACGCCAATTCCTGTTTTGCTTTTCTAACCAGTTTCCTGATCTTATCCATTGTATACTCCCTCTCCGCTGCTATCTCTGCAAACGTTTTCTGATCAAAATAAAACTCCTTCAACATCTCCCTATGCGGTGATTCCAACTCATCAAACGCCGTTTTCATACACAACGCTAATTCCTTCCTTTGCATCAGATGGGTATTTGCCTTCTCCACTTTATTCTCCAACCGTGTAATATCGCTGGATACAGAAGTTGGAAAATAGTAAGTATTCCTTGCCTCTCTGTTTCCCTGTGACTTAATAAAAAACTGCATCCATTCTCCTATTTTAGGAATCGTCTGTGTATGCAAACTTTTAAATAGCCGTTTTAAAAGAGAAGGGAAAAATTCATCAGGGGTATTATCGTAATTGTTTAAAGAAGGCAAGGAAACCGCCGCCAGTAAATGGCTATATCTCTCAAGTAAAATTCCTGCTGCTTCCTCATCTTTCAGTTTTCTTGCTCTGGCCATGAGCTCATGGTCTGCTATATTTGCAAGTTGATGTAGCATAGTTCTAATTAATATTTACAAATAGAAATATATGGGAAAAAAACGCATTGAGGAATTAGCCAATAAGTATGCCGTATGAGCTGGCAAAAAATAAAGAAGTTTGATAATCAATGGTATGTTGCAAAAGCTATCTCTTGCATATTAGATAAATTACATGTGAAATTCCACGGTACAAACAGGTATTTAATTGGATGGAAAACTATCCAAATAAATAATAATCAGATAATTGTATTTTGTTTAATGGCTCACTGTTACCAGTCACATTTTGTGGAAACCTCAGTTACAAGTTGAGGAAGTATTAATCACTTTACGATGTTCTCTTCCCCAATGGATCAAACTTTCCACAATCGGGTACAATGACTCGCAATAGGCGGTCAGTCTGTATTCTACGTTTCTTGGAAAATCTGGATCTTCCCTTCTTTCAACCAGGTTATTCAATTCCATCATCTGCAATTCTTTTGACAGCATGGCAAAAGTGATTCCCGGAATACTTTGCGCAATCTCTCTATACCTGCGCAAACCATTATGCAACGCTAATACAACAGGCATGCGCCACTTTCCACTCAACACATAGAGGGCATCCTGCGCATACCTGATTTCTTTCTCATCCTTTATTGTACAGATGTACGGTTTTTTCTTTTCCATATGCTATAGTTTACAATAGCAGTTTTAATCTCAGTCAATACTGCAATTACATTTGCTAAAACTTTTCTGAAATGACAACAAAGTTATTACATCTACACATAGAAAACGGAGTTGCTAATATTACTTTCAATAATCCACCTGTGAATGTACTGAGTGGGTCATTGATGAAATCATTAAAGGAAGTCCTCCATGGATTATCCAATGATGTAAAGGTAATTGTCTTTGACAGTGCGAACCCCGATTTCTTCATTGCCCACGTAGATATCAATATTCTCGATGAACAGGAGGTATTGAATGAATTACAGCTAACGGCGCCCGAAGGTTTAAATATATTTCAGGCAGTTGGCGAAATGCTGAGAAACTTACCGCAGGTTACTATCGTAAAACTAAAAGGCATTGCCCGTGGTGGTGGCGCAGAATTTGTCACCGCCGCAGATATGAGTTTTGCTTCTTTAGAAAAAGGAAAGCTCGCACAATGCGAAGCATTGATGGGCATCATCCCCGGTGGTGGCGCTACCCAATACCTTCCTGCAAAAATGACCCGTGGCCGTGCATTGGAAATTATGTTAGGGGCTGATCTTTTTGACGCTGCTACCGCTGCGCATTATGGTTGGATCAACCGTGCCCTGCCAGATGCCGAAATTGACGCATTCGTAGACCAGCTGGCACAAAACATGGCTGCCTTGGAAGAAGGAATCATTTCTACAACAAAGAAAGTATTGGCAGCAGGTTTTAAAGCAGAGAATGATGGATGGGCTGCATTGGCATTTACACCGCGAACCGCAGAGATCATGAAAAAGGCGATGGAAAATGGCGCTCAAACAGTAGCGGGAGAATTGGAAATAGAATCGCTACTCAGAAGCATAAAATAAAAAAATCCCGGCATAACCGGGACTTACTTTGTAGCGAGGAGCGGATTCGAACCACTGACCTTCGGGTTATGAGCCCGACGAGCTACCTCTGCTCTACCTCGCAATGAGGGTGCAAATTTAAGAAAATAAATATCTCTGCCAAATATTTTAAAAAAAACAGGCTAATTAAATGATTGTCTGAACTGCAAAGGAGACACTTTTGCCTTTACTTTAAAGAATTTACTGAAAGATTGTGAGTGCTCAAACCCAAGCTGGAAAGCTATTTCAGACGCCGATAGGGTAGTGGTGGACAACAACTCCTTTGCTTTTTCAAATAGCCGTGCCTGTATTAGCTGCTGCGCATTCTGGCCAGTGAGTGACCGAAGCATATCGCTCAGGTAACTAGGGGAAAGGTTCAGTTGTTCTGCCAGGTATTGAACAGAAGGCAATCCTTTGGATGATGGATAATCATGTTTAAAATAATCATCAAAGAAGTCTTCCACGCGTTGCAACAGATCGTAGTGCATGACTTTGCGCGTCAAAAACTGGCGCTTATAAAACCGGTTAGCGTAGTTCAGCAATAACTCAATATGAGAGATGATCACATCCTGGCTAAAATCATCGATCCGGCTATTGAGTTCCGTATCAATCATCTGGAAGATGGAAATGATGGTATTCTTTTCCTCTTCTGAAAGATGCAGTGCCTCATTGGTGGAATAAGAAAAATACCCATACTGCCTGATCTTTTTGGCAATAGGGTAATTCAGGAGAAAGTCCGGATGTATCAGCAACACATACTCAGAACAGATTGCAGGATGGTTGGAATTTTCTCCGATGATCTGACCCGGAGATGCGAATAGCAAACCACCCTCATCAAAATCATAGTAGCTCTGACCGTACCGTATTTTTCCGCTAAACTTCGGTTTATAGGATATTTTATAGTACGTGAGCACATGAGGTCCCGCCGGCATATTTTCTATTTGGGTAGTCGGTCCATTGAGCAAACTCACCAGCGGGTGCTTCGGATTCGGTAACCCTAGCATGCGATGCATCTCAGAAAGAGATCCCATTTTATAAGGAAGATTTTCTTCTTTTTTCATGTTTCTACACATTAAAGAATGATAACCGGTATAAAGATCGGTTATCATTCTCAATTATATTATTTTGATTCTCCCTGTGCGGCACGGGAAACATCATCCCAGGCTTCCCAGGTTGCTATACGCTCAGCATACGCTGCGCGCAGGCCTTCCAGGTTATGACTACCCAAATTAAAGCGCAATGGTGGATTGTCTGCATCTACCATTTTAAAGAGGGAAGGCGGTGTAGCAGCTGGATTGCCTCTTTCAAACGAAGTGAGCCGTGCAAAAAACTGCTGTTTGAAATCTGCATAAATGTCAAGCCCTGCAGCGAACTTCAGCGATTCCTGTGTCCCGAATTCTGTAGCATAGGCCCCTGGTTCGATGATCGTCACTTTAATACCGAAAGGTTTCACCTCTGCTGCCAGGCTTTCGTGAATCGCTTCAAATGCCCATTTGGAAGAACAATAGTATCCGATCACAGGCAATACAATATGTCCCAGGTTACTGGATACGCCAATAATATGACCGCTACCTTGTTTTCTCAGAAAAGGCAACGCTGCCTTAATCACAGCAAGAGGACCTAATACATTCGTTTCGTACAGTGCCCTTACATCATCAGCACTAGCTTCTTCAATGGTGCTCACAAGAGAATAACCTGCATTATTCAGTACGATATCCAATTTGCCAAAGTGGGCATGCGCTTTTGCCACAGCCGCTTTCACCTGTTCCTCGTTCGTTACATCCATTTCCAGTGTCAGCACATTTTCACCATACTTAGTGTTAAAGTTCTCAATGCTGGACAGCTTGCGAGCAGTAGCCACTACCTTATCGCCCCGCTCAAGTGCAGCTTCTGTCCAAACCCGTCCAAACCCTCTTGAGGTTCCTGTAATAAACCATATTTTACCTGACATAATATTTATGCTTTAATTGTTGCTCAAAGATCGGCATATACTGCTTTCGGCTTGTAGCCCTATCGAGGCACTTTGTAGCCAAAAAATTATATTTGTAATGTGAAAAAAAGAAAATCCATTCCGGTCAATCCGATGGCGAACCAGTTTGGTTCAGGCATAGCTGTTGAAAGACTCGCTGTGAAAGAGTTAAGTACTCCGGAAAAGGAAGAGGCTGGAAGGTCACACAGAGAGGATGGACATTCGTTTTTTCTGCTTGAAAAAGGCAGTGTTACGGTGGAGATAGATTTTCAGCAATATAACATCAGGCCATTGCAAATCCTTTATATGCATCCTAATCAGGTACATCGCATATTATCCTTTAAAAATGTAACTGTTAGTGTCTGGTCCCTCAATAATGAAAACCTGCATCCTGAATACCTGCAATTATTAGAAGAGATCACACCGGCAAAACCCCTCTTATTAAAGAAAGAAACATTCTCCCTTATTACGGATGCGGTATCCCTCAGTATCCGTTTTTTTGAACGTCAGAACGACAGGCTATATCACCCGCTACTGAAAGATAGTTGCAATGCATTGGTCGCATTGGTGATTGCAGAATACCTGGCGCAAACACCATCCACACAAAAACTGTCGCGATTTGAAACCGTCACCAAAAGCTTCAAAAAAATATTAGAACGTAATTATACCACAGCCAAACGGCCGGCAGACTATGCACTGCAACTAAATATATCTATCCCTTACCTGAATGAATGTGTCAAAAACACAACAGGCTATTCCGTTTCCAATCTTATACAGCAACGTGTCATATTAGAAGCAAAGCGTTTGCTCATGCATTCTGATAAGACCGTAAAAGAGATAGCCACAGAATTAGGCTATGATGATTATCCCTATTTTTCAAGATTATTTACCAAAGTGGTCGGAAAAACGCCTTTAGCTTTCCGGAACAAAAACCTCGATTAGTCCAATAGTTACTTTTTCCAGACCTTATTTTCCTGCATAAGGTGCAGTTACTTTGTACCAACAAAAACGGAATAAATTGAAAAAAGAAGTACTCGTCTCGGGCGCAAGCATAGCTGGGCTTTCAATAGCTTATTGGATGAATAGATCAGGTTACAAAGTAACGGTAGTAGAAGTAGCTCCGGCACCCAGAATGGGAGGTACGGCAGTAGACCTGCAAGGCTCCACGATTGATGTGGTGAAGCGGATGGGGATCTATGAGCCGTTGAAGTCAGGTGCATTGAACCTGGAAACCATCGTATTCAAAGATACGAATGATGCCACAGTCGGCTCAATAGCGGTAGAGCGGAAGGGGGAGGAGATCGAAATTGAAAGAAGTGAATTAGTACGAATTTTATTAGCGCAATTAAAAGGTGAAGTAGCATTTGTTTTTAACAACAGCATTACCGGTTTAGATGAAACAGCCGATAATATAATGGCTACTTTTAAAGATGGTTCGGGAAAAGCATTTGACCTTGTATTTGGTTGTGATGGCACGCATTCAGGTGTAAGGAAAATCTGGTTTGGTGATGAAAGTGAATTCTCACATTTTCTAGGTGCATATTTTTCTATCTCCATTGTAGAAAAATTGCTGGTAGCGCAAAATACCATTCAATTCTATAATGTTCCTGGCAAGGTGTATATGTTGAATGCATACAAGCATAAAACCGATATTGTCTTTTGCTTTCTTTCAGAAGAGGAAATACCATACGATTATCGCGATGTAGGGCAACAAAGAAAGATCATATTGGAGCAGTTCGAAGAACAGGGGTGGAGAACTACCGGATTATTAAAAGAAGTTGCCGATGCAGAAAACTTCTACTTCGATAAATTTTGTCAGATCAAAATGCCGTCCTGGACAAAAGGCAGGGTTGCTTTAGTGGGTGATGCGGCTTATTGTGCTTCGCCAGCTGCAGGTAGAGGTGGTTCATTGGCAATGGATGGCGCCGCTGCACTGGCAGATGCGCTGCAAGTACATGATGGGGATTACGAATTGGCATTTCAGGATTATAATAGGAATCTACGTCCGTTAATAGAAGAAGTACAGGCAGATGCAGCGAATAATGTAAGAGAAAAATTAATTCCTTCAACTGAAGAAGGGATTCAGCAGATGAGACTGGGAGGGTTTTAAAACGCCAGCTTTAAAATGCCTGACTTTTAAACAAACCAAATACGCCTTTTCAACAAACCCCCTAATCTGTTTTACACCGAAATTTGAATCATCAAATTATTGAGATGAATACAAATATCGATAAAACAGTCCTGGTGACTGGCGACGCAGGTTTTATTGCCGTTCATTGTATATTACATTTATTACAGGCAGGCTATCGTGTACGGGCTACGCTCCGTTCTCTAAAACGGGATGCAGAGGTAAGAGCTATGCTCAAAGAAGGCGGTATAGAGGCAAAGCACCCGCCTATCAAAAATCAAAGACCCTGGCAGAACTTGCCGCCTGGGAATTTATAGAAAAAGAAGGCAATGGACTGGAACTATCAGCAGTCAACCCTGTCGGTGTTTTAGGTCCTGTACTGGGAGCTGATTATTCACATTCCATCCACCTGATTAAAAATCTTTTAACAGGTAAAGCGCCGGGTTGTCCCAATCCTTACCAGTTTTCCTCACGAAGCTCTTATCTCCATCCCAACCCTGGTGCTACATGCTCCAAAATCGACGACAGGATATGCACATTATACTCAACTCCCAACGTATTAGGTATTGTCAATAGCACCGTATCCGCCTCCTGTATAGCTTCATCCTGCGCCAGCTGCTTAATCAGCTGATCCGGTTCTCCTGCATAGCTCCTTCCAAAAATAGCGCGTTTGTCACTTTCGATCATTCCAATTTTGTCAGCTCCATTACTATCCCGTCCAAAGAAATGCCTATCCTGATCATTCATCAGTGCAAAAATAGACCTGCTCACCGAAACCCTTGGTTCGCGTTGATGCCCTGCCTTTTTCCACGCTTCTTTGTACAACCTGATCTGTTCTGCCTGTTGTACATGGAATGGCTTCCCACTTTCATCCCATTTCAAAGTAGAACTTTGCAGGAACATGCCATTTTCAGCTGCCCAAACAGCGGTAGCATTAGAAGCTGCCCCCCACCAGATGCGATCCCGCAATCCTTCAGCGTGGGGTTCCAATCTTAATAACCCTGGAGGATTAGGAAACATAGGGTAGGGGTTGGGCTGTGCAAATCCAACGCCTTTGAGCTGATCCAGAAATTGCAACGCTTTTCTGCGGCCCATCTCTGCATCCGTTTCTCCTTCGGCTGGTTCATACCCAAAATAACGCCACCCATCGATCACCTGTTCCGGCGACCCTCTGCTGATGCCCAGTTGTAATCGCCCGCCCGAAATCAAGTCGGTCGCTCCGGCGTCTTCCACCATATACAGGGGATTTTCATAACGCATGTCAATAACACCCGTTCCAATCTCTATCTTGCTTGTTTTAGCGCCGATAGCAGAGAGCAAAGGAAATGGGGATGCTAACTGAGCTGCAAAATGATGTACCCGAAAATATGCGCCATCTAAACCGATTTCTTCGGCAGCGACCGCCAAATCAATAGATTGAAGTAAGGTGTCACTTGCCGTACGGGTCTTATAGGCAGGATGATTGGACCAATGTCCGAACGATAAAAATCCTATTTTCTTCATACGTCTCTTTTCGATTGTAAAATAGCCGTTACAAAGATAGATATTATATTATAGACTGGTACGAGGAGTTGATTTTCACAATCTGGATATCTGCTAACGTCAGGGCGTAAGTATTTCAGGGTTCAATGGCTCGTTCATGGAAGTTTCACCGGCTAACAAAATTTCGCCCAATGAAGATATGGGTTTCTTCAGTTGATCATATTGATTCTGGCAATAAGAAATTACCGCAACAATGCCCAGGCTATCACCGCAGCAGCTATCAGCAAAATAATCATCCAGGTATAATTGGGTGCAGGTTTTGCCTGCTCCTGCAATATCCTGTCTATAGCCGAATTCGCACTTCCAAATTGCCCCAACTGTTCTACATAATCTTTGCTTGCAGCAAGACTTTGACCAGAATGGTCTCTATATAGCTTGATCGCTTCTATTTTATTGCCCTGTATTAATAACGTGCGTAGCTGATCGTCGATATTTCCTGTAAAGGTTGTTTTAGACTGAACTAACTGGTCAACATAATCTTTTGCTTCTTTTATTGAGCATTTTGTTTCTTTCTTCACTAATGCTACAGCATGGACTTTTTTGTTCTGTGACAAAAATATTTGTATCATTTGTAATTTATCCTGAGGTATTATCATATAGGTAAGATAATTAAAAAAGCCTTCCAGTCCAAAGACCCGATAGCTCTTAAATTTTTCTATGAGAGGCAAAATCTATAATAAATCCTTAAAAACTAAATATTATCATTCATTACTTCTGCCAAAAGACGGTAAGACTGCAAACCAAAATCGTGTAATCCCAGGCAAAGTCAATCTTCTATTAATTGAAATCCTTTTGAATAGCAGATATGGAAAGTAGATATGCCAGGGCCTCTCAACCCACTATTTTTTTAAAAAAAAAGGCAACAGTATATTTTTTAAATATTTAATCGTAATATTGCGATATGGGAGCAACGAAATCAGATTTATTTACCAGGCAGCAAAATGAGTTGGCTAATATGGCGAAAGCGCTGGCCCATCCTGCCCGTATTGCTATCCTACAATATCTGGTTAAAAAGAATGCGTGTGTGTGTGGTGATTTGGTAGAAGAACTGGGGTTAGCCCAGGCAACCACTTCACAGCATTTAAAAGAACTAAAAAATGCGGGTATCATCCAGGGTACCATTGAAGGGATCAGTGTATGTTACTGTATTAATCCAAAGGTATGGAAACAGTACAATGAACTCTTTAAAAGCTTTTTCAAAGAAGTCACACTGAATGGAGAAAAATGCTGTTAGCGTTTTTTTTACCTCCTTTCATCGTAATATTGCAATAATACAATAACACCTCAACCATGAAAACTGAAAACGAGTTAAAAGAACTGGTAAGGCAGAAATACAGTGAAATTGCCTTACAGGATAAAGAAAGTAACGCATCCTCCTGTTGCGGTTCCGGAAGCTGTTCCACGGAAGTATACAACATTATGACAGATGATTATAGTGCAGTTGAAGGATACAACCCGGAAGCAGATTTAGGTTTGGGATGTGGTCTGCCTACGCAATTTGCCCAAATAAAAAAGGGCGACACCGTAATCGACCTGGGAAGTGGAGCGGGTAATGACTGCTTTATAGCCAGGCACGAAACCGGGGAAACAGGCAAAGTCATCGGTATAGATTTTACCCCGGCGATGATTGATAAAGCCCGTAGCAATGCAGCAACCAGAGGCTTAAATAATGTAGAGTTCAGGCAGGGAGATATTGAAAATATGCCTGTTGCAGCGAATCAGGCTGATGTTGTAGTCAGTAACTGTGTGCTTAACCTGGTGCCTAATAAAAATGGAGTTTTCAAAGAGATATACCGTGTATTAAAACCGGGTGGACATTTCAGTATTTCCGACATCGTATTAGAAGGAGAATTGCCGCCAACCATTCAGCAGGCAGCTGAAATGTACGCAGGCTGTGTATCGGGAGCCATCCAGAAAAGCATATATCTGGAATTAATTAGCTCCAATGGTTTTACCAATATAATTATTCAAAAGAATAAAGGGATAGTAATACCGGACGATATATTGAGTGCTTTTTTATCACAGGAAGAAATACACCAATTCAGAAATAGTGGTACCGGAATATACAGCATTACCGTTTATGCAGAGAAGCCTGATACTGAAACATGCTGCGCCCCTGGTTGCTGCAAATAAAACTCAAGCCAAATGAAGAAAATATTAGTGTTATGTACAGGCAATAGCTGTCGCAGTCAGATAGCAGAAGGCTATTTAAGATATTTTGCATCCGGAAAAGCTGAAATATACAGTGCAGGTGTCGAAACACATGGTGTAAATCCCCGCGCTATAGCCACCATGAAAGAGGATGGGATAGATATATCGATGCACACCTCCAACAACATGAACGAGTACAGAGACATTCCTTTTGATTTTGTTATCACAGTATGTGATAATGCAAAGGAGCGTTGTCCCTTCTTTCCTTCTTCAGCACAAAAGTTTCACCACAACTTCCCGGACCCTGCTAAGGCTACGGGTACAGAAGAAGAAATCATGGCCCGGTTTCGCGAGGTGCGTGAGCAGATAAAAGCCTATAGTCAAGACTTTATTCAACAGTACATAACTAAATAATGAGTGCAAAACGTCTCAGCTTTTTAGATCGTTACCTTACTATCTGGATCTTCCTTGCAATGGCAATTGGCATAGCTATTGGGTATATCGCCCCCAATACGGGTGCATTCATCAATAGGTTGTCAGTTGGAACCACCAATATACCTTTAGCCATTGGTTTAATACTTATGATGTACCCGCCATTTGCCAAAGTCAGATTTGAACAGATGGGTAAGGTATTTATGAATGTAAAAGTATTAACAGCATCATTACTGTTAAATTGGGTAATTGGGCCTGTTGTTATGTTTGTATTAGCGTTGTTATTGCTGCATGGCTATCCCGAATATATGTCAGGTCTTATTTTAATTGGACTTGCCCGTTGTATTGCAATGGTAATTGTATGGAATGAACTAGCCGGAGGCAACAGGGAGTATGCTGCCGGATTGGTTGCCCTTAACAGCGTTTTTCAGGTGTTGCTTTATAGCTTTTATGCATGGTTGTTCTTAACCATTTTACCCCCGTTATTTGGCTTTGAGGGAATGGCTGTACATATCACTATCGGAGAAATAGCAAAGACTGTAGCTATGTACTTAGGATTGCCATTTGCAGGGGGAATAATAAGCAGGGTGGTCTTGTTACGTGTAAAGGGAGAGGTATGGTATAACGACAAATTTCTTCCGCTTATTTCGCCGGTAACGCTTATCGCTCTGTTATTTACGATACTGATCATGTTTAGCCTGAAAGGAGAGCTAATTGTACAAATACCTGCAGATGTGCTACGTATTGCATTGCCATTGATTATTTATTTCGTGGTCATGTTTCTACTGAGTTTTGTTCTTGCTAAGGCAATGGGAGCCGATTATGACCAAAATGCTGCCATTTCGTTCACCGCATCGGGCAATAATTTTGAACTGGCCATAGCAGTCGCTATTGGCGTGTTTGGGATTAATTCAGGACAGGCATTTGCTGGTGTAATTGGGCCATTGGTAGAAGTGCCTGCTTTGATTATATTGGTACGGGTAGCGTTGTGGTTAAAAAAGCGTTTCTATCAACCAGCATAATCTTAAACAAAAAAGCCCCGGATCTTTCGACCTGAAGGCTTATATACTAAATGCAGTAGAGAGCACGCTGAAACGATGTTAGGCTAACTGATTTTTCCCCAGTATTTTCAACATCCTTGCATGCTCAATCAACGCTATCAGGAAAGTCCGTTTTACATGATAAGGCAATCCAAATTCCTCTGCAGTCTGTTTTACAATAGGTGCCAGTTTCCGGTAATGAACATGACATATATTCGAAAATAAATGGTGTTCAATCTGAAAATTGAGACCTCCTATAAACCAGGATAACACCCTGCTGCGTGGTGCAAAATTTGTAGAACTAGCCAGTTCGTGAACGGCCCAGGTATCTTTAATATGTCGTTTGTTACCTTCAACAATCGGTTCCGGGAATTTAGCATCTGGCATAACATGAGCTGGCTGGAAAATACATGCAAGCATAAAACCAGCCGTAAAATGCATAATTACAAACCCAGCCAGCACATAATACCATGCCTGACCAGAGAATAGAATTGGTAACACTAATACATAGCTGTAATAAAACATTTTGTACCAGGTAATATGAAAAATAGCCCTCCTTAAAGATATTTTTTGTTTAACAAGCAGATCCCGCTTTTTATAACGAATTACCTGCAGATAGTCTTTTGCTGTCATCCAATACAAGGTCATTAACATATAAAAGAACCAGGCATACAGGTGTTGGTAACGATGAAACCAATACCATTGCTGCCTGGGCGAGAGACGTAAAAGTACAATACTATCAATATCCTCATCAAGCCCTTCTATATTTGTATAAGTATGATGCAGTAAATTATGCTGGATCTTCCAGTTGACGCTATATCCACCAATTACTTCGAGCATATGTCCCAAAAAAGCATTAACTTTCTTATTAGGAGAATATGCTCCGTGATTCGCATCGTGCATAACAGAAGTCCCAATTCCCACAATACCAAAACCCATCAGTAACCAGAATACCCAGAACAGCAACAGGCTATTAGCTCCAACACTACTGATTATCAATAAATAGGGAATAGTATAACACAATATCATGATTATTGTCTTCCTCCACATACCACCATTGGCGTATGGAGAGGTATTTGTGCTTTGAAAATAATCCTGCACTTTAGCGGTTACTGTATCAATAAAACTGCTGTTTCCTTTTGAGGCGAACCGGACTATATTTATCTTTGTGACGCTCATATAAAAAGTTTAAATAAGATATTGACCGGAAGAGGGGGAACCCTTGGGTTGACAATCTCTCTAAAGGTCGGCTTTTTTTTTGCAGCAATGATATTTACTTTTTAAGACATTAAAAGCAGCAACAACAGTTTATGCCAGTGGAGCTTTACCCGTGGAATGGCTTTTCGGAATGTTATCCTACCTTAGGTTACAACCGCTCAGCTTTCTAAATCTACATCTGGTTACACGTTAAAAGATATTTCAATGGTTACCATAGAACCCCATCATATTATTGCCATTGGCGCTTCTGCTGGTGGTATGGAGGAGATTAACACAATCTTTGATAATACTCCATTGGACGGTGTTGCATATATAATTGTCCAACACCTTTCAACGGATTTTAAGAGCAGGATGGTGGAGTTACTTGCCAGACATAGCAAATTGTGGGTGCAGGAAGCTGAAAACGGAATGAACATCCATGCCAATCATGTTTACCTGATTCCCAATGATAAGTTAATGACCATTCGGAATACCCGGCTATACTTAACCGGTAAGGAAAATGAAAAGGCGCCTCATCTCACAATCAATATTTTCTTAAATTCTCTTGCTGCCAGTCATGGCAAGAGAGCCGTTGCCGTTGTACTCTCAGGATTAGGTGCGGATGGTACAGATGGCATTGTCGCAATAAAGCGGGCTGGTGGTCTGGTGATTGCCAGAGAACCATTGACTTCAAGATTTCCCGGCATGCCTTCAAATGCAATCGCCACCGGAATGGTTGATTTTGTATTAGAACCTCCTGCTATGCCCGAAGTGATCGAAGATTACGTATTGCACCAGCGTGAACAGGAAGTAGGGATTCAGGAAAATGAAAATACCATTGTGACAATTATAGATTATATAAAGAATCAATTGCCACTTGATTTTTCAGATTACAAACTATCTACCCTCCTTCGCCGTACCAAGAGAAGAGCTGCATACGCTAATTTTATTACACTGGAGGATTATTATGATTTTCTGCGTACAAGCCCTGCTGAGGTAGTGACCCTGGCCAAAGATTTTCTTATCAGCGTTACATCTTTTTTCAGAGACGCAGAAGCCTTTGAAATAATTGAAAAAAGTATTCTGCCAGATCTGCTTTCAAGGCTTAATCCCGGTGAAGAACTTAAGATGTGGATTGCTGGTTGTGCTACAGGCGAAGAGGTTTATTCAATGGCGATACTGATAAAAGAACAGTTGACCGGCCCCTACAAAAATATCCCTGTAAAACTTTTTGCCACAGATCTTGATAGTGCTGCTTTATTATATGCGGGCAAGGGGCTTTATCATTGGAGTAGTGTAAAGGATCTCTCCCCCGAAAGATTACAGAAGTATTTTCTAAAAGAAAATGAAAGCTATAGGATAAATCCTCTGATACGCCAAATGGTGATATTTGCACAGCACGATCTGGTGAAAAATCCTCCTTACTGCAACATGCACTTCATCAGTTGTCGGAACCTATTGATCTACATGACTCCCTTTTTGCAAAAGAAGGTATTTTCAATGCTGCTCTTCGGAATTAAATTCAATGGCTATCTGTTTTTAGGTTCGAGTGAAACGCCTAATTCCATTATAAGCCACCTGGAGGTGATCAGTAAAAAGTGGAGATTATATAAAAACATCAGTGAAAAACGGACCATTAATTTCGATTCAATTTCAATACCAGAATCGCTGGGTTCGTCTACAATCGCGCCTGTTCGTGAAAATACCGGCAGGAACAAAGGATATAATGTAGCAGAAACTATAAATGATATGCTGGCGAATGAATTGGATTACCTGGCTGTATGTATAGACGACAACTATCAGGTAGTCAAGTCATTTGGTAATACTACCAAATACCTGCTGCAACAAAACTTTAATTCAAACCTGATGCAATTGCTGCCAGAACACCTGGAACTTGCATTTAATACATTAATAAGTCAGGTATCTATAACAAATAAGAAAATTGGGGTCAAAGGTATTCCTGTCGACGTCAATGGTGAAAATATTTCTGTTAGCCTCACCATCAGCCCAATGCAGGCAAAAAAAGGAAATCCTGTATCTTATTTAGTCATCTTCAAAGAAGATGCAGGCGGATATGACGTTAATAAAGATTACCAGGTATTCGATGAACAGGCTTACAATATAAAATACGTTTCAAACCTTGAGCATGAATTGAAAGAGGTCAGGGAAAAACTTTCTGCAGCCTATGAAAGAATTGATGCTTACAATGAAAATATGCAATCCTTCAACGAAGAACTCATTTCATCCAATGAAGAAATGCAGAGTACGAATGAAGAAATGCAATCCGTCAATGAAGAACTGCATACTATAAATGCCGATTACCAATTGAAGAATAAACAGTTGCTTGAAATTAATGATGATTTGAACAACTATTTCAGAAGTAATATCAATGGGCAGATATTTTTGAATGAACAACTTGAGGTAATGAAATTTTCCCCTGTTGCGGTAAAACTGATCAATCTGCAGGAGGCTGATATCGGAAGGTCAATTAGCCACATCTCCACTAATATTAAACTGAGTACTATTATAGATGATGTAAAGAATGTACTGAAGGATGGACTCGAAGTGACCCGGGAAATTGAAACCAACGCCGGTCATTGGTACCAAATGATGATCGTGCCTTATATACAACAGGCAGAAAACAGGTGTAATGGTGTGGTTGTTTCTTTTAATGATATTACCGCGCTGAAAAAGGCGAAAATTGAATTGGATGAAAAAAATGAAAGTTTGCTACGTATAAATGCAGATCTGGACCATTTTATTCATATGGCATCACATGATTTATTGGATCCCCTGAATAATATAGAATCAAGTATAGCATTGATGAACCTGATGGATAATGAGAATTCAGAATTGATGGAATTTATACAAATTATCAATTCCTCCATTAAGAAATTCAGCTTATTGATAAAGAATATTAGCACGATAGCCAAAATGGAAAATGATTTGACGGATATGGAGCGGGTAGATATAGGAGACGTGATCAGTAATATTGAATGGAGCCTTGAAAAAAAGATCAAAGATACGCATGCTGCAATAACAACAGAACTTGACGTAAAAGAGATATCCTTTTCTCACAAGAATCTGAGGAGCATATTATATAATCTCATTTCTAATGCTATGAAGTTTGCAGGTCAGGACGAACCGAAGATTCACGTTCATACCAGGCAGGAAGGGAAATATATTGTCATCAGTGTAGAAGACAATGGAATAGGTATAACTAAGGATGGAATGAGGAAGATATTCACTATTTATGGCAGGCTAAACCTGCATGTGGAAGGCCATGGAGTAGGTTTATACCTGGCAAGGAAAATTATAAATGCATCAGGTGGAGAATTGAAAGTTGAAAGCACGGTTGGTAAAGGAAGTAAATTTACCATTTATCTAAATTGCTTTTGAGGTAGATTTCACACCATAATGATTACAAACAATATTCGGTAGAAGAAGTACATACTGATGACCCTTTTACAACGGTGGTGATAGAGGCTGTTTGATACGCACTGCTATCAAACCGAAAACACAGACATTATGGCCGATCTTACTGCACTTTTCTCATTGGAAAGATCTCTTTGCGAAGCCGTCCGTCCACCATTCCCGAAATTTCAGCTATCAGGCTATCCGCATCCAATTTTCTATAAGTGATGATTTGAGGGAAATCATGTTCAGAATTTTCAAACACGAGCTGGTTATCTGATGTTTTTTTTAATGCAAAACGCACCGGCTGTCCATTGTTTTGATTTTTTACAGTAGGGATATAATACAATTGATGTTGGTCCGCTATTAACCGGATGGTTTCAAATATCAATGTATCTTTTCCCTTCAGCATATAGCTTTTGCCGCTTAGCTCCTTCGATGATTCCCTTTTCCAGCTTTCGTAAATAATTCCTTTGGATGTCTGACTTTCCCAGGTACCTATCAACCAGGCGGCTTTGTTAATGGGTCCGATAAAACATATGGCGATTAATAATCGTAACATAGGCTTCAATTTTATACGAAGGTGCGAAAAAAGCCGGTGTGAAAATTGTAAAAAAGCGACAAGTCATCCTTTGCCATACAACAACGCCGACATTTTAAGGTTATCGTTGTAATACTGTTTCGGGGTATAGCCCGTCAGTTGCTTAAACTCTTTTATAAAATGTGACTGGTCAAAATAATTTCCTTCATAGGCTAAGGCTGTAAGAGAAGTCTCTTTTCCGCTAATAAGTTTTTTAAATATATTATTTAGTCTTATTACCCTGGATAATTGTTTGGGGCTCATGCCTACGTCTGATAAGAACCTGCGCTCCAGCCGTCTGCTTTTTATCTGACTTTGTCTGGATAGTGCTGTTACAGATAATTGACCATTGGAATGCCAGATCGCTTCTATCAGGGACCTGGTGATGTGGTCGATTGTTTCAGCAGTTGCAAGGCGATTGGTGAGAAATTGTTCTACCTCTTTGATTCTTTCGGATACACCAGGAGCGTTAAGGATTGCCAGTTCTACATTTTTTCCATCATTACCGAAAAGTCTTTCAAGTGGGATAGCTGAGTTTTCCATTTCGGATAAAGGCAAGTGTGTAAATGGAGAAAAACCATCCGGATGGAAACGAACTGAAAAAATACCTGTTTTGCCAGTTGCGACTATTTCAAGTGGACGGGTTAATTGCCCGATTACAAAGCACCGGGGTTGTAAAATAATGTTGCCATCTTCCAGGTATTGCTGGTACAGATCCCCGTAATGAAAAATCATTTCCATACAGCCATCAGGTACGATGGTCTGTTTTTGTGGGAAGCTACCTGCAGGACCTTCCAGGGTCCAATAACATTGTATCATAGGATCCAGGTCGATACCAGCTAAATAGGTTTGATATTGCATGTTGTAAATTTATGCTACTTTTTATTGTGGGCTTGCAAATGTTTGTTAGCGGGGTTCTTTGGTCATTGAGAGATAGTATAACGAGGATGCGCTGGCAAGTATGGAAAAACAATAAAAGCCTTCAGATTTTTCATATGAAGGCTTTTATACTAGTATCCCCTGTAATATCAACAGCACTATTGGCTGAAAGAGCTTTTTACATTTTAGCTGTAAACCCTCCACCA
The DNA here is from genome assembly GCF_001975825.1 of [Flexibacter] sp. ATCC 35208. GTDB lineage: Bacteria > Bacteroidota > Bacteroidia > Chitinophagales > Chitinophagaceae > Chitinophaga. Next base: position 63,252 of record NZ_MTKN01000032.1, read on the forward strand.
GGTGCCAGTCTAATAGTTAAGACATCTTTAGGAGATAAGAATTTTGTTTCTCTGTTAATGCTTGTATTAGTAAGGGTGTCATACACAAGGGTTGCTTTTGTTTTTTTAGACAGAAAAGATAGCGGGATTTTTACTTCCCTTTCAGTCGTACCATTCATTATTCCAATCCACCAGGTATCTCCTTTACGACGTGCAAAAGCAACGACTTCACCCATTTGGGTACATGGAAGCACCCTGGTTTCATCCCAGGTGGTAGGAATCGTCTGGAACAGATCAAACATGGGGCTATCAAGATAGAATTTATACTGGTCACAAAAATGTGTTACCGGCGAAAGATAAACAATCGCCTGGGCAAATTCATGTGCCCATGTATATTTTGCGGTGGTCAATTCTGCGGGATTTAAGATGACTGGCGTAATATCGGCCGCACCTGCCATCAGTCGTGTGAAGGGCAGGCAAACATCTTGCTGGAAGGGCATTACCCGGTCATACCTTGACATGTGGTATTCATTACCACGTACAGCCTCCCTTGTGATATCATTTGGATAAGTACGTCTCAATCCTGTAGGTTTTACACTGCCATGAAAGTTCAGGAGTAATTTTAATTCGGCGCAATCCTCCATCGTTCCTACATACCACTGCATAATATCTGCTGTTGCATCAGGGATAAAGTCAATTTTTATCCCGGAGGCACCTATCACCTTTATCTTTTCCAGGTATTTGTGCCGTTCTAAAGCATTCCTGCATTCTTTTGAGTCTACCCACACTATTGATTGTACCCCCACGCTTTTGCCATAGTCGATCACTTCTTTTAATAATGTCCACTGATCTTTCCCATCTTTTCTCCAATCACGCCAGCCATCGTCTACCAGGTAGTATTCCCATTTTAACTTAGCAGCGGCATCGTACCAGTTTTTTTGGTCTTCCAATTGTGGAGCGCCAACACTCCACCATTGCCATAAACATCTGCCAGGTTTTACCCAGGAAAAGTCACGTCCTTCTTTAGGGGGTGGGCACACATTCATCAGCAGATCAGCATTCACCAGGCCATTCAAATTTGGGGAAATGATCGTCGTCCGCCATGGGGTTACTTTTTGCCCTTTATATGAACCATCCGGAACAGAAGGGCCATTTTCTGCCAGGTGTTCAAATTGCCAGCCATCTTTTGCAAAGGGGAAATATGCTTTTAAAACATGCCCATTGCGTATGAATGACATATCAGAAAAGGTTTCGCAGTCAGCCTCCGAAATTGATAGATATCTTCCGGATACTTCAAAAGTAAGCGGCCCCATTATTGGCTGGTTCTCCGGAACCTTATTTAATGATGTTACATGGCTCAACTCTTCATACGATTGACTGAATCCAGACCATGCTATGTTTGTAGTATTTTCAGGAAGATTCCATGAGGTAGATTCACTATCAATATGCCTGGTTCCAATGGGAATAGTATAACGGATCGCTACTCCATCGTCATATACTCTTATAATAAGATTGAATTTCTTACCTGCCGCTTCCAATGGAATACTTGTTTCATTTGCATGATTAGTGACCAATGAATGATTCCCAAAAATTGAATACCTTTCATTGAGCGAACTTACTTCGGGCTTTCCAGGCATGGTTGTTTTATAGCCTAAATCTATATGATCAACGGTTAGGCCTAATGGAGACGTATTAATAACTTTTACATTCCCATACAGGATAGAGTAGGAAAGTCTTTCATTTTCAATAAATACGTGAACGGAAATTTGTTTGTTCGGACTATTGACCTGAATTTCATTTCCCTGTTTGTTAGCATTAACAGTAGTTGTGCATATTCCCCACATTAGTAAAGTTAAAAGACCTTGTTTCAGGTATCGCATATCATCTGATTTTATTTTTAGTTGAAATCCTATTTATTCGATTTAATACAAAGCAGTTTAAAACTGTAAGGAACAATAAAATGTGTTTAAAGTCATGACCATTATCCTCGATGTTTAATCAAATACAACAGCTTTGATTTTAATACAATTCAATATTAATATCCCTGGCGATTATAATATTGGACATATGAAAAATCCATTACCACTAAAGTCAGTATTACAGTGACGAAAAAGATTTAACACATTAAAGAAATTGAGACCCTAATTTTACATCAGCAAATATGATTAAATCAAAAGAAAATTAATCTAAGGTAAATATTTACAGCAGACAGTAATTATATAAGTCAAATGTGAGGGAAGCATAAAGTGTAAATTGTTTCATCCCTGATTAATTCTATAAGTAGGGGAAAATACACAATTTTTTATCAACTTAATAATCTAACCTTCCGGTTTGCAGTGAATGAATTTTTCCTGTAAATAGCCTGCTGATAAGGGATTAGACAGAATGATGGAATTATTATGGCGGGAAGAAGTGTTCTAATTTAACCACGATTAATACTATTTTATCAACAATTAATTTGTAAGGTACCTCCTAACGTTAGTCCTCCGGAATAAGACAATGGTGATCAAAATATTTGTATTGTTATAGCGGAGGCAGTTTCTTTACACGCAATTTTTGGGCTACAACATAAATAGATTTGGCTACATCTGTCTTTGAATTGTTGAGGATCTCTTGAAGACCTGGACAGACTTTACAACATTGTAAAAAGAGAAAAAGGCGCTATTGATATCGTTGTTGCCAATGCGGGTTTTGTGGAAATGTCGGATACCGCTAATGTAACGCTGGCGCATTTTGACAAAACTTTCAACATCAATGCACGTGGTACATTCTTTTCCGTGCAAAAAGCATTGCCGCTTTTCAATGACAATGGCGCAATTGTCGTGGTGTCTTCTGCTATTGCAGTAAAGTTTGCTGGTCGTATTTTTCCCTGCCAATGCTAAAATCCAATAAGAAATAATTATTTTAGTAACTAATCCATACCAACTTATGAAGTATTTTTTTAGTTTTCTCTTCCTGCTCTACACAATTCCCACTTTAGGACAAGCATCCTTTCCCAAAGGTTTTAAATTAATAGAAGGCGACAATATGACTGGAGAAGATGATAGATACTCTAATGGAAAAGATGTTTTCCAAATGCATTTCTATTGGAGATCCTATGATGGGGATTTCACCTGGAACGATGATAAATATAGGCAATACATTGCAGAAGGTATTGGATACCCGGTATATCAAACAAAGGATAGTCTCTTGTGGGGAACGGGGAAAGTAAATGGATATTACTCTTATGTAGTAGTAGATTGGAACGGGGAAATATTTGAACTTTTTTCCAAAGAAAATGATGCAGACTTCGCTAACTATTCGAAATGGCTGATTTCTTCTATAAGAGAATATCGTAAAAAAGGGAAAAAGTTCATGTTTGCCAGGAGGTTCCGTTTGATTTCATGACCGGACTTTCAAATACCCTACATGAATAATTGCATTCAGGTGGATAGTCTGAAGACATTTTGAGGCGCTTATAATAGCGAAATTATATGGAAGAAGCCTTCAGATCTTAGTCAACTTGTCCACTAGTATGTTATTTTTTTACAGCTTCTGTAATTATATATAGGTGCCAAATAGGAAAACCTTTGCCTATAATTTTAAATTAACTTACATTTTCTGTAACCTAAAATAACTATATTTGTAGTGGATATTACATTTGCAGATAGAAAACTGGAAGAACTGGCGAACAATGATAAAAACCGCCTGAAGGTGTGTGGTAAACTGCGGGCTAATAAAATCAAAGAGAGGCTGGTGCAATTATGGGTCGCTAATAACCTTGAAGAATTAAGGCACTTACCAGGCAATTTTCATGAGCTTAATAATGATCGGAAAGGAGAATGGGCTTGCGATCTGGATCAACCTTATAGGTTGGTGTTTAAACCTCATAATGAGCCAATACCCACAAACAAGCATGGTCAGTATATTTGGATGGAAATCATAGGGATAGAAATTTTAGAAATAGTCAATTATCATAAAAAGAAATAATATGGTAAAACAGAATCAGTACTTTCCACAATCAGTTCCTCATCCAGGTGAAACCTTGAGGGGAAAGCTGGAAGAAATGATGATGGGGCCGAAAGAATTCGCGCTTCGCACAGGAAAGCCTGAAAAAACCGTCATTGCCATAATCAAAGGAGATAGTTCTATTACCCCTGACATGGCTGTTCAGTTTGAAAGTGTTACCAGGATACCCGCTAATTTTTGGATGAACCATCAAAGACATTATGATGAATTTCTTGCAAGAGAGAAAAGACAAATAGTTATTCAGTCAGCAATAGGATGGGCAAAGCAATTTCCTTTGGCTGAAATGATAAGGAAGGAGTGGTTACCGGCTGCAACCACCATTCAGGAAAAGACCATTGAGATGCTTTCTTTTTTTGGCTTCTCTAATCACACAGCATGGGAAGACTATTATTTTAATCAACAATTGAAAGTAGCTTTCCGGATTTCGCTTGCACAAACAATTGAACCTTATGCTATATCTGTATGGCTTCGCAAAGGTGAATTGCAGGCAATGGAATTAGAAACAAAAGATTATTCAGAAAAGAAGTTTAAGGAAGCATTAAAAAAGTTGAAATCAATCAGTGCAAATTCCACTGAAAAAAAAATTGACCAAATACAAAGAATTTGTCTGGAAGCTGGTGTTAAAGTAGTGTATACTCCTCGTATTAATAAAGCTCCTATAAGAGGAGCTACCAGATGGTTAAATGATACTCCTTTCATTCAATTAACAGAGCAAAATAATGAAAGTTTCTGGTTTACATTCTTTCACGAAGCAGGACATATTCTCTTACATGGGAAAAAGGATATCTTCCTGGAGAAAGTAGAATATTCCGACAAAGATCTCATCAAAGAAAAAGAGGCTGATGAATTTGCCCAAAAATGGATATAGCATATCCAATATAGCTGGCAAGTAATTGTTTTAAATGGATGATAGTAAATTATAACAAAAAAGTCTTCAAATATTTTGACTAGAAGGCTTTCTGGCCTGTGGGTAAAGTTTACTTGGAAACCATGCCAGAACTGAATCTGGACAAACAACTTTTAAAAGATCTGGCAGAAAAGACTATTAGCAGACATATAGCCATAACAGGTATACAGCCTAAGTTATCGGTTACACTGGAAAGGGTTAAAAGTCGGAGCAGACTTACAATCGTAGGACTATGGGGTGAATATATATTGAAACCTCAACATGAGCAATTGACAGCCATGCCAGAAACAGAAGATCTTACGATGCACCTTGCGGAAGTATTTGACATCCTCATATGTAATCATACGCTGCTCAGAGCAACTGATGGAAACCTTGTTTACATTGCCAGACGTTTTGATAGAGTAAAGGGGAAAATGGTTCATGTTGAAGTAGGTTACAATAATTGAGTTTATTCACGTTTAAACCTATTTACTTCCATGACTAACGACAAAATGATAGCACTGCCCCAATTCAGAAAAGATTCCCCACATGCTGCTGTTAATCTGGATGATTTATTAATGATTTTTAATTCCTCAAAGGCTGTATTACGGTCACAAACTGAAAATCCTACAATTATGGAGATCATTGAATTTTCTAAAACAGTTGCTCTGACAGTTAAATGAACTGTTTTCCCTATCAGGGCATATTAAGTTGTTGGATGAACAATTTTAGCTATGATTATTTTGACATCGTTAAGGATTTTGAACATTTTTTTAAAAATCAATAATAATAGATCGGGCAACAAATCGTATTGGTAAAGTGTTTTGTCGTGATCTACCCCTAATATTGTCACTTTTACACAGGTAGAATCCTAAAATGTTTCGCAACTTTGTATTGTCATCAACAATCAAACTAAACTTGAATAAGGTTATGAAAAATTTATTCAACGCAAGAGATCTTATTAAATTACTCCTAATCTCAATCATTATGGCTGCAGCATCTTCATCAAATGCACAACAAATGAAACCTACCGACAGTGGCTACGCACCGGCTAATGGCATCAAAGTTTATTATGAAGTATACGGCGACGGTAAGCCTATCGTTTTACTGCATGGCGCTTACTATACCATTGAGATGAATTGGGGGGAATTAATACCTGAATTGGCGAAAACAAGAAAAGTAATTGCTATAGAATTGCAAGGACATGGGCACACACCCTTTTCAGATAGAAAATTATCACTGGCCACTTTAGCTAGCGATGTGGAGAAAGTAATGGATTATCTGAAAATTGACAGCGCGGATATAGCGGGATATAGTTTCGGTGGTCAGGTAGCCTACCAGTTTGCGATACAAAGTCCTAAACGATTGAAAAAGTTGGTCATCATTTCTGCTGTTTATAAAAGTGAAGGCTGGGTAACCGAAATAACCAGTGTTTTTAAAAATATGAAGCCTGAGCTTTTTGCAAATTCGCCGCTGCAAGCCGCCTATGATGCTGTAGCGCCAGATAAAACAAAATGGAATAAGTTCCTGGAACAGATGATTGCCTTAGCTGGAGAGCCATTTAATCTGGGCGATGACAATATAGCAAAAATCACTGCACCTGTATTAATTATATCAGGTGACAATGATGGCATGGATAAAATCGAATTGGCAAAAACATATAAATTGTTGGGAGGTGGTGTTGCTGCTGATTTGCAACCAATGCCAAAATCACAGCTGGCCATTATTCCCAATCAAAGCCATGTTAGCCTGATGACGCAGACAAAAACAATATTCGGTTATTTAGATAGTTTTTTACAATAACCGATGCAATTGGATTTTGATTATTCGGACGAAATACTATTATCAGGAATTATGCGGATAGAAATAAAAAGGAGAAAAAAAATAACATTCTTCGCAATGTGCCTGACTGGTATTATATGTTTGTAAGGAGTAATAGTTCAGGTTCAATTAAATATATTTATCGGTACAAAAGGCGATAATTTAAATTATCGCCTTTTGTACCGATAAAATCATTTTAATAACCTATATATCGGTTAAATTGACGATATTTTGAAATATCGGTTCAATGAACGATATTTGATGTATGACTAGTATTATTACAGGAGATATTATCAACTCACGGAAAGCTGATCCGGTTATTTGGTTAAATCCTTTAAAGGCTCTTATGAAAGAGTGGGGTAAAACACCAAAAACATGGGAGATATACAGAGGAGATAGCTTTCAATTAGAAATAAGTCAACCTCAATATGCGCTGTTAGCCGCCATTCGCATCAAGGCCTGTATTAAGTCGATAGAAAAATTGGATGTGAGAATGGGAATCGGAATAGGGCAAAAGAGCTATAATGCTCAAAAAATAACTGAAGCAAATGGAGAAGCATTTATTAACTCAGGAGAAACATTTGAAGAGCTTAAAAGATTGAAACAAAATCTTGCCATCAGAAGCCCCTGGCCACAGTTGGATGATGAACTGAACTTAATGTTTCGTCTGGTATCAATAGTACTTGATAAATGGAGTACAGCTACGGCACAAATAGTGGCAGTATCAATGGCTAACCGCACACTATCGCAAAAAGAGCTTGGTGATAAAATGGGACGGACACAATCTACAATTAGTGAGGCTCAGAAACGAGCACATTATGATGAAATTATGGATTTGGTCTCCTTTTATGAAAAATGCATTATAGAAAAAATAAATTGATATGATTCTGCTACTTCAATTCTTTTTAGCTCATATTCTTGGTGACTTTTTTTTGCAAAGCAGCAAATGGGTGGCCAGTAAAGAGTTAAAAAAATGGCGCTCTCCCTATTTATACGTCCACATATTCATACATTTTACACTTATTTTATTAGTTACCTGGGACTTGCGTTTGTGGAGAGTGGCATTAGTGATTAGTGTTTTGCATCTACTTATTGATGCGATAAAATTGCAATATCAACAGCCTGCTACCCAGAGAGCATGGTTTTTTATTGATCAAATCACGCGTTTAGTCGTTCTACTTTGGGTTTGGTCTTTCTATGAACATGTAACGTGGAATTATACTACTATAGTTACCCCCAGAGCACTTATTATAAGCACCGCTGTTTTATTCGCATTAAAACCAGCATCTCTCATTACCAAATTCGCAATCTCGAAATGGACACCAGGTACAAGTGCCAGTTCCAGTTCAACCACAACCGGGGAAATTGAATCTTTAAAAAATGCTGGTGAATGGATTGGGTTCCTTGAAAGGCTAATGATTCTGATCTTCATCCTATTAGGAAAATGGGAAGGAGTTGGTTTTTTACTGGCGGCAAAATCCGTATTTAGATTTGGTGATTTAAAAGAACCCAGGGAAACAAAACTCACTGAATATGTAGTGATCGGAACATTCCTGAGCTTTTTTATCGCTATTCTAACAGGAATTATAACCAGCCAGTTATTAGAGATGCCTTAAGAAGGGCTATGATCGACGAGTTGAATAAAGTCATTATTTTAGAAAAAAGGTTAATCAATTTCGAACGCTTATAAAGTGAATTACAAACATCTCAGAAATTCATAAACATTCATAAAAAAGCAAGACCTGCTCTAAGAGCGATCTTGCTTTTTCGCGGGCAGTAGTGACAGGTTTCGAACCAGTCTGTCTAATTCTAAGCTATCTTAATTTTCGGTATCGCTCCATAGTCATCAACAGCAATTATCATGAAAATACATCTCTTCCTCGCCCTTCTCTCGCTATCGCTCACACCTCCTCAAAAAGATTCAGTCATCGGCATCGACCATATCCCCGTCGTTGTCAACAACCTTGACAGTGCTGCCAACTTCTATAAAAAAATAGGATTTATTATCAAGCCCGGCCGGTTCCATCAAAACGGGATCCGCAATCAACACATTAAATTCCCTAATGGCACCGAAATCGAACTCATTACGGCATCACAACCCGTAGATCCACTAACAACCGAATATTGCAATTCCTTAAAACAAGGAGAAGGGCCCGTTTATTTTGGACTCTTCGCCACTAATCCCACGGTATTAACTCAACAAATCGACACAAACAATTTACACCCACTCTTTTTTGGCTCAAGAAATCACTCTCCAACCGACAAACCCGAACATTTCGCCCACACTAACACGGCCTATTCCCTCACCAGTGTTTGGCTCGCTACAGATCACATTCCCACATACGTTCAACTTTTTAAAAAGCTCGGCATACAAGTCAAACAGAAAAAAATGTTCTCAGGAATAACCGCTCAAATAGCAAAATTAAAAGAAGGCGAAGTCATTTTACTCCCTGCTTCATTACAGGTAATCCCCAACCATCAGGTAATAGGAGCAACCGTTCAGGTTACAGATCTGAAAAAATTGAAAACAATCTTACAACAGTCAGGTATCAAAGGCAGTGAAAGTACGAACAGTATATTACTATCCCCTGCACTCACACATGGAATCTATCTTGAATTTAGACAATAGAAAAAGGAGGGTAATTTAAAATAAAAAGCAGCACAATATGCTGTTTTTTATTTAACAACTTCGAGGGCTACCGGGGACTGAATATCCATTAAAATCTCGCGACGTAATTTCAATTTTAAGAAAGACACTGATTTTTCTATATCCTGTTCTGAAAAGCCCCTGTGCACTTAAAGCTTAATAAAATTCTGACTGTTTAACGGCCAATTAAACTGCTGTAATCTACCGCCGGCTGCAAGCGTGCCGAGGTCGATGGGCGCAAAGCCGATTTTACTGAGAATTCCGCTCACGATGGCCTTCGCATCTTTATCATCGCCGGAAATAAAAAGAGCCCTCTTTCCGTTTCCAACAGACGGATCTGCGGCAAGTACTTTGGCTGAGAGGGTATTCATCGCTTTAACGATCTTCGCGCCCGGTAAATAATTTTGCACAACTTCACTTGATGCCAGTCCACCATCTTCTATTCCGGTACCATATTCTAAACGATTGGTGGCGTCGATCACGATCTTTCCGTTCCAGTCCGTAAGTTCGGTAAGATCCTTGACCTTAGTCCAGGGTACTGCTAGTAGAATAATATCTGCTGCAGCAGCCTCAGACGCTGTTACAGCTTTTGCGCCGGTTCCCAGTTGTGATACAATATCGGTAAGGGATTCAGGTCCCTTACTGTTACTGATCAGGACCTGAAAATCATTGGCCAAAAATCGAGTAGCTGCAGCTTTGCTGATATGCCCTGCTCCAAGGATGCCTATTAATTTCATAGTTTTATTCTTAATAAAAGTATTATATGGTTTGGTAAAACCAACGTCAATCAGTGATATATCTTATTGAGTTTTATTTTGGGGGATTACGATTTTAAAAACCGTACATACCACCCGATACGGAAATTTGCTCACCGGTAATCCAGGCGGCATCATCTGAAGCCAGAAATACTGCTGCTTTCGCAATATCGGTGGGCTGGCCTCTACGGCCAAGCGGTGTTTTCTCGACAAACATCTTTTCATACTCACTGCCGGCAGTGACGCCCGCGCTGGTTGCACCTTCCGTGTCCGTAGCGCCCGGCAAAATAGAATTGATACGAACGTTTTTAATACCTAGCTCCTTAGATAAAGCAATCGTGAAGGCATCCAGTGCCGCTTTAGTTGAAGAGTATAATGAGGCATTTTGAAGAGGGGATTTACTTGCACCCGAACTGATATTGATGATGTTTCCGCCCTTATCGCCAAAAAGTTTCAGCGCTGCCTGAATAGTTAATATAGGTCCTAACACATTGACGTTAAAACTTTTACGAAATTCTTCTGCTGAAATTTGTTCAATAGGCGCATACCCCTGATATACCGCGTTATTTACTAAAATATCCAGTGTGCCGAAAGCATGCTCAGTTTCTTTAAACAGCCTGATCACATCGGCTTCGTTTGATACATCGGCCTGTACCGCAATGGCTGTGCCACCATTATCGGTTATCGCTTTAACCACTTTGTCCGCTCCTTCTTTACTGGAAGCATAATTTACAACAACCTTTGCGCCTGCAGCAGCAAAATGTTTGGCAATAGCTGCACCTATTCCTTTGGAAGCACCGGTAACTACCGCTACCTTATTTTCTAATTTACTCATGATTTCCATTATTAATTATATTCAAGTCCTACGGTTTTTTCCGTTCTGATTTACACTTCAAAATTGGTGCATCTTAAGGAACCGCATACTGACACGGATCATTAAATACACACGATAAATGTCAAGTTGAAGTGGTGACTTAAATCAAGAAAACATGATAACTACTTATAAGACAATTATTTAATGCGGTTAGAAGTCAAGATGAAGAATTCCAGAAAGACCACAACGGCATATATTCCATTGTTGAGTACTTTTTCTCATCCAGGAAAGTATAAAATTGGCCAAATAACCCGCTCCTTCAAGCCACAGAAGTAGCCGAAAGTATTCTTCTTATTTTCTTGCATATTGATAAACACTTCCAAAACTTCCTAAAAGGTCTTTTCTATTTCCTCAGATGTTTTTTCTGTGCGATGAGCAGCAGTAAAATCCTGTAATAAAGTGGAATAGATGTATGCATGACAACTATTTATTTATATTAAATTATTATTTGATCAGGATGCTGATATTGTTTTTTTTACCAAGCTCACCTGAGATTACGATTAAGATTTGCGTGGACAACTGCTGCAGGCAATTTAAACAAGTTTGCGGCTCAATTTGGCTTTATCTTTATTAGAATGACACTTAGAGCCATTTTGATCTTCAATTTGGCTTTAACTATTAATTTAAATACCTTTAAAGCCAAATTGATTGGTATGAGTAATATTATTGGTAGAGAGAAAGAATTGAAGATCCTTGAAAATGTGAAACTATCAGACAAATCACAATTTGTTGCTGTATATGGAAGGCGAAGGGTTGGCAAAACATTTTTAATAAGAGAAGCTTTTCAGCAGGATTTTACATTTTATCTTACTGGGGTTGCCAATATAAACCTGCAACAAAATTTATCCAATTTTCATAGAGCGTTACAAAAGTTCTATCCTAATCAATCAGCTCCGATGCCAGAAAATTGGTTTATAGCATTTGCACAACTGGAAGATTTATTATCAAAAAGCAGTAAGAAAAAAAAAGTGGTTTTTCTGGATGAACTGCCCTGGTTGGATACTGCACAATCTGGGTTTCTCCCCGCACTTGACTATTTCTGGAATTCATTTGCCAGTGCAAGAAACGATGTTATTCTTATTGTATGTGGATCAGCTGCTTCATGGATGATTAATACACTGATCCATAATAAAGGAGGACTACATAATAGAGTAACACAAAGAATACGCCTTGAACCCTTTACATTAAAGGAATGTGAAACCTTCTTTAAGAGTCGTGGCGGAGTATTTAATAGATATCAGTTAATTCAATTGTATATGGTGATGGGAGGTGTACCATTTTATCTTGACCATGTGGATATTGGTATGAGTGCCTCTCAGAATATTAATCGATTGTGTTTCCAGCGAGATGGATTATTGACAGAAGAATTTACAGATCTTTATACTTCTTTATTCAATAAAGCAGAAAAACACCTTTCAGTAATTGAAACATTAAGCACAAAAGCTAAGGGGTTAACCCGTTCTGAAATTATTAATAATACAGGATTGCCTAATGCCGGAAGTACAACAAGAATATTAAGTGAATTGGAGGAGAGTGGCTTTATACGGAAGTACACATCCTTTGGTAAAAAAGAGAAATATAGCCTTTATCAACTAAGTGATTTTTATTCTTTATTTTATATCAAATTCATACGGGGGAATCTTGCGCTGAATGAGAACGAATGGATGAATGGGCTTAATACTCCACAGCAGAGAGCATGGAGTGGATATGCGTTTGAGCAGGTTTGCTTTGCACATCTACCAGAAATTAAACATGCACTTGGCATAAGTGGCGTGCAAACAAATTGTTCGTCCTGGATAAACATGGATAAAGGAAGAAAACATCAGATAGATCTAATAATAGACAGAAAAGACGATGTGATAAATGTTTGTGAAATGAAGTTCTCTATGAATCCTTTTACCATAGATAAAAAATATAGTGAAGAATTATTATCTAAAGTAGACACGTTTCGAACAGCGACACATACTAATAAATCCATTTTTTTAACTATGATCACTACCTATGGAATGATAAGAAATGTTTATTCTAATAGTATAGTTCAGAATAGTTTAACTATGGATGATCTTTTTGTCTAAGTAAGTTGTTTGTAGATAAATAGGTGACCTGAACTTACCACATATCATATATAGAAATAATGAAATTATCAATTGATAATTATAAAAATTTACTGTCTAAAGATCTGGTAAAAAGATCTGAAAAGTGTATCGTAAGAGAATGTGATGAAATTGAGAAAAATAAGTATCAGGCTTATATCAACTATTCCTTATGATCATTGGAAGGCAGAAAGTGAATCGATTTATCAACTTAAATCAGTTAAACGATTGCCTGAATGCTAAAGGCGACCAATTGGTTTTGCTTTTGAAAAGTCTGCTGAAAGCCTGTGAATGTTCAAAACCAAGTTCATAAGCGATTTCACTGATGGAAAGATCTGTTGTGGATAATTTTTCTTTCGCCTTTTCAATGACCTTGTTATGCACATGTTGTTGTGTTGTTTGTCCTGTAAGCACTTTAAGCAAACGACTTAGATAACTTACAGATACGTTTAATTGGGCTGAAACATATTGAACTGTTGGCAAGCCTTTCGAAATTAAATGATCATCGTTGAAATATTTATTGAGCAACTCTTCCAAACGGATTAAGATTTGATGATGCGCTTTTTCTCTGGTAATAAACTGGCGATGGTAAAACCGTTCGCAATAGCTCAGTAAGTTTTCAACATGTGTCACAATGATTTGCTTGGTAAAATCATCAAGATTAGAATGATATTCCTGCTGAATGTTTTCAATTATTCCGTTGAGTATTTTTTCTTCTTTTCCGGAAAGAAATAAAGCTTCGTGAACTGAATAATCAAAGAAATCATATTGTTTTATGCTTTGGGCAAGTAGCGTGTTCCAAATAAAATCGGGGTGAATAAGTAAAATCCAGCCGGATGGACTTTTAGACATTTCCTGTTCAAATATTTCAACATTCAATACTTGATTAGGCGACATAAAAAACAAAACACCGTCATCTTCAAAATCGTAATTAAGCTGTCCGTATTTATACTTTATTCCATCCATTCTTTTTAATGCAATAGCATAAAAATCAAACACAACCTTTATTGAAACTCGCTCTGGTCTGTTAGTGATGGAATCTATATTTATCAAACTAATTAAAGGATGTTCAGGTTTTGGAATACCTAAAACCCGATGATATTCACTGATAGATTTTATGCTATGCGGCTTCATGTTTATCATAGTTGAAGATACAGATGTTTATCTATTGCTATTCACAATTTAATTGAGCTTCCAAGCATACGTTGCAATAATTCAGGGAATCGATATGCACTTGCAACCCAAATGACAATTTGAATAACTATTACATTTACCACAGGCGTATTAGTCGTGAGATGAACAGCAATGGCACCTCCAAAGTAAGCAATCGCTAAAAGCGCACCAAGAACCCCCGTTTGTGGGAAAATCCAAATTATTCCAATCATTATTTTTAATACGCTGAGAAGAATTTGATTACGTCTGCCACCATAACCCGATTCTAATTCTTTGGCTTTACTATTTGCTGAAAGATTCATCATCCCGCTTCCAATAAAAACCAACGCAACTAATCCTGTTGCTATCCAATATAAGGTATTATTCATTGTCTGTGATATTCATTAGCAAATTCTTTGACGTAATCTTTCAATTTCGTTTTACCTAAAACCGGGCGGTGCTTGTAATAATCCTGATACAAATAAGAATTTTCACCACCACGTCCGGCTGCCTGCATTTCTACAAATGCTTGTGCAATGCTGGGACTCCATTTCATCCTTTTCATGGCATTTAATAAATGCTTATCAGAAATCTGTCCCCACTTCAGATAAGGCTTTCCGATTTCGTCGCCCAATGCTTTTGCTACCTCATTACAAGTCATTTCTTCACTTGCGACATAGCGGAATGTTCTGCCGCTAAATGGGTTTTCTATTTCTTCTGCTATCGTGCTTGCAATATCAAGAGGCGAAACCAAAAGGCTAATATCATTTCCTCCCAGGTTAGAAACGATTACGCCACGTTTTCCGCCCATTAAACCACCCAAGCCATAATAGTAAAGTGCCATAAATGTGCCTATAACACCTTTACTTAGTTGCTTTATTACCTGTGCCAATGGCAATATATTGAGGAATAAACCGACAGGTCGCATAAATTTTATGGAAACATCAGAAGGTAATTCATTCAAAATTTTTTCTGCGTAATAATGATGTTTTAATAACCCATTCTTGCTGTCTGTATGTGCACCGATACTGCTAAGATGAATTACTCTCTTTACACCCGCTTGTAAAATTGCTTCTTTATATTTTGTAACAATATCATTGATATTGTTCAGCATATCTGTAAACGTAAAATTGGGGTTCGATAATTGGTCTGGAGCTATCGGGGGTTCCATAAGATAAACAATATCTGCACCAACAAATGTTGCTGTCAAAAAATCGGCGTCTTTTATAGAACCTATTGCTGCTTTTGCTCCTAAGGCTTCAATTATATCGTGCCGGTTGGCATTGTTGCTGATAATTGTTACAGAATGTCCGCTTGCAATCAATGCTATTGCAAGCGGTTTTCCGATGTTACCCAATGAACCTGTTAAAACTATTTTCGCCACAACTTTTCACTTTAATTGAGTTCGGAAATAATAACTTCGCTTATCTGAATATCTGGCTGAATCGTAGTAAAATTGTGCATGTCCCCTATAATTTTTCCGGCATTGGGGTTAAATGCTTTTTCAAAATCTTCAATACTATCAAAATACATATTTCCTATGGCTATAAAAGGTGCAATACCACCTGGCTTAGCACTTCCTAATCCTTTTTCCACAGTTGCCCCTTTGAGTGCACTTCCTAAAAGCTGTTTTGCCAGTGTAAGATGTGAACTGATATAATATTCCATATTAAAATGTTTCCCTTCCACATTGGGATACATAACACTTACTTTAATCATTCCTTTATTCATTTTCTGTATTATTTGTTGTTGCAAATGTCTTTACAACTCCCCCAAAAGAAGTAACAGTTTTTGACAATGTTGTAACCGAAAATGAAAAACAAAAAAAGGATAGTATTATAATGGCCTCAATCTTTAGGGGCAATATCTCAACTTTATTTCTGGTGTATTGTGAAATTAGTTAATTTGTTTATTCAATTTAACAAACTCTTATAATAAAGAATGCTACTGTATGTCATTTTTAAAAGAATGGAATGAGAAAGGAGCTTTGTTCGCTCAGCAAATCAATGAAATGGTAGCTTATGCCGCTGCGCATGGATGGGACAAAGTAGTACAAAAAGAAATATCCGATCAGCGTGAGCACCTTGCCCCGGAAATCCTGGCCGCTCTCCGCCAGGCTAACAAAAATAACACAGTAAATGCTTTTCGTGAAAGTTGCCCTCCGTCATTAGCCCCATTTGCAAAATACATTTCCGAAAAGTGCGAATCAATATGGGATATTCATTTTTTAGATGCTGACAGAGTTGTATTCCTGACCGGCGCTCCTTACCAAAAAAGACAGTCCTACCTGTGGGATCCCCAAAATGACAAATTGGAGAAACTGGATCCGGCTATCGTAGCGATTGGTAAATCTCCCCGGAATAACTGTTTTGCCATCGCGTCAAAGAATAGGATCATCACTACAGCAGGTTGGGATGGAGCCGTTATTTATGAGTTTAAGTATCCGGAAATGAAGATCACGCAGATGATACCATTTAACGATGGCCTGCAGGTATTGCTCATCACACCAAATGGTATTTATATTACTATAAATGGAGATTGTGTGTTGATTCATCCTGTATATTCCCAGGAGGAGGAAGAAGAAGATGATGATGATGATGCGGAATACGGCACAGAGATAGATATGGAGCATGGTGCTTTATCTCCCGATAATAAGCTGATTAGCTTTGGTGAACAGGCTAGTAACCACAGGGTTGGTGGTAACAATGGCATATTTAATATTGCGCCTGCATCTGAATACCCTCACTACACCATGTTCTCAAAAGATGGTGCACAGGTGTTGCTCAATTCCTGTCATATGTATCATGGCGCTACAATTATAGTTCCAACCAATAATCTGAAGAAAAAGCCGAAAGTTATTAATGAAGAAGACCGTGTATATGCGGGGGTAGCTACTGAAGAAGGGTTTATATGGGGGAATGCCTCCGGTTATATTAAAGCATATGACTATAAGGGGAAATACCTGTGGCAATATTATATAGGAGGCACGATCTCTGGAATGGCTGTTTCTGAAGATGAAAGCACGTTATACGTTGGTACCTATGCAGGCGGGCTACATCAGTTGAAACTCAATGCCGGTCAACGTGATAACCATACTATTGGCACAGGTAAACATTATGAAGAGTGCCGCTGGATTTTTTGGGAAAGTGAGGACGGACCTTTGAAGTGGTAAGTCATATGGCTGTTAAAAAGCAATGAGGATCTTTAATAACTCCCTTGCCTATTGTTTTTTTTACAGGATTCTTGATGATGAAAATATTAATTCGCACACACAAATTTTCTATATAATGATAACAGCCTACCATCGTATTGCATCTGACAATATTGATCTGCCTGTAGATATTACCATGGATTTTTCTCAAGGCGCGGATGGGATGCCGGAGATGGAAAAAGAA
The DNA here is from genome assembly GCF_001975825.1 of [Flexibacter] sp. ATCC 35208. Lineage (GTDB taxonomy): Bacteria > Bacteroidota > Bacteroidia > Chitinophagales > Chitinophagaceae > Chitinophaga. The sequence goes on from NZ_MTKN01000032.1 coordinate 80,862, forward strand.
GCACGGTTTAAGTACTATAATACTCCCCCAAAGGGTATATTTGCCGCATTAGTTGGGTCAAATCCGAATATGAGGCAGTTCGTAAGTTCCTAATAGAAAAGAAGGGTTTCACAGAGAGAGTATCTAAAGAACTTGCCGCTCAATAAGATAAGTGCATAGCAGCATTCCTGGGCCATCCCCCCCCTCATTCAGCTAATTTTAGGATACAATTTCCCAATTTTGTAATATCTTGCTCCCAATCATTATTTATCCTTATGCAATACCAGCCGGGATTACACCTGTTAACCACAGTGTACTCCCCGAGAATAGACTTATTACAGCATAGCAGCTACTGGAAAACATTCATTCAGGGACAAATCGATCAACATCAGCTGACAGCTGTGGGGCACAACATTCATGATTTTCCAGGTGGCGGATTCACCGCCGTACACTGTTTGACGGAGTCGCATGTCTCTATTCATACCTGGCCGGAATACGGCTTATGTACCTGCGATGTATTCCTCTCTAACTTTAGGAAGAACAATGACCTGATTACAGAAGCGATCATGCAGGAGATCCTGCGCTTCTTCGAAGCTACCCGTCATGAATCCCATTCCCTGAGAAGATAACATTTATACCCATGAACAATTTTAAATGTCCCATTTGTAGTACTATCCTGTCAGTTTTTGATCCCGTAAGAACAGAAGTATTTGTTTGTCATTATTGTTATTCCACCCTACATAAAGAATCGCTGGCACCTTTAGCTTTCAGGCTGACAGGTAAGCTCAACGAACCAAAATACCACCAGCTGATCCCCCTGGGAGCCACTGGTATAATCAACGGCATAGAATATACCGTCATTACCTACGCAGAACGCGTAGAAGTCGGTCCTGACAAATACTGCTGGGTAGAATATACCCTCCGCAGGAATGAGGATAATGTAAACATCTTTCTCTCTACATTTAATGGTCACTGGCTGTTACTTTCCCCAACGGAAAACGATGGGCTGGTATATGAGCCTCCTCAGAAATATGCGCCAACAATAGATGTCGATGGTGTTACCCTTAAACACTTTCACAATTATCATGCTTTTTACCATGCGGTAAGAGGAGAGTTTCATTTTGATATCAACTTCTCCAAAAACATCCAGTGCTTCGAATATATCGCTCCTCCACAATTGCTGGCAGTTGAATATACTACTAAGACGGAGATTGATCTGTTTTTTGGAGAGTACATACGTCCAAAACAAGTTAGCAAAGGATTCCTCAATGGTGGCCGGATGCCGCGTCGTACTGGCGTAGCGGCGGCCCAGCCATTTTATATCAATTTTGACTGGTTCCGCAGCTTAGTCGGTGTTATGATTTTTTGTGTATTGGCATTCGTCATCCAGTACTATTATAACCTTGATACAAGCCGGAAGGTAGTATCCTATATGCAACTGAAAGTGGATGATACTACTATGAACCGCCCCCGGGTGAGCGAAAGCTTTGTAGTTTATAAAATGTCCAACATGGAAGTTACTATCAGAGGGGATGTGGATAACAACTGGTGTGCAACTGATATCGATCTTGTCAATGAAAAAGATGGTAAGGAGCAGACTGTCGCACTGGAATCATCTTACTATCATGGGTATTCCGATGGAGAAAGCTGGGAGGAAGGAGATAAAGTAGCCTCTGCTTTTGTTTGTAGCATTCCTCCGGGTACGTATCATCTCGTAGTTACTCCCTATAAAGAAAACTACGGGTCGCCGGTATTTGCTACAGTAACAGCCACATGGAATGTATATACAATATGGAACCCGTTCTTTCTCTCCTTAATTATGTTGGTGATATGTATACTCGTCCAAATTTGGAATTATCTTTTTGAAAAAAAACGTTGGGAATAATATCATGGAAGAAAATATCAGTCCATTCAATATAATACGCAGAATCTGGATAAGAGATGGCTTCATCATAAGTGTTGCATCTATACTGCTGGTATTACTTGTGATCGCGAATCATTACGGTTATCGTGTCTGCAATTGCGCCAGTACAGAGAAATACTTACCTGGCCAGGATAGACAGAACGGTCACTCCGGCGTTCATACTTTCTATCACAAATAATGGCGAATATGTTTAAGATCAATAGGCCGTTGGAATTCCTGTTATTACTATCAGTATTCGTAATCGCCACCTGTGGACTTATTTATGAGCTGATAGCAGGTACGCTTGCCAGTTATTTACTAGGCGACTCCGTTACACAGTTCTCCACCATCATCGGTTGCTACCTGTTCTCTATGGGGATAGGGGCATACCTGTCCCGTTTCTTTAAAAAAGAATTGCTCAGCTGGTTTATTCAGCTGGAAATCCTTGTAGGCCTGATCGGTGGTATCAGTCCCGCCGTCCTTTTTCTTTTATTCGACCAGGCAGCCTCTTTTCGCCTAATCTTATATTTGCTGGTAGGTCTTACGGGTACGCTGGTAGGTCTGGAGCTACCCCTGTTAATGAACATTCTGAAGAATAGGTATGAATTCCGCGATCTGGTATCACGGGTATTTACATTTGATTATATCGGTGCGTTGTTGGCATCAATCGTCTTTCCGCTGGTACTCGTTCCTTATTTAGGATTGATACGTACCGCATGCTTCTTTGGTGTGCTCAATGTGCTGGTAGCGATCCTTGTCTGTGTGAAATTCAGATCGGAGGTAAAATGGGCAAGGTACTTAAATTTCAAAGCATTGGCTGTGATCGTGGTGCTGTCGCTCATTTTTGCCTGGGCAAATAAGATCATGTCCTTTTCGGAAGGACTGGCATTCCGCGATCCTGTTATCTTTTCCCATTCATCTCCTTATCAGCGTATCGTTATCACCCGCAATAATTATGAGCTGAGATTATACCTTAACGGCAATCTTCAGTTCAGCTCTGCGGATGAATACCGCTATCACGAAGCGCTTATACATCCTGCCATGCTGTATGGTGCACAACATAAGAGTGTACTGATACTGGGTGGGGGAGATGGCATGGCGGCCCGTGAAGTACTAAAATATGGAGATGTAGAAAGCATCACGCTCGTTGATCTCGATGCGAGTATAACGAAGCTGTTCAGGGAAAGTTCGCTGTTATCCGCACTGAATAAGCAATCTCTCAGTTCTTCCAGGTTGCAGGTGATCAATGCTGATGCTTTTCAGTGGCTCAAGAAAAATGAGAAGCTATTCGATATTGTGGTGATCGACTTTCCTGATCCGGGTAACTATGCTGTGGGTAAGCTATACACCACAGCTTTTTATAGAGAGCTGAGACATTCACTGGGTGACAGCAGCGTTATCGTTGTACAATCTACTTCGCCATTTGTGGCTCCTAAAGCATTCTGGTGTGTAGACAAAACACTACACGATTGTGGGTACCATACCATTCCTTATCATACTTATGTACCTTCATTTGGGGAATGGGGATATGTAATGGCGTCTCCCACATCACTCACAGATCATCATACAGCGATACCTGCTGGTCTGCGTTATTTCGCTGCGGATGTTTTCCCACAGATGTGCCAGTTCTCCGCTGATATGTATAAGAGAGACGTGCAGGCAAATCATTTAAACAACCAGGTACTGGTGCAATATTTTGAAGATGAATGGGGAAAATACCAGGAGTAAAACACTTACCCGCAAAGATTTTCTTTGGTATATGGCGCTGATTGCCGGGGCTACTGTCACGGAGACACAGTTTATCGCCTGTAGCAGGAGAAAGGATAAATATGCGCATATAAAAGGTAAAATAAACGGTGCCTCTGCAGCTATTGGTCATCAGCTCCGTAATGGTTCCTTTGCTACACCTGATCAAACAGAAATCCTCGATACGGTAATAATCGGTAGTGGTATTTCAGGACTTTCAGCTGCGTATCATTTGCTAAAGAATAATTACACAAACTTCAAAGTACTGGAGTTGGAATCACACCCCGGTGGCAATGCTGCGGATGGAGAAAATGCTTATTCTGCTTATCCGTTAGGGGCGCATTATCTGCCTGTTGCGAGCCTGGATAATCAGCCACTGCTGGACTTTCTGCACGATATTGGTATGATCACGGGTTATGACGATAAACAGTTGCCTGTCTATCAGGAGACAGATCTTCGTTATGATCCGGAAGAGCGGTTATTTATTCGTAATCGCTGGCAGGAAGGATTGGTACCGCAATTTGGTGTGAGTGATGCAGCGCAGGCAGAATTTCGCCGTTTCTTTGCGACGATGGAAAAGCTGCGTTGGCAGAAGGGCAGTGATAACCTGTACTTGTTCGATATACCTGTAGTCCATAGCTCAAAAGATCCGGAAACACAGGCGCTGGATAATATCTCAATGAAAGTATATCTGCAGCATGAGGGGTATCATTCAGAAGAAATTTACTGGTATCTGGATTATTGTTGCCGGGATGATTATGGGGCTGGTATAGAGATAATAAGTGCATGGGCAGGTATTCATTATTTTGCTTCCCGCAAGGGCAAGGCTGCCAATGCAGATAATGCTGCGGTGCTTACCTGGCCGGAAGGGAATGGACACCTGGTGAAAAAGATGAGTGATATTATAGGAGAGCGTATCCAGACTGATAGTCTGGCATATAAAGTAACACCTGCCGGTGATAAAGTATGGGTCGATTACCTGAATGTAAAAACAGGTACTACAAAACGAATCATTGCTAACACCTGTATCATGGCAACACCGCAGTTCGTTACGCATCGGTTATTACCGGATGGTGATTACGATCATAATTTCAACTATTCACCGTGGTTGGTAGCTAATATTACCCTCGATCCGTTATCTGATTCAAAAGGGTTCCAATTGTGCTGGGACAACGTTTTTTACAAAAGTCGTTCCTTGGGCTATGTAAATGCACAGCATCAGCGCTTAACATTGGAGGCCCCTACACAGCAGGTGCTGACATATTACCTGCCGCTGGATCACCTGCCGCCTGCTGATTCCCGTAGATATGCATTGAATTTGCCACATGAGCAATGGGTGAAATTGATAACTGATGATATGGAAGTAGCACATCCTGGAGTTCACGCGCTCATTAAGGACATTGAAGTATGGATATGGGGGCATGGTATGATTCGCCCTACAGTTGGATTTATAACGGGGGCGAACATAGCGGCTGCGCGGGAGAGTAAGCATAAGAATATCTTGTTTGCCCATTCAGATCTGAGTGGGATTTCTATATTTGAAGAGGCGTTTTACTGGGGTAATAAGGCTGCGGATGGTGTATTGGCTACTTCAGTGTAAACGGAAGGTTTTAGTTTAATTCCTATTTGAAAAAGAAGCCCAATTCGTTTGCTAAAGTAACTTATCAAAACACAACCCAAAGTTCTACAATGCAAATCATACCTCCTGCATTCAGGCTCCAGCCCAATCCCACACTACTGAGATGCTGCCTGAGGGTCAAGACGTAACCGAGATCCATTCCTCACGACCTGATATAGCCCCAAAAGGACCTGTTCGGGTAGGCACGTAAGTATTGGCTTTGAAACTTCAAAAAATGGAGACAAGTAGGTATCTACCTCATCGCCTTTCGCGAACAGAATAAATTCTAAGTCTAAATATTTGGATGCTTTTTCTACTTGGGGAGAGAATAAACTTCAAGTTTTGTAGATGCTATGCTAAAAGAGTTGGGATTTATTGATGGGAGTTTATGTGTAAGAATAAATGAAGCCATAAGTAATGGTATCCTAACTAGGGATATGGGAAACTGGGCTCATCAAATTGGGTTAGATGGTAATGATCAACGACATTCCGATCTGGCAGGTGACCTTCCAACAGTGATGATGTGTAAGAAAAAATCAGGAATCATTTAGACTCGATTTAAATGATCCTCTTTTCGATAATCAATCCCTTATTGAACTGGAGTGAATATGTTCAATCTGAATTAGTAAAAATATATTTGATTTTCAATTGTTTATGAGTTTGTTTTTTTTTATTTTCCTTGATAGTTGGTAATAAATAAAATAAATTTGTTAGATATTATATCAATGTTTGAATTTAGCAGTCGGGCCTAAAACTATTGTAATAGATGAGTCAAGCTATTGAAAATTTCAATTACACTTTGTATGATGCCATTGCCAGGATAATAGCAGATGCAAGGAAAACTATTTATAAGAGCACCAATACAATATTGTTAAAAACGTATTGGGAAATTGCGAAACTCATTATTGAAGATGAACAGGATGGAAAAAATCGTGCTGCATATGGAAAGGCAGTCCTGAAAAATCTTGTAACCAAACTAACATTGGAATTCGGAAAGGGGTTTGATGAGAGTAACTTGAGAAATATGCGAAATTTTTTTCTGGCATTTTCGATTTGGGACACAGTGCGTCCTGAATTGAGTTGGACTCATTACAGGATTATATGTGGGATTGATAATCAGTCACTTAGTCCTCTGCTGGTTAATTGCGCTATTGAAGGAAATTGGAATAGCCGTACTTTACAACGTAACGTTGATAGTCAATATTTGGGAAGAATGCTTAAACTTCCAGTACATAATTCAACAGAGGCTGCGCATTTTATTAAGGACCCATATCTTTTCGAGTTTTTAGGTTTACAGTTAGATAAGGAACAAACTGAAACTAAGAACATGTTTAAAATTCCAAACGACTCATTTTAGAGGTATATTAATGAAAGCTACCTGGATGAATGCAACAGATGATTCAGGTAGCCTTTCATGATCCTTATCTAACCTTCTGAAAAAATTCAGCCACGCGAATGATCGTTCAACCTGCCACCTACCGGTTTGTGGAA